>NZ_JBNPTO010000024.1:0-109973 GCF_051167715.1 Bradyrhizobium sp. HKCCYLS20291 | reverse complement strand
TTTGGGGTTTGTGTAAGTGCTTGATTTGCCTGGTGGGCCCGGCAGGACTCGAACCTGCAACCAGACCGTTATGAGCGGCCGGCTCTAACCATTGAGCTACAGGCCCCGCGGCGCGGAGGGCTCGGGGGCGGCGGGCAGGAACGGGCCTGTCCGGCGCGCGAGCGACACGGCGACGGTGCGGGGCTTCGTTTACAGCCCCGGCGGCGATCCGGCAATGCTGCAGCCGGATCGTCTTGCCGGGCGACGGACCTCCTGGGCTTGCCGCCGGCCGCCGTCCGGATGTTCAGCGGGGCTAGTCCACCGAGACGCCGGCGAATTCCACCACCTTGCGCCATTTCTCGGTCTCGTCGACCACCAGTTTGCCGAACTCGGCCGGGGTCATGGCGCGCGGGATGCCGCCGGTCTCAACCAGCCGCGCCACCAGTTTGGGATCCTTCAGCGCCTCGCCGACGGCCTTGTTGAGGATCTCGACGATTTCGGGCGGCGTGCCCTTTGGCGCGGAAATGCCGTAGAAGCCGACCGATTCGTAGCCCGGGATGGTCTCCGCGATCGCCGGCACCTCGGGCACCGTCGGCCAGCGTTGCGGCGAGGTGACGCCGAGCGCGCGGACGCTGCCACCGCGGGACTGCTCCAGCGCCGTCGGCAGATTGTCGAAGATCAGCTGCACCTTGTTGGAGATGATGTCCGGGAACGCCAGCGCCGAGCCGCGATACGGCACGTGCAGCATGTCGCATTTCGTCATCGCCTTGAACAGTTCGGCCGCCATGTGCACCGAGGTGCCGTTGCCGGACGAGGCGAACGCGATCTTGCCGGGATTGGCGAGGCAGTAGTCGATGAACTCCTTCACCGTCTTGGCCGGCAGGTCGTTGCTGACCACCAGCATGTTGGTGAGTTGCATGATGCTGGCGACCGGCACGGTGTCGCGGATGAAATCGTAGGGCAGCTTCTTGTACAGCGAGGTGCTGATCGCGTTGTTCGGCGCGACGAACAGCAGCGTATAGCCGTCGGGCGGTGAGTTGATCGCTGCCGCCGCGGCGATGTTGCCGCCCGAACCGGTGCGGTTCTCGACCACGAATTGCTGCCCGTAGCGGTCGGACAGCCATTGCGCCATGATGCGGGCGACGATGTCGACCGGCCCGCCGGGGGAAAAGCCGATCAGCCAGCGCACCGGACGGTCCGGATAGGCTGCCGCGGCCGGCTGCATCAGGCCTATGGTGGCCACGAGGCCGACCAGGATCGCACGCACCAACTTCATCTCGTTCCTCCCCAAGCTCTTGTCGTTGTCGTGGGCGCCATGCTTCCATAGATCGGCTCGCTTGCATACAAGCGTGGTGGACGTGCAGGTACGGAAAGGCCGGCCGATGAAGCGATTGCCATGGCTCGGCCTTGCCGTCGCGCTGCTCGCCTCGGCCGCCGCAGCGCAGCAGGGAGGACACGCCATCAGCACGCTCGCGCTCAGCCTCGGGACGGCGACGCCCGGCGGCGGCTTCCCGGTCTACGGCGAGGCCTTCGCGAAGGCTATGAACCACAAGGCCATGAACGACGCCGATGCTCAGTTGAAAATTCTTCCGCGCAATACCATGGGCAGCAACGAGAACATTCCGCTGCTCGAGCAAGGGGAGCTCGATCTCGGCCTGGTGGCCGGCGAGCCGGCCTATCAGGCCTTCATGGGCATCGAGCGCCCGAAGACCCGGCTCAAGATCCTGACCGCGATTTTCTCCAGCCCGGGCCTGTTCGTCGTGCGCCAAGACAGCGCGTATCGCAGCATCCGCGATCTCGTCGGCCATGCGGTCGTGTTCGGCGCCAAGGGCTCGGGCCTGCCGATCATGTCGCGCTACATGCTCGATGGGCTCGGCCTGAAGCAGGACGAGGATTTTGAGGCGATCTACCTCGATCGTGCCGGCGATGGGCCGGCCATGGTGCAGGACGGCCGCGCCGTGGCGCTCTGGGGCGCCGGCACGGGCTGGCCTGGGTTCCACGCCATGGCCAAGGCACCGGGCGGCGCGCGCTTCATCGCGCCCTCGGCCGAGGAGATTGCGCAGATCAGGGCGAAGCACAGCTTCCTGAAGCTGCTCACCGTGCCGCCGAACAGCTATCCCGGCCAGAGCGAAGCCATCGCCTCGATCGGCTCGTGGAGCTACGTGCTGACGCGCGAGAGCCTGCCCGACGACGTCGCCTACCGCCTGGCCAAGACGCTGCATGGCGCGGAAGCCGCGCTCTGCACAGCGCTGGCGCAGGCCTGCGAAACCACCGCCGCCAACACCGTGGCGGCGGCGCCAAGTCTCGATCTCATCCACCCGGGTGTGCTGAGATATTTCCGCGAGATCGGCGTGGCGAAATGAGGGGGGCGAATGGCGAATAGGGAGTAGCGAATAGGGAGAATCAAATTTCGTATCGCTACTCGCCTATTTCATCGGGCACGCCGGATCTGGCGGCCCGAACGCATCCTCGCCCTTGATGGTCGCGAGGATCTTGTAATAGTCCCACGGATATTTGCTTTCCTCCGGCGACTTGACCTGCGCCAGCACGAGGTCGTGCACCATCAGATTGTCGGCGCGGAGCTTGCCATTGCGGGCGAAGAAGTCCTCGACCGGTGTCTCCCGCATCTTCGCGGCCACCGCGAGCGGATCGTCGCTGCCGGCGGCCTTGATGGCGTTCAGATAGTGCGTGACGGCGGAGTAGACGCCGGCCTGCCACATCGTCGGCATCCGGTTCATCTTGGCGAAATAGCGCTTCGACCATTCGCGTGTCTTGTCGTCCATGTCCCAGTAGAACGAGGTGGTCAGCAGCAGGCCCTGCGCCGCGGGCAGGCCGAGCGAATGGATGTCGGTGATCAGCGCCAGCAGCGCCGCCATCTGCTGGCCGCCCTTGAGCAGGCCGAACTCGGCCGCCGTCTTGATCTCGTTCATGTTGTTCGGCGGACCTGCGGCAATGCCGATGATCTTGGCCTTGGAGGCTTGTGCCTGCAGGATGAAGGAGGAGAGATCCGGCGTCGCGAACGGCGGCCGCACCGATCCGACGACCTTGGCGCCGTTCGCGGTGACGACGCTCGAGGCGTCGCGCTCGAGTGAATGACCGAAGGCGTAGTCGTCGGTGATGAAGAACCAGCTGTCGCCGCCCCGCTTGACGACTTCCTTCGCCGTGCCGGTGGCGAGCGCGCGAGTGTCGAATACCCATTGCATCGCGTAAGGCGAGCAGAACTTGCCGTGGAAATCGGCCGCGCCGGTCGACTGGGTGATGAACAGCTTCTTCTTTTCGGCGGCGATCGTCTGCACCGCGAGGCCGACCGCGGAGACCGGCACGTCGACGATGAGGTCGACCTGCTCGGTGTCGTACCAGCGGCGCGCGATCGCAGCACCAATGTCGGGCTTCAACTGATGATCGCCGACGATGACGCTGATCGGCTTGTCCAGCACCTTGCCGCCGAAATCGTCCACCGCCATCTGCGCCGCCGTGACCGAGCCCTGTCCGGTCGGCGTCGAGGCCGGGCCGTTCATGTCGCTGAGCACGCCGATCTTGACGACGTTGTCGGAGATCTCGGCGTGCGCGGCCGTCGTGACCAGCAGCGCTGCCGCGGCGCATGCCGCCCGCCTCAAGGAACCGAGTTGCAATCCGTCCTCCACCGCTGTCGGCATCACGCCGTTGGTCGTTCGCGGCTCTGCCGGCCGCTCCGCCTATCTGCAATCAATCCGGGTCGGCCGTCAATCACACCGCAGAGCGGCCGAAAGGGACGAACGTTTGCGCCGCAATGAGTGGCCGCGTTTGTGCTCCGTCCGCCTCAGGCCTTGGCGGCCTTGTGCTCCTCATGCGCCGCCTCCCACACTTCGCGCGCGGCGTCCGCGTTCATCAGCGCGATGCCGACGCCGACGATCAGATCGGGCCAGATCGAGCGCCACAGGAAGGCGGTAACCAGGCCGACCGCAACGATGGCGATGTTCGCGAACGCATCGTTGCGCGCCGACAGGAACGCGGCCTTGGTCAGGCTGCCCTGGTGATCACGGACCCGGGCCAGGATCAATGCGCAGCCGAGATTGACGACCAGCGCGCCGAGGCCGGCCACGGTCAGCGGCAGCGGTGCCGGCACGACCGGAGTGACGAAGAGCTTCTCCCCCGCGGTCCACAGCCCGGCGAGCGCGGGCGCGAGCAGGATCAGCGCCAGCACCTTGCCGAGCTGCGCCCGCCGCGCAGCACTCCAGCGCAGCGCCAGTGCGATCAGCAGATTGACCGACGCATCTTCGAGGAAATCGACGCTGTCGGCGAACAGCGACACCGACCCGATCGCCAGCGCGACCGCGAACTCGATGCCGAAATAGCCGAGATTGAGCGCCGCGACGGCGAGTACGGCCCGGCGGACGGAGGTCGTAGCATCCATCGTGCGTCCTCAGTCGCCCATGGCGGCGAGCCGCACGGCTTCGGCGAGATCGTCCGCCGTGTTGGCATTGAAGAACGGGTCGCGCGGCTGAATTGGCCAGGTCACGGTGGCGACGTTATAGCGCGCCGTGAAGCGGGTGACCTTTCTGATGTCCTCAGTGACAAGGGCGCGGCGAAGATCGTCGCGCAGGCCGACCGGCCACAGCCCGATCACCGGATGAATCTGGCCACCCGAGGCCGCCAGCGCGATATCGGCGCGCTCAGCCGTGCGGGCGGTGGCGAGGCGCATCACCAGATCGGGCGGCAGGAACGGGCAGTCGGCGGCGGCGCTGAGCATCCATTGCGCGGTGGGCATCCGGGCTGCCACGACGTCGAGACCGGCCAGGATGCCCGCCAGCGGACCCTGAAAGCCGTCGATGCTGTCGGGCACGACCGTGAGGCCGAAGCCACCGAAGCGGGCGGGATCGCCATTGGCATTGAGGAACAATGTGCCACATTGCGGGGTCAGCCGCGCGATCACCCGCTGCAGAATGGTCTGGCCGCCGATCAGGCGCATCGGCTTGTCGCCGCCGCCCATCCGGCGGGAGAGGCCGCCCGCGAGCAGGACGGCTGGGATAGATGCCGCTGGCGTCGCTGTCATGGCCACTGGTTCCGCATTGCTGAACTCGGTCTATCACGTCCCGCGGCGCAGCGTGAGTGCCGGGTTGGCCGCGCCGAAACCCGGTCCGCTCCGGCCGAGCGAAGCGCTCCCGGCATGACATTGCAAAGCCGGGGTTATAAAGCTTCAGGGGCGCCGCCCCAACGGCGCGTTCGCGCAGGCAGTGGCCGTGCTGGAGACATTCTGGAGACTGCAATGAACGTCATCGGCCTTGCCGGCTGGAGCGGCGCCGGCAAGACAACCCTGCTGACGCGGCTGATTCCATATCTGATTGCGCGGGAACTTCGCGTCTCCGTGGTCAAGCATGCCCATCACCGATTCGATATCGATGTGCCCGGAAAGGACTCGTGGCGGCACCGGGAGGCCGGCGCCGCGGAGGTTTTGGTCGCATCGGGAACGCGATGGGCCTTGATGCACGAGTTGCGGGGCCAGCCCGAGCCCGCGCTGGCCGATCTGCTGGGCAGGATGGCCGAGGTCGACCTGGTCGTCGTGGAAGGGTACAAGGCCGGCCCGCATCGCAGGATCGAGGTGCATCGCAGTGACAATGGCAAGCCGCTCTTGTTCCCGGATGACCCCGGCATCGTTGGCATTGCCTGTGATGTCCGTGTTCGAACCGAGTTGCCGCAGGCTCATCTCGACGACATCCCAGCGATTGCGGAACTGATGCTGAGGGCGGCGATGCCGCTGTCCGAGGTTCAGGCCTTGGCGCGATATTGAGTTGCGGCGGAGAACCGTCGGGTTCCATCGTGAGAACTTGGCGGAGAGGGTACGACATGGAACCGATAACGACGCGGTTGCTGCAGCGCCGCACCTATTCTGGAACTCACGATCGCGCGATCGCCTATCTCGGGCGGCGCAGATGATCAGGCTCGACCTTTCCGGGTTGAAATGCCCACTGCCCGTGCTCAAGACGCGCAAGGCGCTGCAGTCGCTGAAGGCGGGCCAGTGCCTGGAAGTGCGCTGCACTGACCCGTTGGCCGTCATCGACATTCCAAACCTGATTCGAGAAACCGGGGATCGGGTCGAGATTGTCGACCACGGCGAACGCAGCGTTCTGTTTTTGATCGAGAAGAGGGCGGAAGATGACGTCGCTGGCCCACCGGACAGCGCGGCATGACGTGCTGCAGGTTGTCTCAACTAAGTAGTTCGTGCGAGAGACCTGGAAATCAAGTGTCAAGCCATCGAGTTGCTGCGGATCGTCGCATGGTGGTCGGCGTTCGCCCATAACAATGCCGCCTTCTCAGTCGAGGCTTGCGTCGATGTGGCGGGGCAAGGAGAGGTTGTTTTCTTTCACATCTTCGAGAGCGACGTGATCTCGTTCGGACTGCCGTCACCTGCATGGGTGATTCTGATTAGTTCGTCTTAGCGGGGCGCACCGTCGATCGAAGTATCGGCGAGACAGATGACTGCAGCCGAGAGTGGCGATGGTGTGAGTTGCACGTGAATTTTTTTGGTTTGATAGCAACACATGCTGGTTGCGGTGCGATCAATCCACGACGATCGACCAAATATTACCATTTTACTATCGACAATTTGCCTCGGTTCTGCACCAATTGAGGCGCCTCCGCGGAGGTTGCGGAAGTTTGGTCGTGCCCGCATGTGATCGGGCCAAGCAGGACCGCTGCAAAATGATGGTCACGGCATACGTCCTCGGGTGAGGGGGTCTTATGCCAGCGGCCAGAATGAGCGTTTGTGCGTTGCGAAGCGGTTCGGCAGGCCAAGCGGGTAGGCAAGCGTATCGATTCTGATCAAGGGGACAGAACATGACGGTGTTGCGTTGGACGGGCAGGGGAGGAATGCATGGCAACCATTGAAAGCGCGGGGACGCTGCAGAACCCGCAAGCGGGCATTTTCGATCGTGAACACACCGTCGCAAAAGCGGGCTTCAATCGCTGGCTGGTTCCGCCGGCGGCGCTGTGCATCCATCTGTGCATCGGCATGGCCTATGGCTTCTCGGTGTTCTGGCTGCCCCTGTCGCGCGCGATCGGCGTGACGCAGACGCAGGCCTGCCCAGACATGAGCCTGTTGCAGGAGCTGGTCACGACCACCTGCGATTGGAAGGTCGCGAGCCTCGGCTGGATGTACACCCTGTTCTTCGTGCTGCTTGGCGGCTCGGCAGCAGTCTGGGGCGGCTGGCTCGAGCGGGCCGGACCGCGCAAGGCGGGCGCCGTGGCGGCCTGCTGCTGGGGCGGCGGCCTGCTGTTCGCCGCGCTCGGCGTTTACGTGCATCAGCTCTGGATGATGTGGCTGGGCGCCGGCGTCATCGGCGGCATCGGTCTCGGCCTCGGCTACATCTCGCCGGTCTCGACGCTGGTGAAATGGTTCCCTGACCGCCGCGGCATGGCGACCGGCATGGCGATCATGGGCTTCGGCGGCGGCGCAATGATCGGCGCTCCGCTGGCCAACCTGCTCATGAACTACTTCAAGACGCCGACCTCGGTGGGTGTCTGGGAGACGTTCGTCACGATGGGCCTGATCTACTTCGTGTTCATGATGATCGGCGCCTTCGCCTACCGCGTCGCTCCGGTCGGCTGGCAGCCCGAGGGCTGGACGCCGCCTGCGGTGAAGAAGGCGATGATCTCCGAGCACCATGTCCATCTCGACAACGCGCACAAGACGCCGCAGTTCTGGCTGGTCTGGTGGGTGCTCTGCTTGAACGTGTCGGCAGGTATCGGCGTGATCGGCATGGCTTCGCCGATGCTGCAGGAGATCTTCGCCGGCAAGCTGATCGGCCTGCCCGACGTCAGCTTCAACCAGCTCGATGCGACGCAGAAGGCAACCGTCGCGGGCATCGCGGCAGGCTTCGCCGGCCTGCTGTCGTTGTTCAACATCGGCGGCCGTTTCTTCTGGGCCTCGCTGTCGGACCATATCGGCCGCAAGGCCACCTACTACTGCTTCTTCCTGATCGGCATCGCGCTCTATGCACTGGCGCCGACCTTCGCAGCGATGGGATCGAAGCTGTTGTTCGTGGGCGCCTTTGCCATCATCCTCTCGATGTATGGCGGCGGGTTCGCCACTGTGCCGGCCTATCTCGCCGACCTGTTCGGCACCCAGTTCGTGGGCGCCATTCACGGCCGGCTGCTGACGGCCTGGGCGACCGCCGGCATCATCGGTCCGGTGGTGGTCAACTACATCCGCGAGTTCCAGCTTGCCGCCGGCGTGCCGCGCGACCAGCTGTATAACACGACGATGTACATCCTCTGCGCCATGCTCCTGGCGGGCCTGATCTGCAACCTGCTGATCAAGCCGGTCGATCAAAAGTGGAACATGAGCCAGGATGAGGTCGCTCGCTACCAGGCCCAGCTCGCCAAGAACGAGTCGGCGATCCAGCACGGCTCGTTCGGCATCGGCAGGGGCGGCTTGGACGGCAGGTCCGCGCTGTTCTGGGCCTTCGTCGGCGTGCCGCTGGCGTGGGGTGTCTGGAAGACGCTGGAAAGCGCGGTCAAGATCTTCTGATCCAAGCAACGGATCGAAGCATGCGGGGCGGCCGATCTGGCCGCCCCGTTTTTTTGTGTCGCCGATTGTCTCGTCGCCCTAGAAATTCTCGCAGCAGATCGTTTCCTCGAGCGTCGGCTCGGCTTCGCAACCGCGTCTTGCATGCGACGATGTCGCGGATCCCTCGAGCCGGTGCGCCTCGACGGCTGCCTCGAGCAGAGCAAGCGCGATGTCGGCGTGCCGTCCCTCGGCGCAGTGGTCGAGCCAGTCGGGCAGCTCGCGCCGCTGCGACAGCGCGCAATGCCATTCGCCGTCGTCATAGTCCAGCCGGCGCAGCGACCAGCTCGGCAGCTGCAGTGCGATCAGCTCAAGCGCGGCATCGACACGCGCGCCGGCTTGAACCATCCGATCGATCCTGGTCCGGCGCCGTGCGCGCGCCGACAATGCTGAAATGCCGTCGGCCTGACCGAGCAGCTCGGCCATCAGCGCGGCGCCGCGCTGTGCGATCTGCGGAGGCGCGTCGAAATCGAATACCGTCGTGACCGGCATGGCGCTGTCCCGTGCTCCTTGAACCATGGCCGTCGTGGCCGGACGGCAATCTGGCGCCAGAGGCCGTAGGAAGGCGAGAGGGGCGGCGGGCCAGAGATATAGGCGGCGCATAAACGCGCGGTCCCGCGCCGGCGCCAGCGCTGCAGTCCCATATGAGATTCCTATAACGCCGCCGGCCGCGCCGTCTCGAAAACCTATGGGACCGAGTGCCATCTGGCACCGTGGACGAGGCGGGGGCGCATACACGCG
The DNA here is from genome assembly GCF_051167715.1 of Bradyrhizobium sp. HKCCYLS20291. NCBI lineage: Bacteria > Pseudomonadati > Pseudomonadota > Alphaproteobacteria > Hyphomicrobiales > Nitrobacteraceae > Bradyrhizobium > Bradyrhizobium sp. HKCCYLS20291. Next base: position 100,711 of record NZ_JBNPTO010000024.1, on the reverse strand, counting down.
GCCCTAGCCGTAACACGCGCTGCGCGCCTCTCGCGCGCATGAGGAGAACACCATGCTGGACTTCTTGATGCTGGCGCTGGCCGCCAGCCTGTTCGCCTTGGCGATCGGCTACACCCATGCCTGCGAGCGGCTGTAGGAGCGGGCCATGATCGTCGACTACTCGCTCGCCGGCGCCGTGTCGCTCGGCCTCCTGATCTATCTTACCTACGCGCTGCTGCGGCCCGAGCGGTTCTGAGCCGGCCTCGGCACTTCCAAGGACATCTCCCATGACTGTGATCGGCTGGATCCAGATCCTGCTCTATTGCGCCGTCATCGTCGCGCTCGCCAAGCCGCTCGGCTGGTACATGACGCGCGTCTTCAATGGCGAGCGCACTTTCCTGTCGCCGGTCTTGCGACCGGTCGAGTCCGCCATCTATTGGGCGGGCGGCGTCGACGAGCGGCGCGAGCAGCATTGGCTGACCTATACGGTCGCGATGCTGCTGTTTCATGTCGGCGGCTTCCTGATCATCTACGGCGTGATGCGGCTGCAGGCCGTGCTGCCGTTCAATCCCGCCGGCCAATCCGCCGTCGCGGAAGACCTCTCGTTCAACACCGCGATCAGCTTTCTCACCAACACCAACTGGCAGAACTACGGTGGCGAGAGCACGATCTCCTATCTCGTGCAGATGCTCGGCCTGACGCACCAGAACTTCCTGTCGGCCGCAACCGGCATCGTGCTGGCGATCGCGCTGATCCGCGGCTTCTCGCGCGCCTCGGCGCGGACGGTCGGTAATTTCTGGGTGGACGTCACACGCTGCACCCTCTACGTGCTGCTGCCGCTGTGCATCGTCTACACGCTGGTCCTGGTCTGGCAGGGCATCCCGCAGACGCTGGGGCCCTATGTCGAGGCGACGACGCTCGAAGGCGCCAGGCAGACCATCGCGGTCGGGCCGGTGGCCTCGCAGGTCGCGATCAAGATGCTCGGCACCAATGGCGGCGGCTTCTTCAACGCCAATGCGGCGCATCCGTTCGAGAACCCGACGGCGCTGTCGAACTTCATCCAGATGCTCTCGATCTTCGCGCTCGGCGCCGCGCTGACCAACGTGTTCGGCCGCATGGTCGGCAACCAGCGCCAGGGCTGGGCGATCCTCGGCGTCATGGGTGTGCTGTTCATCGCCGGCGTTAGCATCACCTATTGGGCGGAAGCCAGCGGCAGCAATGTGCTGAACGCGCTCGGGCTCACCGGCGGCAACATGGAGGGCAAGGAGGTCCGCTTCGGCATCGTCGCGTCCTCGCTGTTCGCCGTCATCACCACTGCCGCGTCCTGCGGCGCCGTCAACGCCATGCATGACAGCTTCACCGCGCTCGGCGGCATGATTCCGCTCATCAACATGCAACTCGGCGAGATCATCGTCGGCGGAGTCGGCGCCGGCCTCTACGGCATGCTGCTGTTCGTCGTGCTCGCGATCTTCGTCGCCGGCCTGATGGTCGGACGCACGCCCGAATATGTCGGCAAGAAGATCGAGGCCCGCGAGGTCAAGATGGCGATGCTGGCAATCCTGGTGCTGCCGCTGATGTATCTCGGCTGGACTGCCGTCGCCGTGGTGCTGCCGTCAGCTGTCGCGTCGATGGCCAATGCCGGACCGCATGGGTTCACGGAGGTGCTCTACGCCTTCACCTCGGCGACCGCCAACAACGGCTCGGCCTTCGCAGGCCTCACCGGCAACACCTTCTTCTACAACTTGACGCTCGCGTCATCGATGTTCGTCGGCCGCTTCTTCATGATCATCCCGGCGATGGCAATCGCCGGCTCGCTGGCCGAGAAGAAGTCGATCCCGCCTTCGGCCGGCACGTTGCCGACCACCGGCGGCCTGTTCGTCGGCCTCGTCGTCGGCGTCATCCTGATCATCGGCGGCCTCACCTTCTTCCCCGCACTCGCCCTCGGTCCGATCGTCGAGCATCTCGCGATGACCGCCGGCACCGTGTTCTGAGCTTCGGAGCAACCTCCATGGAAACCGTCAAATTGCAGAAGCGCTCGTCGATGTCGACGATGCTCGATGCCAAGATCGTGCTGCCCGCGATCAAGGCCGCATTCGTCAAGCTCGATCCGCGGCTGATGATCAAGAACCCCGTGATGTTCGTGGTCGAGGTCGTCGCCGCCCTCACCACGGTGATCTTCCTGCGCGACGTCGTGTCGGGCGGAGCGAGCCTCGGCTTCACCTTCCAGATCATCCTCTGGCTGTGGTTCACCGTGCTGTTCGCCAATTTCGCCGAGGCCGTCGCCGAGGGCCGCGGCAAAGCGCAGGCGGATTCGCTGCGCAAGACCCGCACCGAGAGTCAGGCCAAGCTGCTGACCGGGTCTGGTACGACCGACCACAGCTACAAGCTCGTCGCAGGCACGACCCTGAAGGTCGGCGACATCGTGCTGGTCGAGGCCGGCGACACCATCCCCTCGGACGGCGAGGTGATCGAGGGCGTCGCCTCGGTCAACGAGGCCGCCATCACCGGCGAGTCCGCGCCGGTCATCCGCGAGTCCGGCGGCGACCGCTCGGCGGTGACCGGCGGCACCCAGGTGCTATCGGACTGGGTGCGCGTGCGCATCACGGCGGCCCAAGGCTCGACCTTCATCGATCGCATGATCAAGCTGGTCGAGGGCGCCGAGCGGCAGAAGACGCCGAACGAGATCGCGCTGAACATCCTGCTCGCCGGCCTCACCATCATCTTCGTGTTCGCCACCGTGACGATCCCGAGCTACGCGGCCTATGCCGGCGGCTCGATCTCGGTGGTGGTGCTGGTGGCGCTGTTCGTGACCTTGATCCCGACCACGATCGGCGCGCTGCTGTCGGCCATCGGCATCGCCGGCATGGACCGCCTAGTGCGCTTCAACGTGCTGGCGATGTCCGGCCGCGCCGTCGAGGCCGCCGGCGACGTCGATACGTTGCTGCTCGACAAGACCGGCACCATCACGCTCGGCAACCGCCAGGCGACCGCGTTCCGTCCGGTGCGCGGCGTGAGCGAGCAGGAGCTCGCCGACGCTGCGCAACTCGCCTCGCTGGCCGACGAGACCCCGGAAGGCCGCTCGATCGTCGTGCTCGCCAAGGAGAAGTATGGCATCCGCGGCCGCGACATGGCCGAGCTCGGCGCCACCTTCGTGCCGTTCACCGCGCAGACCCGTATGAGCGGCGTCGATGCCGGCGGCTCGTCGGTGCGCAAGGGCGCGGTCGACGCGATCCTCAACTACATCAGCGGTGGCGCCGTCACGCAGGTCGCCTCCGGCAATACGATGCGCGCGATTCCGCAGGCCGAGAGCGAACTCACCCGCGAGATCCGTGCCATCTCGGACGACATCGCCAAGTCCGGCGGCACGCCGCTGGCGGTGGCGAGGGACGGTCGCCTGCTCGGCGTCATCCAGCTCAAGGACATCGTCAAGGGCGGCATCCGCGAGCGCTTTGCCGAGCTGCGCCGCATGGGCATTCGCACCATCATGATCACCGGCGACAACCCGATGACCGCAGCCGCCATCGCGGCTGAAGCCGGCGTCGACGACTTCCTGGCGCAGGCGACGCCCGAGGACAAGCTCAGGCTGATCCGCGACGAGCAGGCCAAGGGCAAGCTGGTGGCGATGTGCGGCGACGGCACCAACGACGCACCGGCGCTGGCGCAGGCCGATGTCGGCGTCGCCATGAACACCGGCACGCAGGCGGCGCGCGAGGCCGGCAACATGGTCGATCTCGACTCCAACCCGACCAAGCTGATCGAGGTGGTCGAGATCGGCAAGCAGCTGCTGATGACGCGCGGCGCGCTGACGACGTTCTCGATCGCCAACGACGTCGCCAAATATTTCGCGATCATCCCGGCGATGTTCCTGGCGTTCTACCCGCAGCTCAACGTGCTGAACGTCATGAATCTGGCCAGCCCGCAGAGCGCGATCCTGTCGGCGATCATCTTCAACGCGCTTGTCATCATCGCGCTGATCCCGCTGGCGCTGAAGGGCGTCGCCTACCGCGCCATCGGCGCCGGCGCGCTGCTCGGCCGCAACCTGCTGATCTACGGGCTCGGCGGCATCATCATTCCCTTCATCGGCATCAAGGCGATCGACCTGCTCGTGACCGCCTTGCATCTGGCCTAAGCCCCAACCGCCGTCATTGCGAGCGAAGCGAAGCAATCCAGACTCCCGCACGTAGCCCTGGACTGCTTCGTCGCTTCGCTCCTCGCAATGACGGCAGAGATATCGGAGACTCACCATGCTCAAAGAAATTCGTCCCGCCATCTTTGTTCTGCTCGCACTGACGCTCGTCACGGGCCTGCTCTATCCGCTCGCGATGACCGTCGTTGCCGGCACGATCTTCCCGGCCCAGGCCGAGGGCAGCCTGATCACGCGCAACGGTGTGGTGATCGGCTCGGCGCTGATCGGCCAGGAGTTCAAGGACGACAAATACTTCCACGGCCGTCCGTCGGCGACGTCAGCCGCCGATCCGAACGACGCCACCAAGACGGTGCCGGCGCCCTACAACGCCGCCAACTCCTCGGGCTCCAATCTCGGCCCGACCAGCAAGGCGCTGGCCGACCGCGTCAAGGAGGATGTCGACAAGCTCAAGGCGGAGAATCCGGCGCAGGCCGTGCCGGTCGATCTGGTGACGACCTCGGCGAGCGGGCTCGATCCGGACATCTCGCCGGACGCGGCGCTATTCCAGGTGCCGCGGGTGGCCAAGGCGCGCGGCATGCCGGAAGCCAGCGTTCGGGCCCTGGTTGCCCAGCAGACGCAGGGCCGCCTGATCGGACTGCTCGGCGAACCCCGCGTTAACGTGCTGGCTCTCAATCTGGCGCTCGATGCCGGCAAGGCGCAATGAACCGGTCTCGCGGCTGGCCTTGGCGGCAATGACATCAGGTCTATAATGCCGCATGGCCAGTCAACGCCGCAATCCTGACCAACGTCCCTCGCCGGAAGCGCTGCTCGAAGCGGCCCGGCGCGAGGAGAGTCCTGCCGGCAAGCTCAAGATCTTCGTCGGCGCCGCGCCCGGCGTCGGCAAGACCTATGAGATGCTGTCGAGCGCGCATGCCAAGGTGAAGGCGGGCGTCGACGTCGTCGTGGGCCTGGTCGAGACCCATGGCCGCGCCGAAACCGAGTCGCTGGTGCGCGGGCTCGAGGTGATCCCGCGCAAGCGCATCTCCTACAAGGATCAGAGCGTCGAGGAGATGGATCTGGATGCCGTGATCGCGCGCCGGCCGAAGCTCGCGATCGTCGACGAGCTCGCGCACACCAATGCCGCCGGCAGCCGTCATCCCAAGCGCTATCTCGACGTCGAGGAGCTGCTGTCGCACGGCATCGATGTCTATACCGCCGTCAACGTCCAGCACATCGAGAGCCTCAACGACGTCGTCGCCCAGATCACCCATGTCCGTGTGCGCGAGACGGTGCCGGACTCGATCTTCGACCGCGCTGATGCCATCGAGCTGATCGACCTCACGCCTGATGACCTGATCCAGCGGCTGAAGGAGGGCAAGGTCTATGTGCCCAAGCAGGCCGAGCGCGCGCTGGAGCATTATTTCTCGCCGGGCAACCTGACCGCGCTTCGCGAGCTGGCGCTGCGCCGGACCGCCGAGCGGGTGGACGAGCAACTGCTCACGCATATGCAGGCGAACGCGATTGCTGGCCCCTGGGCGGCAGGCGAGCGCATTCTCGTCTGCGTCTCCGAGGATCCGCGCGCGGCGAGCCTGGTGCGCTCCACCAAGCGGCTCGCCGATCGCGTCCATGCACCCTGGACCGCGGTCACGATCGAGACGCGGCGCAATCTGCAGCTCAGCGACAAGCAGCGCGACCGGCTCGCCGATACGCTGCGGCTGGCGGAGACGCTGGGCGGTGAGGCGCTGACCATCCCCGGCGTCGGCCGCCGCATCGCCGACGACCTCATCAGCTTCGCGCAAGCCAACAACGTCACCCAGATCATCATCGGCAAGTCCAGCCGCTCGCGGCTGTTCGAGATGATCAGAGGTTCGGTGGTGCACGACCTCGTCCGGCGCGCCGGCAACATCAGCATCCATGTCATCGCCGGCGAGGAGCCGCCAGAGGCGTCTGTAACTTCCGTGCAGACGCGTGCCCGCAGCGAGCCGTTCCAGCCAAAGCCCTATCTGATGGCGCTGCTGATCACGACGGCCGGCCTCGGCCTCGCCGAGCTGATCCAGCCCTTTTTCGGCATCGAGAATGTCGACCTCGTGTTTCTCACCGCCGTCGTCGGCGTCGCCGCGCGCTACGGCCTCGGACCGTCGCTGCTCGCGAGCCTCGCCGCGTCGCTGTGCTACAACTTCTTCTTCCTGCCGCCGCTCTACACGTTCACGATCACCGACCCGACCAACATCGGCGCATTCTTCTTCTTCATGCTGATCGCGATGCTGGTGTCGAATGTCGCCGCGCGCGTTCGCATTCAGGCCGATTCCGCGACCCTGCGCATCCGGACCACCGAGCAGCTCTACGCCTTCAGCCGCAAGCTCGCCGGCACGGCGACCTTGGACGACGTGCTGTGGACGACCGCCTATCAGGCGGCCTTGATGCTGAAGGTGCGTGTGGTGCTGCTGCTGCCGCAGGACGGCAAGCTCACCGTGATGGCCGGTTATCCGCCGGAAGACCAGCTCGACGATGCCGATCTCGCCGCGGCAAGCTGGGCCTTTGCCAACGATCGTGCCGCCGGCCGCGGCTCCGACACGCTGCCCGGCGCCAAGCGTCTGTTCCTGCCGATGCGCACCGGCCGCGGCCTGATCGGCGTCATCGGCATCGACGACGACCGCACCGGCCCGCTGCTGACGCCCGACCAGCGCCGGCTGCTCGACGCGCTGGTCGACCAGGGCGCGCTCGCGATCGAGCGCGTGCTGCTGGTCGAGGACATGGACAAGGTCAAGCGCACCATGGAGCAGGACCGGCTGCGCTCGGCACTGCTGACCTCGATCTCGCACGATCTGAAGACGCCGCTCGCCTCCGTTCTCGGCGCGGCGTCGACGATGCGCGACCTGGCGACGCGGCTGTCGGACCGCGAGAAGCTCGATCTTCTTGCCACCGTGATCGACGAGTCCGAGCGCCTCAACCGGTTCATCGCCAACCTGCTCGACATGACCAAGCTGGAGTCCGGCGCCATCGTGCCGAATTCGGCGCTGCATGATGTCGGCGAGATCGTCGGCAGCGCGCTGCGGCGGGCGGGCAAGATCCTGGCGGGGCATCACGTGTCGCTCGACCTGGCCGCTGACCTGCCGATGGTCGAGGTCGATGCCGTGCTGTTCGAGCAGGTGCTGTTCAACCTGCTCGACAACGCCGCGAAATATGCGCCCGCCGATAGCTCGATCGCGATCCGCGCTGCGCGCGATCATAACTGGGTCGTGCTCGACATCCGGGACGAAGGCGACGGCATTCCGGCCGCTGAGGTCGAGCACGTGTTCGACAAGTTCTACCGCGTGCAGAAGGGCGACCAGGTGCGGCCCGGCACCGGGCTCGGGCTCGCGATCTCGCGCGGTTTCATCGAGGCCATGCATGGCCGCATCGTCGCCGGCAACCGCACCGACCGGCGCGGCGCCGTCCTCACCATTCGCCTGCCGGTGCCCGCGCAGGCCAAGCCGCTGGAGACCGCTGCATGACGGGCGCTCCGATCAAGGTCCTGGCCATCGACGACGAGCCGCCGATCCGCAAGCTGCTGCGCATGGGACTCGCGACGCAAGGCTATGAGATCCTGGAGGCGCCGAGCGGCAGGGTCGCGCTCGAAAAGCTCGCCGAGAATCCGGCGCTGATCATTCTCGATCTCGGACTGCCGGATGTCGACGGCCACGAGCTGTTGCGCACCATCCGGGCGCGCAACGACAGCATTCCGATCGTGGTGCTGTCCAGCCGCGGCGATGAGGCCGGGAAGGTGAAGGCGCTCGACCTCGGCGCCGACGACTACATCACAAAACCGTTCGGCATGGAGGAGCTGCTGGCGCGCCTGCGGGCGGCGCTGCGCCACCAGCTGCAGGTGCAGGGCGAGCGCCCGGTGTTCCGCACCGGCGACCTTTCCGTCGACCTCGTCCGCCGCATCGTCAAGCTCGGCGAGCGCGAGATCAAGCTGTCGCCGAAGGAGTACGACCTGCTGCGCGTCCTGGTGCAGCACGCCGGCAAGGTGCTGACGCATCGCTTCCTGCTCAAGGAGCTGTGGGACGAACTGACCGACGCGCAATATCTCCGCGTCTACGTCCGCCAGCTCCGCCAGAAGATCGAAACCGACCCCGAGCGCCCGCACTTCGTCCTGACGGAGACCGGCATCGGCTATCGGCTGCGGGCGCCGGATTAGGCGTGCTTCGTCAGATGGGCTGATCAGCCCACCGTTGCCGGCGATCGATTGAGATCGCGAACTCCTAAGCCTTGCACGGTGCGCTCGCTCTCCCCGTTCTTCACGGGGAGAGGGTCGGGGTGAGGGGCAGCCGCGCGGGTGGTGCTAATGACGAGACCTGTACTTACCGCCTCCCCGCAAGCGGTAGCGCATCGCATCTGATCATTTGCAGCTACCGCCGACGAGCTATCCCCTTATGTCTCCGTCATGCCCGGGCTCGTCCCGGGCATCCACGCCGTTCTGAGGATGCCGATCGACGTGGATGGCCGGGACAGGCCCGGCCATGACGACGTGGAGGTAGACGAGAAAAAAACTCCGATCATCATATGCGATCGCCGCTGCCGCGTTCCCTCGCAAAGCGGAACCATCGCCGCTCCTCGTGATTGCTGTGCTGTCACAGGGAGACCATGTTCATGGCACGCACAGCACGCAAATATTCCAAGGGCGCCTCGAAGGATGTCGAGCGCGCAATGAAGAAGCGCAAGGCCGGCACGTTGAAGAGCGGGGGCTCCGGCCGCAAGGTCAAGAGCCGCAAGCAGGCGATCGCGATCGGCCTGTCCGAGGCGCGGCGCGAGGGCAAGAAGGTGCCGGCGAAGAAGAGCGCAAGGTCCTCGGCGAAGAAGACCGCGGCGAAAAAAACGACCAAGAAGTCATCGAAGGCGTCGAGCAAGAAGAGCACGAAAAAAGCCAGCAAGAAAACGACGAAGAAGAAGTCCTAGGAGAAGAGCTGACGGGGCGAGCTTCCGGGCTACGCTCCTCCCGCAAGCTGTGACGCGCAGCCGTCGCCCAACCCTCCGCTGTCGTCCCGGCGAACGCCGGGACCCATAACCCCAGGGAGATGTGATTGGGCGGGATTTCGACCAGTCTTGTCTCACCACACCTGCCGCGGAGTATGGGTCCCGGCGTTCGCCGGGACGACCGCGGTGGGTGTGGAAGCCGCTTGCGTCACACGGAGAGCTACGGGTTCATCACCCCACCTTCCTCTGCCGCGCCGCGGAGCGGTGCGCCTTCTTGGCCGAGCTCCGATGCGACGTCGGCCGCCGCGAGATCGCGCGCGACGACTTCTTCCCACCCTTGCCCAAACTCTGCTTCAGCGCATCCATCAGGCTCACGACATTGTCGGACTTCTCCTCGGGCTCCGGCAGCTTGATCGGCTTGCCCGAGGCCTTGCGCTTGACCAGCGCCTTCAGCGCGGTCTCGTACTGGTCCTTGAACTCCGCCGGCTTGAAGTGCGCCGCCTTGGTCTGCAGGATGTGGCCGGCGAGCTCCACCATATCCTTGGTGATCTTCGGCGACTTGATATCGTCGAAGAACTCGGCTTCGTCGCGCAGCTCGTAGGGGAAGCGCAGCGTGGTGCCGAGCATGCCCTTGCCCATCGGCTCGATGGCGATGATGTGCTCGCGATGGGTCAGCACGATCCGTGCGAGCGCGACGCGGTCCTGGTCTTTCATCGCGTCGCGAATGACCGCGAAGGCGTCGACCGCCGCCTTTCCGTCGGGAGCGATGTAATAAGGGTGGTTGAGATAGCGCTGGTCGATCTCGTCGCGCGGCACGAAGCTGTCGATGTCGATGGTGTGGTTGCTCTGGATCTGCACCGCCTCCAGCTCTTCCGGCTCGATCTCGATAGACTGCCCCTTGGACAGCTCATAGCCGCGCCCCTTCTGGTCGCCCTCGACGATATCACCGGTCTCGGCATCGATCATCTGCTGCTTCAGCCGGTTGCCGGTCTCGCGGTTGATGAGGTGGAAGCGCGTCTTCTCGACCGAGGTCGAGGCCGGATAGAGCACGACCGGGCAACTGACCAGCGAGAGTTTGAGCGAGCCTTTCCAGTAGGCGCGGGGGGCCATCATTGTCTCCGTGAGCAGATCTGCTTCGACGTGCAACGGAGTAGCATTGCCAAGGGTTCCCTGGCCTTGTGCAGGAGAGGCGCCGCCGTGGGCAATTGCCGGCACGGTAGCGGCAGCCAGCACGTCCTGGCAGAATGCTCTCGCGCTTCGGAAAAAGAAAAGGCGCTTGACAACTTCGTAAAATCAGCATTATGGTGCACGCATTCCGTTGCGTCGGAATGGGGACGTATCGCGGTCGTCACGGACGTCGGCAGCGGAATGCGATGGGTGTGTGGGGTTGCAGCGTGACACGGTCGCGCCGACGAACGGTCCTGCACGCACGGTCAAGTCGCGCGGTCCTGGCACCCCGAAGCTGGTGTCCCGCGTCATGGGCAGAAGCCCATGGCGCGCACGGTGGCCAAAAGCCGGCGCACCGGGGAGAACGCGAAGCAGCCGTCAAAACCGTCGCGCAGGGAGGGCCGGGATGTCTCGGCTGCACCTGTGGTACCTGCCGCCTGCATTTTTTGAGCAGGCGGGCCATGGGGGCGGCGAGCTCCCGGCCTTCCCTGCGCCCTCCGGTTCGACAGAGGGCGGTCCATCGCAAGACCCGGGCTTTCCTTAGGCCGCGGGAACGCGGAACTTTGCCCGGTGTTGTCAGGCCGAGGCGAGCCGGGGGCTGCGCGGCGCCAACGGCGGAGCCGGTTCCACGACCCCACCGGCTTTGCTACGCTGCCGCTCAACGCGAGGGATCATCGTGGCGCTGAAGAAGCTCTCCACCTATCGCAAGAAGCGCGATTTCGACAAGACGGCAGAGCCGTCCGGTGACGCCAAGGTGGCGCGCGCCGCGCGGCCGCGCTTCGTGATCCAGAAGCATGATGCGACGCGGCTGCATTATGACCTGCGGCTGGAGTTCGATGGCGTGTTCAAGTCCTGGGCCGTCACCAAGGGACCGTCGCTCGATCCGCATGACAAGCGTCTCGCGGTCGAGGTCGAGGACCACCCGCTCGACTACGGCGATTTCGAAGGCACGATTCCGGAAGGCGAGTATGGCGGCGGCACGGTCATGCTGTGGGACCGCGGCTATTGGGACAGCGAGGATCCCGAGCGAGGCTTCACGAAGGGCGACCTCAAGTTCACCCTCGACGGCGACAAGCTGCACGGCAGCTGGGTGCTGGTGCGGATGCGCCATCATCGCACCGGCGGCAAGCGCACCAACTGGCTGCTGATCAAGCATCGCGACGAGTATGCGCGCGAGGGGGAGGCGAACGACATTCTGTCCGCCGACAAGTCGGTCGCCTCGGGCCGCACGATGGCGCAGATCGCCGCCGGCAAGGGCAAGGCGCCGAAGCCGTTCATGTTAGGCAAGACCAGGCGCATGAATGCCGACGCGGTCTGGCACTCCAATCGCGGTGACGGCGCGACGGAGAAGATCTCTTCAGCGAAATCCAAGCCGGCGAAGGCGAAAGCAGCGAAGCCTCGCGCGGAGAAGGCGGCCGCGCCGCGCACGGTGACGTCGCTGCCGGACTTCGTGCCGCCCGAGCTCTGCACGTCGGTTGCGCAGCCGCCGAGCGGCGAGGGCTGGGCGCACGAGATCAAGTTCGACGGCTATCGGGTGCAGATCAGGGTGGAGGACGGCAAGGCCACGTTGAAGACGCGCAAGGGCCTGGACTGGACCGCCAAGTTCGCTGCGATCGCCGAGGAGGCGGCCAAGCTGCCGGATGCGATCATCGATGGCGAGATCGTCGCGCTCAACAAGGACGGCAATCCGAACTTCTCCGCGCTGCAGGCGGCGATCTCCGCTGGCAAGACCGATGAGCTGATCTACTTTGCCTTCGACCTGATGTTCGCCGAGGAGTTCGACCTCCGCCGCCAGCCGCTGCGCGAGCGCAAGGCGCGACTGGCGAAGCTCCTGAAGGCCAGCATCAAGGGCAAGGCGCCGCGCATCCGCTATGTCGAGCACTTCGAGAGCGACGGCGAGGCGGTGCTGGAATCCGCGCGCAAGCTGCAGCTCGAAGGCATCGTCTCCAAGAAGCTGGCCTCGGCCTATCATTCCGGACGGACCGAGAGCTGGACCAAGGCCAAGACGCGACCCGGCCACGAGGTCGTCATCGGCGGCTGGAAGACCACCAACGGCAAATTCCGCTCGCTGATGGTCGGCGTCAACAAGGACGATCATCTCGCTTATGTCGGCATCGTCGGCACTGGCTTCGGTCAGGAGACGGTGAAGGAGATCATGCCGAAACTGAAGGCGGCAGCGGCCGACAAGAGTCCGTTTGGCGGCCAGAACGCGCCGCGCAAGACGCGCGACGTGCACTGGCTGAAGCCCGAGCTGGTTGCCGAGATCGAGTTCGCCGGTTGGACCGCTGACAACAATGTTCGGCAGGCCTCGTTCAAGGGGCTGCGGCAGGACAAGCCGGCGCGTGAGGTTGTCGCAGAGGAGCCGGTGGCGGCGACCACGGTGGCCAGGCCAACGGCGCGCGCGGCGGCCACGGTCGCGACCAGCGGCACCACGGTGCACAAGACGCCGTCGCGGACGAAGAGCTCAGCCACCGTGATGGGCGTTGCCATCTCCAAGCCGGACAAGGCGCTCTGGCCGGACGCCGGCGACGGCGAGCCGGTGACCAAGCTCGATCTCGCAAACTATCTGGAAGCCGTCGGCGACTGGATGATCGGTCATCTGAAGGGCCGGCCGTGCTCGATCGTGCGTGCGCCCGATGGCATCGGCGGCGAGCGGTTCTTCCAGCGCCACGGCATGCAGGGCATGTCGGATCTGCTCGAGCTGGTGAAGGTCTCGGGCGATCGCAAGTCTTATCTGCAGATCGACCGCGTCGAGGGATTGATCGCGGTGGCCCAGGTCGCGGCGGTCGAGCTGCATCCGTGGAATTGTGCGCCGGATGCCTATGATGTCCCCGGCCGTCTGGTGTTCGATCTCGATCCGGCGCCGAACGTGGCCTTCGACGAGGTGATTGCGGCGGCCAAGGAGATGCAGGAGCGGCTCGAGAACCTCGGTCTGGAGAGCTTCTGCAAGACCACCGGCGGCAAGGGCCTGCACGTCGTGACGCCGTTGCTGCATGGCGCGCGCGACAAGGTGAGCTGGCCCGAGGCGAAGGCGTTTGCGCAGGGCGTCTGCCAGTGGATGGCCAACGACAATCCCGAGCAGTATCTGCTCAACATGTCGAAGAAGCTGCGCAAGGGAAAGATCTTCCTCGACTATCTGCGCAACGACCGGATGGCGACGGCTGTTGCCGTGCTGTCCCCGCGGGCGCGGCAAGGTGCGACAGTGTCGATGCCGGTGACATGGGCGCAGGTGAAGAACGGGCTCGATCCCAGGCGCTACACCGTTCGCACCGTGCCGGCGCTGCTGGCCAAGACCAAGGCGTGGGACGGCTATGACGAAGCGGCAGGATCGATCAAGCCGGCCATCAAGAAGCTGGCGGAGAAGTTGTGAGTTGTGGTCGGGCAGACATGGCTCGCGCCACATCTGCCCGACGACGAGTTGTCACAGGTTAGATTAGATCCGTCCGAGCAGGACGAGGATCAGCACGATGATGATGATGAGGCCGAGGCCGCCGCCGCCATAATAGCCGGTGCCGTAGAACGGACCGCCGCCGATGCCGGAGAAGCCGCCGAGCAGGGCGATGACGAGAATGATGAGGATGATTGTTCCGACGGACATGTACTTCCCTCCAGGGCCCGGCAGCGGGGCGGTGCGTCACTCTGCCTTCGCCGAGGAAACTGGTCGGAACTTCGAAAGTTCCGGAACGGAAACAGGTAAAATGCGGCGCGTGTCTTTGCGGTCGTACCATCGCGTGACTACATGAGCACGGTTGCTAGGAGATCGCGATGTCAAGACCGCTTGTCGTTTCCATTCCGCATCGCCTCGGCAAGGACGAGGCCGTTCGCCGGCTGCAGTCCGGACTGAGCCGCGCTGCGCAGAGCGTTCCCGTTCTGAGCGTCGACGAGGAGCGCTGGGAGGGCGACAAGATGATCTTCCGGGTCCGCGCGCTCGGGCAGGCGGCGTCCGGCCATGTCGACGTCGCCGAGGATCACGTCCGCGTCGAGGTCACGCTGCCCTGGCTGCTGCAGCGCTTCGCGGAAGCCGCGCAAAATGCCATCCGCAGCCGCGGCCAGCTGCTGCTGACCAAGAAGAGCTGATCAGCTGGGCGTCGCAAGAGCAGCGGTCTTCCTTGGACCGGCATCGGAAGCACCGTCCACGCGCGCCGCGATCGACGCGGCGGGCAGGTGAATGAAGAGCGAGGAGACGGGGAGAGCGCCATCCCGGATCTCAGGCGCAGAATAGGAGGGAACCTGCACCGTTGCGTCGAACGCATCAGCGTGCGGCCAGACCCGGCCACTATCGGTGAACGCCGCCAGCGTGCGCGCGGCGACCACGATGACGGCCTCGCGCCCGCGCCGCCGTGCGAAGGCGATGACGTGCTCGGCATCACGGCCGGTCACCTCGAGCGGTTCATAGCTGCCGTCCGTGAACACGCCGGGAAGGGCGTTGCGCAGCTTGAGCAGATGCCGCGTCCAGGCGAGCTTGACGCGCCCGTCCGGCCAATGATCCGCGAGGTCAGCCCAGTCCGGCGCCTCGCTGTCGCGCGACGCTTGGGCGCGCGCGGCGAAATCGACCGGGCGCCGGTTGTCGGGATCGACCATCGAGAGGTCCCAGAACTCGGTGCCCTGGTAGAAGTCGGGAACGCCGGGCATCGTCGCCTTGAGCGTCAGCTGCGTCAGCGAGTTCAGCGCGCCGAGCAGCGCCAGCCGCTTGGCCATCATCTCGAGCGACTGCAGGAATTCAGCGGACCGCTCGCGATCGAGGACGCCCTCGATGAAGCTACGCAGGCCGTTCTCATACGCCTCGTTGGGATTGAGCCAGCTGGTCTCCTCCTTGCCCTCCCGCGCCGCCTTGAGCGCATAGGCCTGCAGCCGCTCGGGCAGGCTCTCGTCCGAGCCGGCCGCCGGCCAGATGCCGACGAGGGTCTGGTACAGCATGTACTCGAACGCGGCGGAGGGCGCGCGCATGTTGCCGTCGGTCACGACGTGCGGTGCGTTCATCGTCTTCCATCGTGCGACCGCGGAGGTCCAGTCGTTGGGCAGTTCGGTCAGCGCCGCAAGCCGGGTGCGGGCATCCTCGCCGCGCTTGGTGTCGTGGGTGGCCGTCGCGGTCATGCCGTGCGGCCAGTGCTTGGCGCGATCCTGCATCAGCTTATGGAAGTCGGGTATCGCGAGCGCATGTGCCGCCGGATCGCCGCCGACCTCGTTCAGGGCAAGCAGGCGGTGGAAGCGGTAGAAGCCGGTGTCCTCCAGCGATTTCGCCATGACAGGCCCGGTGAACTGCTGCACCTTGAGCGCGAAGCGGCGCACGCGCGGGACGCTGTGGGTGGTGGTGCGATCGCGCTTGATCAGATCCATGGTCAGCGCGTCGCGCAGGAAGTCGAAGATCGAGCCGTCGGAGGCGAACCACTCGGCGCGGGCCGCGGCGATGGCCTGGTCGATCAGCTTGCGGTCGGCCGCGGTCGGGCCTGCCGCGGTCAGATAGGTGCGGTAGACCGGGAAGTGCAGCACATACAGCTCCAGCGCCTGGCGCAGGCTGTCTTCCGAATAGTCGCGCGTGGAATAGTGGCCGTTGGCGATGCGCGCCAGGAGGCGCGTCAGCACGGTGAACTCGCTGGTCAGCAGCGTCTGCAGGACGCGCCGCTTGGCCTCCTTGATCACGGGATCGAGCTTGGGCGGCTTGTTGCTGATCTGTCTCCAGATCTCGTCGAGCGGCTCCAGGCCCTTGCCGTCGATCAGGAGCTGCGTGATGACGTTCATCCACTCGTAGCCAGTGGTGCCATGTACGCCCGAAAAGGTCGGCAGCCTCTCGTGCTCGCAGAGAATCTTCTCGATCACGACGTAGAACGGCCCGACGGCGGGACCGCGGGCGTCGCGGATCAGGCGGCGCAGGCGCTGGAAGTATTGCGCGGGGTCGCGCAGGCCGTCGATGTGATCGAGCCGCAGCCCCTGCAACTGCCCGCTCGCGATCAGCTTCTTGACGAGGCGGTGAATGGCCTCGAACGTTCCGGCATCTTCGACGCGAAGGCCCGCCAGCGTGTTGACGTCGAAGAAGCGGCGATAATTGATGTCGCTCGATGCCAGCCGCCAGTGGCCGAGCTTGTAGTGCTGCCGCTCCAGCAGATGATGCAGAGCGAGCGTCGGACCTGGACGGTCGGGCCCGGCCCTGTAGGCTGCAAGTCCACGAGCAATGAGATCGACGGCGCCGGGAATGGCCCGCAGCGCGGCCTTGAACTCCGGTGCTTCCTTGCGGTTCGGGTGCCGCAAACCCCGGTAGCGCGAAGCGAGCTCGTGAATGGCCTTGCCAGTCTCGCTGCTCTCCTCGCCGGCTTCCTTGACGATGATGCGCAGCATTTCGCCGTAGCGCTCGGGCGCGATCGGCAGCCGATGCTCGAAGTACCAGCAGGAGAACGAGCCTTCGTCCGCATCGTAGCGCAGCTCGATGTCGCCATGTTCGAGCGCGTGTCCGTAGGAGGTGCCGATGATCGGCAGCAGCACGCCGCCCCTGGCACGATAGGGCAGTTGCTCCCAGTCGATATCGAACGACGCCGCATGCGGCGAGGCCTGGCCCCATTCGAGCACATCGAGCCACCACGGATTGTCGTCGAAATGGATGCCGACATGGTTCGGCACGAAGTCGAGGATGAGACCGAGGTCGTGCTGCTTCAGCGCAGCGTTCAGCACGGCAAAGCCGTCTTCGCCGCCGAGCTCCGGATTGAGCTTGGAATGATCGGTGATGTCATAGCCGTGGGTCGAGCCCTTGCGCGCCGTCATGAACGGAGAGGCATAGACATGGCTGATGCCGAGCGCCTTCAGATAGGGCACGACGCGCGCCGCCGCTTCGAAGTTGAAATCGGCGGTGAGCTGCAGGCGATAGGTCGCGAGCGGAATGGCAGGAGGCATGGTTATCCTCCGATGCTCCAGAACATGGACCACGGCGGCAAGCGATCGCCCGGCGTCCCGCCCCAGATCGGCGTGCCGGTGAAGCCGTCGGCGGCGCCTGCGATCTCCCTGTCCGAGACGTTGGCCAGGAGTCGCAGCCTGCTGCCGTCACCCATGATCCAGTGGGCGCTCAGCCGACCGTCATCGGTGACGTCGGCGGTGCCGAAGCTTGCCCCCGGAAGTCGCGGAGCCACGTGTTTGTGCCTGATGGCGAGGAGATCGCGCACCAGCGCCAAGCGCTCGCGGCCCGGCGACTCGTTGCGCGCGTCCCAGTCGATGATCGCTGACTTGAAGGTTTCGACATCGAGAGGGTCGGGCACCTCGTCGCCATACTTGGCGTACGCCCATTCATATTCTCTGCGCCGCCCCCTGCGCACGGCGTCCGCGAGATCGCCCTTGAAATCGCAGAAGAATGGGAATGGCTGCTTCGAGCCCCATTCCTCGCCCATGTACAGCATCGGTACGGTCGGCGCGAGCAGGGTCACGGCGAGCGCCGCGGCAATGCCCTCCGGTGGCGCCAGCGCCTCCAGCCGGTCGCCGAACACGCGATTGCCGATCTGGTCGTGGTTCTGCAGGAAGTTCACAAACGCGCCGGGGGCCAGATGACCGCTCGGCTCGCCCCGCGCAATGCCGCCCCAGAAGGCTGCCTGCTCGCCCTGATAGATGAAGCCGGAGGCGAGCGCGCGGGCAAGGTCGCGGCGTGGCGACTGCTGATAGTCGCCGTAATAGCCGCCGCTCTCGCCGGTCAGCATCACGTGCCAGGCGTGATGATAGTCGTCGTTCCACTGCGCGCGGAATTTGCCGCGCGACGGCTCCTCGGCGGAGTCCAGCATGCTGGCGCGATTGTCGCCGTTCTCCAGCACGAGATGGATGTGCCGCCCGCTTGCTTCCACGAGCCTGCCGACCGCGGCGCTGAGATCGTGCAGCATCGGGATCTCACCCTCGTTGGCGAGGATGTGGTTGACGGCATCGAAGCGCAAGCCGTCGAAGCGGTAGTCGGTCAACCAATGCAGCGCATTCTCGATCGCGAAGGCGCGGACTTCCGGCCGCCGGTAGTCGATCGCGCTGCCCCACGGCGTATGCGTATCGGTGAAGAAAGTCGGAGCGTAACGGCCGATGTAGTTTCCTTCCGGGCCGAAGTGATTGTAGACGACGTCGAGGAACACCATCAGCCCGCGCAGATGGGCCTCGTCAATCAGCGTGCGCAGGTCGTCGGGACGTCCGTAGACACTGTCGGGTGCGTAAAGCAGGACGCCGTCATAGCCCCAATTGCGCGAGCCGGCGAAGTCCGCCAGCGGCATCAGTTCGAGCGCGGTGATGCCGGTGTCGACGAGATGATCGAGCTTGTCGATCATCGCGCCGTAGGTGCCTTCGGGCGTGAAGGTGCCGACATGGCTCTCCAGGAACACGGCATCCTGCCACGGCCGTCCGCGCCACTCCCTGGCGCGCCAGGCGTAGGCGCCGTGATCGATCACCTCGCTCGGACCGGAGACGTCCTCGGGCTGGAAGTCGGAGCCAGGATCCGGAACGTCCAGCTCGTCGTCGATGCGAAACTTGTAGCGGGCGCCGGGACCAATCCCTGCAACATCCAGCGTGTACCAGCCGCCGTCGCCGCGCTGCATTTCATGCTTGCGGTCGAGGACGAGATCGACCCGCTTGGCCGCGGGCGCCCACAGCCGGAACGTCGTGCCATCAGACGTGATCCTGGGGCCGAACTGCCGCGCCGTCATGACAGGCCCGCATACGCGAGCACGGAGCGGGGCGGCGCCTTGAGGTCGGTGCCCGCTGTGAAGTCGACCGGCCTCTGCTGGGCTTGCGTGGTGTCGAGAACCTGCTGCCACGTCTTGGTTTCGGCGAGCTTGGGCAATTTGAATCCGATCTCTTCGGGGGCCGCGTTCAGGACGATAAAGATCGGAGCCTGCTCATGTTCCACCGGGGCGAGCACATAGGCGAGAAAACGTCCATCAGGAAAGGTCCAGTCGGTTTGCGTCATCTCCTCCGCCGAAGGCGTCAGCCACAGCACGCCGAAGCTGCCATCCGGGCGGCGCCCGTCGAGCCAGCGCCGCGCGCGGATCTGGCCGAAGCGGCGGCGCAGCTCGGTCATGTGCGCGATGAAGTCGATGAGGTCATCGCCTTCGCGGCCGATGCCGCTCCAATCGACCCAGCCGACCTCGTTGTCCTGGCAATAGGCGTTGTTGTTGCCGCTCTGCGAGTTGCCGACCTCATCCCCAGCAAGCAGCAGCGGCAGGCCCTGCGCGAGGAACAAACAGGCCAACTGGTTCTTGCGCGATTGCCGCCGCAGCGCGTTGATCACGACGTCGTCGGTCGGTCCCTCCTGGCCGAAATTGTTGCTGTGGTTGTCGTTGGAGCCGTCGCGATTGTCCTCGCCGTTGGCTTCGTTGTGCTTGCTGTTGTAGGCGAAGAGATCGGCGAGCGTGAAGCCGTCATGGACGGTGACGTGATTGACGCTGGCGCGCTGGGTGCGGCCGTCGTGGTTGAAGATGTCGGACGAGCCGGTCATGCGGCTCGAGACCTCGCCGATCAGGCTGCCCTCGCCGCTCCAGTAGCGGCGCATGGCGCTGCGATAGCGGTCGTTCCATTCGGACCATTGCGACGGGAAGGCGCCGACCTGATAGCCGCCGAGGCCGACGTCCCAGGGTTCGGCGACCAGCTTGACGCTGGCCAGCACCGGGTCCTGGCGGATCGCGGTGAGGAAGCCGCTGCGTCGGTCGAAGCCGTGCTTCTCGCGGGCGAGCGTGGTGGCGAGATCGAAGCGGAAGCCATCGACGTGGCAGACCTCGACCCAGTAGCGCAGCGAGTCCATCACCATCTGCAGCACGCGCGGATGGGTGAGGTTCACCGACGAGCCGCAGCCGGTGAAGTCGTCGTAGAAGCGCGGATTGTCCGGCTGGAGCCAGTAATAGGAGGCGTTGTCGATGCCGCGATAGCACAGCGTCGGGCCGAGATGATTGCCTTCAGCGGTGTGATTGTAGACGACGTCCAGCATCACCTCGATGCCGGCATCGTGCAGCCGCGCAACCGTGGTTCGGAAGGCGTCGAGCGGATTGTCCTGCGCGTAGCGCTGCTCCGGGGCGAAGAACGAGATGGTGTTGTAGCCCCAGTAGTTGACGAGCTTCTTCTCGACCAGCGTGCGGTCGTCGATCAGGGCATGGATCGGCAGCAGCTCGACCGTGGTGACGCCGAGCCGCTTGAGGTGCTTGATCATCGCCGGCGACGACAGCCCGCCATAGGTGCCGCGCAGATTGGGCGGGACGTCGTCGCGCTTGTTGGTCAGGCCCTTGACGTGGGCCTCGTAGATGATCGTGTCCTCCCATGGGATTTGCGGCCGCATCTCGCGCCGGCCCCAGTTGAAGGTCTCGTCAATGACGACGGCCTTGGGCATGCCACGCGCGTTGTCGCGGCGGTCGAAGGACAGGTCCTCGCGCGGCGAGCCGGCGCGATAGGCGAAATGGGCGTCGCTCCAGACCAGGCGCCCGGCAAGCCGCTTGGCATAGGGGTCCAGCAGCAGCTTGTTGGCGTTGAAGCGGTGACCGCGCTCAGGCTCGTAGGGACCGTAGACGCGATAGCCGTAGAGCTGCCCCGGTGACACGTCGTTGAGGTAGCCGTGCCAGACATCCTCGGTTCTTTCCGGCAGCTCGATCCGCTCGATCTCGCGGCGGCCCTGGCTGTCGAACAGGCAGAGCTCGACCTTTTCGGCATTGGCGGAAAACAAGGCAAAATTGGTCCCGCGTCCGTCCCAGGTTGCTCCGAGACGGGCGTGACTTCCTGCGGCCAGACGCATTGCGTCAGGCTTCCGGGACGAGAAATACCGCTGCCATGGGCGGGAGGATGAGGTTGAGCTGGTGATCTTCAGAGGCATGGACCTGCCCGACATTGCCGACATTGCTGCCGCCATAATGCAGGGAATCGGAGTTGAAAGCTTCCCTCCATTTGCCGCCGAACGGCACGCGGACCCGGTAATTGTAATACACGTTGGGCGAAAAATTCACGACCACGACGCAGCGCGCGTGCTCGTCGAACCCCTTGCGCACCCAGGCAAAGACGTTGCGGTCGGCATCATCGGCGATGAGCCATTCGAAGCCGTCCGGCTCGCAGTCCCGCTCGTGCAGCGCGGGGACGCTGCGGTAGAGATGGTTGAGGTCGCGGATCAACGCCTGGATTCCGGCATAGCGGCGGTCGCCGAGCAGGTGCCAGTCGAGCGAGGTGTCGTGATTCCACTCGCGCTCCTGCGCGAGCTCGCAGCCCATGAACAGCAGCTTCTTGCCGGGATGTCCGAACATGAAGCTGTAATAGGCGCGCAAGTTCGCAAAGCGCTGCCAGTCGTCGCCGGGCATGCGGCCGAGGATGGAGCGTTTGCCGTGCACGACCTCGTCATGCGACAGCGGCAGGATGAAGTTCTCGGAAAAGGCGTAGTGCAGCCCGAACAGGATCTCGCCGTGATGATATTTGCGGTGAATCGGATCCTTGCCGATGTAGCGCAAGGTGTCGTTCATCCAGCCCATGTTCCACTTGTAGCCGAAGCCGAGCCCGCCCATGTCGACGGGACGCGAGACCTGCGGCCACGCGGTGGATTCCTCGGCGGCGGTGGTGGCCTGCGGGAAGTGACCGAACACGTCGATATTGGTCCGGCGCAGAAACTCGATGGCCTCGAGATTCTCGCGTCCGCCATATTTGTTCGGAATCCAGCCGCCGGACGGGCGGCTGTAGTCGAGATAGAGCATCGAGGCGACGGCATCGACACGCAGGCCGTCGATCCCGTAGCGCTCCAGCCAGAACAGCGCGTTGGAGCGCAGGAAATTGGCGACTTCGGTGCGGCCGTAATTGTAGATCAGGGTGCCCCAGTCGAGATGCCGGCCCTGCATCGGGTTGGCGTGCTCATAGAGCGCGGTGCCGTCGAAATGTCCGAGCCCGTGCGGATCGTCGGGGAAATGCCCGGGCACCCAGTCGAGCCACACCGCGAGGCCTTCGCGGTGGCAGGCGTCGATCAGCGCACAGAAATCCTCCGGGCTGCCGAAGCGGCTGGTCGGCGCGTACAGTCCGGTCGGCTGATAGCCCCAGGAGCCGTCGAACGGATGCTCGCTCACGGGCAGGAATTCGATGTGGGTGAATCCCATGTCGCGCGCATAGGCCGGCAGCTGCTCGGCGAGCTCGCGATAGGTCAGCCACTGGTTGTTGTCCTTGCGCCGCCACGAACCGAGATGCACCTCGTAGATCGACACCGGCTTGTTCAGCCTGTTGATGTCCTGAGGCGCGGGCCGTGGCCGGGGCAGGGTGGTTTCGTCGACCACGATCGAGGCGGTCTTGGGCCGCATCTCGGCTGCGAACGCCATCGGGTCGGACTTCAGCGGCAGGTGCTCGCCCTTCGGGCCGATGATGTCGAACTTGTAGTGATCGCCGGCCCGGGCGCGGGGAATGAACAGCTCCCAATAGCCGTTGCCGCGGACGCGCATCGGATGACGCCGTGCGTTCCAGAAATTGAAATCGCCGACCACGCTGACACGGCGCGCGTTGGGTGCGAGCACCACGAAGCCGACCCCGTCGACGCCATCGATCACCATCGGATGGGCGCCGAGCTTGTCGTAAAGCCGCTCATGATTGCCTTCACCGAGCAGATGCAGGTCGAATTCGCTCAGGATGGGCAGGAAACGGTAGGGATCCTCCAGATCAGTGACGGAATCGCCGAAGGTGGCGCGAAGGCGATAGCGCTGCATCGACGACATCGTCCCGGTAAACAGACCGGAATCGTGGATGCGCGCCAGCGGCGCGACCTCGCCATGCTCGCCCACCACCTCGACGCGAGAGGCCTCGGGAAGAAACGCGCGCACCACGGTCCTGCCGTCGACGCTGTGCTGACCGAGATAGCGAAACGGGTCGGCATGCCGACCCTCGATGATCGCAAACGCCTCGGGAGAGAGATGGGTCATGAGGACTCACTGGCAGGTGCTGGCTCGGACAGGACGCGAAGCAGGTTGCCCAGCGCGACGCGGAGCCAGTCCGGCCGGTGGGCAAGGTCATATTCGAGCGCTCCGAGGGCTTTTTCCAGCAGGAAAAAGTTAAGGAGCGCCTCCGCGCTGCGCGGATCGTCCGGCCAGAGCCTCTGATGAGCCTTGACGTCGCGATAACCGGCCAGAAATGCAGCAATTGCCTGATCGCGCCAGCCCGTGAGCGCCGCAGCAAGTCGGCCGTGATCGTCGGGACTGGCGTTCAGGGCGCGATCGAGCGCGACTCGGACCGAGCAGTCGATCGAGCGCAGGAAGCCGGCCAGGTCGCGGGCGGGCGGTGCCTTGCGCCGGCGTTCGGCGAGCGGCTGCTCCTCGTCGCCGTCGAAGTCGATGATGAAGATGTCATCCTTGACGATCAGGATCTGGCCGAGATGAAAGTCGCCATGAACTCGGATGTCGTGCCCGCCGACATGGCCTGGGATCAGCGCGTCCAGCCGCTCCGACAGCTCGCCGCGCCTGGCCAGCACATGGTCGATCAGCCCGCGCTCGGGCTCCTTGAGGCGGTCGCGGCGCTCGCTCATGCCGGTGAAAATCCGGCTGGCCTGCGCCCGCAGCCGGTCGATCCAGTGATCGAGGCTGTCGGTCGTGGTGGGCTCGGGAGCGAAATCAGCGATGTCGCCGCGCGATGCCAGCGCGACGTGCAGCTCACCGAGGCGCCGTCCAGCTTGCGTCACATAGCGCAGATAGGGCGGCAACTCTTCGCTCTGCCGCTCGTCTCCGCTCGCGGCGAAGACACGCTGATCGTCGACATAGCGGTCGAGATAGGCCGCAGTAACGGTCCAGCCGTCGCCCTGGTTCTCGACGAACGCATGGACGCTGCCAACCGAGCGCTGCTCGCCGTCCTGAAACAGCTCGATGCTGCCGAGCAGCGGCGGCACGTTGGCGAAGCCGACCGTTTCGGTGAGAAACTGACCCATGTCGACCTCGGGCAGGATTCCCGCCTCGAGCTCGCGATGGATCTTGATGAAGAACTCGTTGTTGACCACCGCCTTGCTGCTGCAGCGGTCGGTCTCGATGATTCGGACCTGCTCGGACTCGCGCACGGGCTTGTCGGGAAAGCGCGAGGTCGGGCGGAATTCAAGGCGCAGCCCGTTCTCTTCCACCGTCAGCGACTGCGCGAGATTGCGCAGCAGGAGCGACAGGAAGATGGGGTTGGTGGCGGCGTCCAGCAGCGTGCCCTCGCGGGCGCCCTGGCGCACGGCGGCGAACGCCTGCGGATTGTAGCGCTCGCGGTCGAAGCGCACCCAGTCGATCTGCATCGGCAGCAGATAGCGCAGCTCGTCCTTGCGCTCGGCGGCCTTGAAGAAGATCAGCCAAGGTCGGTTGTCGCCGATGTCGCAGAACGGGATTGCCGACGTCAGCGTGGGGTGGATCGCCTCCGGCGACCGCTCCGGATACCAGCGCGTGCGCGAGAGGTGACCGGGCAGTACGTCGCGTTCGAACAGGCTGCGGGTCCGCGCCAACGACACCCAGGTCGATCCGAGCGGCACCACCAGCGTCTCGAATTCCGGCACCGCGCGCTGGACAACCGGTTCGGACTTGTCCCGCTCCTTGAGCTGGAACCAGTAGAAGCCATATGGCGCCAGCGTGATCATGTAGGGCAGTTCGCCGATCGCAGGGAAGCGTGAGCGGCCGAGCATCTCGATCGGAATGCGATCCTTGAACGCGGAGAGATCGAGCTCGGTCGCCTGCGCCGAGCGCGACAGATTGGCGACGCAGAGAATGACCTCGTCCTTGTATTGCCGGACGTAGGCGAGCACGGAGCGATTGGCGGGGCGGATGAACGACATCGTGCCGCGGCCGAAGGCGAGCGTCGACTTGCGCACCGAGATCAGCTTCTTGGTCGCATTGAGCTGCGACGACAGGCTGCGCGACTGCGCCTCGACGTTGACCGCCTCGTAGCCATAGACCGGGTCCATGATCATCGGCGCATAGAGCCGCGCCGGGTCGGCGCGCGAAAACCCGCCGTTGCGGTCGGGGGTCCACTGCATCGGTGTACGTACGCCGTTGCGGTCGCCGAGATAGATGTTGTCGCCCATGCCGATCTCGTCGCCATAATAGATGATCGGCGTGCCCGGGAACGACATCAGGAGCGAGTTCATCAGCTCGATCTTGCGCCGGTCGTTGTCCATCAGCGGCGCAAGGCGCCGGCGGATGCCGACATTGATGCGCGCGCGGGGGTCGTTGGCATAGGTCGACCACAGATAGTCGCGCTCGACATCGGTCACCATTTCCAGCGTCAGCTCGTCATGATTGCGCAGGAACAGCGCCCACTGGCAGGTCGCGGGGATGTCCGGCGTCTGGCGCAGGATGTCGGTGATCGGAAAGCGGTCCTCCTGCGCGATCGCCATGTAGATGCGCGGCATCAGCGGGAAGTGGTAGGCCATATGGCATTCGTCGCCCTGGCCGAAATATTCCTGCACGTCCTCCGGCCATTGATTGGCCTCGGCCAGCAGCAGCTTGTCCTTGGCGTAATTGTCGAGCTCGACCCGCAGGCGCTTGATGATCGCGTGCGTCTCGGGGAGATTTTCGTTGCTGGTGCCGTCGCGTTCGCACAGGTAGGGAATGGCGTCGAGGCGGAAGCCGTCGACGCCGGCATCGAGCCAGCGCTTCATCACCTGGATGATGGCGTTGACCACCCGCGGATTGTCGAAGTTCAGGTCCGGCTGGTGCGAGAAGAAGCGGTGCCAGTAGAACTGGCCGGCCTCGTGGTCCCATGTCCAGTTGGACTTCTCGGTGTCGGTGAAGATGATCCGGGTTTCCTGGTATTTCTGATCGGTGTCGCTCCAGACGTACCAGTTGCGGGCGCTCGAACCGTGCGGACTGCGGCGGGCGCGTTTGAACCAATGATGCTGGTCGGAGGTGTGGTTGACGACGAGCTCGGTAATGACGCGCAAGCCGCGGCGCTGCGCTTCCTGGATGAAGCGCTTGAAGTCCTTCATGGTCCCGAAATCGGGATTGATGCTGCCATAGTCGGCGATGTCGTAGCCGTCATCGCGCCCGGGCGAGGGGTAGAACGGCAGCAGCCACAGTGCGGTGACGCC
This sequence comes from Bradyrhizobium sp. HKCCYLS20291, assembly GCF_051167715.1. Classification (NCBI taxonomy): domain Bacteria; kingdom Pseudomonadati; phylum Pseudomonadota; class Alphaproteobacteria; order Hyphomicrobiales; family Nitrobacteraceae; genus Bradyrhizobium; species Bradyrhizobium sp. HKCCYLS20291. The sequence goes on along the minus strand of NZ_JBNPTO010000024.1, from coordinate 74,495 downwards.
GAGATCCTGCAGATAGTCGAGCTTGTCGGTCAGGCCTGCGAAGTCGCCGATGCCGTCATTGTTGCTGTCGGCGAACGCCTTGACATGCAACTGGTAGATGATCGCGTCCTTGTACCAGAGACCATCGCCATCGGTCTCGGTCTGGAGGTTGGGGCCGTCCAGGGATGACATCACGTTCATGAGGCCCTCACACCGAGAGAAAGACGAATGGATAGGATACGGTCGGAGACGGGTCGGCCCCGCCAGATGCGGCTCTCCTCAAAAGAGGGCAGAATAGGGGAGAAAGCGTCTCGCGGGGCGACGCTCTCGAACGTGTGCGCAAATTTGTTCACGGTGATGCCATTGACAAGAAAACGGTGTCCCGGTTCGCTAGGGAACCGTGACCACCCCTGACAATGCCGGGGACCTCGCTTTTGTTCCCGGGGGAACGAGGGCGGACGCGGCGCGTTAGGGCTCTATCCTCTTGCCGTTAAACAACAATTTTTTCGACGTGCGCCCCGTCACGTCCAGATCGCGTGCCGAATGGATCTCTTCAACGAAGCTCACAGTCTCGGAATCCTGACAGAATTCTACGACGGTCAGGGGCAGCGCCGTGTCACCGACGAAACGGCCCTCAAGATCATCGTCGAGGCCTTCCCGAGGCCGACACCTCGCCGGCTGCTCAGCAGTGCAATCGTGCTTCGATCCGGCCAGCCGACCCGCAGCCGGCTCAGCGAAGCGGCCAAGCTGCCGGTCACGTGGACCGTCAAGCAGGGCGACGTGGCGGCCGCGAGCGGTGAGGCCAACGATCCGTTCATCGAATGGCCGACGGATCTTCCGGTCGGCAGCTATCGCGTCGAGCTGTTGGATGCGTCGTCGTGTCGCGAGGATCTGCCGCTGCTGGTGGCGCCCGACAAGGCCTTCGTTGGCGATTTCGACCGCGTCTGGCTGTTGGCCGTGCAACTCTATGGCATTCGCTCGCGCCGCAACTGGGGCATGGGGGACTTCACGGACCTCGCCAATCTGATCGACATCTGCGCCAAGCTCGGCGCCGATGGTGTCGGCCTCAACCCGCTGCACGCGCTGTTCGACGACCGGCCGGCCGATTTCAGCCCGTATGCACCGAATAGCCGGCTGTTCCTCAACGCGCTCTATGTCGATGTCGAGCAGGCGCCGGGCTTCGCGAACGGACCCGACAGCAAGGTGCTGGAGCCGCTGCGCCAGACCGAGCTGGTCGACTACAAGGGCGTCGCGGCGCTGAAATGGCCGGCGCTGCGCGCGGCCTTCGATGCGTTCATGTCTGCTCCCGACGGAGCCGAATCTGCAGAGTTCAAGACTTATCGCGCCGAGCGCGGCGACCTGCTGGCTCGCTTCACCTGTTTCGAGGTGCTGCGGCATCGTTTCCAGAAGCCGTGGTGGGAATGGCCCGAGGAATGGCGCCAGCCCGATCCGGCGCGCTGCGCGGCGCTGCTGAGCGGCCCCGATCGGCGGGAAGCCGATTTCGTGGCCTATGTGCAGTGGCTCGCCGAGCGCCAGCTGCGTCATTGCAAGGATCTTGCTCATCGATTGGGCATGAAGGTCGGTCTCTATCTCGATGTCGCAGTCGGCGTTCAGTCCGACGGCTTCGATGCCTGGAACGAGCAGGGCGCGATTTCGCGCACTCTCTCGGTGGGCGCGCCGCCTGATCCGTTGAATACGGTCGGACAGAACTGGGGCTTGGCCGGCTTCAATGCGCCAGGGCTCGAGTTGAAGAATTTTGAGCCGTTCCGCGAGATGATCAGGGCGTCGATGCGTCACGCCGGCGCGATCCGGCTCGACCATGTGCTCGGCCTGAAGCGGCTGTATCTGGTGCCGCATGGCTTTCCCGCCAAGCAGGGCGCCTACGTCCAGATGCCGTTCGATGCGCTGCTGGCCGCCACCGCAATGGAGAGCGTCGCCAGCGAATGCATCGTCATCGGCGAGGATCTCGGCACCGTGCCGGAAGGCTTTCGCGAGCAGATGGCCGATTGGGGGCTGTGGTCCTACAAGGTGATGATCTTCGAGCGCGACGACAACGGGCGCTTCCGTGACGTCGACTACTATCCGCCGAATGCGCTGGTGACGCTGAATACCCACGACCTCTCGACTTATGCCGGCTGGCGCTCGTTCGGCGATCTCAAGACGAAACGCGGCTTGGACATCGATCCCGGCGAGAGCGATCAGGATCGCTGGCATGCGCTCGGGCTGTGGGACGAGGTGCTCCGTCACAACGGCATCCATGCCAACGACGTCCATTCCGCGATCGGCTTCCTGTCGCGCACGCGCTCGCGCCTGCTCGCGATCTCGCTGGAGGACCTGCTCGGCGTCGTCGATCAGCCCAACATCCCCGGCACCATCGACGAGCATCCGAACTGGCGCCGCAAGATGCCGATCAATATCGAGGACATCGCCGGCGCGGTCGGCCTCGACGCGCTAAAGGCTGCAACCGCCGAACGGATCAGCCCGGCCGGCGTTTAATCGGTGGGGAATTCGGCGGGGGGCATTTGCACACGGATGTGGAATGTCCTGCAGGATCGAAGACTATGCGCTGATCGGTGATTGCGAAACGGCTGCGCTTGTCAGCCGCAACGGATCGATCGACTGGTTGTGCTGGCCGGCATTCGATTCGGATGCCTGCTTCGCGGCGCTGCTTGGCGACCACAATAACGGCCGCTGGCTGATCGAGCCATCCGGCGAGGTCAAATCGAGCAGCCGTCGTTATCGCGGTGACAGCCTGATCCTCGAGACACGGTTCGAGACGGAGACGGGGACAGTCGAGCTGATCGACTTCATGCCGCCGCGCGGCAAGGCCTCCGATGTCGTCCGCCTCGTTCGCGGCGTCTCGGGCGAGGTCGGCATGCGCATGAACATGATCATCCGCTTCGGCTTCGGCGTCGAGATTCCCTGGGTGAGGCGGTCAGAGGATCGCTCGGCGCTGCTCGCCGTATGCGGTCCCGATATGGCGGTGCTGCACACGCCGGTCGAGACGCACGGCGAGGACATGACGACCGTCGCGGAGTTCGCGGTCGCGGCGGGTGAGACGGTCCCTTTCGTGCTGACCTACGGCGCGTCGCATTTGCCGATCCCCAAGGCGATCGACTACGAGCAGGCGCTTCGCGACACCGAGGCGTTCTGGTCGGACTGGTCGCGCCGCTGCACCTACCAGGGCGAGCATCGCGACCTCGTGATGCGCTCGCTCGTCACGCTGAAGGCGCTGACCTACGGTCCCACCGGCGGCATCGTCGCCGCGCCGACGACCTCGCTGCCGGAGAAGCTCGGCGGCTGGCGCAACTGGGACTATCGCTTCTGCTGGCTGCGCGACGCAACGTTCACGCTGCTCGCCTTGATGAACTCCGGCTACACCGAGGAAGCGCTGGCCTGGCACAATTGGCTGCTGCGCGCGGCCGCCGGCGCCCCGGCGCACATGCAGATCATGTACGGCATCATGGGCCAGCGCCGGCTGACGGAGTGGGAAGCCGAATGGCTGCCGGGCTACGAAGGCGCGCAGCCGGTCCGGATCGGCAACGCCGCTCATGCCCAGCTGCAGCTCGACGTCTATGGCGAGCTGATCGATGCCTTTCACCAGGCACGCATGAGCCGGCTCAAGCTCGATGACGGCACCTGGGCGCTCGAATGCGCGGTGATCGACCATCTCACCGATGTCTGGGACCAGCCCGATCACGGCATCTGGGAGCGTCGTGGTGACGGCCGTCACTATGTGTTCTCCAAGGTCATGACCTGGGTCGCGTTCGACCGGGCGATCAAGAGCGCCGAACGTTTCGGCCTGAAGGCGCCGCTCGACCGTTGGCGCCGGCTGCGCGAGACCATTCATCGCGACGTGTGCGAGAAGGGCTACGATGCCGGGATCGGCAGCTTCGTCGATTCCTATGGTTCTCGGCTGCTCGACGCGAGCCTGCTGCTGTTGCCCGCGGTCGGCTTCCTGCCGTGCTCCGATCCGCGCATCCGCGGCACGATCGCGGCCATCGAGCAGCATCTGATGCCGGATGGCTTCGTGCTGCGGCACGATCCGCGCGAGACGTCCTCGCAGGAGCAACAGCCGATCGAAGGCGCGTTCCTCGCGTGCACGCTGTGGCTGGCCGACGCGCATGTGCTCGCCGGCGAGATCGCCAAGGCGGAGGCGCTGTTCCAGCGCGTGGTCGACATCGCCAACGATGTCGGATTGCTGGCGGAAGAATACGATATCGATGCGCGCCGGCAGACCGGCAACTTCCCGCAGGCGCTGACGCATATTGCGCTGGTCAACACGGCGCAAAATCTGTGCGGCGCCAAGAAGACCAGCGACAAGCCGGCCAAGCAGCGCTCGGAGGCGTGAGCTGGCAGGCTAGCCCTGCGCATTCTCCGCCAGGATCATCTCCATGGCGTTGGCAAAGCCTTCGTCCTGGTTGGAGGTCGTGACGCGCTTGGCGTGGCTCTTCACGTCGTCGCTGGCGTTGCCCATCGCGATCGACAGTCCGCTGACCTTGAACATGGCGACGTCGTTGTGCATGTCGCCGATCGTCGCCACGGCATCGAGCGGAATGCCGAGCCGCTGTGCCATCGCCGTGACGAAGGTGCCCTTGTCGCGGCCGGGCGGCGTGACGTCGAGATAATAGCTCTGCGAACGGATCGCGGTCGCTTCACTGCCGAGCAGAGTCTGCATCTCGCCTTCGCAAGCCGCCAGCAGCTCGAAGTCGCTGCTGGAGCCGACGATCTTGCAGGCGTTCGAAAGATAGGGCGAGAAGTCGTCGATGATCGTGGGATCGGCGCGGATCGCGCGCTGCTCATTGGGCACGTAGCCGCCATCCGGATTGCGGGTCAGCCAGGCATCCGCGGTGAACACCCAGATGTCGATGCCGTGCTGATGGAGAAGACCGATGCAGCGCTCGACGGCGTCTGCCGGGATCAGGCTCTGTTCGATCGGGCGCATGTCCGGCCCGATCATCGAGCTCCCGTTGAACGGCCCGACCGGGAGGTCGATCTGCAGCGGCGCGATCAGGAAGCCCATGCCGATCGCGGGCCGGCTCGAGGTGATCGTGAAGGCGATGCCGGAGTCGCGAAGCTCGCGTGCGGCCTTGGCCGCACGTTCGGTGAGCACCTTGTCCTTGGTCAGGAGCGTGCCGTCGACGTCGGACACGACGAGAGCGATGCGCGTCATGGGACCTTCCATTCGCGATCAGGCGTGGTCCTGACCGATGTGAATCTGCTGCAGGATGTCGTTGACGATGCGCTCGACCGGCGCGTCGACCGAGACCGTGATCGGATGCTCGCCGGCTTGCGGCGGCTCCAGCGTGGCAAACTGGCTGTCTAGCAGGCCGGTCGGCATGAAATGCCCCTTGCGGTGGCGCATCCGCTCCGCGATCAACTGCTGGCTTCCCGCCAGATAGACGATGCTGATGTCGCTGCCGCCGCCGGTCAGAATGTCGCGATAGGCCTTCTTGAGCGCCGAACAGGCGATGATGATGTGCTCGCCCTTGTCCCGACAGCGCGCGATCTCGTCGGCGATCGCCCGCAGCCAGGGCCAGCGATCCTCATCGGTGAGAGGATGGCCCGCGCTCATCTTGGCCACGTTGGCCGGCGGGTGGAAGCTGTCGCCGTCCTCGAAACGCCACCCCAGGCGGCGCCCGAGCGCTTCGCCGATCGTGCTCTTGCCCGAGCCGGCCACGCCCATGACGATCAAGGCCTGCGGCAGCTGAGGCGATGCCGCGGCGTCGACCATGAACAACGTCTGCTCGTTCGAACGCGCGCGATTGGCCGGCAGATCCTCCCCCGCCAGCACGCGCGTCAGGATCGGCCGCTTGTCGGCGCCCGCGACCTCGAACAGCATGGTGCGGCAGGAGGCCAGCGCCGGCAGCGTCAGGCTGACACGCGGCACGAATGGCGCGACATGCGCCTTGTCGACGCCCACCACCCAGCGGTCGCGGACATCGACCGCGGGGTAGCCGGGAAACAGCGAGGCGACATGGCCATCGGGACCGATGCCGAGCAGCACCAGATCAAACAGCGGCCGCGCCGGATCGAGCTGCTCGGCGCCGTAGAATTTTTTCAGTTCACGCTCATAGGCGCGCGCGCCCGCGTCCGGATCGGTGGTGTCGGTCGGAATGGGATGGATGTTTGCCGCCGGAGCACAGGCGTCGAGGAAGGCGTGGCGCGCCATGGTCATGTTATGCAGCGGATCAACTGCTGGCACGAAGCGCTCGTCGCCGATGAACCAGTGCACGCGGGGCCACGGAATTCGCTCGCGGTAGGCGGCCGTCATCAGCAGTTCGTACAGCTGCTTGGGGCTCGAGCCGCCGGTCAGGCAGATCGCAATCCGGCCGGGGTTGGCGGCGACGACTGCGAGCAGGCGATCGGCGGCAGCTTGCGCCATCGCCGGCTTGTCGGCGACGCGAATGAGCTCAGGCGGCGGGGTCCGCATCGGTCAGGCCAGCTTGCGCCAGCTGCGGCCATCCCGCGCCAGCAGATCGGCCGCGGCCTTGGGACCATCGCTTCCGGCGTCGTACACATGCAGGCCGTCGCGGCCGGCCTTCTTCCAGGCCTCGATGAACGGCTCGACCGCCTTCCAGCCGGCCTCGACGCTGTCGGCGCGCTGGAACAGGATGTTGTCGCCGATCATGCAGTCGTAGATCAGCGTCTCGTAGCCGGTGGCCGGCTCGGCCTGGAAATAATCCTTGTAGTTGAACTTCATCTGCACGCCGTCGGTGCGGATGGTCGGCCCCGGGATCTTGGTGTTGAACTGCAGCGTGATGCTCTGGGTCGGCTCGATGCCGATGACGAGATAGTTCTCCGCCAGCGTGTCGATCGGCGTGCAGCTGAACATCGCGAACGGCGCCTGGCGAAACTTGATCGCCACTTCAGTGCGCTTGGCGCCCAGCGCCTTGCCGGTGCGCAGATAGAACGGCACGCCAGCCCAGCGCCAATTGTCGATCGTCAGCTTGAGCGCGGCATAGGTCTCGGTCGCGCTGTCGGCGCTCACATCCTTGCTGTTGCGATAGGCGGGCAGCTCGGTGTCGCCGATCACGCCGGCCTTGTATTGGCCGCGAACGGAATTCAGCAGCGCCTCCTGTTCGGTGAGCGGCTGAATGGCGGAGAGCACCTCGGCCTTCTCGGAGCGGACCGTATGCGCGTCGAACCGCGCCGGCGGCTCCATCGCGACCAGCGAGAGCAGCTGGAACAAATGGTTCGGCACCATGTCGCGCAGCGCGCCGGTCGCATCGTAGAAGCTGCCGCGGGTTCCGACGCCGAGCTTCTCCTCGACCGTGATCTGCACGTGATCGATGTGGTGCCTGTTCCAGATCGGCTCGAACATTCCGTTGGCGAAGCGCAGCACCAGGATGTTCTGCACCGTCTCCTTGCCGAGATAATGATCGATCCGGTAGATCTGGTGCTCGGTGACGAGCTCCAGCAATTGGTCGTTGAGCTTCTTCGCCGACGCGAGATCGGTGCCGAACGGCTTTTCGACCACGATCCGCCGCCAGGCCTTGCCATCCTCCTTCAGTAAGCCGACACGCCCGAGCTGCTGGGCGATCGGCGCGAACGCGCTCGGTGGCGTGGCCAGATAGAACAGCCGGTTGCCGTGCGTTTCCCGCGCGGCCTCCAGCTTCTCCAGCCGGTCCTTCAACTGGTCGAAGCTGTCGGGCTCCTTCGGATCAGCCTCGATCGCGGTCACACAATGCAACAGCCGTTGCGCCACCTCGTCCTCGATCGGGCGCGTCGCATATTTGCGCAGGCCCTCCATCAGATTGGTGCGCAGCTGCTCGCTCGACATGCCCTTGCGCGCGATGCCGACGATGCAGAAGCGATCCGGCAGCAGCTGGTTGGCGGCCAGATTATAAAGCGACGGCAGCACCAGCCGATGCGTCAGGTCGCCGGTCACGCCGAAGATGACGAACGCGCAGGCGTCGGGTTTCTGATGTGGCGGCTGGTGAGGATGATGCAGAGAGATCACGCGCGGTCATCCCTGGGCTTTACGATTTCGGGCGCGCTCTGGCGCGCCGGATCAGGATGCTGCTCCGGCTCCTTGTGGCCGCCAAACCCCTCGCGCATGGCGGAGAGGATCTTCTCGGCAAACGTATGCTCCTGGCGCGAGCGGAAGCGCGCGAACAGAGCAGCTGTCAGCACCTCTGCCGGCACCGCCTCGTCGATCGCGGCATTGACGGTCCAGCGGCCCTCGCCGGAATCCTCGACATAGCCGGAGTACTTCTCCAGCGTCGGCTGGCGCGCCAGCGCGCTCGCGGTGAGATCGAGCAGCCACGATGGAATGACGCTGCCGCGGCGCCAGACCTCGGCGATATCAGCAAGGTCGAAGTCGAAGCGGTGCGCCTCGGGCAGGGCGGCACTGTTGGCATTTCGCAGGATGTCGAAGCCTTCCGCATAGGCCTGCATCAGGCCGTATTCTATGCCGTTGTGGATCATCTTGACGAAATGGCCGGCACCGGTCGGCCCGGCATGGATATAGCCCTGCTCGACGCGGGCGTCGCGGCCGTCACGGCTCGGCGTCCGCGGAATGTCGCCGATGCCCGGCGCGAGCGTCGAAAAGATCGGATCGAGCCGGTCGACCACGGCCTTGTCGCCGCCGATCATCATGCAATAGCCGCGGTCGAGGCCCCAGACGCCGCCGGAGGTACCGACGTCGACGTAGTGCAGGCCACGCTCTTTCAAAGCCTGGCCGCGGCGGACGTCATCCTGCCAGAAGCTGTTGCCGCCATCGATGATCACGTCATCGGCAGACATCAGCTTGGTCAGCTGGTCGACGGTGGCTTCAGTGATCTTGCCCGCCGGAAGCATGATCCAGGCATGCCGCGGCGTCGTGAGCTTGCCGACGAACTCTTCCAGGCTGGCCGCGCCGGTCGCGCCTTCGGCGACCAGTGCGGCCACGACCTTTGCATCGCGATCGTACACCACGCAGGAATGTCCCGCGCGCATCAGGCGGCGCACGATGTTGCCGCCCATGCGCCCGAGACCGATCATACCCAACTGCATCGACGCGGCCCTTCCTAGCTCAGCGCTTCATTGATGGCGCTGTCGAGCATCTTGAGGCCCGATTTCAGATTGCCCTTCAGGTGCACCCGCAACGCGCGTCGCCCGCGCTCGGTGAGCACGTCGAAATCGCCGCGCGCCTGCGCCGCCTTGATGACGCCGAAGCTCGCCTTCTGTCCGGGAATCGCAAGATCCTGGGCGTCATCGGCGGTGATCTGCAGGAACACGCCGCTGTCCGGTCCGCCCTTGTAGGCCTGGCCGGTGGAGTGCAGGAAGCGCGGCCCGAACTCGGCGCAGGTCGCGAGATGCTTGCTGTCGCGCAGCTTGAGCCTGATCCGCTGCAGCACCTCGGTGTTCGCGCCATTGTGCTCGATGTAGCCGAGCAGGGCGATGTAGTCGCCGTCGCCGGCGCGGCCGAGATGTGCCTTGAGCCAGGAGGCGAGGGTGCCGTCTGCGCCATGCTCGCGCAGGCTCTCGGCATTGTGCGCATCGGTGTAGAGCTCGCAGCCCTTGATGGCGACCACCGGCTCTTCCGGCGGCAGCGCGCCCGTCTGTTCGAACGCCGCCGTGAGCTCGCGCGTCTTGATCTTGGCGGACTCGACGTCGGGCTGATCGAACGGATTGATGCCGAGAACGGCACCGGCAACGGCCGTGGCCATCTCGAAGCGGAAGAACTCCTGTCCGAGCTGATCGATCGAGGCCATGACGATGCGAACGACCGGATGACCAGCCTGTTCGAGCGCCGAGAGTTTCTCGTCGTGACCGGCGACCTCGTCACCCTCCACCTTGATATCGATGAAGAAGCGATCAGGGCCGTAGACCTCGGGCGGGGCGACCGGCTCGGCGTCGATCGGAATCAGACCCTTGCCCTCCTTGCCCGTGGACTCCGCGATCAGCTGCTCGGCCCAGGCGCCGAAATCTGCGATCTTGGGCGAAGCGAAGATCGTCACCTTGTCGCGGCCATCCAGCCCGGCGAGTCCCATTGCCAGACCGAGTTGCACGCCGGAATTCTGGAGTGGCGGCACGTCGGGGCCGCACGAGCGCACCATCGACAAGGCGTTCGTGATCAATTTGCGCACGTCGATGCCCGCGGTCGCAGCCGGCACCAGGCCGAATGGCGACAGCACCGAATAGCGCCCGCCGATGGTCGGCTCGCCGTGGAAGATGCGCGCAAAGCCTTGCGCCTTGGCCGCCTTCTCCAGTGACGAGCCGGGATCGGTGACGGCGATGAAGCGATGGCCGGCCTTGCTGGCGCCGATCGCTTCGCTGACGCGTGCGAAGAAATAATCCTTCATCGCGTTGGGCTCGGTCGTGCCGCCCGATTTGGAGGACACGATGAACACGGTTTTCGAGAGATCGATCGCCTTCTCCATGGCGCGCACCTGTGCCGGATCGGTCGAATCGAGCACGTGCAGTCTGGGGAAGCCGGCCTTGCGCGAGAACGTCTTGGCGAGCACCTCCGGTCCGAGGCTGGAGCCGCCCATGCCGAGCACGACGGCATCGGAGAACTTCTGTCCCTTCACCCGCTGGGCATAGTCCTCATAGTCGGCGATGTCGGCCTTCTCGGCGCTGGTCAGCCAACCCAACCATTTGTGCTCGTCCTTGCCGGTCCAGACACTGGCGTCCTTGTGCCAGAGGCGGCGAATCTTGGCAGCCTTGCGCCACTCCTCGGTGGCCGCGGCAACCTTCTTCTGCAGATCAGCAGCAACCGCGATCGACTGCTGCCCGAGCGCTTCGCCGAGCACCACGGCGCGTTTGTGCGCCACCGCGCCATAGAGCTTGTCGGCGGCGTCGGCGAACTGCTTGACGCCGTCGATGACGAGATCGGCGGTGATGTGGTCGAGCGAGATGCCGGTCTTCGCCAGCTCGTCGAGCGCGGTCTCGGCCGCCTCGACATTCTCTTCAAGGCTGTCGCGCGCCTTGCCATGGTCGCGGAAGGCGTCCAGCGTGGCCGGCGGCACGGTGTTGACGGTGTTGGGGCCGATCAGCTCCTCGACATAGAGGACGTCGCTGTAATCCTTGTTCTTGGTGCCGGTGGAGGCCCACAGCAGCCGCTGCGGCTTGGCGCCCTTGGCCGCCAGCCACTCCCAGCGCTCGCCGGCGAACAGGTGCTTGTAATCCTGATACGCCATCTTGGCATTGGCGATCGCGATCTTGCCTTTCAGCGCCGTCAGCCGCTCCTTCTCCGAGGGATCGTTGGCTTGGGCGATCTTGTCGTCGAGCTGCTTGTCCACGACGCTGTCGATGCGGCTGACGAAGAACGAGGCGACGCTCGCCACATGCGACGGATCACCGCCGTCAGCGACATAGGCCTCAAGCCCGGCGAGGTAGGCCTCGGCAACCTGCCGGTAGACCTCCTGCGAGAACAGCAGCGTGATGTTGACGCTGATGCCCTTGGAGATCAAATGCTGGATCGCCGGCAGGCATGCATCCGTCGCCGGCACCTTGATCATCAGGTTCTTGCGGCTGACCGCTTTCCACAGCGCCTCGGCTTCCTTGATCGTGCCGGCGGCGTCCATGGCGAGATAGGGCGACACTTCGAGGCTGACGAAACCGTCATTGCCGTCGAAAGCGTCATAGACCGGCCGCAACACGTCGGCGGCGTTCTGGATGTCCTCGACGGCAACGGTTTCGAACAGCTGCGTCGGCGAACGGTCGCCGCCCTTCAGCGCCTTCGCGATCGGGGCGTCATATTCGTCCGAGCTGCCGATCGCCTTTTCGAAGATCGCGGGGTTCGAGGTCACGCCCTTGACGCCATCCTCGTCAATCAGCCGCTTCAGGTCGCCCTTTGCGACGAAGCCGCGGGCAAGGAAGTCGAGCCAGACCGCCTGGCCGTGTTTTTCGAGTGCTTTGACGGGGTTCATGATGCCTTATCTATGTGCGCTGGCTGGCTTTTTCCGGGTTCCAGGCCGTGCCTGGCCCCGCGCCGAAACTATGCGTCACGTTGGCGGATAACGCCATTCATATTGGATTGATCCCCGTTGAATCCCAACAGCTTCGTGCGGATTCGGGGCGAGGCGGTCCCGGCTCAAGGGCGGAGATACAGGTAGCCCTGGGACTGCAGCTCGGCGAGCCGCACCACGCCGCCCCGGTCGGCCACCGTAAAGCCGGGCAGGAGATCGCCGAGGGTCAGGTTCTGGGCCTTCATCGTGTTGCCGCAGGCGGCGAGCGCCAGACCGGCTCTGGAAAGGTGGGCCAGCCGACTCCTGATGTCCGTGGCGGCGCCTGACGTGAAGGCGCGGAGTGCGGGGCCATGAACGACCAGCGCAATCGTGACGTGATCCGGGCCGCCGACTCCGTCGTAATGATTCTGAATGTTGCCGAGGACGAAGCCGACCTTGTCGATTTCGTTCAAATGGTAGACGACCTTGAGCTTGGCGCCGGTTGGACCGTCAGCGGCGGCCCGCGCGCGGGACGTCGCGAACAGGACTGCGCATGTCGATATCGCCGCGCTCAATAATCTGCGTCGCTGCATGGCGGTCTCCTTGCAAAGCGGGCACTGCGTCACATCTGTTGAAGGACATGATGTCATTTGTGCCGAATGGCTGCGAGCTCCTTGCGGTCGGTGACGAGGCCCGCGCAGTCGGCGACGTCGCTGCGGTCGACCCGGAAGATCTTGTCGTCCGTGCCCGCCACCAGCGCGTCGCCTGCCTCGTCATCGGGCCTGTTGTTTCGCTGCCAAACGGTGATCCGCGTCAGGCTTACGATGGCGGAAATGTCTTCCTTCGCCATAGCAATCTCGATGCCGCCGCCTTCGCAATCGACCGGGCAGCTGTAGCGCACCGCGTGTCCCGCGTTCTCGGCGCGTGCATGTTCGCACGATCCGCTGGAATCGAAATCGCCGGGGCGGTCGCGATAGTTGACGCCGAGGCGGAACGAGTAGCTGATCTCGCGCTCGCCATGCGGGATCTCTGCAGTAACGAGCAGCTGCATGGCGGAGACCTTCTGCTTGGGATGTCGCATGAGGTGATCGGCGTCGTAGTGACGGGTGAAGCAGGCGTAGGATTTTTGTCCTGGTGCCTTCGTGAAAACACGCTGGTCGAAGGCACGCGCCTGCGCCTTGCTGACGACGTCGTCGGCGCGAGCCGGAGCTGCGACAGCGAGTCCAATCGTGGCGAGGATGAAGAGTGCTTTCATGAGTCCCGCCGGTTGCAGGTGCGTCGCGTGCGCTCGGTCACGGAATGGATCAATCGTTCCATTTATTCGTCGCAGCCAGGAAGATCTTCGTTCATTCGGCGTTCACGTGCAGTGCGACCGCACTCTTTCCGCTTCATTGCGGCCCGCTCACGCCGCTTCACAAGGCCTTGTGCGGCGCAGGGAGATTACGGTGCCGGGGTATTGCGGATGTTGCGAAGCAGAGACAATAGGCTACAAATGGAACGATTGGCGCGTTTTTGCCGAACTATTGAGCGAAGTGCATGTTCATAGGGCATATGCTGCATGCACTTGGCGTTGCGGAGAAGGATGAAGAGGGTGCCCAATAGGGGCTAGCACGCTTCACTCTGAGTCGGTTCGGGATCAGTAGGAACGTACTAAGATCTCGACCCGTTGCCACAGGTGCGGCGGAACCTACGTGGAGAGGGATCATGTACAACGATTCGTTGTTCAACGCGTTCGCGAGGTCGTTCGAGGCTCGAAGCCAGACCGACATGTCGATGCAGGAATATCTGGAATCGTGTCGAACCGACCCGATGCGATACGCGAACGCCGCTGAGCGACTACTAGCTGCGATCGGTGAGCCTCAAATGATAGACACGGCCAAGGATCCACGCCTTGGCCGTATTTTTTTGAACCGCACGGTTCGGCTGTATCCAGCCTTCGCGGGCTTCTACGGCATGGAAGACACGATCGAGCGCATCGTCGGCTTCTTCCGCCACGCCGCCCAGGGCCTGGAAGAGCGCAAGCAGATCCTCTATCTCCTCGGCCCGGTCGGCGGCGGCAAGTCCTCGCTCGCCGAGCGGCTGAAGCAGCTGATGGAGACGCATCCGATCTACGTGCTGAAGGCAGGCGATGAGTTGAGCCCGGTCTTCGAATCGCCGCTCGGCCTGTTCGATCCCGACACGCTGGGCCCGATGCTCGAGGAAAAGTACGGCATTCCGCGTCGCCGCCTGTCGGGCCTGATGAGCCCGTGGTGCTACAAGCGGCTCGAAGCGTTCGGCGGTGACATCTCCCAGTTCCGCGTCGCCAAGATCCAGCCGTCGCGGCTGCGCCAGATCGGCATCGCCAAGACCGAGCCGGGCGACGAGAACAACCAGGACATCTCGTCACTGGTCGGCAAGGTCGACATTCGCAAGCTCGAGACCTACGCGCAGAACGATCCTGACGCCTACTCCTACTCGGGCGGCCTCAACCGCGCCAACCAGGGCATTCTCGAATTCGTCGAGATGTTCAAGGCGCCGATCAAGATGCTGCATCCGCTGCTCACGGCGACGCAGGAAGGCAATTACATCGGCACCGAAAACATCGGCGCCATTCCCTATAACGGTGTCATTCTGGCACACTCCAACGAGGCGGAGTGGCAGAGCTTCAAGACCAACAAGAACAACGAGGCCTTCATCGACCGCATCTGCGTCATCAAGGTGCCGTACTGCCTGCGGACCACCGAAGAGCGCAAGATCTACGAGAAGCTGATCCAGGGCTCAGAGCTGGCCACCGCGCCTTGCGCGCCGGCCACGCTCGATACGCTGGCCCGCTTCTCGGTGATGTCGCGGCTGCGCAAGCACGAAAACTCGACACTGTACGCCAAGATGCGGGTGTATGACGGCGAGAGCCTGAAGGAGTCCGACCCCAAGGCGCGCAGCGTGCAGGAATATCGTGACGCCGCCGGCGTCGACGAGGGCATGGACGGCATTTCGACGCGCTTCGCGTTCAAGGTGCTGGCCGCGACCTACAATCATGACACGTCGGAGGTCTCCGCCGACGCCGTTCATCTGATGTATGTGCTGGAGCAGTCGATCCGGCGCGAGCAGCTGCCGGAAGAGATCGAGAAACGCTATCTCGAATTCATCAAGGCCGATCTGGCGCCGCGCTATGCCGAGTTCATCGGCAACGAGATCCAGAAGGCCTATCTCGAATCCTATTCCGATTACGGCCAGAATCTGTTCGACCGCTACGTCGACTACGCCGACGCCTGGATCGAGGACCAGGACTTCAAGGATCCCGATACGGGACAGCTGCTCAACCGCGAGCTGTTGAACCAGGAACTGACCAAGATCGAGAAACCGGCGGGCATCGCCAACCCGAAGGACTTCCGCAACGAGGTTGTCAAGTTCTCGCTGCGC
This sequence comes from Bradyrhizobium sp. HKCCYLS20291, assembly GCF_051167715.1. Taxonomy (NCBI): domain Bacteria; kingdom Pseudomonadati; phylum Pseudomonadota; class Alphaproteobacteria; order Hyphomicrobiales; family Nitrobacteraceae; genus Bradyrhizobium; species Bradyrhizobium sp. HKCCYLS20291. The sequence continues at coordinate 59,241 of NZ_JBNPTO010000024.1, read as the reverse complement.
TCCCGGGCCCAGAACGGCGGAAAAAATCCGTCCTGGACCTCCTACGAAAAGATCCGCGAGGTCATCGAAAAGAGGATATTCTCACAGGTCGAAGACCTTCTGCCGGTCATCTCCTTCGGCACCAAGAAGGACGGTGAGACCGAGAAGAAGCACGACGATTTCGTCGCGCGCATGGTCGAACGCGGCTACACCGAGCGGCAGGTCCGCCGGCTGGTCGAGTGGTACATGCGGGTGAAGCAGGCCGGTTGATCGTGCGCGGCGCCGATGTTTGACTGCATGTGCTACAGGCCATCGGTCTGACCTCGGCGCCAAGGCAACACACGCGAACCGTTCGACGCTTCATCGGAGGGCGCCGGACAGGCGAGGGATGCCGGTGCAGCGTCGGGTCTGACGCCGCACCGTGGCATCGCGGCGGGGGAGAGCAGGAGCAGAAGCCGCTGCAGCAGGAGGCGTAGCAAACGTGGTCATGCACATCATTGATCGGCGCCTGAACCCGGGCGGCAAGAGTCTCGAAAACCGCCAGCGGTTCTTGCGCCGGGCCAAGGCGCTGGTTCAGGGAGCCGTGAAGAAGACGTCGCAGGACCGCGACATCAAGGACGTGCTCGAAGGCGGCGAGGTCTCGATTCCGCTCGATGGCATGGACGAGCCGCGCTTCCGCCGCGAAGGCGGCACCCGCGACATGGTGCTGCCCGGCAACAAGAAGTTCGTCGAAGGCGACATCCTGCCGCGTTCCGGAGACGGCAGCGGCCGCAAATCGGGTCCGGGGCAGGGCGACAGCGAGGACGCCTTCCGCTTCATGCTCAGCAAGGAGGAGTTCGTCAATCTGTTCCTCGACGACCTCGAGCTGCCCGATCTCGCCAAGCGCAAATTCGCCGAGGCGGAGAGCGAGGGTTTGGTGCGTGCGGGCTACTCGACGTCGGGCTCGCCGGCCAACATTTCGATCAGCCGCACGGTCACCCGGGCGATGGCCCGCCGCGTCGCCTTGCGCCGGCCGCGGCCGGAAGCGATCGCCGAGCTGGAAGCCAGGATCGCGGAGGAGACCGACGACGACAAGAAGGCTGCGCTGGTCGCGGAGCTGGAAGCCCTGAAGGCCAAGGCCAAGCGCATTCCGTTCATCGATCCGATCGACATCCGCTACCGCCGCTTCGAGGCGGTGCCGAAGCCGATCGCGCAGGCGGTGATGTTCTGCCTGATGGATGTCTCCGGCTCGATGTCGGAGCACATGAAGGACTTGGCAAAACGGTTCTACATGTTGCTTTACGTGTTCCTGACCCGGCGCTACCGCCACGTCGAGATCGTGTTCATCCGCCACACCGATCGCGCCGAGGAGGTCGACGAGCAGACCTTCTTCTATGGCCCGGCTTCCGGCGGCACCCTGGTGTCGAGCGCGCTGCAATGCATGCACGACATCGTCCGCTCGCGCTTCCGGCCCTCGGACTGGAACATCTACGCCGCGCAGGCCTCCGACGGCGACAATGCCACCTCGGATTCGGAGAACGTCGCGCGCCTCCTGACCGCCAACATCCTGCCGGTGTCGCAGTTCTTCGCCTATCTCGAGGTCGGCGAATCCGGCACCTACTCGTTCGAAATGCCGGACTCGTCGCTGTGGTCGCTGTATGAGCGCCTTCGCGCCAATGGCGAGCCGCTGTCGATGCGCAAGGTGCGGGACCGCAGCGAGATCTTCCCGGTGTTCCACGACCTGTTCCAGCGCCGCGGGACCTCGCAGGAGAGGGCGGCGTCATGAGCGGGCTGCTGTTCGAAGGCGCGGACTGGAACTTTCTCACCCTGCAGCGCATCCACGATGCCTGCGAGAGGGTGGCGCAGAAGGAGCTCGGGCTCGACACCTATCCGAACCAGATCGAGGTGATCACCGCCGAGCAGATGCTCGACGCCTATTCCTCGGTCGGCATGCCGCTGTTCTACAAGCACTGGTCGTTCGGCAAGCACTTCGCCTATCACGAGGCCTCCTACCGCAAAGGCCTGATGGGCCTCGCCTACGAGATCGTGATCAACTCTTCGCCGTGCATCTCCTATCTGATGGAGGAGAACACGGCGACGATGCAGACGCTGGTCATCGCGCACGCCGCGTTCGGCCACAACCATTTCTTCAAGAACAACTACCTGTTCAAGCAGTGGACCGACGCCGACGGCATCCTCGACTATCTCGATTTCGCCCGCGGCTACATCGGCCAATGCGAGGAGCGGTTCGGACGGCTGGCGGTCGAGCACACGCTGGACGCGGCGCATGCGCTGATGTCGCACGGCGTCGACCGCTACCCCGGCAAGAAAAAGCTCGACTTCCGCGAGGAGGAGAAGCGCGCCGGCAAGCGCCGCCTTTACGAGGAAGGCACGTTCAACGACCTCTGGCGCACGGTGCCATCAGGCCCGGTCAAGACCAGCGCGGTGCTCAACGTCGAACGGCGCAAGGCGCTGCTCGGCCTGCCGCAGGAGAACCTGCTCTATTTCCTGGAGAAGACCGCGCCGCGGCTGGCGCCCTGGCAGCGCGAATTGCTGCGCATCGTCCGCCACATCGCGCAGTATTTCTATCCGCAGGGCCAGACCAAGGTCATGAACGAGGGCACGGCGACCTACGTGCATTATCGCATCATGAACCGGCTCCATCAGGACGGCCGCCTCACCGACGGCAACTTCCTGGAATTCCTGCAGTCGCACACCAACGTCGTGTTCCAGCCGCAGTTCGACGATCCGCGGTTCTCCGGCTTCAATCCCTATGCGCTCGGCTTTGCGATGATGCAGGACATCGAGCGCATCGTGAAGGATCCGACCGAGGAGGACCGCGAATGGTTCCCGGACATCGCCGGCACCGGCGATGAGATGGCGGTGCTGCGCGACGTCTGGGCCAATTATCGCGACGAGAGCTTCATCAGCCAGTTCCTCAGCCCGGCCCTGATCCGGCAGTTGCGGCTGTTCCATCTGCACGACGATCCGGCCGAGCGCGCCGGCATCCTGGTTGATGCCATCCATGACGAGCGCGGCTATCGGCGCATCCGCCGCGAGTTGTCGAAGCAGTACGATGTCGGCTACATCGACCCGAACATCGAGGTGGTCGACGTCGATCTCGCCGGCGATCGCCGCCTGATGCTGCGGCATACCGTGGTCAAGGGCGCGCAGCTCAATGAGACCGACACCAAGCGCGTGCTGCAGCACCTTGCCGACCTCTGGAGCTACGACGTGCAGCTGACCGAGGTCGACGCCGCTACCGACAAGGTGCTGAAGGAGTACGTGCTCAATCCCCGGATACAACCGGCGGCCGCCTAGCGCGGCCGCCAGGCATTAGATCTCCGCGTATACTTCCAGCAGGTTTCCATCGGGATCCCGGAAGAACAGCGTTCGGTGGCCGAAGGGCTGGTCCGTCGGCGGCTCCATGAGTGCGATGCCCTTGCCGGTCAGTTCGGCCGCACATCGGTCGACGTCCTCTCGCGATACTTTGAACGCCAGCTGAAGCGAGGCGCTGCCCTCAGGCGTCGCCTGGTCCGATGCCAGCCGCTTCGGTCGGGCGAGCGCCAGCGTGTTGGGGCCGACCTGATACTCGATCCAGCCCTGCGACAGCTCGCGCGCGACTGGGAAGCCCAGCACGTCTTCGTAGAAGCTGCGCATTCCAGGCCAATCGCGCACGAGGATGATCGTATAGTCGATGGCACGAATGGCGTTAAAGGCGGACTTGATCTCCGGAGTGCCAGTCATGAACGTTCTCCCTGTCTGTGAGGTCACCCTAGCCGATAGAGATGAGGCTCGTAGCAAAACCTCTTTTCGTCATGGCCGGGCTTGACCCGGCCATCCATCTTTTCGCCAAGTGGATGGATGGCCGGGTCAAGCCCGGGCATGACGAGTGAGAACAGCGGTCCCCGTCGACCTGGCGTTAGGCGCAGACCGGGCATCGCCTTGCGCCTCCGTAACGGGCCCAGCATTCGGCGAGTGGCGCTAGCCGGCTGAGCCCGCTATGTTGCGGGGAGCCACCCGGCCGCAGTAGCTGGATTGGCTGTTGAGAACGTTACAAGTCGGGCGTGGCGCGCGTGGTTGGACCAGGGGAGACGACGAGCCGGCGGGACCGGTTCATTCCGATACGCAAGTCCGACGTCCTCGACGCCGTGATCGCGCATGGCGGCCTGGATGAGGCCCAGTCGGCCGATCTGCGCGAGCTTACGCGCATGCTCGGCGCCCTCCTGCATCACGAATATTTCGACGAGCTCGACCGGCTGCGCGATGCCTATTTCGACTTCGATCCCGAGGTGCCCGCCGGGCGCCATCATTCTCCCGAGGAGCTCGACACCGCCTATCACAACCTCACCGACGAATTCGTCCGGGTGCTGGGCGAGGCCAATTTCATCGAGATCCCCCATGACGAGATCGAGCGCGCCTTCAACGAGCACGCGCTGGTCAGGGTCAAGCTGAAGGCGCCGATCTCGGACTACCGGTCCGTCCGGATGTTCCGGCGCGGCCAGCACCAGGAGACGATCGAGGTGCCAGCGCTGTATGGCCTGCGGCGGCGGAGGCAGGAGATCGAGGTCTATGACGACATCCTGCTGATGGTCGCGACCAGGCCCGACGAGCCGGCCCAGAAGAAGCGCAAGACCGCCGCCTGGCGCGGCCGCAACAAGCTCCGCGGCGGCGCGGTGCTGTTCAAATATTTTCGCCACATCGCGCGCTTCGATCTTGAGGCGCTGCTGCCGAACGTCCGCGTCGTCATGGGGCTGCGCGAGCAGCTCACGCTCGGCGTGCCGGCGCTGGTCGGCGGCGTGCCGATCCTGCTCAAGCTCGCCTCGACGCTCACGGTGCTGTTCATCGTCGCCGGCTTCTATCTCGGCCTCAGCGGCACCGCTCACGACAACGACACCGAGCAGGCGCTGGCGGCGCTGTCCGGCCTGTTCGCGCTCGGCGCCTTCATCCTGAGGCAATGGGGCAACTTCCACCGGCAGTCGCTGATCCATCAGAAGCAGGTCACCGACAACATCTACTTCCGCAACGTCAACAACAATTCCGGCATCTTCAACTACCTGATCGGTGAGGCCGAGGATCAGGACTGGAAGGAGGCGGTTCTGGCCTATGGCGGCCTGCTGCTGGCATCGGTGCCGCTGAGTCGCGCCGCGCTGGGCGGCCATGTCGAGGAGCTGTTGCAGCAGATGTTCGGATTGGCCCGTGCGTTCAATGTCGATGAGGCATTGATCAGGCTGCGGGAGTTCGGCCTTGTCACCGGGGACGACGAAGCGCTGTCGGCGCTGCCGCTGCGAGAGGCGATCGTGCAGCTCGAACACGTTTGGGCGAATGCGCTGCGGAAGTGAGGGCGGGGCCTCATGGTTCTCAAGGCGATGCGATAGCATCGCCTGAACGCGCCGCCATGCAGGCTGCGGACAATGGCGCGACCGGTGACGCGGCGCTCCTCACCATGAGGCGTGACAGCGAGGCTCCCGCCAAGCAGGCGCCACACACTCCGCCCTCGTCCTGAGGAGCCCGCCGGAGGCGGGCGTCTCGAAGGACGGCTACGGGGAAGCCGTCATCACAGCTGTACGCCCTAGCGCAGGCTGGCGTTGAGCTTGTCGAGCACCGACTGGCCCGGGCAGAGATCCGCGGCCTCCAGCCGGTTCAACGGCCGCTCCACCGTGTTGAGGTGGCTGTGCAGGTCATCGGCCTCGGGATCGACGTAGAGCAGGCCGGTCACGATCTGGCCCTGCGCGGAGTGCCTCTGCAGGAAGGTCATCGCGCCGAGCCGGTCGTGCGGATCGTAGTCGGCGTCGAGCTTGCGCAGCGCCAGCCGCGAGCCGTCGTGCTGCTCGACGATCTGCACCGTGCCCGGATCCTGGTCGATCTCGATCGGATCACGGCCGGTCAGCACGTCGAGCCGGTTCACGGCATCGTTGTGCTCGCGGACGTAATCGAAGCTCTTGGTCGAGCCGGCGTGATTGTTGAAGGCGATGCACGGGCTGATGACGTCGATGAACGCCGCGCCCCTGTGCCGGATCGCGCCTTCGATGATCGGCACCAGCTGTTTCTTGTCGCCGGAGAACGAGCGCGCGACATAGGTCGCGCCCAGTTGCAGAGCGATGCCGACGAGGTCGATCGGATTGTCGGAGTTGGTGACGCCCTTCTTGGACTTGGAGCCGCGGTCGGCGGTCGCCGAGAACTGCCCCTTGGTCAGGCCGTAGACGCCGTTGTTCTCGACGATATAGGTCATGTTGACGCCGCGGCGGATCGCGTGCGCGAACTGGCCGAAGCCGATCGAGGCGGAGTCGCCGTCGCCGGAGACGCCGAGATAGATCAGCTCGCGATTGGCGAGATTGGCGCCGGTCAGCACCGACGGCATGCGGCCGTGCACGGTGTTGAAGCCGTGCGAATTGCCGAGGAAGTAGTCCGGCGTCTTCGACGAGCAGCCGATGCCGGAGATCTTCGCCACCCGATGCGGCTCGATCGACAGCTCGAAGCAGGCCTCGATGATCGAGGCCGTGATCGAATCGTGGCCGCAGCCGGCGCACAGGGTCGAGATCTTGCCCTCGTAGTCGCGATGGCTGTAGCCGAGCGCGTTCTTCTTGATCCCGGGATGCTGGAATTTCGGCTTTGCGATGTAGGTCATGAGACGGCCTTGCGGAGCGGGGTGACCTTGATCTGGTCTTGATGGGTCCCGATCGCATCCGCGATGAAGCGCGCGGTGATCGGGGTGCCGTCATAGTGCAGGATCGGCACCAGGCGCACGGGGTCGATGCCGTTCTCGGTGACGATCAGCTGGCGTAGCTGGGCGTCGCGGTTCTGCTCGACGACGTAGACGAAGTCGTGCTCGGCGATGAAGCTCGCCACGCTTGAATGGAACGGGAAGGCGCGGATGCGGAGACGGTCGAGCTGGTGGCCGCGGGCCTCCAGCAGTTCGATCGCCTCGTCCATGGCCGGCGCGGTCGAGCCGAAATAGATCACGCCGTATTTGGACGGCTTGGCCGCGTTGGCCTGCAGCGGACGCGGCACCATGTCCTGGGCCGTCTGGAACTTGCGCAGCAGGCGCTGCACGTTGTCGGCGTAGACGGCGCCTTCTTCCGAATAGCGGGCGTAGCGGTCGCGCGACGTGCCGCGGGTGAAGTAGGAGCCCTCGGTCGGATGCGTGCCGGGATAGGTGCGGAACGGGATGCCGTCGCCATCGACGTCGAGATAGCGGCCGAACTCGCGGCCTTCGTCGAGCATCTCGGCGGTCATCACCTTGCCGCGGTCGTACTGCCGGGAGTCGTCCCATTTCAGCGGCCGGCACAGCCGCTGGTTCATGCCGATGTCCAAATCGAGCATCAGGAAGACGGTGGTCTGCAGCCGCTCGGCGAGATCGAACGAAGCGGCGGCGAATTCGAACGCCTCAGCCGGATCCTCCGGGAACAGCATCACGTGCTTGGTATCACCGTGCGATGCATAGCCGCAGGCGATCAGGTCGCATTGCTGTGTCCGCGTCGGCATGCCCGTGGAGGGGCCGGCGCGCTGCACGTTGATGATCACGGCAGGGATCTCGGCGAAGTAGGACAGGCCGATGAACTCGGTCATCAGCGATACGCCGGGGCCTGAGGTCGTGGTGAAGGCGCGGGCGCCGTTCCAGGACGCGCCGACCACCATGCCGATCGAGGCGAGCTCGTCCTCGGCCTGCACGATGGCGTATTTGGCCTGGCCCGTTTCCGGATCGTGGCGCAGCTTCTTGCAGTGATTGGTGAAGGCCTCTGCCACTGAGGACGACGGCGTGATCGGGTACCAGGCGCACACGGTGGCGCCGCCATAGACGGCGCCGAGCGCGGCGGCATTGTTGCCTTCGAGGAAGATGCGGTCGCCGACCTTGTCGGCCTTCCTGATGCGCAGGCCGATCGGGCATTTCAAATTCTGCAGCGCCCAGTCGCGGCCGAGATGCAGCGCATGGACGTTGGAGGAGAGGAGCTTCTCCTTGCCCTTGTACTGCTCGCCGATCAACTGCTCGATCAGCTTCGGGTCCATCTCGAGCAGCGCGGAGAGGACGCCGAGATAGATGATGTTCTTGAACAGCTGGCGCTGGCGTGGATCCGAATAGGTCGAGTTGGTGATCGCCGTCAGCGGCACGCCGATCACGGTGACGTCGTCGCGGAACTTGGTCGACGGCATCGGCTTGGTCGAATCGTAGAACAGATAGCCGCCCGGCACGATGCCGGCGACGTCCTTGTCCCAGGTCTGCGGATTCATCGCCACCATCAGGTCGGTGCCGCCGCCGCGCGCGCCGAGATGGCCGGCTTCGGTCACGCGCACCTCGTACCAGGTCGGCAGGCCCTGGATGTTGGACGGAAAGATGTTGCGGGGGCTCACCGGCACGCCGTGGCGAAGCACGGCGCGTGCGAACAGCTCGTTGGCGCTGGCCGAGCCGGAGCCGTTGACGTTGGCGAAGCGGACGACGAAGTCGTTTACGCTGCTGAGCGGCGCTTGCTGGGACATGCGTTACCTGCGTGAGTCGTCTCGATGAAATATTTCTGCATGTCCCAGGCACCGGTGGGGCAGCGTTCGGCGCACAGGCCGCAATGGAGGCAGACGTCCTCGTCCTTCACCATCACGCGTCCGGTTTTCAGGTCCGATGACACGTAGAGGTCCTGGTCGGGATGCAGCGACGGCGCCCGCAGGCGCGAGCGCAGATCAGCCTCCTCGCCATTCTCGGTGAAGGTGATGCAGTCCATCGGGCAGATGTCGGCGCAGGCGTCGCATTCGATGCACAGCGTGTTGGAGAACACGGTCTGCACGTCGCAGTTCAGGCAGCGATGCGCCTCACCGAGCGCGAGCTTGACGTCGTAGCCGAGCTCGACCTCGGCGCGGATGTCCTTCAGCGCCACCACCTTGTCACGATGCGGCACCTTGAAACGCTTCTCCTGCGAGACGTCGTTGTCATAGCTCCATTCGTGGATGCCCATCTTCTGCGACGAGATCTCCACCTCGGGCAACGGGCGTTCCGTGATGTCCTCGCCAGAGAGCAGGCGATGGATCGACAGCGCCGCCTCGTGGCCCTGCGCCACCGCCCAGATGATGTTCTTGGGGCCGAACGCGGCATCGCCGCCGAAGAACACCTTCGGGTTGGTGGAGACGAAGGTGGCCGGGTCGACCTTGGGCATGTGCCATTTGTCGAACTCGACGCCGCAATCGGCTTCGATCCAGGGGAACGCATTCTCCTGGCCGACGGCGACCAGCACGTCGTCGCATTCGAACGTCTGGTCAGGCTCGCCCGAGGGCACCAGCGAGCGCCGGCCCTTGTCGTCATATTCGGCCTTCACCTTCTGGAAGGTGACGCCGGTGAGCTTGCCGTTGTCGTGCGTGAAGGCGACCGGAACCAGATAGTTGAGGATCGGAATGTCCTCGTGCAGCGCGTCTTCCTTCTCCCACGGAGACGCCTTCATCTCCTCGAAGCCGGAGCGCACGATGACCTTGACGTCCTCGCCGCCGAGCCGGCGCGCGGTGCGGCAGCAATCCATCGCGGTGTTGCCGCCGCCGAGCACGATGACGCGCTTGCCGATCTTGTCGGTGTGGCCGAACGACACGCTGGACAGCCAGTCGATGCCGAGATGGATGTTGGAAGCGGCTTCCTTGCGGCCGGGAATGTTCAGCTCGCGGCCGCGCGGTGCGCCGGAGCCGATGAAGACGGCATCATAATTGTCGGCCAGCAGCGCCTTGAGGCTGTTGACGCGATGGCCGGCCTTGTAGTCGACGCCCAGGCTGAGCACGTAGCCCGTCTCTTCGTCGATCACGCTGTCGGGCAAGCGGAACTTGGGAATCTGCGAGCGCATCATGCCGCCCGGCTTGGGATCGGCGTCGAACACGGTGCAGTGATAGCCGAGCGGCGCGAGATCACGCGCGACGGTCAAGGAGGCGGGACCGCCGCCCACCAGCGCGATGCGCCGTCCATTCTTGGGGGCAGGGCGCGGCATGCGCTGCTGCACGTCGTCCTTGAAGTCGGCGGCGACGCGCTTCAACCGGCAAATGGCAACCGGGCTCTCCTCGACGCGCCCGCGCCGGCACGCCGGCTCGCAGGGGCGGTCGCAGGTGCGTCCGAGGATGCCGGGGAATACGTTCGATTTCCAATTGATCATGTAGGCGTCGCTGTAGCGACCCTCGGCGATCAAGCGGATGTATTCGGGGACCGGCGTGTGTGCGGGACAAGCCCATTGGCAGTCGACCACTTTGTGAAAGTAGTCGGGCGCCGAGATATCAGTCGCTCTCATTCCTACCCTGTCCGCGCGGCGAACCACGAGCGCGCGGCCTTCCTGACGTGAGGACGACTGATTGTTCAGGATCAGCAGAGGATCGGTAGAGGTCCGGAGCAGGCCCTGGTCGTCGCCCTTCTGTTTTTTGAATGGCTCAATTGAATAGTCATATCAGACTAGAGCCATTCCAAGGCGCACACAAAGGCAAATTTGCAACGCTGCCCCTCATGCACAGTGTGCGGTGCCGCATTGCGGGCGTTCCGCCGCCATGTGTGCGATGCGGTATGGTGGGGATGGCAATGAATTCGAGAACGAAAGAACGAGCCGGGCACACGGGCTGCCACACACTCCGTCGTCATGCCCGGGCTTGACCCGCCTGCGCGGCCGTAGCCGCTTCGGCGCGGCGAAGGCCCGGGCATCCACGTGTCTCCGCGAATGCCGAATGACGTGGATGGCCGGGACAAGCCCGGCCATGACATGTGGAGAGACGCGGGGCTGCAGCTTAGCGCGATGAGATGTCAGCGCGGCTCAGGTCCCACATCAGGCGATAGATCCCGGCGGAGATCTGTGTCGCGAGCGGACCATCGATCGCGGCAAAGCGCGTCGTCATCAGGGTGGCGATGGCGTGGCTGTCGGTGCCGTCGATCAGGATGAACCAGTCGGCATCGCGCGAGCTGGCCGGCAATCCGGCCGCGGGGCCGGAGAGATCGGCGTCGCCTTCGAGCAGATGCATCGAGATGACGCCGCGGAGCTCGCGCGGGTCGAGCTCGATCTGCAACGCCTCGCGCAAGGCCTGGTCCTGGTCCGGCTTCGGCCGCAGCCGGATGATGCCGAGCACGGCACCCCGGCCACAGCCTTTGGAGATCGTGATGCGCGCAACGCTGCGGATCATGTTCTTGAACCGCGCCATCACCGTCGTCGACCATTCCGTCGGTGCCTCCAGCCGCGCGCGATACGGCGCGCTGTCGAGCACGTCAATGCTCTCCGTCGAATACAGAGAGAGATATTTCGGGCTGCCCTGCTCGGCGACATAACGCCGCGCTTCGATGAAGCCGGGAATCGCGACGCGCTCCTCGAGATGTTCGCTGTCGTACCAGCGGTTGAAGTCTGCCTCGTGAGCGGCGTCGACGTTCATCGACGTCAACAGCATGCCTTTGCCGGCGATGGGCATCTCGAAGCCTCCTGGTACGTGGGCTGATCCTCATCCTGAGGAGGACGCCGCAGGCGGCCGTCTCGAAGGATGAGGCCCGAGAGGTCACGGGCCTCATGCTTCGAGACGGCGCTGGCGCGCCTCCTCAGCATGAGGGGAATGAGTGAAGTGTTTAAGGCGCGCTCGTGCGCGTCGCCATATCGCAAATGGCTTTCATGACCGCATCGCGGATGCCGGGGTCATAAAGATTGTGACCTGCGGCTTCAACGACACGGATTTCGGCATCGCGCCACACCTCGGCGAGGCGCGCGGAGGTCGAGGGCGGGCAGAGCAGGTCGTAGCGGCCCTGCACGATGATGCCGGGAATGCCGGCGAGCTTGGTCGCATCGCGCAACAGCTGGTCGGGTGCCATGAAGCTGTCGTTCGAGAAATAGTGCGCTTCCATGAACGGCGTCGCCGGCAGCGCGCTGCCGGAGCGGATGGCGAGCCGGTCGAGCCGGTCGCGCGCGGGCCTGATCTCCGACAGCGCCCGCTCGGTATCGTGCCAGGCGCGGGCGGCCGGGCCATGAATGGCGGGATCGGGATCGAGGATACGGCGGAAATAGGAATCGCAGGGGTCGCTGCGCTCGGCCTCGGGCAGAAACTCGAGAAAGTCGCGATGCAGCGCGGGGTGGAAGCGCGCCAGTGTCTCGCCAAAGGCTGTTGCGACTTCTGCGCGCGTACCGAGAAAGGTCGCGCGCAATACCAGGCCCAGCACGCGCGAGGGATGGGCCTGTGCATAGGCCAGCGCCAATGTCGCGCCCCAGGAGCCGCCGGCGACGATCCAGCGTTCGAAGCCGAATTTTTCGCGGATCGCCTCCATGTCGGCGATCAGATCGGGCAGGGTGTTGTTGTCGCGGCTGCGCGCAGGCCGCGAGCGGCCCGCGCCGCGCTGGTCGAACAGCACGGCATGGAAGCGCTCGGGATCGAACAGCCGGCGATGATCCGGCTGGCAGCCCGAGCCCGGCCCGCCATGCAGATAGATCGCGGGAATGCCGCCGGCGCGACCGCTGCTCTCGACGTAGATCTGGTGACCGCCGGAGACGTCGAGCCATTCCGACGTCAGCGGCGCGAACGGATCGTTACCACGCGCGGCTGCGCGGCCGGCTTCGGCATCAGGCATCGCTGCCGCTCTCCGGCGTGCCGCCCGCGAAGTTGCGATACAGGAAGCGGTCCTGCCCCGAGGCGGCATCGCGCTCGGCCTGCTTGAAGATGCTCTCGTGCAGCGGCGACAGCGTGCAGGCGGGATCGGTGTTCCCTGCATCGCCGGTCAGTGCAAAGGCCTGGCAGCGGCAGCCGCCGAAATCGATTTCACGGAACTCGCAGGATTTGCACGGCTCCTTCATCCAGCCGGTGCCGCGATAACGGTTGAAGGCCTCGGAGTTCTGCCAGATCCAGGCGATCGAGTTGTTCGAGCGCACCGACATGAAGTCGAGCCCGGTGATGCTCTCGGCGGCATGACACGGCAGCACCTTGCCCGACGGTGAGATGTTGAAGAACTGCCGGCCCCAGCCGCCCATGCACTTCTTCGGCCGCAGCGCATAATAGTCCGGCACGACGTAGTCGATGGTCAGCGTGCCCTTCAGCCGCTCGCGGGCGTCCTCGACGAGGCGATCGGTGTCTTCGAGCTGCTGATAGGTCGGCATCAGGCTGGCGCGATTTTTCAGCGCCCAGCCGTAATATTGCACGTTGGCGACTTCGAGCCGGTCGGCGTCGAGATCGACCGCCATCTGGATGATGTCCGGCAGCTGGTGCAGGTTCTGCCGGTGCATCACGGCGTTGACCGTCAGCGGCAGATCGAGCTCCCTGGTCCAGCGCGCGACCTCCAGCTTCTTGGCGTGACCGCCCTTGTAGCCGCCGACGCGGTCGGCGACGACGGGCTCATTGCCCTGGAAGCTGATCTGCACGTGGCACAGCCCGGCATCGGCCAGCTCCTTCAGCCGCTCGCGCGTCAGCAGCACGGCCGAGGTGATCAGGTTGGTGTAGAGCCCGACGTCGTTGGCGTGCTGCACCAGCTCGACGATGTCCTTGCGCGCGGTCGGCTCACCGCCGGAGAAATGTACCTGCAGCACGCCGATCTCGGCGAGCTCGGACAGCACCTTCTTCCACTCGGTGGTCGTCAGCTCCTGCCCGGATTTGTCGAGCTCCAGCGGGTTGGAGCAATACGGGCATTGCAGCGGGCAGCGATGGGTCAGCTCGAGCAGCACGGCCAGCGGAATGCCGTAGGTCTCGGCGATGGAGCCGCGGCGCTCCAGCACGGCGAGCCCGTCATTGCTGTCGATCTGCGGTGTCGTGTCGGAGAGCTCGGTCATGACGTCGTCTCCCGAACCTCGGTGAGAAAACCCTTGTCGGCGAGATCCTGCAGCATCGCGACCACGTCGGTCGCGATGACGTCGCGCGGCGCGGCATATTTGGCCGCCAGCTCGTCGATGATCACGGCGACGCTGCGCGTGCTGTCACACAGCTTGAGCACCTCGACGGCGATCTCGTCCGGCGCCAGTACGCGCTCCGGGGCGAGGATCACCCAGACCTGGCGCGTCTCATCATACTTCAACTTCGTATGCCGCGGCAGCACCACGCGGCTGGCTTCGGTGACCTGGATGTGACGCGGGGCCATGGTGGGTCTCTACACGATAACGGGTGCGTTTGTTGCGATGCCACGGCATCGGCGGTACCCACCCTCCCCTGGAGGGGGAGGGTCGTTGCGCATCGCGCGCGATGCGCAACGGGGTGGGGTGATCTCTCCATTTGCACCGCGGCTGGTGGCTTCACCCCACCCCGCCTCGCGCTTCGCGCGATGCGACCCTCCCCCTCCAGGGGAGGGTGGCACCGGTGCCGCTGAGAGAGCCGCGAAGACCACGCTCACCCCTCCTTCGGCACGAACGCGCCGGGCGGGATGTGGCCTTCGACATACGCGTGATACAACGCGTCGAGCTGCACCCACAGCACGTTGGTCTTGAAGATCAGCGCGTTGCACACCGCGGCGCGCTGCTCCGGCGTCGTGGCGTGCTCCTTGACATAATGCAGCGCGAAGTTGGCATCGCGCGGCGCCTGGGTCAGGCGGCGCTTGAAGTAGCTCATCGTGTCGTTGTTGACGAAATTGTAGTGCTCCAGCATGCCCGAGATGCGCTCCTCGTGGATGCTCGGGGCGAACAGCTCGGTCAGTGACGAGGCGATCGCCTCCAGCGGCGAACGGTCGCGGCAGAAGTGCACATAGGCCTCCACCGCGAAGCGCGTCGCCGGCAGGATGCCTTCGGTGGATTCGACATAGGCCGTGTCGAGACCGAGGCCTTCGGTCAGCTTGATCCAGCGCTCGATGCCGCCCTCGCTGCCGACATCGCCGTCGTGATCCTCGATGCGGTGCCGCCATTCCAGCCGCGTGGCGCGGTCGCGGAAGCGCGTCATCACCATCGCGTCCTTCAGCGGGATCGTCGACTGGTAATAGTAGCGGTTCAGCGCCCAGGCCTGCACCTGGCCCTTGTTGAGCTTGCCGCCATGCAGGAGCTTATGGAACGGATGATGGTTGTGATAGCGCGTCGCCCCGATGTGGCGCAGCGCGGCTTCCAGCTCGCTCGCATTGTTCAGAGTCACGCCGCGTCCGATCGACAGCGCCGTCATCCCGCTCAGATTGACCTCACTCACAGTACGATCTCCATCCCTTCAGCGGGGATTTCCCATCCCTCGCGTTCCAACGTTTGCCGCTCGGGTGAGGCGTGCAGCCACGCCGGATTGGAGTTGTTGATGTGCAGGAAGATCTTCCTGCCGATCGCGAGGTCCGCCAGCCGCTTGATCGCGCCGCTTTCTCCGGACATCGCGATATGTCCCATGCTCTGCCCGGTCTTATTGCCGAGTCCGGCCTGGATCATCTCGTCGTCGCGCCATACCGTGCCGTCGAACAGCACCAGCGGCGCGCCTTGCAATCTCGTTCTCAGATCATCGTCGACGTTGGCGCAGGCGGCGATGACGTAGCAATATCGTCCGCTCGCCACATCCGCGATCTTCAGGCCGAGCGTGTCTCCGGTCGAGGAACTGCCGCCGGGATGCTGCTTGTCGCGCAGATACCAGGCGCTGGTGCCGGACACTGCGAAGGCGGTGACCTCCAGGCCTGACGGGGAGCCGTCCTGCAGCGCGGGGCGGAACGGAACATCGATCTCGATCGGCAGGCGCTTGACGGTCGCGTCCTTCAGTACATCGAAGATGTTGTTGGATCGGAGGATCGCAAGCACCTTGGGGTGCGCATGGATCGAAAACGGCGAGCTCTCGCGCATCGACAGCAGTCCGGTGACCGCATCGATCTCGCCATTGGTCAGGATCACGCCGGCGATCGGGCTGTGCCGTAGCGCGCCCGGCTTCGGATGCAATTGCGGCGTCGAGGTGACCTGCTGGCGCAGGTCCGGCGAGGCGTTGATCAGGAACCAGTTCGCACCATCGGCGCTGACCGCGACGGAGGCCTGGCTGTTGCGGATCTCGGGATGTGAGGTACGCGCGGCACGGCAGACTGCACAGCCGCAGTTCCACTGCGGGACTCCGCCGCCCGCGGCGGCGCCCAGGACGACGAGGCGAAGCATGAGCCGTCTCCTGGAATTCAGCTGTGGTGGCGCACGCGATTACCAGCGGCAGGAAGAGCGGTGGCAGGACGGCTGGATGTCAGCACGATCGGCGGCCGCGAGGTGACGAGGGTGGGACATCGCATCAGCGCATGGGCTGGCACATGCGCGACCGCTGATCCCCACCCTCAAGCGTCGACGTCCGCCCCGAGCGGGATTTGCAGGCGGGACTTGGACGTCACACCCGCGAATTATTTGCGGGCGGCGCAGGCGTACATGTTGATTTCCATGCCGACCGGCACTTCAACAATCTTCGGTGCTTTCCAGGCCATTGTCCTCTCCTTCAAGACGGGACGGTTATCGTCCTCGGATTTAAACTACCGTTCTACGAAAAGTTCGCCAGTGGAATCTTTTTGTTTGAGCTTCTCAGGCCCGCTTATTGCAGTGCGAAGCCGCAGCCGCGAATTGCCCGGGTTTTCGTCGGATCGAGCCGCGAAAACAACGAATTCGTGATCGATGGCTTCGCAACGCCGTCCTGTTCCGCCAATAGCCTTAGGTGGAATGGGCTGGATAAAGCAGTTGTGAGACGTTCGAGCCTTCAAAATCCCAGCGTGTGACCCCATTGGAAGCTGACGATGCCTAGATATTTCTTCAACACACGGATCGGCGAAGAACTGGTCTCCGACACCGACGGCGAGGTGCTGCGCAATCCCGACCGAGCCTGGGAAGTCGCACGCGACATGATCAAGGAACTGCTGCGCACCGAAGGTGGCAATGCGGCGCTGATGACGGCTGTCATCGAGGTCACCGACGAGGAGGGCGAGATCGTGCTCGAGTTTCCGTTCTCCGAGGCGATCTTCAACATGATGCCGGCGCAATCGATGACCCGGCACTGAGCGCTCCGCGCGGCTGGATGGCCGCGCAGCGAACGGTGTGAACGATGTTCCCGGGCTGCCCGGGCTAGACGGAATGACGGGGCCGCACGAGTTCGCCCCGTGTACTGGCGATTCCCATCTCGAAGCTGTCGGCGATGCGCCGTGCCCGGCTGATGAACAGCCCGGCCAGCTCCGGCGCGAAGAGGTCGCGCGCGGTGGCCTCGAACAGCTGCAGCCAGCGATCGAAATGCGGGCTCTGCAGCGACAGCATGAGATGCGGCCGCATCGGCGCGCCGCTGTAGCGGCCGGTCTTCAGCAGCATCGACGACCAGAAATCGCTGATCCGCCCGATATGCTCGTCCCAATCCTCTACGGTGCGGTTGAAGATCGGTCCGATCAGCTCGTCCTCCCGCGCCCTGCCGTAGAACGTCTGCACCATCAGGCGGATGGAGGCGTCATCGAGTTCCGGATGTTGAACCGCGAGCGGATGGCGGTCGGGTTGGGCGGCGGGGCTGCTCATGGCATTGCATATAGGGACTGATCACGCCGATGAGAATGCCGCGCCGCCGCAACCCGCCCGCTCACGGCAGGGTGACGAACTCCACCCAGTTGGGCTTCTTGCCGACCGCATACGACTTCACCTTCTCCAGCGCGCCGCTGGCGGCGTCGATCTTGTACACGGTCATGCCGTTCGACACCTCGCCGACGGCGGCGAGATAGCGGCCTGAGGGATCGATGGCGAAGCCGCGCGGCTGGGTCTCGGTCGGCACGCTGCCGACCAGCGTGAGGCGGCCGCTGGCCGCATCGACCTTGAACGCGGCCAATGTGTTGGAGCCGCGCTCCGAGGCGTAGAGGAACTTGCCATCGGGCGTCGCGTGAAGATCGGCCGCCCAGGGCTTGCCGGTGAAGCCCGAGGGCAGGGTGGTGAGGCGCTGCTGCTCCGTCCAGCTGCCTTTCTCGGCGTCATAGGCATAGACCGCGAGATCGGCGTTGAGCTCGTGCAGGAGGTAGATGAACTTGCCGTTCGGGTGGAAGATGAAGTGCCGCGGGCCGGACTTCTCCGGCGTCTTCACCGTCAGCGCCTCCTTCGCCGTCAGCGCACCGGTGGCAACATCGAAGGCGAAGCCGAGCACCTGGTCGGAGCCGAGATTGGTCGCGAACACGAAGCGGTTGTCGGGCGAGGGCAGGAACGCATGCGCGTTCAGCCCGGTCGGGATCACCTGGCTCGGGGCTGCGACGACGCCATTCGCCTGCAGCGGATTCGCCGCCACCTTGTTGCCGCCATAGGAGGCGCTGAACAGCACCTTGCCGGTGCGGTCGAAGGCGATGTTGGCCATGCTGTCGGCGAGCGGCCCGTTGCCGATGTGCTTGAGCTCGCCGGTCTTGGCGTCGATGGCAAAGCTCTGCGCCTGGAACGGCTGCGAGCGGATGCCTGATATCAGCAGCTTCTTGTCCGGGCTGACCGCGAGCGGGGTCGACGAGCCCGGCTTCTCGACGCCGACGAAGGCGGCGGTCTGTACCGGCGCCATCTCGCCGGAGCTGCCATCGAACTTGAAGACGCTGATGTCGTTGCTGTCGGCATTGCCGACATAGGCGAAAGTCTCGGCGTGGCCCGCGCGCGGCGAGAGCGTGGCCGCGGCGGCGAGGACGAATGTTGCGGCCATGATGGTGCCCGATCTGATCATGCTGGTTTCCCCCTTTTGTGATGTCGTTGATTGAGGTCTTAAAGTCGATTGTGAGGGTTGGCCAAGCCTGATTCCGGATCGATCGATGCAGGTTGGGTATTGATCGGTCGGGCCTGATCGTTGGCCCCTGGACACGTCGCCGTTTTGTTTCTCCGTCATGCCCGGGCTTGTCCCGGGCATCCACGTCGATCAACGGGTGCCGCTCGACGTGGATGGCCGGGACAAGCCCGGCCATGACGCGGAGGAGAGAGCGAGGGGACAACAAACCCATGCGTGTCGCTGCATAAGCCTTTCAGGAGGGCTGCGCGCGGACGGCTTTCTCCCCTCCGGCCCGCACGCTACAACAAGCCCGTCACCACGGAGCCCCTCATGACCGATCTCTGGCGCCTGCCGGCTGCCGATCTCGCCGCCCTCATCAAGTCGAAACAGGTCTCCGCCCGCGACGCCGCGATCGCGGCGCTGGCGCGGCTCGATGCGGTCAATCCGGCGATCAACGCCGTGATCGACCACCGCCCCGGGGACGTGCTGCAGCAGGCCGACGCGATCGACGCGAGGCTCGCGCGCGGCGAGGATCCGGGGCCGCTCGCCGGCGTGCCCGTGACCATCAAGGTCAATGTCGACCAGGCCGGCTACGCCACCACCAACGGCCTCAAGCTGCAGAAGGACGCCATCGCGTCCGCGCACAATCCGGTGGTCAACAATCTCGTCAAGGCCGGCGCCGTGCTGCTCGGCCGCACCAACACGCCGGCGGTGTCGTATCGCTGGTTCACCAGCAACCTCATCCACGGCCATACCAAAAACCCGCGAGACCCCGGCATCACGCCCGGCGGCTCCTCCGGCGGCGCCGGCGCGGCCACCGCCGCCGGCATCGGCCATATCGGCCACGGCACGGATATCGCCGGCTCGGTGCGCTATCCGGCCTATGCCTGCGGCATCCACGGTCTGCGCCCGACGGTCGGCCGCATCCCCGCCTTCAACACACAGTTCCCCGAGCGGCCGATCGGCCCGCAGATCAGCGCCGTCTCCGGCCCGCTCGCCCGCACGATCAACGACGTCAGGATCGCGCTGGCCGCGATGTCGGCGCGCGATGTCCGCGATGTCTGGTGGATGCCGGTGCCGCTCGAAGGACCTGATCTGCCGAAGCGCGTCACGCTGTGCGTCAATCCGGACGGCCTGAACCCCGTGCCCGAGGTCGTCGCCGCGCTGCGCGACGCCGCCAGGCGCCTCGAGGCCGCCGGCTGGACCGTCGAGGAGATCCAGGACACCCCGCCACTACAGGAAGCCGCGCTGCTGCAGACCCGCCTGTGGCTCGGCGACGGCTACGAGGCCCAGCTCGCCGCCGCTGAAAAGGAAGGCGACCCCGGCGCGCTCGCCTGCCTGCGCGGCAACCGTGACAAGGTGCATCCGTTCGATCTCTCGGCGACCTTGGCGCGCCGCGCTGCGCTGACCCGGCAGTGGCTGCTGTTCATGGAGCAGCATCCGCTGCTGCTGCTGCCGGTCTCCGGCCTGCTGCCGTTCGCCGACCAGCTCGACCGCAAGGACGAGGAGTCCTTCCAGCAGGTCTGGCACGCCCAGCTGACGCAGATCGCGATTCCCTTCTTTGGCCTGCCGGGCCTGGTGGTCTCGACCGGCCTGGTCGGCCGCGTCCCCGTCGGCGTCCAGCTCGTCGGCCAGCGCTTTCGCGAGGACATGTGTCTCGCCGCGGGCGAAGCCATCGAGGCCGGCGGCAGGCCGCCGTCGCCGATCGACCCGGTGCTGCGCTGATGGCAAGCATCACCGATTTCACCGCGACCTCGCTCACGGGCGAGGAGGTGCCGCTAAAGCGCTTCGAAGGTCAGGTGCTGCTGATCGTCAACACCGCCAGCGCCTGCGGTTTCACCCCGCAATATCGCGGCCTGGAAGCCCTGCAGCGCGCCTATTCGGGCAGGGGCTTTGCCGTGCTCGGTTTTCCCTGTAACCAGTTCGGCGCCCAGGAGCCCGGCACGGCCGCGGACATCGGCGCGTTCTGTTCGACGAAGTACGATGTCACCTTCCCGCTGTTCGCAAAGATCGACGTTAACGGCGCCGAGGCGCACCCGCTGTACAAGTTCCTGAAGGGCGAGAAGACCGGCCTGCTGGGCTCGGCGATCAAATGGAATTTCACCAAATTCCTGGTCGATCGCCGGGGCAAGGTGGTGGCGCGCCACGCGCCGACCACCACGCCCGAGGCGCTGAAGAAAGAGATCGAGGCACTGCTGTGAGCGACAACAACACCTTCACCTTCCCCGACCGCCTCTCGGTCGATCCGAAGAGCCCCTATTACAACGAGGCGATCCTGTCCCGCGACGTCGGCATCCGCTTCAAGGGCGCCGAGAAGACCAATGTCGAGGAATACTGCATCAGCGAAGGCTGGATCCGCGTCGCCGCCGGCACCGCCAAGGACCGCCACGGCAACCCGCTGACCATCAAGGTGCACGGCCCGGTGGAGCCGTATTTCAAGGATTGAGGGAGAGGGGCGAGCCTCTGTCGAATTGGATCTGAGGTCAGCTTCTCCAGCCTCGCCGTCATCGCGAGCGAAGCGAAGCGATCCAGGGCCGAGCAAGGACTCTGGATTGCTTCGCTTCGCTCGCAATGACGCGGAGAGAGCGCGTTCGACCCCGAGCTGTCATCGCCCGCGGCAGGGATAGTTCCCGCAGCATTTGCGATGGCTGTTGCGAACTCTGCCATATCGTCTCCACCGGTGTCGTCCCGGGCTTGACCCGGGACCCATACTCCGCGCCGGTCGTGGCGTGGCGCACTCTCACGACGAGCCTGCCTCACACGTCTCCCTGTGGTTATGGATCCCGGCGTTCGCCGGGATGACGGCGGGAGAGGGGATGGAGAGAAGAATATTGAGCGTTGCTCAAATTATTTCTTGAACGCCGCTCACGCTCAGCTACACTCACCCTTATCCGCCCCGCCGGCATCGGCCCGCTACGCGCAACGCGATCAGCGTTTGCGCGACCGGACCCGCACGCCGGCGGACCACCCGAGGTAACTCCATGTCCTACTCCGAAACCGACCTCCGCGCCGCCGCCGGCACCGGCGCCATAAGCCCCGACGAGCTGCAACGCCTGCTCGCCTTCCTGCACCAGCGCGCCCCATCCGCCGCTGCGCCCCGCGCCAAATTCGATGCCGCGCATCTGCTCTGGTACGCCGGCGCGCTGATCGTGATCGGCGCCATGGGCCTGTTCTCTACGGTGGCATTCTCGCAGATGGGTGGCCGGGCGCTGACGGCCTGCGCGCTCGCTTATGCCGTCGCATTCGGTTTCGCCGGCAACCACCTCTGGCGCCGGGACCTGCGCGTTCCCGGCGGCCTGCTGATCGCCATTGCCGTGTCGATGGCGCCGCTCGCCGTCTATGGTGTGCAAGAGGAGCTCGGCTGGTGGGGCAGGTTCGGCAAGCCCGGCACGGTTCAGGACTTCTACGTCTGGATCAAGGGCAGCTGGCTGTTCATGGAACTCGCCACGATCGCGGCAGGCAGCATCGCGCTGCGCTTCTACCGCGTGCCCTTCATCTACGCGGTCATCTCGGTGGCGCTGTGGTTCATGTCGATGGACCTGACACCCTGGATCTTCAACGTCAGCCACATCGACTGGGAGATGCGCCGCATCGTCTCGATCTGGTTCGGCCTCGGCATCCTCAGCCTGGCCTGGATCGTCGACTACACCAGCGACAACCGCGACTTCGGGTTCTGGCTGCATCTGTTCGGCCTGATGGCCTTCTGGGGCGGCATCAGCGCCACCGAGGGCGCGACCGAACTCGGCAAGGCGGTCTACTGCCTGCTCAACGTCGGCCTGCTGCTGACAGCCGTCATCATCGTCCGCCGCGCCTACGCCGTGTTCGGCGCCATCGGCATCACGATGTATCTCGGCCATCTCGCCGACGTCGTGTTCAAGAACTCGCTGCTGTTCCCGTTCGCTCTGTCGCTGATCGGCGTCGCTGTCGTCGCGGCGGGGCTGGCGTATCACCGGAAGCAGGGGGCGGTTGCGGCGTGGCTGGCGGCGCACCTGCCGCCGGCGGTGCTGCGGTTGCGGCCGCACGAGGCGGTCGGCTGAAACCTCGGTGACGACCGATGTTGCGGCCGTCCTTCGAGACGCCCGCCGCCGGCGGGCTTCTCAGGACGAGGTCAGTCTCCGCGGCATCAGTCGTCAGTCGATCTCCTCGCTGGCCGATCACAGCGGCTGGATACCATGAAGCTCCAACAGCGCATCCACATATTGTGCGTAGTTGACCGAAGGATCCGCACTTATCGGGTGCTCCCGATGGGCTGCGACGTATTCACGCAGTGAATCCAATCGGCCGAGTCTGATCAGGAAAATCGGCAGGTACATGATGAACGCAGGGGATGCCCTTCTTTCCTCGACGGCTGCGCGCCACATGGCCTCGATGTCGGTGTGCGCCTGAATGTAAGGATATCCGCACGTCCGGATGCAGTGAACGATGTCATCCGCTACGCTTGGCTGCAATGGCTTGCCACTATATGTCCAGGACATCCGCGCCCGGCTGTCCGCGTCTTGTTCGGCAAGCTGCTGCAAGTTGATCATGATCAGGGGCGGTCCATTCTTGCCAGTTTGCCATGGCGCCCCCAGTCGCTTCAGCGCGTCGCTGCTGGCCTTCAGGAGTTCGTCGTTGAAGAGTCCAACCACCGGACCCAGGCTATAGCGTCCAGTATCGATGGTGATCCATCCCCGCCAGGCCCCGCTCCAAGGCTTGACATAGATCCTGCGGGACGGCTGCTTGAACCCATCCTCAGCGAGCGCTTCGGAAATGCGCTTGAATATCTCAATCGATGCCGTCATGGGACAAGCCTTGCCAAGTCGCAGTTCGACCTTCGATCAAGCGCCGCCCCGCGTCGTCCGATCCGCCAACAGCGTTTCGAGCATGTAACGGCACGCTTCATCCTCACTGGCAAACTGGCGAATGCCCACCTGCTTGCCGCGCTCATGATAATAGAAGAGCCAGAGTGGCCCGTCCCGCTCCAGCCTGTACTGCTCTTCGGTGGCCCGGCCCCGTCGATGCTGAATGCGTATCTTGAGATACCGAGACCAGCCACTATGCGTATCAGCTCTGAAGTGTTCAAGGTCATGCACCCTTTGATGACATTCGCGCGCCGGCAAGAGACGTTCGCCCCAACCTTGTCATTCCCTCCGAGCCATTGCATGGTCGGTCGAGAGATGCGTTCTCTCGGCGCGCGCAAGCTGACGGCGACGCTTGATCGAAAAAGACGGGGGGCGATGCCGGTCCATGCTCTATCAGACGCTGACATTGATTCACATCATCAGCTCGACGGTTCTGTTTGGCGGTGGCGTCTTTGCTGGTGTGCTCGGCACGATTGTCTACGGCTCCAAGAAGGCGAGATGGATCGCAGAATTCGGGCCCGCCATCGTCAAGGTGGAGCTCTATCTGACGGTCGTGGCCGCGCTGATCCAGGTGGTCACTGGGTCTTGGATGGCATCGATCGCGGATTATCCGATGTCGACGGGATGGATCGGATGGGCCTTGACGCTGCTTGGCGTGGCGGGGGTCTGCTGGATCGTCGGCGTCCGGCTGCAGCATCGCATGGTCGACCTCTCGAACAAGGCGGTTGCGACCGGCTCGGAACTGCCCGCCGAGTATCACAGGGGATTCAAGATCTGGACCTTCCTCGGCCTCCCGTCGACAGCAGCCATGCTCGGCATTTTCTATTTGATGGTGTTCAAGCCGTCCTGAAAACCTCGGAGCCCGCTGCAGGGGGCGGCCGATGTCTGCGGCGTGTCGAAGCACGTGCATGGGTGAGCGGTGCAGGCCGCGCCGCCATGCTGGACACGCAGCAGCTTCTGGCCAATGCTGTTGTCCGAATGCGACCGGCATCGGTGCCATGAAACTCGATCACGAAAACGGTGGAGTGCGTCGAATGGATCGACCGACGCCGGCCGCATCTGATCGAGGCGCTGGCGGCGCGGGGGCTTCACATCGAAAAGCCGGAGATTGATCAGCGATGTCGCACGGCGAGGCGCCTGATCCAGCCACGGTGCAGATGCATTCAACGCTCCGCTTCAGTCGGGAGCGCCGGGCGCTGCGGCCGTCGATACGGTTGCAGGCAATGCTGACGGCTCTGATGCTGTGCCTGGGCTGCCTCGTCCCGGGCGGGACCGCGGTGTCGCGCGCCGACGATCTTCAGAGCGGCCGGTTGGCGCAGGCCGACAGTTACCAAGCCTATGTCGACCAGGTCGCCGCCGTCGAGACGGATTTCGGACCGGCGATCTCTCCGATCGCCGGCCTCATTCTGACCGGGCAACCCAAGCCCTGGTTGCGGTTCAAGAGCTTTCAGAAGCTGCGGCAGCTGAGCGCGCAGCATCCAGAGTTTTTTCTCCGATTGGTGTCGGATCCTGCGGAGACACACGTTCATCGCTTTCTCGCCGCGTGGTCCCTGAGCGACCTCGGCAAATCCGACCTCGCCGCCATCCTCAACAGGATGGTCGAACTGCGCCAGCAAGGCCTGATCTCGTCGCGCGATCTCGAACTGGTGTTTTCACCATTTCCACCGTCTGCGGTCGCCTGCAACGATGGTGACCCGGAGGTTCGGTCCGTACTCCAGCGCATCCTGGGGCTCAACGATCTCACACAAGAATTCAGATCGGATCTCGAAGATGCTCTCTCTGGAAAGTTGTCCAGGATCTGGCGACGAGACAACGGCGGCGAATGTTCGGCCCGCAGGTGAGAGCAGTGCCGGATGCAGTGTTATTAGAGCGTCGATGGGTCTCATCCCGGCGCGGCGGTGCCAATGACTGCGCCCTCTCCCCTTGTGGGAGAGGGCTACACAGATATCGACGACAGGCTCGCTCGGGTGAGGGGTTCTCTCCGCACGCGAGATTGTCTCTGCGGAGAGAAACCTCTCACCCAACATGATCGTCACGTCGAGCGGCCAGCTCATGCTTCGTCCTGAGCACGACCTTGGCAAATTCGACGCCCGCCCACATTCCCAAAAGACCGCCCATGCCGAGGCCGACCAGGACGCCCAGCAGCGCGAGGATGCCCCAGTCGCTGTGAATGCCTCCTGGCGCGAAGCTGAGCGCTAAGAAACCGATCGCCCACGCCGCGTAGCCGAGGATGGCCGCACCGAGCGCGCCGCCCATCAGGGCTGCGACGGCAATGAATGATGCTCGCATCGCTGTTCCCACCGATCATGCTTGCAGCTGTCCCGGGGCATAATTTATCTCACCAACTGTCGGGACTGGCCAGCCTGCTTCGTCCTTCGAGCACATCTGCTGCACGCTTGCAGCGGGCCGTCAAACCGAGCCAGGAGCAACATCCATGCGGATCACCGTCGAAACCACCGTCGCAGCCCCGATCGACCAGGTCTGGCGCGCCTATACGACGCCGGCCGACATCGTGAAATGGAACGCTGCGTCCGACGACTGGCATACGACCAAAGCTACGGTCGACCTGCGCGACGGCGGCGCGTTCTCGTCGCGGATGGAGGCCAAGGATGGCAGCATGGGCTTCGACTTCGCCGGCACGTATACGAAGGTGGTTCAGAACGAGTTGATCGCCTATGCGTTTGGTGACCGCAAGGCCGAGGTGCATTTCGAGCCCGGCCCGAAGGGCGTCCTCGTCCGCGTTGTGTTCGATGCCGAAACGACCCACTCGGTCGAGCAGCAGCAGGGCGGCTGGCAGGCGATTCTGGACAGCTTTGCGCGCCACGTGGAGAAGGCGTCGTGAGGGCCGCGGCTGGGGAGGAGCCCAATGCGCGCCGTGAGCGGAATCCGAATCTTTCCCGCTTGACATTTTCCGAAATTCAGCAATGATGCACCCCATCCTGTCCCTTTCGCAGAGGGGCGTACGCGTCGTCACGAACGTCGGGGCAGGGATGCGGTGGCTGTGAGGATGCCGGCAGACGACCGGCGTGCTTGCGGACGGAGAAGTCGTGTGGTCCTGGCCTCTCGACGCTGAGGTCAAGTCTGCGGTCGTTGCTTGACGGCACGCGCGGATGACGGGGGCAAGAACGCCGATCCCCGGGGAGAGCACGAAGGACACCGTGAAAACCATCGCGCAGGGAAGGCCGGAATGCACCGGTCGTACCTGTGGTTCCTGCCCCGTGCACTTTTCTCGCACGGGGGCCATGGGTTGCGGCCAGCACCCGGCCTTCCCTGCGCCCTCTGTTTTCCTTGGAGGGACATGCATCATAGCAACTCGGGCGCGCTGCGCCGCGAGGATGTTGTCGTGCGTCCCAGGCTGTTTGAAATGTGAAAGCGGTTTTTCCTCACCGTCGTCCCGGGCAAGCCGTGACGCGCATAGCGCGGCACGGCGCCGACCCGGGACCCATACGCCGCGGCGGATGTGGCTTGGCGACATCTAACGACGTGCCTGCCTCAAACCACTTGCTGTGGTTATGGATCCCGGCGTTCGCCGGGATGACGGCGGTGTTTGAGGCGTGAGCACGCCATCTTACCAGCATCAATGCGAGCCACCAGCGTATCCGTTTTGCCCCGCTGTCGTCCCGGGCAAGCTGTGACGCGCGGAGCGCGGCACGGCGCTGACCCGGGACCCATACTCCGCGGCGGACGTGGCTTGGCGAGATCTCAACGACGTGAGTGTCCCAAACCACTCCCTGTGGTTATGGATCCCGGCGTTCGCCGGGATGACACTGACTTTGTAGCGCGAGCATTCCGTCTCATGAGCCTCGTGAGGGCCCAACTACGACGACAACCTCATGTCCAGCAGCCGCCGGCCTTCGCCGCGCAGCAGCTTCTTCACGGCGCTGGAGGCGACGACCTCGCCGTCATTGGCATAGGCTTCATGGTTCTTCTCGATGTCCTCGAGCCGGTACAGGTAGTTCACCATCACGGTTGCCGACTCGCGCTGGCCCTTCGCGGAGAGGTCGCCGAGCCAGTTGATGCGCTCGAGCCTGGCGCCGTTGCCGAGGTGGAAGCGGGCGACGGGGTCGATCAGCTTGCCCTTCGGCGTGCGGGCTTTCAGGAAGTAGTGCGCGGCGAGCGGCTCGATCACGGCGCGCAGTTCGGTCGTGATCTCGGCGTCCTCGACCCAGCGCGGCTCGTTCAGGAGCTGGAGCGTGTTGCGATCGTCCTCGGTCGCGTCATCGGTCGATTTCAGCCAGCCCATGAAGCCCGGCACCGGCGACAGCGTGACGAAGGTGTCGAGCTTCGGCAGCTCGCGCCGGAGCTCCTCGACCACCTGCTTGATCAGGAAGTTGCCGAACGAGATGCCGCCAAGGCCGCGCTGGGTGTTGGAGATCGAATAGAACACCGCGGTGCGGGCACGATCGGCCGGCACCGGCGCACGGTCGACGGCGAGCAGCGGCGCGATCGCGCCGGGGATGGTCTCGGTCAGCGCGATCTCGACGAAGATCAAGGGCGCGTCGGGCATCGCCGGATGGAAGAAGGCGTAGCAGCGGCGGTCGATCGGATCGATGCGGCGGCGCAGATCGTCCCAGTCGTGGATCTCGTGCACCGCCTCGTAGCGGATGATCTGCTCCAGGATGTTCGCCGGCGTCGACCAGTCGATCTTGCGCAGCACCAGAAACCCCCTGTTGAACCACGAACTCAAGAGATGCACGACGTCGCGATCGAGCGCGGCGAGTTCCGGATTCGCCTTCAGGAGATCCAGGAGATCGGTGCGCATGGCGACCAGCTCGGGCGTGCCGCCGGGCGCGCGGTTGAGCCGGCGGATCAGCTCCTGCCGCCGCGGCTCGGAGGCGAAATGCAGCGCGCTCGCGCCGTCATCGGACGGCGCCGCGCGCCACGCCTCGATCGCCTTCTCGAGCCGGGTATTGTCGGGACCGAAATCGTGCACCAGCGCGGTGAAGAACGCCTTGCGTCCGTCGGCGTCGAGATCATGATAGCCGTCGAGCACGTCGCGCGCCATGGCGGTGCCCGAGGCCTCTCCGGCGCCGGACACCAGCGCCTCGCACAGCTCCACGAGGCTCTTCGCATCGTGCTTGGCGACATCGGCACCGCTACCGCGCAGCAGCGTCCGGCCGCGCTCGGAAATGGTGGTGATCAGATCGGTGAAAAAGGCATTGGCCATCTGGTGTCGGTCTAGTCCCCGCGGAAAGCATTCGCCCGTGATGTTACATGGATTTATGGCAAAGGTGGCCACATTCAACCATAACAAAACGTCAACGGACGCCGTCGCGCAGGGCAGGTCCGCGCACGCCGCGTCAGGTGCGCGTTTGCTCGCCAAATTCGGTCGGGGTCCGGCCGGTCACCTGGCGGAACGCATGCGAGAACGCTGGCACGCTGGCGTAGCCGAGATCGGCGGCGAGCTGCTTGACCGAGAGCTGACGATCGGTTGCGAGGCGCTCGATCGCCGCGGCGATGCGGGCGCGCTGGCACCAGGCCTTGAAGCTCAGCCGCGTCTCCGCCGCGAACAGCCGCGACAAGGTGCGCGCGGAACTGCCGACCTTGCTCGCGAGGGTCGCGAGATCCTGCTCGCTCGCCGGCGAGGCGAGAACGAGCTGGGCGGCGCGGCGGGCGCGGGCGTCCTGCGGCAGCGGGATGAAGGTCGAGGAGTCCTCGGCGCGGCGCAGCTCGAGCAGCGCCAGGCGGACCAGCAGTGCGGCGCGTTCCGCCGCGCCGTCCGGCTCGAACAGCGCCAGGATGGCCTGATGCAGCAGCGGCGACACCTGCACGACGAACTCGCGGTCGAGCCGCAACCCGCGCATCTCGCGCGCGAGCCAGTCGAGCTCGAAATACAGCGTCCGCATCTGGCTATCCGCCAGCATGTCGATGGCATGGCCGTGGCGCGCCGGCACCCACACCGCGCGATCCGGCGGCACCAGCCAGCGGCCGCGCGGCGTCGTCACCTGCATCGTGCCGTGCGAGGCGTAGATCAGCTGGGATTCGCGGTGCATGTGCGGCTCGAGCCGGGCACCCTTGTGATAGCTGCGCGCGATCCGGTGGACGCCGGGCTCGGTCGTCACCCGGTCGTCGCCGAGCGGCTTCAATGGCGTGTCCACGATGGTCATTGGCGCCTTCTCGTTGGGGCGACCCAGTATAACCGATTTATCCGGGAATCGAGGATACGCCCATGAACAGCCCAAGCTTGAACAGTTCAAGCCTGAACAGACCAGGCCGCGTGATCGGCTTCGTCAACGCGGCCCATTTCATCGACCATTACGCGATGCTGATCTTCGCCGCCGCCGTCATCATCATGGGCCCGGCGCTCGGCATGGCCTATGCGGACCTGCTGCCCTATGCGACCCCGGGCTTCATCGCCTTCGGCGCCGGCGCGCTGCTGACCGGCTGGCTCGGCGACCGCTGGAGCCGGCGGCACATGATGCTGATCTTCTACGTCGGCATCGGCCTGTCGATGATCTCGGTCGGCTTCGTGCAGACGCCGTGGCAGCTCGGCGCGGCGCTGTTCGCGATCGGCCTGTTCGCCTCGATCTACCATCCGGTGGGGACCGCGATGCTGGTGTCCTAT
This sequence comes from Bradyrhizobium sp. HKCCYLS20291, assembly GCF_051167715.1. Lineage (NCBI taxonomy): Bacteria > Pseudomonadati > Pseudomonadota > Alphaproteobacteria > Hyphomicrobiales > Nitrobacteraceae > Bradyrhizobium > Bradyrhizobium sp. HKCCYLS20291. Next base: position 29,316 of record NZ_JBNPTO010000024.1, on the reverse strand, counting down.
GCCGACCGGCTCGGCCGCGACATGGGGCTGAACGGCGTGTTCGGCAATCTCGGCGTCGCCTCGTCGGCGCTGGTGACCGGCGTGGTCGGGCAATATCTCGGCTGGCGCTATGCGTTCATCGTGCCCGGGGTGATCACGATCGGGATCGGCATCGTGTTCGCGATGCTGGTGGCGCATGAGGACCGCCGCGGCTCGAAGCAGGCGGCGGCGCAGGCCCGCGTCGCGCGCGACCAGATGTGGCGCGTGGTGCTGGCGCTGCTGCTGGTGGTGATCGCGATCTCGACCACGTTCAACGCCATCACCGTGGCGCTGCCAAAGCTGTTCGCGGAGCGGCTGGCCGGGCTGACGCAGAGCCCGGCGCTGCTCGGCGTGATCGCGGCCGGTGTCTACGTGTTCGGTGCGATGACGCAATACACGATCGGGCGGTTGCTGGATCGTCATACGCTGAAGGCGGTGGCGCTGCCGCTGTCGCTGGTGCTGGCGCCGCTGCTCTATCTCGCCGCCGATGCCCGCGACTGGGCGCTGATCGTGGCCTCGATCGGCATCGTGATGGGCGCGTTCGGGCAGGTCACCGTCAACGACGCGATGGTCGGCAAGTACACCGCCGAGGAGTGGCGCTCGCGCGCCTATGCGGTGCGCTATTTCGTCGGCTTCACCGCGGCGGGCGCCTCGGTCGGCCTCGTCGCCTGGTTGTACGAGCGCGGCGGCTTCGCCACCATGCTGCAGGCCTTCGCCGCGCTGGCCCTGGTCGCGATCATCGCTGCGCTGATCCTGCCGCCGGAGCTTCCGGCGGCGCGGCCCGTGTTGCGGGAGGCGCCGGCGGAGTGAGGACGATGGCGCTTGCATTGGGTGGCCCGCACGCCATGATGGGCGCCAACGCAAAAGGGAGGGAACGATGGGCCGGTGGCGCGAGCTGTTGGTGGCGGCGCTGGCCGTGGTGGCAGGCATGATGGCATCATCTCACAGCGGAGCCGCCGAGTTGAAGGACGAGATCGCACCGACGGGCAAGCTGCGCGTGGCGATTGCGATCAGTCCGGCGGGTGGCGCGTTCTGGTCGACCAAAACCGAGACCGGCTATGTCGGCGTTCCCGTCGATCTCGGCCGTGCGATGGCGGAGCGGCTCGGCGTGCCTGTCGAGTACGTCGCGCATCAGAACTCCGGCCAGATCACGGACGCTGCGGCTAAGGGCACCTGGGACGTGACGTTCCTGCCGAAGGATCCCGAGCGCGAGGCCAAAATGGCGTTCGGGCCGATCTACGAGGTCGCGGATGCCACCTACATCGTCAAGCCCGGTTCGAGCGTGACCAGCTTCGCGACGCTCGATCAGGTGGGCGTCAAGGTCGCCGCGGTCAACAACACCACGACGATGCGCGGCGCGATCGCGCATCTGAAGAACGCGACTGTCACCGGCTACCAGACCTATGACGAAATCTCCGGCCTGCTGCAGCGCGGCGAGATCGACGCCTTCGCGCTGTCGCGCGACCAGCTCAACGCCATGGCGAAGAAGATTCCGGGCACGCGGGTGCTCGACGAGACCTTCAAGAAGACGGTCACGGCCGTCGCCGTGCCGCTGGGCCACGACAAGGCGCTGGCCTTCGTCACCAGCTTCATGACCGAGGCGCCGTCGAACGGGCTGCTGCGCAAGGCCTATGACGCCAACGGACTGAAGGAGACGCCGCTGCGAACGCAGTAGATAATTCCGCCGGCTGCGCGACGACGGCCTTCGTCTTGCGCGCAGCGCGCCAGGTCTCGTACCGCTGCACGACCACGAAGAACGCCGGCACGAACAGCACGGCGAGGCAGGTCGAGGCCAGCATGCCGGAGAACACGGTGATGCCGATCGACTTGCGGGCGCTGGCGCCGGCGCCGGTTGCCAGCACCAGCGGCAGGACGCCGAGGATGAACGCGAACGAGGTCATCAGGATCGGCCGGAACCGCGACCGCGCCGCCTCGATCGCCGACTCGATGAGAGGCTTGCCGTCGCGGCCATGCAGCTCGAGCCCGACCTCGACGATCAGGATCGCGTTCTTCGCCGACAGCGCGATGAGGAGGATCAGCCCGATCTGCACATAGAGATTGTTGTCGATCTTGAGCGCCGTCAGCACCGCCATCGGCCCCAGCAGCGACAGCGGCACCGCGAGGATGACGGAGATCGGCGCGTACCAGCTCTCGTACTGGCCGGCGAGGACGAGGTAGACGAGCAGGAGCGCGAGACCGAAGGTGAGATAGATCTGATTGGAGACGACCTTCTCCTGATACGACATCGCCGTCCACTCATAGCCCGTGCCGGGCGGCAGCGTGCGCGCGGCGATCTCCTCCATCAGCTTCAGCGACTGGCCGGAGGAGTAGCCCTGCGCCGGCAGGCCGACGATGGTGGCGGAGGGATACAGGTTGTAGAGGCTGATCAGCGACGGCCCGACCGAGGGCTTGACCGTCGCGACCGTGCCGAGCGGGATCATGTCGCCGCTCTGGTTGCGCACCATCAGGCTCTCGATCTGCCGTGCCGTCAGCCGCGCGTTCGAATCTGCCTGGACATAGACCTGGAAGACGCGGCCGAACTTGTTGAACTGGTTGACATAGGAGGCGCCGAGGTAGGACGACAGCGCCGAGAACACCTGGTCCGTGGTGACGTGCAGGGTCTGCGTCTTAACCCGGTCGATCTCGACGTCGAACTGCGGCACAACAGCGCGGAACGGCGACTGAACACGCTGCAATGCGCTCTGGCTTTGCGCGCCTGCGACCATCGCCGAGGTCATCGCCTGCAACTTGGCATAATCGCTGTTGCCGTCGCGCAGCTCGACCTGCATGGCAAAGCCGGCGGCGTTGCCGATGCCCTGGATCGGCGGCGGCGGAAGCACCAGGGTGCGCGCCTCGATCACGTCGGCGAGCCGGTCGTTGAGGCCGTAGACCAGCGAGCGCAGATCCTCGCCCTTGCCGCGGGCGTCCCAGTCCTTGAGGATGATGTAGGCGACGCCGGCATTGGCAAGGCTGGCGCTGTTGTCGAGCGCGGAGATGCCGGCGATGGTGATGACCTGGGCGACGCCGGGCGTGCCCTTGGCGATGGCGCCGACCTTGTCCAGCGCCTTCTGGGTGCGCTCGAGCGAGGCGCCGTCGGGCAGCTGCACGGCGGCGATCAGGTAGCCCTGGTCCTCGATCGGCAGGAAGCCGGTCGGCACGCGCGACAGGCCGTAGCCGCCGGCCGTAATCAGGATCAGCGCGACGACCACGGACGCGGTGCTGTGCCTGACCAGCCCGCCGATCAGCGCGGTGTAACGCCGCTCCAGCCGCGCATAGAGATCGTTGAAGACGCGGTAGAGCACGTTGCGCTTTGCGAGTGGCACCGGTGGCCGCAGCCACAGCGCGCATTGCGTCGGCTTCAAGGTCGCAGCGTTGATCGCCGAGAGCAGGGCGGTGGCCGCAATGACCAGCGCGAACTGCGCGTAGATGCGCCCGGTGAGGCCGGGCAGGAACGCGGCCGGCAGGAATACTGCGATCAGCACCAGCGTGATGCCGACGATGGGTGCGAACAGCTGGTCCATGGCGCGGATCGCAGCATCGTGGCCATTCATGCCACGTTCGATGTTGTGGGCCGCGCCCTCGACCACCACGATGGCGTCGTCGACTACGATGCCGATGGCGAGCACGATCGCGAACAGCGTCGACAGGTTGATGGTGAAGCCGAGCGCCGCCATCGCCGCGAAGGCGCCGATGATGGTCACCGGTACCGTCGTGGTCGGCACCAGCATCGCGCGCCAGTCCTGCAGGAAGATCAGGATCACGATCAGCACCAGCACGCCGGCCTCGATCAGGGTCTTGTAGACCTCATGGATCGAGGCATTGACGAACTTCGTGGTGTCGAACGGCGTGTCGTATTGGATGCCTTGCGGAAAAGTCTTCGACAGCTGCGCCATCTTCGTCTCGACCGCCTGCTCGACTTCCAGCGCGTTGGCGCCGGGCGACTGGAATACGCCGATGCCGACGGCGGGCTGGCCGTTCAGCGAGAACTGCTGACCGTAGGTCTGGGCGCCGAGCTCGACCGTGCCGACGTCGCGCACGCGCGTGACGTCGCCATTGCTGCCGGATTTGACGATGATGTCCTCGAACTGCCGGGTGTCATCGAGCCGTCCGGCGACGTTGAGCGTGTACTGAAAGGCCTGGCCGGCCGGCGTCGGCGGCGCGCCGATCTGGCCGGCGGCGACCTGCTGGCTCTGCTGCTGGATCGCCTGGATCACGTCCTGCGGCACCAGATTGCGCACCTGCAGCTTGCTCGGGTCGAGCCAGATCCGCATCGAGTACTGACCGGCGCCGAACACCGTGACGTTGCCGACGCCGGGCAGCCGCGCCAGCTCGTCCTTCAAATTGATCGTCGCGTAGTTGCTGAGATACAGGCTGTCATATTTGGCGTCGGGCGAGGTCAGCGTCACGAACAGCAGGATCGAGGTCGAGCGCTTCTGCACCGTGACGCCTTGGTTCTGCACCGCCTGCGGCAGCTGCGCCAGCGCGCTGGAGACGCGGTTCTGCACCAGCACCTGTGCGAAGTTCAGGTCGGTGCCGATCTTGAACGTCACGGTCAGCGAATAGCTGCCGTCGGCGCCGCTGTAGGACTGCATGTAGAGCATGCCTTCGACGCCATTGACCTGCTGCTCGATCGGCAGCGCCACGGTGTCGGTCACGGTCTTGGCGCTGGCGCCGGGGTAGCGCGTCGTCACCTGGACGGTCGGCGGCACCACGTCGGGATATTGCGCGATGGCGAGATTGTACAGCGCGACGGCGCCGATCAGCATCATCAGGATGGCGATGACGTTGGAGAGGACCGGGCGCTCGATGAAGAATTTGGAGATCACGGCCGGCCCTCACTTGCTCGTGGACGCCGGGGGCTCGACCGGCTTGAGTTGCGGATCGACTTTCTGACCTGGAATGGCGCGCAGCAGGCCAGCGACGACCACGCGGTCGTCGGCCTTCAGGCCGCTGTCGATCACGCGCAGGCCGCCGTCGAGCGGTCCGACCTTGACCTTGCGCTGCTCTACGACATTGTCGCCGTTGGCGACGAGCACGTAGCGGCCGCTCTGGTCGCTGCCGAGCGCGGTGTCGGGCACCAGCAGGGCGTCCGTCGTCCGGTCGACGGGAATCCGGATGCGCACGAAATAGCCGGGCAACAGCACGTGATCAGGGTTGGGCACGAGACCACGGACGGCGAGCGTGCCGGTCGAGGCGTTGACTGTCGGTGCGGCATAGTCGAGCTTGCCCTGATGCGGATAGCCGTTCTCGGTCTGCAGGCCGAGCTCGATCGGAAACTGCTTGAGGTCGGATGAGGTCTTGCCGCGGCGCCGCGCCTCGGCGCGGATGCGCAGCACGTCCTGCTCGTTGACGGTGAAGTTCACATAGACCGGATCGAGCGCCACGATGGTCGCAAGCTGGGTCGGCGACGCGACGCCGACGAGTTCGCCGACCGAGACCTGATGCGCGCTGACGACGCCATCGAACGGCGCCGTCACCTTGGTGTAGCCGTAATTGACCTTGGCGATCTTGGTATTGACCTGCGCCTGCTGCAGATTGGCCTGGGCGTTGTCGCGCGCCGACGTCGAATTGTCGAGCGCCACCTGCGAAGCAGCCTGGCGCGCGACGAGGTCGGTCTGGCGTTTGTAGTCGGCCTCGGCCTGCTTGTACGAGGCCTGTGCGCCGGCCTCGGCCGCCTGTGCCTGGTCGAGCTTGAGCTTGTAGGTCTCCGGCTCGATCGTGAACAGGGTCGTGCCTTCCTTGACCGTGTCGCCATCCTTGTAGTCGATCGACTGCAGGAAGCCTTGCACGCGCGCGACGAGGTCGACATTCTTGACCGGCGCGGTATTGCCGGTCGCCTCCAGATATCGCGTCACCGCGCGCTGCACCGGCTGCGCCACTTCGACCTTCGGTGGTGGCGGCGGCTGATAGCTGTTCTGCTCGCAGCCGGCGAGGCCCATCGCCAGTCCGATGAGCACCGCTGCGCGGCCGGCTCGAAACGCGCCCGTTCCGCAGGGCTTCGGCAGGTCGGGTTGTGAAACATGATGCGATGGTGAGCAGGTTGGCGCCATTCCGCTTTCCCTATGCAAATTACCGTCGAGGCAATGTCGGCGTCGAACAACAAACAACAATGTTGGTCGTCTCAATATCAACAATCGTTCAGCGACGGAACAGGCATGTGCTGATGCAGCGCGGAAGAAATCTGCGCGTCGTGCGGATCCACCCAAAATTTCCCAGTTGCCAAGCGCCGCTCGGCGGCGCAGCTTCGTTCGTACATTGCGATCAGGTGTCCCCGGGCGACGTCACGTCGGCCGGCGACGCCTGATTTGCGCGGACGGATACTGACAAGACGTAATATGTCGCCCTGCGCAGTCTGCGCCGGCGATGATGATTGAAGCACGACAGCATTGAGGATCGACCGATGATCAATCACTCCAGATGGATGCTCACGCTCGGCATGGCCGTCGCAACCGGTTTCGTTGCAACGCAAGCGCTGGCGCAGACAGACGCGCAGCGCAACGCGATCAAGTCGGCCTGCCGGTCGGACTACATGTCCAAATGCTCCAGTGTGCCGCCCGGCGGCGCGGCGGCCTTCCAGTGCCTGCAGAAGAACATGGCCGGCCTGTCATCGTCATGTCAGACCGCGGTGAAGGCGCTCGAACCTGCTGCGGAGCCGAAGCCCGCGGCGGAGGCCAAGCCGGCGGCTCCGTCGCCGGTCGCAGCGAAACCGCCCGCCGCGGCCGAGGCACCCAAGACCGCCGTCGAGGCGCCCAAGACAGCCACCGACGCGCCCAAGGCGGTCGAAACACCGAAAGCGGCGGCGCAGCCCGTCGCGCCGGCGGCGCCCTCGCAGGCGGCAACCACGCCCGAGCCCTCCAAGCCGCCCGCATCTGCGGCGGCCGCCGCGCCGTCCGCCAAACCCAGCGACGCGCAGGTCGCGGCGATCCGCGGTGCCTGCAGCGGCGACTACCGCAAGGTCTGCAGCAGCGTGCCGCCCGGCGGCGCGGCTGCCCTGCAGTGCCTCGATCAGAACAAGGCGAAGGTGTCCGCCTCCTGCGCCAAGGCGATCGCGGCGGCGAGCGGAGCCGGCGGGGCGACCGCCGCCGCATCGACCTCAGCCGCCGCCGCGCCCGCGACCTCGCCGGCGGCGGCGCGTGCGGCTCCGGCCATGGTGCTGCGGCCACTGCGGCCTCTCGAGGAGCTGCGCATCGTCCGGGCCGCATGCGGCGCCGACGCCCGCGCGTTTTGCAGCGGCATCGAGCCTGGCGGTGGCCGCGTCGCGCAATGCCTCGCAGCCAATGCGGGATCGCTCTCGCCAGCCTGCAACGGCATGCTCGCGCAGTTCGCAGCAAATCGGTAACCGGCCGTGTTGGCGGCACGGCTCACACCGGCGCTCACGGCAGCGTGCATTCGTTCGATCCACCCAAATTGTCACAGTTGCCAAGCCGAGGCCGCGTCTGCACAGTCCAGACAGGGTGGATAATTTACTAATCACATGATGATCATCAGGAGTTCGACCATGCGCATTTTCTCACGCATCATTCTTTCGACCTTGTGCGGACTGTTTCTCCTCGCGTTGATGCCGTTCGTCTCGATGTCCGATGCGAACGCCGTCGTCTGTGCGCGCGGCGTCGTGCGGGCGGGCTGTGCGGGCGCGGCCGGAGCGGTCGTCGTCCGTAGACCCCCTGTGGCCGCTGCGACGACGGCCTGCCGGACCGTGCTGGTCAACGGCGTGTGGGTTCGCCGCTGCGTTTAAGGCGCGTTTAATCAATTTTCGCTATGGGCTAATTTGAAACGGCAATCGCGGCGCGTAAGTTTTACGCGCCGCATGTTGCTTTGCGCGACGAAAGTAAGCTGTATTTAACAGTGCTCCCGGCAAGGTGCGACGCGGTTTCATCTTTGCAATTCTATGGGAGAGGGCCATGTTGAAGTGGCACTGGCTGCGCAACGCAGCGCTCGTCGCTGCGGTATTTGCGTTGTTCAGCAACGGCGCTGTCGCGGCTGGCTTGAAGGAGGAGATTGCTCCGACCGGCAAGCTCAGGGTCGCGCTCGCGGTGGGACCGGCCGGCGGCGCGTTCTGGTGCGTGAAGTCCGACAGCGGCTATGCCGGCGTTCCGGTCGAGCTCGGAAAGGCGATGGCGGCGCAGGTCGGCGTGCCCGTCGAGTTCGTCGAGCATCCGAATTCCAACGCCATCACGGACGAGGCCGGCAAGGGGACCTGGGACGTGGCGTTCATGCCGAAGGACGCCGAGCGCGAGACCAAGGTCTCGTTTGGCCCGGTCTATGACTCGGTCGAGACCACGTTCATCATCCGTGCCGGCCTCGACATTCCGAACATCGCCGCGCTGGATGCGGCCGGTCATGAAATCGCGGCGATCAACGATACGACGGTTCTGCGTGGGGCGAAGGCCTTCCTGAAGAAGGCGACTGTCACCGGCTTCAAGTCCTACGAGGAGGTCTATGCGCTGCTGAGCGCGGGCGAGATCGATGCGCTGGCGTTGGCGCGGGATCAGCTGACGCTCATCGCCAAGCAGGTTCCCGGCACAAAGGTGTTGAGCGAGACCTTCAAGAAAACGGACACGGCTGTTGCGGTGCCGCAGAAGCGGCCGCAGTCGCTCGCCTTCGTGACCAAGTTCATGACCGAAGCCAAGACGAACGGTACGCTGAAGAAGGCCTACGGTGCCAACAATCTCAGCGAGTCGACCCTGCTCACGCAGTGAGCGCGTCTGAGGTCTTCCTGTGTGATACAACTGCTGGAACTCTCCCCGCGCTGGACGCGAGGGAGAGTTTTTAGTTCCAGAACTTGATAGATCAGTTCGGAGATCTCCTGACGATCGGATCGAGTCCGCTCTCCGCGATCGTCTTGCGCGCATCCGGTGATCCCAGGAAGTGGATCAGCGCCTTGCCGGCTTCCGGCTCCTTCGCTGCCGTGGCGATGCCCGCGGAAAACACCGTGATCTTCTGCAGCCCGGCGGGAAGCGGGCCGACGATGTCGATGCCGTGCACCGGCTTCAGCTCGCTGATCTGCTGAAAGCCGATCTCCGCTTCGCCCTGGGCGACGATCTCGCCAACCGGAGTTGCTGGAATCATCCGCGCCTTGCCCTTCATCTCGTCCTTGATGCCGAGCTTGTCGAACATCTCGGTCGAGACGTAGACGCCGCTGGCGCTGTCCGAATAGGCGATTGTCTTGGCGGCGACCAGCATGCGCTTTACGGCCTCCGCGTTCGAAATGTCGGGATGCGGCGTCCCGGTCTTCACGGCGACGCCGATCGGCGAATTGGCGAGCTCGACGAGGCTGTCGGGCATCACCTTGCGCTTGGTGGCGAGATCGCTGAGGGCATAGCCGACCATGATCAGGACATCGGCAGGCTCACCGCGATCGAGGCGAACGGGAATCGCATTCGCCGTCGTTCCCATCGACGGACCATAGGCGATCGTGACCTTGTGCCCGGAGCGCCGCTCGAACTCCGGCACCAGGGATTTGAACGCCGCGGTCATGCCGCCGGAGATCATGACGTGAATATCCGCGGCCCGTGCAGCGGTTGTCAGGAGGAGGGCGGCCCAGATCGCGAGACCGATGGTGCGGCGATGGATCGAGAAGGTCATGGCTGGCTCCGAAGACGGACGGCTGGAGGCCGAGGGACGCCCTGCATAGCCCGGCCGGGGTGGCAAGGCCAGCGGCCGGGAGATCCGGCAAGGGCTTGCGGAGCCCTGTAGCGAACTCCGTGCCTAATCTGGCCCGGTCTGCGGCGCCGCGATGTCTGCAGTGCGGCGCAGCGGATCGGCATTTCCGCGCTCAGCCAGCCTGGTACGCTGGTGCGGACGCAAGGAAGCCGCCATACGCGTCCGCGTCGGGCGGCGTGAACATCTCGGCCAACGGATTGCGCCGCCGCCGCGTCGCGCCGATGTCGGCCAGCAGCTCGTCGAAATGTTTGAAATGGTAGGGTGCGACGCACAGTCCGCCATAGACGCCGGCCGCGGGGCGCTCGACCCGCTTGAAGTGCAGCATCATCGCGATGTTGTCGCGCATCTCGCGTTCGGTCGGCTGGTGCGCCAGCTGCTTGTCGGCATAGCGCACCAGCCAATGGGCGGCCATGTCGGCGCAGAGCACGGTGCAGAAGCTGGAGTTGAAGCCGACGAAGCCCAGGTCGGGCAAATCGGGATTGGCGATCAGGCGGTACAGGCGATACTGGCCATCGGGGTCGACGAGCTTGGCGCGGTCGGCTTCCGACAGGAAGGGGACGCCGAGCTTGTAGCCGATCGCGAGCACCGCAACGTCGGCCGCAATGCGCTCGCCGTTGCTGGCGACGATCGTGTTCGGCTCGTAGTGATCGAATGTGCCGAGCACGGCCTTGATGCGGCCGTCGGCCACCATGGGGAAGAAGTCCGGCGTGGCGATCGGCACCGAGCAGTTCACGCCGTCCTCGATCCTGATCTTCGGCACCATCTTGCATTTGGCCAGCTTGAGCTGGGCCTTGAGCAGGCTCTCGAGGCCGCGCCAATTGGCCCAGACCAGCGGCTTGGCCAGTGCGTGAGCAAGGCGCGATAGTGGGCCGATGCCCCAGCTCGCAAACATCTGCTCCTGGGCGCGGATGTAGAGAATGCGCTTGAAGTTGATCAGGCCGCCGATGAAATAGGGAATGCGCCACACCGGCTCGCGGAACACGATCGTGACCGAGCGTGCCCCGGACCTGACGGCGTTGACAGCGATGTCGGTCGCCGATTTCGAGCCGCCGAGCACGACGACGTTGCGGCCCCTCGCAAGCGTTGCGTCGTTGTATTTCGACGAGTGCATGATGTCGCCGCCCGCGGCCCTGAACTGATCCTCGCCGGGAAGCGACAGTGTCTGCGGTTCGTTGAACTGCCCGGTGCAGACCGCCACGAAATCGAAATCCTCCCGGTTCGTACGATCGCCCGTCCTGAGTTCCAGCGTCCAGCCAGGCTTGCCGTCTGTGCGACGCTGCATCGAAAGAGCATCGGTGTTCAGCCGCATCAGGCGGGTCAGATCGTGTGACGTCGCATAGTCGGCGAGGTAGGCGTAGACCTGCGGACCCTTGGGCCATTCCGGATAGCTGTCCGGCATCGCTCTGTCGGTGTAGCGATAGAGCTCCTTCGGACTCTGCGTCTGCACGTCGGGATAGGACCGCGCCGGCTCCCAGACGCCGCCGAGATCGGCGCTGCGCTCGACAATGGTGACGTTGTGGCCGCGGGCGGCAAAGGCCTTGGCGGTGGCGAGGCCGGACACGCCGGCTCCGATCACGCAGACGTTCTTGCGGTGGATCATGGGACCTCCTGATGTCGTGAGCGCAGCCGCGTGCCGGCAGCGTTCGCCTGCCGCGCGAGACCGGCCCTTTGAAAGGGTGATGATGACGAAGGTCGCCCGGCGCGACCGAAGCATGCGCCGCCGAGGCCCGCCCGCATCAAGGAGGGCCGCCGTCGCACGCGAGAGCGACAGGCAGCGACAGACGCACCGCTCCTATGCCCGGCGCGATCAGGCGCCGGTGCTCGCAGCAGGCCGCGTCGCTGCGGCCATGAGCTGATGATTAGTCGTTGGCCTCGGGCGGCAGGAAATTGACCTCATGCTCGGCCGAGATACGCACGACCTCGGCCGGGTCGGCGAGATTGTCCAGCATCTTGAACAGCGCCTCCAGCTTCTGCATCGGCGACACCCAGAACAGCGCGCGCGCCGGCTTGTCGGACTTGTTGAAGTAGCCGTGCGGAATGCCGCGCGGCATGCGGACGAGATCGCCGGCATGCGCCTTGACCCAGACGCCGTCGAGCTTGAGATCGAGCACGCCTTCCTGGACCAGGATGAATTCATCCTGCGTGGGATGGACGTGAACCGGGACGAACTGTCCTGGCTCGCTGTTGGTTTCGAACGCAAAGGTGGAATCGGTCACCGCTTTGGGGAAGTACAGCTGACCCAGGATGTTCCAGGTCGTGCCGGCATAGCCGGTGCCGGCGCGCGTGATGCCCTTTTCGAGTGTGATCATGACGTGTCTCCCTTCCTGCACACGCATGAAGGATCGAGCCAAGGCGTCGCGGTGTCTATCCAGAAAACGAATCCCTCGACGCCACTTGCTAATTATTATAGGTTTCAAATGAATTCGACGGGCGATGTGGATCATGACTGCAAGTGCAGCCTGGGATCGCAATGCGACACCGACCGCAAAGCCGCGGCTATCAGCCTATCGTCGTGTTGCAACGCACGATGTCGATGAGGCGGCTGAACAAATAGGCCGCATCTTCTGCCCCCACGGGCTGCAGCCGAAGGCCGAGACTGCGCGCGATTTCCTCGCGCTGCATAATTGCGCGGCATTCGACGGCTTCTCGATCAACTATGTCGCCTATGGCGGCGTGGTGACGATCGATCCCGGCTGCCTGGACCGCTTCTTCCTGGTTCAGCTTCCCTTTTCGGGGGCAGCATCCATCCGCGCCGCTTCGCGCGAGGTTGCAACCGGGCCGGATGACGCGGCCTCGTTGCTGTCGCCAACCTTGCCGACGCGCATGGTCTGGGACAATTGCGCCCAGCTGATCCTGCTGCTCGACCGCCGGCTGGTCGAGCAGCGCGCCGCCGCGCTGTCCGGACGGACGGTGCAGCCGGTCGAATTCGATCCTGCGATCGCGCTGGCGGCCGATCATGGCCTGCGCCTCAGCGCCCACATGCTCGAGCTCGCCGATCTGGCTGAACGGTTGGGCGATGAGCGTAATCTGCCAGCGGTGATGGCGGCGAATTGGCGGGAGACGCTATTGGACATTCTGTTGCAGCAGCCGGGCAGCGGACTGTCTGAGGCGATCAGGCTGCATTCCGGCCGGGCCGACACGCTGCCGGGAGCCGTGCGAAGGGCCCGTGATCTGCTCGATGCCCACGCGGCCGAGCCGCTCGATCTCGCCGAGCTTGCGGCCGCCGCCGGCGTCGGGATCCGGGCGCTGCAGGGCGCCTTCCGCCGTCATTTCGGCATGTCGATTTCCGACATGCTGCTCGACATCCGGTTGGCTCGGCTCAACGCACAACTGATGACGGCGGCACCCGACGCCCGGATCATCGACATCGCCTTCGAGCTGGGCTTTTCACATCTCGGGCGCATGGCGGGCGCCTATCGCGACAAGTTCGGAGAGACGCCATCGGCCACGCTGCAGCGCGTGCAGCGCAGCCGGAGTGGCCTCACGAATTGACGTGCACGAAATCGCGCAGCAGCGGGTAGATCTCGTTATTCCACTTCTTGCCGCTGAACACGCCGTAATGGCCGACGCCGGCCTGCATGTGATGGACGCGGCGATAGGCGCGCACATTGGTGCAGATGTCCTGCGCTGACAGCGTCTGGCCGATCGAGCAGATGTCGTCGCGCTCGCCTTCGACCGTCATCAGGCCGATGCGCCGGACGGCCTTCGGATCCACCGGACGGCCGCGATGCATCAGGCGGCCCTGCGGCAGCAGATGCTCCTGGAAGACGTCGCGCACGGTCTCGATGTAGAACTCCGCCGGCAGATCCATGACCGCGAAATATTCGTCGTAGAACGTCTTGATCGTCTCGGCCTTGGCGACCTCGCCCTTGGCGAGATGGTTGGCGAGATCCATGTGCTGCTTGAGGTGCCGCTCGAGATTCATCGACACGAAAGCGGTCAGCTGGACGAAGCCCGGGTACACCTTCCGGAACGCACCTCGGCACTGCAAGGGAACATAGTGGATCAGGTTGTTCTCGAACCAGTCGATCGGCTTGCTCTTGGCGAACTCGTTGACCTTGGTCGGCTGGATCCGTGTGTCGATCGGTCCGGCCATCAAGGTGAGCGTCGCCGGGCGTGACGGGTGGTTGTCCTCGCACATCACCGCCGTCGCGGCGAGCGCCGACACCGAGGGCTGGCAGATCGCGACCATGTGCGGGCGCGGCCCGAGCTGGCCGAGAAAGCTGATGAGATGATCGGTGTAATCCTCCAGCCCGAAGCGGCCGTGGCCCGGCGGAATGTCGCGCGGATTGTGCCAATCGGTGATGTAGACGTCGTGATCCTGCAGCAGCGTCTGCACCGTGCCGCGCAGCAGCGTCGCGAAATGGCCCGACATCGGCGCGACCAGCAGCACCTTGGGCTGATCCGGCGCGCCGTCCTTCTTGAAATGCAGCAGCGAGCCGAACGGAGTCTTGAACGTCACCTCCTCGGTGACGCCGAGCTCGCGATTGCCGACCATGACGCTGTCGATGCCGTAGGCGGGGCGGGCGTAGGTCAAGGCCGAGCGGGAGACCAGCTCGAACGCGGCTGACAGCCGGCGCATGGCGCGGCTCGAGAGCCCCGACGGGATCAGGTTGAGATAGCGCATGGCCGCCGCGGCGCCCTGGCGCCATGGCTCGGTCAGGTCCATGTGGTTCTGGTAGGCTTGGTACAGCAGCGCCATCGATCCCGTCCGTTATTCCACTTCGGGATATGCAATATCGGAGCCACAGCCGCGGAGTCTTGCCTCAAAAACTGGCATGTCGCTTGCTGTGTGAAATCACTGGAGTATCGGGCTCCGGCGTCATGTCCGAACAATGCGGCCGGATCGGCGCTGAACGACAAACGACAAGAGGGCAGGGCGACATGGCCAAAGCGACGTTGACCATCAGCAGCAAGAACTACTCGTCCTGGTCGTTGCGCGGCTGGCTGCTCGCCAAGTTCGCGGGGCTCGATTTCGACGAGGTGGTCGTCGGTCCCGATGATGCCTCAGCGCGGGCCGAGATCCTGCTGTTGTCGTCCTCGATCCTGGTGCCGTGCCTGCGGCACGACGGCGCCACCATCTGGGATACGCTGGCCATTGCCGAATATCTCAACGAGACCTTCCCGGACGCCGGCCTGCTGCCGGCCGACCGCATCCAGCGCGCGCATTGCCGCTCGATCTCCGGCGAAATCCATTCCGGCTTCACCACGTTGCGGGCATCGCTGCCGGTGAATCTGAAGGGGCATTTCCCGGGCTTCAAGGTCTGGACCCGGGCGCAGGCCGATATCGACCGCATCTGGGCGATCTGGCGCGACTGCCTGGAGAAATCCGGCGGGCCGTTCCTGTTCGGACATCGCAGCATGGCGGACGCGATGTACGCGCCGGTGGTCACGCGCTTCGTCACTTACGACGTGAAGCTGGATCCGCAGCTCGACGCGTATGCCAAGCTGATCATGGCCATGCCGGAGATGCGCGAGTGGATCGAGGCGGCCCAGGCAGAGCCCGAGGAGATCGAGGAGCTCGAGGTCGAGTACTAGCCCGTCATCAGCGGCGGCTCACGGGCGGGGCAGAGTCTGCACAATTTAGAGCCGGATTCGCAGCTGACCGGGCGGCCGCTGCGGCGCGCGAGCCGGCTGGAGCCGATCTCGCAGCGCACGCAAAACCTCGTTGTTACCAAATGCTTCGCGGCATGACGTGCAGCAATCGAAGGCGATTGCTGCACGCAACGCGGGGCGTGGCGTGGTTCTCGCATGGCACCATCCGCTTTCGGGCGAGGTGGCCGTTGCGGCCGATCGTGGGTCTCAACGGCTGCCGCTGCCGCGAATCAACCGGTGGAGGCCGTGATGAACCAGCATGCCGCAGTGACCAAGTTCTCGCATATCAAGCCCGAGGATACCGACTACACGGGAGGAGGCCTGCGCGACTTCTTCCTCTATCGCGATCTCGGTATCGCCGACGCCACCGGCGGCCAGGTGATCTGCCATCTGGTCAAGGCCAATCCCGATTGTCCGCCGGTCGACGGCACCGGCTGGCATCGGCACGATTGCGACTTCCAGATCGTGATCATGATGAAGGGCTGGGCGCGCTTCATGTACGAGGACAAGCCGACCCTGGTGAAGGCCGGAGACGTCGTGCACCAGCGCCCGGGCATCGTTCACTACCTCTACGATTATTCTCCCGACATGGAATACATGGAGATTGTCAGCCCGGCCGATTTCAAGACTGTCGAGATGCCACCGGCGACCGACAAGGTGCCGCCGGTCACGCCGTGGACCTGAGCGGCCGCGCTCCTCTCTCGCGTTAACCTCTGCCATCCGGTCGCGTGGCGCGGCCGGATGGACGGCTTCAGCATCTGGTGGGTCCCGCCGTCGGATGTCCATATCTCGCCGTGAACGGGATTCGTACAGCGCGCGCCGGCTGATTCGGGCGCGATTCGTTCCCGCCGCGTTCCGAGAATTAAGACGCCGGAGGTGCGGCGTCACATTTTGAAACATTCCGCATGCGTTGCGGCGGCTCCTCCTCGTTCAAGGAGCCGACGATCGCGATGGCGCGGCGGATGTGGGACCAGGTGCCGTCGATCTGGAAAGATTTGTTTCGGCAATGGTCATCGGCGGGCTGCTGATGACGGTCGCGTCGTGAGTGGCTGATCTTCTCTGGTCACGACGTCGACTTCCGGCAGGACCGGCCCTGAGGCGAAGCCCAGGGCGATCCGTCCGGCGCGATACGATCAATAAGACGAGGCGGGCGAGGTGCGAACGGAAGCGAAGGCCGGCTGCGCGCGCCGCCCATTGCGTTCTTCGAAGCGTGCGCGCGGCAGGCGCCAGCCGATCACGGTGGCCTCGATCGCGCCGCCGGATTCCTTGTTGTGCCACTTGCCGTCGACGTAGAAGCAGGGGAACGGCAGCTGATAGGTGCCGCTGTGATCCTCGCACAGCACCTCCACGACCTGTCCCGGCGGCGGTTCGCCGCTGCCGTCGAATTGCGCCAGCCGTTTTTCGCGCGTAGCCATTCTGTGCATCTCCCTGAAAACGGGTCTGAGCGGCGAACCTCAATGCGCGAATGAGGTCTCAGTATGGTATCATTCAAGAAACGGCGCCAGTTCCACGCAAAATCATGTGTTTGGCGAGCCAATGAGGAAATTGTGATGCGATGTTTGCTTGCCGTAACTGTGCTGACAATGTGGTGTGTGAGCTACGTTGCATATGCGCAGGATATTCCGGGCATCGAAATCTGCACGGCAGAAAAGGCCATGGATCGCCGGACGTCCTGTCTGCAGAGCAACATCGATTTCCTGCAGAAGACGATGTCGAAACAGGCGCTCGATCATCAGCAGAAGCTCGACGCCGCGAATCGCCAGATCCAGGCGCTGAAGGCCGCGCTCATCGCGCAGCAGGGCGCAATCGAAGAGTTGAAGGCGTCGCAGGCGAAGCTCGCGGACGACATGAGGAAGAAGCCCGAAGCGCCGGCCGCGAAGGAGACAGCGCCGGCGAAGCCGGCCGGCAAATAATTCGGCGCGCAGCGCAACAACGATCAAGCGGGCGAGGCTGCGATCGCGCAGGCTGGGTCGCTTCGTCAGGAGACCGGCGTGTCCACCAACCCCGCACAGAAGGCGCTCTGGTTCATCGAGAGTCACCTGTCGGCGCCGCTGTCGCTCGATGACATCGCCGATATCGCGGGGGTGTCGCGCTTTCACATCGTCCGCGCCTTCGCAGCCGCGACCGGCGTGTCGGTGATGCGCTATGTCAGGCTGCGCCGTCTCAGTGAGGCGGCACGGGCTCTGGCCGGCGGTGCGCCCGACATTCTCAGTCTGGCGCTGGAGGCGGACTACGGCTCCCACGAAGCATTCACGCGCGCGTTTCGCGATCAGTTCGGCGTCACGCCGGAATCCGTGCGCAGCAATGCGCGTCTCGATGGCCTCGTATTGCAGGAGCCGATCCTGATGGACCAGACCCCGCTCGACGATCTCGCGCCGCCACGCTTCGTCACCGCCGAGCCGCTCGTCGTCGCCGGAGTGGGCGAGCGCGTCAGTGTCGACAACGGCGCCGGCATTCCCGCGCTGTGGCGCCGCTTCCACGAGGTCGTCCACGACATCCCGGCCCGTCGTGGCGCGCTGGCCTATGGCGTCTGCTGCAACGGCGATGATGCCGGCAATTTCGACTACATCGCGGGCGTCGAGGTCGCCGATTTTTCCGACCTGCCGCGCGCCTTCAGCCGCGTTCGGGTTCCAGCGGCGACCTTCGCCGTGTTCACCCATGCCGGCCACGTCTCGTCGATTCGCCGCACCGTGCATACGATCTGGAATCGCTGGCTGCCGCAGTCGGGCCATGAGGTCGCCGACGCGCCGAATTTCGAGCGCTACGATCAAAGGTTCGATCCGCTGACCGGCAATGGCGGCTTGGAGATCTGGCTGCCGATCGTCCGCTGAACCCCTGCGACTTGTGTCGAGACGCTGCAAGCGGCTCCCGCAGCAAGGCTGCTCTGCGGCCTTGCGCCCGGCCGCTTGCTTGGCAAGCTGCGCAGGCTTTGCGATAACGTCCCGCATAACAACAACGCGCCGCAACGCGGCGTGGCCAGCGGGAGGTTCGTCCGATGTCCAACATGCGCGTGCTCGCCACCGATCTCGAATTTCCGGAAGGGCCGGTGGTGATGCCCGACGGCTCGGTCGTGCTGGTCGAGATCCGCGGCAAACGCCTGACGCGGGTGTTCCCCGACGGCCGCAAGGAAATCGTGGCGCAGATCCCGGGCGGGCCGAACGGCGCGGCGCTGGGGCCGGACGGCAAAATCTATATCTGCAACAATGGCGGCTTCTCCTGGATACCGACCGGCAAGATGATCATGCCGGGCCCGCAGCCTGAGGACTATCTCGGCGGCTCGATCCAGCGCATCGATCTGCAGAGCGGCAAGGTCGAGACTGTCGTCACGCGCTGCGGTGAGCACGAGCTGCGCGGGCCCAACGATCTCGTGTTCGACCGTCACGGCGGCCTGTGGTTCTCCGACCTCGGCAAGCGCCGCTCCCGCGACATGGATGTCGGCGCGTTCTATTATCTCAAGCCAGGGATGACCGAGATCGTCGAGGCCGTGCACGGCATCCTGCCGGCCAATGGCATCGGCCTGTCGCCGGACGAAAAGACCGTCTACATCGCGGAGACGCCGACGGCACGCCTCTGGGCCTACGATGTCTCCGAGCCCGGCACGGTCAAGCCGCGCGAGGTGATCTATCGCGGCGAGCGCGGCCGGCCGATCTGCGGCCTCGGCGGCTACCAGATGTTCGATTCGCTCGCGGTCGAGGCCAACGGCAATGTCTGCGTCGCCACCCTGATCTCGGGCTGCATCAGCGTGATCGCGCCCGATGGCACGCTGGTCGAGCAGGTGCCGACCGGCGATCGCGTCACCACCAACATCGCCTTCGGCGGGCCGGAGCTGAAGACGGCCTACATCACGCTGTCGGGCCGGGGAGAACTGGTCGCAATGGACTGGCCGCGGCCGGGCCTGCCGCTGAATTTTCTGAACAAGTGACGTTTCACGTGGTAGTTCCGTCATTGCGAGCGTCAGCGAAGCAATCCAAGGCGGCATACGCGGCCCTGGATTGCTTCCGCCGTTGCCCTTCGGGCTATGGCGGACAAGTCGTCGCTTGCGCTCCTCGCAATGACGGAATCCGCTGATGCCCTTTCTCGAACCAGTTACCCTGCGCGGCGCGCACGCCAGCCTCGTGCCGCTGTCGCCTGACCACCACGACGCGCTGGTCGAGGCCGTGCGCGACGGCGAGTTGTGGAACCTGTGGTACACCGCGGTTCCGAAACCCGAGACCATGACCAAGGAGATCGAGCGCCGGCTCGGCCTGTTCACGGCCGGCAGCATGCTGCCGTTCACGGTGCTCGATGCCGACGGCCGCGTCGCCGGCATGACGACCTACATGAACGTCGATGCCGCCAACCGCCGCGTCGAGATCGGCTCGACCTGGTATGCGAAGCGGGTGCAGCGCAGCGCGCTCAACACGCAGTGCAAGCGGCTGCTGCTGGCGCACGCCTTCGAGGCGATGAACTGCATCGCGGTCGAGTTCCGCACCCACTTCTTCAACCACCAGAGCCGCCGCGCCATCGAGCGGCTCGGTGCCAAGCAGGACGGCATTTTGCGCAGCCACCAGATCGCGCCCAACGGCACGCTGCGCGATACGGTCGTCTACAGTATCATCGCCGCGGAGTGGCCGACGGTGCGGGTGCATCTCGACTATCAATTGAACGACAAGCCGCGCTGATCGCGCTAACGCCGCCTTGCCGCGCCACGCGGCAGGCCTGACGAGACCGGGACGACGAGATGGATACGTTTGACTATGTGATCGTGGGCGCCGGCTCCGCCGGCTGCGTGGTCGCCAGCCGCCTCAGCGAGGATCCGTCGGTGACGGTGTGCGTGCTGGAGGCGGGGCCGCGCGACTGGCACCCCTACATCCATCTCCCGGCCGGCTTCATCAAGACCTTCTACATGAAGAGCATCAATTGGGGCTACCAGCAGGAGCCGGGGCCCTATACCAACGGGCGCAGCATCTATGCGCCGCGTGGCAAGACGCTCGGCGGCTCGTCCTCGATCAACGGCCACGTCTACAACCGCGGCCAGCACCAGGATTTCGACACCTGGGCGCAGATGGGCAATCGCGGCTGGAGCTATTCCGATGTGCTGCCGCACTTCCGGCGCATGGAGAAGCGCATCGGCGCCGGCGACGAGCAATATCGCGGCCGCGACGGCAACCTTCATGTCACCACCATGGAGTGGAAGGACACGCTGTGCGAGGCCTTCATGGACGGCGCGATGTCGCTCGGCATCCCGCGCAATCCCGACTACAACGGCGCCATCCAGGAGGGCGTGTCCTACGTCCAACGCACCATCCAGAACGGCCGCCGCGTGTCGTCGGCGACAGCGTTCCTGAAGCCCGCCAGCAAGCGGCCGAATGTCGAGGTCCGCACCAACGCCCACGCCACGGGCATCATGCTGGAAGGCAAGCGCGCGGTCGGCGTGCGCTATAGCCGGGGCGGACGCGGCGGCGTGCCGGTCGAGGTGCGCGCGCGCAAGGAGGTGATCCTGTCGGGCGGCACCTACAACTCGCCGCAGCTGCTGCAGCTCTCCGGCATCGGCGCGCCCGGGCTGCTGCAGGAGCATGGCATCGAGGTCCGGCATGCGCTGCCAAGCGTCGGCGAGGGCCTGCAGGACCATTACGCACCGCGCACGGTGGCGCGCGTCAAGAACATCAAGACCATCAACGAGCTCGCGCGCGGCCTCAATCTGTGGGGCGAGGCGCTGAAATGGGCGGTCACGCGGAAGGGCATCCTGTCGCTCTCGCCCACCATGGTCTACTGCTTCTGGCATTCCGGCGAGACCGCCGAGCGCTCCGATCTGCAGCTCACCTTCACGCCGGCAAGCTACAAGGAAGGCGTGCAGGGCCAGCTCGAGGATGAGCCCGGCATGACCGTGGCCTCCTGGCAGCAGCGTCCCGAAAGCCGCGGCTACGTCCGCATCCGCTCCGCTGATCCGTTCGCGCCGCCGCTGATCCAGACCAACTATCTCACCGCCGAACTCGACCGCCGCGTCATCGTCGCCGGCATGAAGCTCGCGCGCCGCCTGCTGGCGTCAGCGCCGCTGGCGCCGTACTACGCGTACGAGGACTTCCCGGGCCCGAAGGTCTCGAGCGACGACGAATTCCTCGCCGCCGCCATCCAGCGCGCCACCACCACCTTCCACCCCGGCTGCTCCTGCCGTATGGGCCCGGCTGATTCCACCTGGGCCACTGTCGACGACCAGCTCCGCGTCCACGGTTTGCAGGGCCTGCGTGTCGCTGATGCCTCGATCATGCCGCGCATGATCTCGGCGAACCTCAACGCCGCAACGCTGATGATCGGCGACAAGGCGGCGGATTTGATTTTGGGCAAGGCGGCGGCGGTGGAGAGCGTGCCGGCGTAGCAGCCTTTGCGTCAGTTGCGGACACTGGGATGTCGACGGCTATGAAGAGATTTATCATTGCCTGGCTGGCGTCGAGTGCAGCGTTCTCGGTGGCCTTCATCATTTTCATGATGTTCTGGTCCTGGCTGGACGATGGACACATGATAGGGGGCTCGCTGCCTCGCCTCATGCTGGTCGCTGTACCGGCTGTCGTCGTCCAGTTCTTCTACGGTGGCGCCCTCTATCTGATTTTGACCCGGACCGGCCTTTGGTACTTCTCGGCGGTGTTTTTCGCCTATCTTCTGCCGTTGGTTTTGATCGACCAGTATGGGACAGACACCGAGCGCGAGGCCTATGGAATGATCGCTTGGGCGTTGTTCGCGCTCATTGTGTCGTGGACGTTCTGGCGCCTGGGTTCCGCACCGCCAGCTCGACCTGATCTGTCGGCTCAGTAGCGCAAAGCGCGCGCCGCGACGGCAGTGCGCTCCCCTCCCCCTTGCGGGAGGCGGCGGGGGTGGGGGTCTCCGGGCGCTGAACGGCGTAGAGTTCGCCGGCGCGTCAACTGAGCTAACTAGACGTCCTGCGTCCGTCGACGTTCTCGGTCAACACGATCCGTCATTGCGAGGAGCGAAGCGACGAAGCAATCCAGGGCCATGCAAGCGGCCCTGGATTGCTTCGCTTCGCTCGCAATGACGCGGTGAGGCCGTTCGACTCGCGCGACTGCCCCAGCGGCAGCCGCGTTCAGCTCTCATCACTTGCAGCAGGACTCGTGGACCCCCGCCCCCTCCCCGCAAGGGGGAGGGGAGCGCACTGCCTGCGTGGCAGGCGGACGAGATACGCGCGACGCAACGGTGCTACTTCACCAACCTGAATCTCCCGCCCTCGACCTTGATCAGGAACGCCGAGCGCTCGTCGTAGCCGTTGTGGTTGGTGGGACTCATGGTGGACAGGCCGTTGTTGAGATAGACGTCCTTGCCGCGTTCGAGCTCGTCGCGCAGCGCGGCGCGGAATTCTGGCGTGCCGGGCTTGGCGGCCTTCAGCGCGCCGGGGATCGCGCCCTTCAGCAAGGTGGCCGTGTCCCACAGATGCGCGGCAAAGATGTTCGGCTTGTCGCCATTGGCGGCCTGGTAGGCCGAGACGAAGGCGTCGTTGGCGCGGCGGAACGGATCCTCGGGCACGAGATCGTCGGCGATCGAGAACGCCTCGCCGGCGAAGATCGCGCCTTCGACGTTCTCCTTGCCAAGCTTGATGAACTCCTGCGTCGCCACGCCGTGGGTCTGGAAGATCTTGCCGGCATAGCCGCGCTCGCGCAGCGCCTGCTGCGGCAGCACGGCGGGTGTGCCGGCGGAGGCGATGAACACCGCGTCCGGATTGGTCGCGATCACCTTCAGCGCCTGGCCGGTTACGCTGGTGTCGCCGCGCGCATAGACCTCGTGGGTGGTCACGGTGATGCCGAGCGTCGGCGCCAGCTTGCTGACCTCCTGATAGTAGCCCTCGCCATAGCCGTCGGATACGCCGATGAAGCCGAGCGTCTTCACGCCCGTCCTGGCGATATATTTGAGCATGGCTGCGGCCATGATGTCGTCATTGGGCACGACCTTGAAAGCCCATTTGCGCTTGTCGTCCATCGGCTGCACGATCGCCGTCGACGCCGCGAGCGACAACAGCGGCGTCCGGCTCTCCAGCGCGACGTCGAGCATCGGCATGGTGACCGGCGTCAGCGACGAGCCGATGATGACGTCGACGCCGTCCTGGATGACCAGGCGTCGCGCATTCTGCAGGCCCTTGACGCTGTCGGACTCGTCGTCGAGCGCGATGTAGACGATCTTTTCGCCGCCGATCTCCTTCGGCAGCGCCGCCACCGCCTTGATCTGCGGCTGCCCGAGCGCCGACCCCGGCCCGGTTGCGGACACCACGATACCGACCTTGATGTCGGCTCGCGCCGCCGGCATGGCGAGCGCCATCGTCGCAGCCAGGCCGAGCACAGTCAGAGCGGCTCTCATCGCAGTTCCTCCCCGTTGAGCGTGTCCGGCGCGTTGATCGGCCGAGACTTCGAGCCGGGGAGAATAGTGTGGCGGGCGGCCGGCGTCTGTCCCCGTGGTTGGTGACGCCGTGCCGCCTTCCAGGCCTGCGCCGTTGCTGCTAGGCTTTGCAAAACAGACCATCCGGGAGGAACGCATGGAGGCCTCGAGGCCAGGCGTCGATGCGACCGGCGCCGTCAGCGCCATGGTGCTCGCCATCGGCAAGCCTTCGTTTCCGCACGTCCTGATCGACACGTTGCGCGCGGTCGCCGACGTCGGCCATTGCATGGTGTTCACCTTTGAGGACCAGCGCTCCGCGCGCTGTCTGCTCAGCACCGGCAACATCGCGATCGGCCCCGATCTCGGCGCTGCCTATTCGGAGCATTTCCACACCGCCGACCCGAACCGCGAGGTGATCTTCCGCGAGCGTGCGGAGGCCCGTCACATCGTGCTGCCGCACTTCGCGCGCCGGATGTATCCGAAGGGCTATCGCAAGCTGTTCTTCGAAGATTCCGAGATCGTCGACAAGGCGGCGACCGCGATCTGGGTCGGTGATCACTGCACCTATGTGAACTTCTATCGCACGGTCGCGCAGGGCGGCTTCACGGCCGGCCAGCGGCAGCGCATCACGGAAGTCGCCCCGGTCGTGGCTGCCATCGTCGCGCGGCATTGCCAGGAGCAGGCCGCCGTCACGGACCCGGCCGACAAGTTCGCGCTGCTGTTCACGACCGGCGGGCCGCTGTCGGTGCTGACGGCGCGCGAGAAGGATGTCTGCCGCCGCATCCTCGAGGGCTTCAGCTCGGAGGCGATCGCGGGCGATCTCGGCATCGCGCTGAACTCGGTCTTCACCTATCGCAAGCGCGCCTATGAGAAGCTCGGTATCGCCTCGCAGAACGAGCTGTTCGCCATCGCGCTGCGACTGATGGCGGCGCCAAAGCCCCTGAACTGAGGCCGCTGAATTGAGTGCGGCCCGGATGCTGTCACCCATCACCGGGACAGACGCGGCGAGCGCGTGCGGCTAGCCTGCACCGACTGACCGGAGACCGCGCGTGAGCACCGCACCGCATTTCGACATCGATCCCACCGCCTTTTGGGCCGATCCCTATCCGGCGCTGGCGCGGATGCGCAAGGAGGCGCCGATCGCGTTCGTGCCGCAGCTCGGCAGCACGCTGTTGTGCCGGCGCGACGACATCTTCGTCTCCGAAAAGCAGATCGACGTGTTCAGCTCGCACCAGCCGCAGGGGCTGATGAACCGGCTGATGGGCCACAACATGATGCGCAAGGACGGGCCCGCGCACATGGCCGAGCGGCAGGCGATCGCGCCGGCGGTGTCGCCGCGCGCGGTGCGCGTGCACTGGCTGGCGCAGTTCCAGGCCCATGCCGACCGCTTGATCGATGCGCTCGACCCGGCCGCCAAGGTCGACCTCGTGCGCGACTTCGCGCTGCCGTTCTCGGCCGAATGCCTCAAGCTGATCACCGGCCTCACCAACATGCGGTTCCAGGACATGAACGCTTGGTCGCAGGCGATGATCGACGGCATCGCCAACTACACGGGTGATGTCGCAGTCGAGGCGCGCTGCCATGCTGCGACCTCCGGGATCGATGCCGCGATCGACGACATGCTGCCGGTGCTGGAGAAGAGCCCGAACCAGAGTCTGCTCGGCGTGATGCTCGCAAGCGGGATGCCGATGGACAGCATCCGCGCCAACATCAAGCTCGCGATCTCAGGCGGCCAGAACGAGCCGCGCGATGCGATCGCCGGCACGGTGTGGGCGCTGCTGACGCATCCCGAGCAGCTCCCGCCTGCGATGAGCGGCGAGGTGCGCTGGCTGCAGGTGTTCGAGGAATATGCCCGCTGGATCTCGCCGATCGGCATGTCGCCGCGTCGCATCGCCAAGCCATGGGCCATCCGCGAGGTCGCGTTCGAGCCGGAGGAGCGGGTGTTCCTGATGTTCGGCTCCGCCAACCGCGATGAGGCGCATTTCGCGGATCCCGAGCGCTTCGACATCCGCCGCGACGTCTCCAAGAGCATCGCCTTCGGCGCCGGCCCGCATTTCTGCGCCGGCGCCTGGGCCTCGCGTGCGATGATCGCCGACGTCGCGCTGCCGACGCTGTTCGCCCGGCTGCAAAACCTGCGACTCCGCAGCGATCAGCCCGCGCGCATCGGGGGCTGGGCCTTCCGCGGGCTGCTCAACCTGCCGGTCGCATGGGACGCGACGCGGCACTGATGTCCTATTTCACCGACACGGTCGGCGAGACGGGGCCGATCATGCGCATCCGAACTGGCCGATGACCACGCCCGGATCGTGTGAGCCGAGCCGATCGTCCAGCCGCGACTTACCTCGGTGCTGCCGAAACCTACGCCCGCCCGGCGGAAATTGCCTGCGCTTCCGCGGCGGCGCGCTGCATGCTGGACGACATCTCGCCGGTGACGGTGCTTTGCTCTTCCACCGCGGCGGCCGTCGAGGTGACGTATTCGCTGACGTTCTGGATCTCGGCCTTGATCGCGCTCAGCGCGTTCACCACCTCGGTCGAAATCTCGTTGAGGCCGGAAATTTCCATGCCGATCTTGTCGGTGGCGGCCTTGGCCTGATTGGCGAGGTTCTTCACCTCCGACGCCACCACGGCGAAGCCGCGGCCGGCGTCGCCGGCGCGCGCCGACTCGATCGTGGCATTGAGCGCCAGCAGGTTGATCTGGCCGGTGATGTTGCTGATCATCTCGACGATGCCGCTCATCGCCTGGGTCGCATCACTGAGGCGCTTGGCCTGCGAATCGGCCGAGGCCACGCGGTCGGCAGCGCCCATGGCGGTCTCACGCGATTTCGTCATGGCTGCCGAGATCTCACGGACGGAGGCATTCAGCTCCTCGGAGCCTGCTGCGACCGACTCCATCATGCTGCGGACGCGCTCGTTGCCCATCCGCGCCAGGACCTGCCTGGTGATGTCGGTGGCGTATTTCACCACCTTGAACGGCTTGCCGTTGAGGTCGAGGATCGGATTGTAGGACGCCTGGATCCACACCTCGCGCCCGCCCTTGCCGATGCGCTTGTATTCCGCCGCCTGATACTCGCCGCGGTTCAGGGCCGCCCAGAAATTGCGGTAGGCCTGGCTCTCACGCTCTGACGCATCGACGAACATCGAATGGTGGCGGCCCTTGATCTCGGACAGCGTATAGCCGAGCGCCTGAAGGAAATTGTCGTTGGCGTCGATGATCGTGCCGTCCAGGTTGAACGCGATGACCGCCTGCGACTTGCCGATCGCCGCGATCTGCCCGGCGAGATCGGCGTTCTTCAGCTTCTGGGCGGTCACGTCGGTGGCGAACTTGACCACCTTGAATGGCTTGCCGCTCTGGTCGAACACCGGATTGTAGGACGCCTGGATCCAGACCTCCTTGCCGCCTTTTCCGATCCGCTTGTATTCGGCGGCCTGGTACTCACCGCGATTTAGCGCCGCCCAGAACTCGCGATAGGCCGCGCCGTTGCGCTCGTCGGGCGCGACGAACATGCTGTGATGCTTGCCCTGGATCTCCGCCAGGCTGTAGTCCAGCGCATTCAGGAAGTTGTCGTTGGCGGTGATGATCGTGCCGTCCAGATTGAACTCGATGACGGCTTGCGATCGGCCGATCGCATCGACCTGGGCGCGGTAGTCCAAATTCTGCAGGCGGATGCTCGCGTCTGACCATTCCACCACCGTGCCGGCTCGACTTCCATCCGGGTTGCGCAGCGGCTGCGCGATCAGGTCGAAGGTCCATTTGCCGATCTTGATGGTCGCCCGGTGCTCGGAGGTGAGCGCCCGCAGCATGTTGCGCTGGTGCGACGGGTCCTTGTGAAAGATGTCGATGTTGCTGCCGATCAGTCCATCGACGCGAAAGTTCGGCAGTTGCTTCTTCAGGTCGGATTCGGCCTCGCGCAACAGCTCCGTCACCGCTTCGTTCATGTACACGATGTTGAGCTTGTCGTCCGCGACCATGACTCTCGCGGTGATCGCGTTCGTCGCCAGGGTCGCCAGGGTCTCGCTTTGGGTCTTGCGGCCGAACATCGATGTCTCCTGATGAACGCGAGTTCTGCTGCCGGCATCCTCCGGGCAGTCGCGCGATCGTTCGCGGGCGACACGGGAAACCGGCGCAAAGGCGCAGCTGAGTAAGAACCCCGTAAAATTCCGGGCTTCATTCAATTTAGCAGCACGCTAGTAAGATTCAGTTAGCCGGGATTCTGCAGTCCTGTTCCGATTCTGCAGGGTCCGAGAGTGCGCATCGGCCCGACGCCCGATGGGCAACCGGGGATCAATTGTCCCAAATCAAGAACACGGCAGCGACGACTGCTAGGGTGAGTGGAGTCTCAATTTCGGCCGCTGACATGCCAGAGAAGGACATCGTCGAGATCGTCGAGATGCCGCGGCTGTTTCTCGACAGCCTGGGCGTCGGCATCTCGATCGTGGACGTCGAGACCGGGCTGATCCGCTTCGCGAATGCCGAGTGCTGCCGGATCGTCGGCTATACGCTGGAACAGCTCAGGTCGGCCGGGATCAGCTTCCTCGATCTGACCTATCCCGAAGATCGGGACAGCAACCGGGTGCAGCACGAAAGGCTGCTCGCCGGCGAGATCGACAGCTATCGCATCGACAAGCGCTACGTGCGACAGGACGGGAGCATCGTCTGGGGGCGCGTGATCGTCAATCCGATCCACGACGCGGCGGGCCGCGTGAAATGGTTCTGCGCCGTCGTCGAAGACATCACCGCAACCAAGATCCTGGAGAGTCAGTTGGCCGCGGCGGAGAAGCTCGCCGGCCTTTCAACGTTCAATATCGTCGTCGGTACGGACGAGCCCTCGCAGACACCGGAAACGGCCTCGTCGCTCAGCGAGGTGCTGAGCCACGTGCATCCGGAGGACAGGGCTACGCTCGAGAAGACGATACGCCGCGCCATCGCGAAGCGGACAGGATACACGTGCGACTACCGCGTCGTCGCGCAGGACGGCGCGCCGCGCCGGGTCCGCGGCATGGGCAGTTGCGTCTACAGCCCGTCCGAAGGCCGCGTGCATCTCGTCGGCTCGGCCCTGGATCTGACCGCGAGCCGGCAGCACCAGGACGACGGCATGCCGGAGCCGATCCGCAACATGCTGAACTACATCGAAGCGAACTGGCAGCGGAAGATTTCAATCGAACAGCTCGCCGGGCAATTCGGCATCAGTTCCCGGACGGTCTACCAGTATTTCGCGAACAGCGGCATGTCGCTGGGCGAGAAGATCAAGCAGAACCGCATGCAGCATGCGCGCCGCATGCTGTGCGCGCCGGAGCCAGGCGATACGGTGATGTCGATCGCGTTGCGTTGCGGGTTCAACAACCCGGGTCACTTTGCCAAGGAGTATCGCAAGATCTACGGCGAGTCCCCGTCGGAAAGTCTGCGCGACGCGTCGCTGCCGGCTTGGCATCAGGAGACACCGCGTGCCCCGGTCTCTGGCGCAGCGCGCCGCCGCGGCGATTGATGCAGTTTCAGGAACGGCCGACGGGCAATTTCCGCACGGATGGCATGTCTGAATTGCCCGTCGTGTTAGTTTGTCGCAGGCGCTGGCCTTGCCACGTCGGGCAAATCAAGACGATGGTCTCGCTTAACCCGCCTCGAGCAGAGGGACGTACGCGTCGTCACGAACGTGAGGTGGGCTGCGATGGACGTGGCGGTTGCGCTTG
>NZ_JBNPTO010000023.1:0-121542 GCF_051167715.1 Bradyrhizobium sp. HKCCYLS20291 | reverse complement strand
CGTCTCAAGCTCAAGCGCGCCGGTTGGAGCGATGACTTCTTTTTCGAACTCCTCGCTCACGTGCGATAGCCCTGCCCCTCCAGGGGAGGGTGGGCACGGCAGGCGTAGCGCGAGCGTCGCCATGCCACGACGCCGCCGAAGCATCACGCCGCCGACGCCGCCAGGCGGCGCGGGACGAGGCGCTTGGCTTCCTGCTCCATCAACGCGCGCAGCTCGTGGGCGTGGGCGCAGGGCGGCATGGTACGGATGCCGTCGGCGACGAGATCGTGCAGATAGCTGACGGCGCCTGTCAGCCCATAGCGCAGCACGGCGTTGGGACGGCCGAGTGCGGCATCCTGCCCGACCGGCTTGCCGGCCTCCTCTTCATCGCTCGCGGCGTCGCGAATATCGTCGGCGACCTGATAGGCTTCGCCGATCTTCTCGCCGAGGCTG
Organism: Bradyrhizobium sp. HKCCYLS20291; assembly: GCF_051167715.1. NCBI lineage: Bacteria > Pseudomonadati > Pseudomonadota > Alphaproteobacteria > Hyphomicrobiales > Nitrobacteraceae > Bradyrhizobium > Bradyrhizobium sp. HKCCYLS20291. The sequence goes on along the minus strand of NZ_JBNPTO010000023.1, from coordinate 121,110 downwards.
CGCCAGGCCTCGGGGTCCGCATGGCCCGCGGCTGCGGCGCCGGAGACGGTGGCGGCCGCGAACAGCGCGCCGGTCTTGGAGCGGTGATAGTGCGACAGGTCGATCTCCGGCTCGCATTCCCAGGCTTGCCCCGCCGCGATGCCATGCGGCACGCCGACGGCGTCGCCGATGGTCGCGATCAGTCGCGCCAGCCGCAGCGGCGAGCAGCGCGACTTGGCGAGCGACTGGAACGCCAGCACGATCAGCGCGTCGCCTGCGAGCACCGCGAGCGGCTCGCCGAACGCGGCATGCACCGAGGGCCGGCCACGGCGCAGCTTGGCATTGTCGAAGCACGGCAGATCGTCATGGACCAGCGAGGCACAGTGCAACAGCTCGATCGCCGATCCCGCCGCATCGGTCGCGCCCGGCTCGTCATCGCCGCAGGCCGCCGCCACCGCGTGGCACAGCCGGGGCCGCACCCGCGCGCCTTTCGGAAACACCGCCGCCTTCATCGCGGCCGACAATCGTGGCGGACATCCGGGCTGGTCGGCCAACGCGACCGCTGCGACGAGGGATTTCTCGATCCGGGCCATCACGTCCATGCCAGCCTCCCCTGCCGCGATGCCCCAGAGGTTGATCGAGGGGTCATCGCTTATGTAAATTTCAACTTACACCCATACTGTAAATCATGCTAGACATTTCCTGCGTCAGGTCTTGCGGACGGGAGTGCGAGGAATGGCCGATCACCGCGTAATCGTGGTTGGCGCCGGCATCGCCGGCCTCAGCGCCGCACTCACCCTGGCGGCACGCGGCGCCGAGGTGACGGTGCTGGAGCGCGCGCCATCACCCGGCGGCAAGATGCGGCAGATCGCCATCGGCCCTGCGCGCATCGACTCCGGTCCCACCGTGTTCACGATGCGCTGGGTGTTCGACGAGCTGTTCGACGAGCTCGGCACCTCGGTCGACGATCATCTGACGCTGGCGCCGCTCGACATTCTCGCCCGCCACGCCTGGACCGACCGCCGCACGCTCGATTTGTTCGCCGACGAGGACAGATCGGCCGACGCGATTGGCCATTTCGCCGGGCGCAGCGAGGCCGACGGCTATCGCGCGTTCTGCCGCGACGCGCGCCGCATCTTCGAGACGCTCAGGGATCCGTTCATCCGCACGCCGGCGCCGAGCATGACGCATCTGCTGCGTAATGCCGGCTTCCGCGATCTCACCGCGATCCGGCCGTTCCAGACCTTGTGGAAGGCGCTCGGCGGCTATTTTCGCGATCCCAGGCTGCAGCAGCTGTTCGGCCGCTACGCGACCTATTGCGGCTCGTCGCCGTTCCACGCGCCGGCCACCTTGATGCTGGTCGCCCACGTCGAGCAGGCTGGCGTCTGGCTGATCGACGGCGGCATGCATGAGCTTGCCGCGTGCCTTGCCGCGCTGGCGCGGCGCCACGGCGTCAGCATCCGCTATGAGAGCGAGGTCGCCGGCATCGTCACGGCGTCCGGCCACGCGGCAGGCGTCCGCCTCGCCAATGGCGAGCAGATCACCGCCGATGCCGTGATCGCGACCGCCGATGTCGCCGCGCTGGCGCAGGGGCTGTTCGGCGCGGACGCGGCGCGCGCGCTGCCGGCCATTCCGGAGTCCGCGCGCTCGCTCTCGGCCATGACCTGGAGCTGTCTCGCGCGCGCCGACGGCTTTCCCTTGGTGCGGCACAACGTGTTCTTCTCGCGCGACTACCGCGCCGAGTTCGATCAGTTGGTCGAGCGCCGCGCGATGCCGGCCGAGCCCACCGTCTATGTCTGCGCGCAGGACCGCGACGACCAGCCGCGCCAGCCCGGCAGCAACGAGGCGCTGTTCGTGCTGATCAATGCGCCCGCGTCAGGCGACCATCATCGCTTCGCTCCCCCGGAGATCAGCCAATGTGCCCGCCAGACCTTCGACCTGCTGCAGCGCTGCGGCCTGAGCATCGCGACGACGCCCGAACTGACCCGCGTGACGACGCCGGCGGATTTCAACCGGATGTTTCCGGGCACGGGGGGCGCGCTGTACGGCCGCAGCTCGCACGGCTGGATGGCGTCGTTCCAGCGGCCGGGCGCGCAGACGAAGCTGCCGGGGCTCTACGTCGCGGGGGGCAGCGCACATCCGGGACCGGGCGTGCCGATGGCGGCGCTGTCGGGGCGGATGGCCGCAGCGCGGGCGATGGCGGACCTCGCTTCGACCGCGCCGTCGCGCAGGACGGCTATGCATGGTGGTACGTCGACGCGCTGAGCGACGACGGCCGCTTCGGCCTCACGGTCATCGCCTTCGTCGGCAGCGTGTTCTCGCCGTACTACGCGTGGGCGCGCCGGCGCGGTCCGGCGGATCCGGAAAATCATTGCGCGGTCAACGTCGCGCTCTATGGCGAGCGCGCGCGGCGCTGGGCGATGACCGAGCGCGGCCGCGGCGCCATCACGCGCACCGAATCGAGCTTTGCGGTCGGGCCGAGCCGTCTGGACTGGAACGGCCGCGAGCTGTCGATCGAGATCCACGAGGTCACCGTGCCGTGGCCGCTGCCGTTGCGCGGCAGAGTGCGCGTGGTGCCCTCCGCGCTCAACGAGGTCGCGTTCACCCTGGATGCGGAGGGACGCCATCGCTGGCATCCGATCGCGCCGTGCTGCCGGGTCTCGGTCGATTTCGATCATCCCGACCTGCACTGGCGCGGCGACGGCTATTTCGACCTCAACCATGGCGACGCGCCGCTCGAGCGTGACTTCAAGAGCTGGCAATGGTCGCGCGCGGCAACCCGCACCGGCACCGTGATCTCCTACGACACGATTGCGCGCGCCGGTGCCGACAAGTCGATCGCACTGCACGTCGATCCCGACGCGACGCTGCAGCGGATCGCGCCGCTGACCGACGCGCCGCTGCGCAGGACCGCATGGCGCGTCGACCGCAGCGCCCGCGCCGATGCCGATGCCCCCGCGCGCGTGGTAAGCACCCTGGAGGACGCCCCGTTCTACGCCCGCTCGCATCTCGCGGCGCGTATCCAGGGTGAGGACGTCGCCGTGATGCACGAAAGCCTGTCGCTGGATCGTTTCCAGATGCCGATCGTGCAGGCGATGCTGCCCTTCCGCATGCCACGGTGGTGAGGGTTGCAGAGGGCGAGGTTGGTCGAGCGGCCAACAAGACCACAACCGCTTCGCCCCCGGCGTGTGTTTGCACGGCCAACAACGCGACAAACAACAGGTCACGCGACAACAACAGATGTCGTCCCGGACAAGCCACGACGCGCGCAGCGCGGCGGGGCGCAGATCCGGGACCCATACGCCGCGGCAGTCGTTTTGGGCAAAATGCCAACCACCAGCCCGCCTCGAACTCCTCCCTGGGGGTATGGATCCCGGCGTTCGCCGGGATGACTGCGGTGTTTGTTGGTGCGTCAAGAAACTTCGTGGCTCCAGGGCGTACGCCTGTAGGGTGGGCAAAGGCGCGACGCGGCGAAGCTGCGTCGTGACGTGCCCACCATCGGTATCAACCGCGGAGCACGGTGGGCACGGCGCGGGTGCAGATCTTTGCTTACGGCAACAGCGCAGGCGCGCCTTTGCCCACCCTACTTCTTCTCGGCGTCGCGCTCTCTCGCCTCGCGCTCGGCGCGCTGGCGGTCGAGGCGGCGGCCTTGCCATTCGAGCACGAGCCAGCCGAGCACGCACATGGTGACGACGACGAATTCGAGCAGGCCGCCCATCTCGCTCATGGCGTCGCCCTCATAAGATCGCACGCATCAAACCGGACGCGCCGCAACTCGCGCATCAAATCGCACGTCACGACGTCCACGCAACTACGAGGTCCGCCCGGAGCGCGACAGCTGATCGCGACGTTCCAGCCGCTCGAACAGGTCGAGCACCCACAGCGCGCGGTCCTGCATGGTGCGGCGCCGCGCTGCGATCGGATGCGGACGCTGCGCATCGACTGCGATCACCGCGTCGATCAGGATGCGCGCCTCCGGCCGCAGCGGCGCCAGAGAACACGGCTCCTGCAGCACCGACACCGCCGCGGCCTTGCCGAGCAGTTGCAGCTTTCGCGCCATCGAAACGACGGCGCGTTGCGACATCGAATCGAACTCGGCACGCGCGACCTCGCGGCCGATCTCGGCATAGATCAGCCGCGCGGCATGAATGCCGGGCCGACAGCTCCACGGTAGATCCGTAATGCCCGCCGCGGCGCGCGCGTAGAACACGTCGGCCACCGCGAGCAGCCGCGCGGTGACGCGGCCGATGCGGTCGTCGAAGAACGGCGCGGCGCGCCAGGTCTCGACATCGAGGCCCGCCTCGCGCAGCCATTGCTGCGGCAGATACAGCCGTCCCAGGCGCGCATCCTCGCCGACGTCGCGGGCGATGTTGGTGAGCTGCATGGCGATGCCAAGATCGCAGGCGCGCCCGATCGTCTCCGCCTCGCGCCGGTTCATCAGCAGCGACATCATCACGCCGACGGTGCCGGCGACGCGCACGGCATAGGCCAGCACGTCGCTCAAGGTCTCGTAGCGGCGGCCTTGAACATCCCAGGCGAGACCTTCGAGCAGGGCCTCCAGCAGCGCGCGCGGAATCACGAAATGCCCCACCACGCCGGCCAATGCGCGATCAACCGGGCTGTCATCCGGCACGCCATCGTAGATGCGATCGAGCCGCTCGTGAAGCATCTCGACCGCGTCGACGCGGCGGCCAGGGCCGTCGATCGCGTCATCGGCTTCGCGGCAGAACGCGTAGAGCGCGATCGCGGGATCGCCGACCGCGCGTGGCAGAACCTTCGACGCGGCAAAGAAGGTCTTCGATCCGCCCTGCAACATCCGCCGACAGATCGCGATGTCCTCTGCCCAACTCATCGGCGCTCCAGCTCATGCGGTGACGGGACGAGATCATCGAGCACGCGGGCCGAGGACAGCACGCCCGGCAGGCCGGCGCCGGGATGGGTGCCGGCTCCGACCAGATACAGCCGCTCGACCTCTTCGCTCTTGTTGTGCGGCCTGAACCAGGCGCTCTGCATCAACACCGGCTCGAGCCCGAACGCGGCGCCGCGATAGGAGGATAGCCGATGCTCGAAATCATCCGGGGTCAGCAGCCGGGATGTCACGATCTGCCCGGCGAGATCCGGCAGCAGAGTGTTGCTCAGCGCGCTCTCGATGCGCTTGCGGAACGGCTCGGCAGCGGCCGCCCAGTCGATCCCACTCTCCTGATGCGGCACCGGCGACAGCACGTAGAACGCATCGCAGCCGTCGGGCGCCAGCGACGGATCGGTCGCCGTGGGCCGGTGCAGATAGAGGCTGAAATCATCCGCCAGCACCTTGCGGCGAAAGATGTCGTCGAGCAGCTCGCGGTAGCGCGGGCCGAGCAGGATGGTGTGATGCTCGACATCGTCATAGCGCCGCTTCGTGCCGAAGTACCAGACGAACAGGCTCATCGAATAGCGCGCGCGGTCGATGCGCGCATCGGTCCAGCGCCGCCGCGGCACCGAAGGCAGCAGGTGCTTGTAGGTCCAGGCGGCGCAGCCATTGGAGACGACGACATCGGCCGCGATCGTCTCGCCGGACTTGAGCCGCACGCCGGTGGCGACACCATTGCTGGTCGTGATCTCGGCAACGGGGGTCGAGCAGCGCACCTGGCCGCCCTGCCCTTCGATGAGACTGACGAGGCCGTTGACCAGCGCGCCGGTGCCGCCCATCGCGAAGTGCACGCCCCAGCGGCGCTCGAGATAGGCGATCAGGCAATAGATCGACGTGGTCGTGAACGGATTGCCGCCGATCAAGAGCGGATGAAAGCTGAGGATGACGCGCAGCCGCTCGTCGCGCACATGCTGGGAGACGAGGCCGTAGACCGAGCGGAAGCTCTGCAGCTTGATCATCGCCGGCGCAATCTTCGCCATGTCGAGCAGCGACAGGAAGGGAACGTCGCCGAGCTCCTCGAAGCCCTTCTTGAAGATCGCCTCGCTCGCCTTCATGAAGCGCTCGTAGCCGTCGACATCACCCGGCGAGATCCTGCTGACCTCGGCGCGCATCGCCGCCGGATCGGCCGAGCAGTCGAACACGGTGCCGTCGTCGAACCGGATGCGGTAGAACGGCGAGATCGGCTTCAGCAGCACGTCGTCGGACATTTTCCGTCCGCACAGCTGCCACAGCTCCTCGAACAGGAACGGCGCGGTGACGATGGTCGGTCCGGCGTCGAAGGTGAAGCCGTCCTGGCGATGCACGTAGGCGCGGCCGCCGGGCGCATCGAGCTGTTCGAACACGGTGACGCGATAGCCGCGCGCGCCGAGCCGGACGGCGGCGGCGAGACCGCCGAAGCCGGAGCCGATCACGACCGCATGCGGCCGGTCTCCGAGCTCAGCCGGAACAGCGGCCTTGATGGTGGAGACGTCGAGCATGATCGAAAGCGTAAATCGGAATTGACGCTTTCGCTAGCCAAAAATGTCAACTTAACTGGACATTTCCTGCTGCACTGCAAGCACACCGGCCCGCTCGGCGGCCGCGACGATCATCCCGGCGATCCGGGCCGGCTGCTCCTCATGCGCCAAATGACCAAGGCCATCAATGAGTTCGAGCTGCGCTTGCGGCACCAATTGGCGCACGCGCTGGGCCACGTCGGGTGGGATGGCGCGGTCGTGGGTGGCGGCGATCAGCAGCAGGCCGGCCTTGAGCCGCGGCAGATCGCGCAGCAGGGGATGCAGGTCCCAATTCGCCATCATCTCCAGCGCGGCGCCGACATGGCCGGGGCTGCCGACCAGGCGCCGATACAACCGCTCGCCGGTCGCATCGAGCGTCGAGCCGGTGCCCTTCAGCAGCCGGTGCACGGCAGCCGGATCGCGGCCACGCCACGCGAACAGCCGCGGCACCAGCGGATTGAGCGCCATCATCTTGGCCAGCGGCGAAAAGAACTGCGCGGCGAGCCCGCCGAACGGCAGGTAGGCGCCGTTGAGGCTGACGATCAGCTTCGGCGCGATCAGGCCGTCCAGCGTCATGCGGGTGAGAACAGCAGCGCCCGCGGAATGGCCGATCGCGATCTCGGGCTTCACCGCGAGCTTGTCGCAGAGGCCGGCGAGATCGCGCGACATGCCGTCCAGCGACAGCCGCTGCCAATGTGGCGTCGACGTGAAGCCGTGGCCGGAGAGGTCGGGCGCAACGACGGTGAAATGCCTGGCGAGCAGCGGCGCAAGGTCGCGCCAGGAATGGGTGGCCGCCCCGGTGCCGTGGGCGAGCAGCGCGACTGGCCCCTCGCCCATGACCTGCACATGCCAGCGCAGGCCCGCGGCCTCGACGAAGCGGCTGGCCGCGCGGTTGGGCCAGTCCTTGCCGTCGACGCTCCAGTTCGGCTTGTCGCTCATGCCGGCCCATGGGGTTGGACGCGGCTGGCGTCCTCAATGGCCGTCCGCACGCGCCAGGAAATCATCGTAGCTGGCGACGACTTTATCAAGCTGCTCGAAATGCGGCATCGCCCCGGTCTGCATCACCTCGATGCGCCAGTTCGGCAGGCCTTCGACGGCATGCTTGCCGTTGTAATCGACGAAATCACCGCGCACGCCATGCACCATCCAAATCGGCATGGCGAGTGCCTGGTACAGTTTCAGTGCCTGGGCGCTGAAAAGATAGCCGGAGACGAACGAATACGGTGCATTCTCTGCCCCTGGCTGATGCGTGGTGATGTAGTCGTATTCCAGCAAGCCCTCGTCGATATCCTTGCGGCCAAAGGTCTTCTGCAGGAAGAAGCGAATGCTGGCGCGCGATGTCAGCAGCGTGAAGAAGCCGTGCTTCCACAGCGATACATTGAGGATGTTGCGCACCCAGGGCATCGCCCGCGTCGTGTCCTTGTTGCCGGCTTTCTTGGCCGCCGCCTCGGCCCGGCGATCGAAGCCGGTCGGGCTGAGCAGCCCCAGGGTATGAAACAGGTTCGGCGCCTCGGTGCCGGCGCGCGCCGCGAATTCGCAGCCGAGCGACAGTGCGATCGCATCGATTGCGACGTCGCCGTGACGGCGACGAACCTCGTTGGCGGCCAGCAGGATCGCATCGGTCATGAGGCGCGGCGTGTAGATGCGGTCGGGGCGGTCCGACAGGCCGAAGCCGGGCAGATCGAGCGCGTAGACCGGACGCGCCGTGCGATAATGCTCGAACAGCGGCTTCATCTCGTAGGCCGTCGCCGCGGCGTTGACGCTGTGGATCAGCAGCAGCGGCCGCTGCTCGACCGGCGCGGCGGGCGCCTCGCCATAGCAGGTGATCCGCCCGGTGCGGGCATCCGCAAGCTCGAAGCGCGGCGCGGCGAGCGGCGGCGGCATCGTCACCGCGCGCGAGGTCACCGCATGCTCATGCTGGGTGGTCGAGGCGATCGGCATGGCATGCTCCTGGTTGGCGATTTCATGTCGACCGGCAAAATCGCCCGGTGCAACCGATCCGACGCGAGCATAACGCTGATCGACCCGCTTGTCAGTCGTCGTTGGGAACGCTGCCTGACGCCAACGGTTCCATCAGCCGCGGCCGGCCTGCGCCATCACGGCCTGCGACAAACGGGTGGCATCGGCATGAGGCAACGCCACGTAGCGGGCCTGCATCGCGCCGGCGAGCTGCGCAGCCTTGTCCTGCGGCCGCGGCGAGGAATCGACCAGCACCACGGGAATGCCGGTCAGCGCGAGCTGCTTCGCGGCCACCAGCGCTTCCGCCTCGGCCTCGCTGCGCCCGCCGCCGTCGCGCGCGACATTGGCGCGGCCGTCGGTCATCAGCACGATCGTCGGCGCCTGCCCTTTTGCCTTCACTGCGAGCGCGAGCTCGGTCGCGGCGAAGATCGCGGCCGACAGCGGGGTGCCGCCGCCGCCGGGCAGTGCGGCGAGGCTGCGCTTGGCGCGCGTCAGCGAGCGCGTCGGCGGCAGCAGCAGTTCGGCGCCCTTGCCGCGAAACGCGATCAGCGCGACCTCGTCGCGGCGGATGTAGCATTCGGCGAGCAGCAGCTCGACCGCGCCCTTGACCTCCGCGAGACGCTGCAAAGCCGACGAGCCGGAGGCGTCGACGACGAAGATCGTCGTGGTGCCCGAGCGCTGCTTGAAGCGGGTGATGCGAATGTCGTCCTTGTGCACGATGAGGCGGCCGCTCTTGCCGGCGCGTCGCGCCCGCCGTCGCAACGGCTGCCACGGCGCTGCCGCGCGCAACGTTTCGAGCACGTTGAGCCGCGCGCCGGCGCGCCATTCGCCACGGCGCGCACCAATCGGCCGGCCGCGCTTCGGCGCCTTCTGCGCGGTGCCCTGCTTGCTGGCGCTGCTCGATCGCATCCGCATCGCGCGCTCGTCCTGCAGACGCTTCAGCAGATCGGCGGGAATGGCCGCCAGCGCGGCTTCGAGGACGCGGTCTTCGAGGGGGCCATCGTTGCTACGATCGTCCTCCTCGCTCTCGGCCTGATCGTTCTGCGGCTCCGGCGCCTGGTTGCTCTCGGCGTCGTCATCCGCCGCGGGAAGCCGCGTGGCGCGCGGCGCAAGCACCAGCCGCGCGGCGCAGGCGATGTGGGCGTCCGCAACGACCGTCTCGCCGTCGAGCGCCGCGGCGATGCGCGCGACGCGGCAGGCCAGCAATGGCGCGCGCAGAGAGTCGATGCCGAGAGCCACTGACGTGGTGGTCAATGCGGCGATCGCGTCGTCGGAGAGACGAACCTGCGGCAGCAGCGCGCGCGCTGCAGCGATGTCCGACGGCTTGAACAGGCTCTCGCCGAGATCGGCGCGCGCGACGGTGCCGAGATCGAGCTGACAGGCGAGGCGATCGGCGAGAGCCGGCGACACGCGCTCATCGCCAAGGCCTTCATCGAGGGCGATCACGCCAAAGCGCGCCGGAGCATGCAGCGACATTCCATCCCGCTCGATGCGGATAGCGCCAGTGTCGAGGGCAACACAGAGATGTGCTGTTGTCGACGGCGCGATGCGCTCGGCCATCACCGCGATCAGCACGCCGCCATCGGCTTCGGCGAGCAGGCCGCGCTGCAGCACCGGCCGTCCGGCCTGCAGGGTGGCGGCGAGATCGAGGCCGCCGAGCAGGCGGTCGTCGGAGATCGACGGCGGCAGTTTGCGGATGTGGGTCGACACCGGCATCAGCTCGCGCAACAGCTCCAGCCATTGCTCGCGCACCGGGCCAGCACCTGCCCGCAGCAGCACCGACGCGGCCGGATCAATCGCGGCCAACGCGGCCGCGATCATCGCATCGGCCCAGATCGCGGCGCCGTCGCTCACGTTGCAAACAGCTCGGCGAGCGCACGCTCGACCCGCACCGACGAGCCGGAATCGTCGAGCGGATTGCGCCTGAGACGGTGCCGCAGCGCCATCGGCGCCACGGTCTTCAGATGGCTATCATCGACCGCCTTGGCGCCTTCGAGCGCCGCCGCGGCGCGTGCCGCGCGCATCAAGGTGAGCTCTCCGCGCAGGCCATCGGTGCCGAGCGCCATGCACAGCCGCGCCGCCTGCTCCAGTTCGCGATCGGCGACTTTCACCGAGCCGATGTGCGCGCGCGCGGCGAGGATGCGCTTGCGCTGCTTGGCCTCCTCCTTCTCCCAATGCGCGACGAAGGCCGTGGGATTCGTCTCGAACGCGTCACGCCGCTTGATCACTTCGATGCGCGTCGGCAGATCGCCGGGCGTCTTGACTTCGACCGACAGCCCGAAGCGATCGAGGAGCTGTGGCCGCAGTTCGCCCTCCTCCGGATTGCCAGTGCCGACCAGCACGAGGCGCGCCGGATGGCGGATGCTGAGGCCGTCGCGCTCGACCACGTTCTCGCCCGACGCGGCGACGTCGAGCAGGAGATCGACGAGATGATCCTCCAGCAGGTTGACCTCGTCGATGTAGAGAAAGCCTCTGTTGGCGCGCGCCAGCAGCCCCGGCTCGAACGACTTCTCGCCATGCGCCAGCGCACGTTCGAGATCGAGTGCGCCGACGACGCGGTCCTCGGTGGCGCCGAGCGGCAGGTCGATCACCGGCACCGGCACCTGATGCGCCTTCAGCGCGGCCGGCTTCTTGGCCTTGCCGCCCGGCTTCGAGCGTGCGCGGCATTCGGCGCATTGCGCGGCGACGTCGGCCGGATCGCATTGATAGGGACAGCCGACCACGGCGCTCATTGGCGGCAGCAGCGCGGCCAGCGCGCGCACCGCGGTGGACTTGCCGGCGCCGCGATCGCCAAAGGCCAGCACGCCGCCGACCTTCGGGTCGACGGCGGCGATCATCAGCGCCAGCTTCATCTCGTCCTGGCCGACAATGGCCGAGAACGGAAACGCGATTCCCATAGGCTTCCCTCTGCGCCGCGACGCGTACCGGTCGCGTTTTCAGCATGAGACCACAATCAGGGGCCGCTGTTCAACCCGGGAGGTTTCGCGCGCTATCGCCCCAGACTCGGCAGATCGAGGCCATTGGCGTCGGCGCAGGCGATGGCGTCCTCGTAGCCGGCGTCAGCATGGCGCATCACGCCGGTGGCCGGATCGTTCCACAGCACGCGCTCCAGCCGGCGCGCCGCATCATCAGTGCCGTCGGCGACGATGACCATGCCGGCATGCTGCGAATAGCCGATGCCGACGCCGCCGCCATGGTGCAGCGACACCCAGGTCGCGCCGCTGGCGCAATTGAGCAGCGCATTCAGCAGCGGCCAGTCCGACACCGCGTCGGAGCCGTCCTTCATCGCCTCGGTCTCGCGATTCGGGCTCGCCACCGAGCCGGAATCGAGATGATCGCGGCCGATCACGATCGGCGCCTTCAATTCGCCGCGCGCCACCATCTCGTTGAAGGCGAGGCCGAGGCGATGGCGATCGCCGAGGCCGACCCAGCAGATCCGCGCCGGCAGGCCCTGGAACTTGATGCGCTGCCTGGCCATGTCGAGCCAGTTGTGGAGATGCTTGTTGTCGGGCAGCAGCTCCTTCACCTTGGCGTCGGTCTTGTAGATGTCCTCGGGATCGCCCGACAATGCCGCCCAGCGGAACGGGCCGATGCCGCGGCAGAACAAGGGACGAATATAAGCCGGCACGAAGCCGGGGAAATCGAACGCGTTGGCGAGGCCCATGTCCTTCGCCATCTGGCGGATGTTGTTGCCGTAGTCGAGCGTCGGAATGCCCATGGCATGGAAATCCAGCATCGCCTGAACGTGGCCGACCATCGAGGTCTTGGACGCCTGCTCCACCGCCTTCGGCTCCGAGGCACGCCTGGCTTCCCATTCGGCGAGCGTCCAGCCCTTCGGCAGATAGCCGTTGATCGGATCGTGAGCGCTGGTCTGGTCAGTGACGATGTCCGGACGCACACCGCGGCGAACAAGTTCGGGGAAAATCTCGGCGGCATTGCCGAGCAGGCCGACGGACACGGCCTTCTTGGTCCTCGCTGCCTCTTCCATCAACGCCAGCGCCTCGTCGAGGGTGGCGGCCTGGCGATCGAGATAGCCGGTGCGCAACCGCATCTCGATGCGGCTTGGCTGGCATTCGACCGCGAGCATCGAGGCGCCAGCCATGGTCGCGGCCAGCGGCTGCGCGCCGCCCATGCCGCCGAGGCCAGCGGTCAGGATCCACTTGCCGGAGAGATCGCCATTGTAGTGGCGGCGGCCGACTTCGACGAAGGTCTCGTAGGTGCCCTGCACGATGCCCTGGCTGCCGATGTAGATCCAGGAGCCGGCCGTCATCTGGCCGTACATCATCAGGCCCATTTTATCGAGCGCGTTGAAGTGATCGAGCGTCGCCCAATGCGGCACGATGTTGGAGTTGGCGATCAGCACGCGCGGTGCATCCGGATGGGTGCGGAACACGCCGACCGGCTTGCCGGACTGCACGACCAGCGTCTGGTCGGCCTCCAGCTTGCGCAAAGACGCAACGATGCGATCAAAGCTGTCCCAGTCGCGCGCGGCGCGGCCGATGCCGCCATAGACGATCAGCTCGCTCGGTTTCTCCGCAACGTCGGGATCGAGATTGTTCATCAGCATGCGCAACGGCGCTTCGGTGAGCCAGCTCTTGGCGCTGATGTCGCTGCCATGCGGCGCACGGATCACCCTGTCATTGTCGAGGCGTCGATTCATGGGTCCCTCTCATCCAAGCCTGGGAAACGGATCGCGTCCGAGTGCATTGCTCACCGCGCTGGCCAGCACGCCGCCGGCCACCAGCGCGGCAGCTTTTGCGAGGTCGTCGGCCATGTAGCGGTCGCTCTCCAGCGCTGGCACATGGACGCGCAGGGCGCCGATCACGGCAGAGAGAGCCGCGCTGGTGCGATGCGGAACGCGCAGTTCGATGCCTTGTGCGGCGACCAGCAGTTCGATGCCGATGATATGCGCGAGATTGTCGGCCATGTCGTGCAGCCGCCGCGCGGCATGCGCGGCCATCGAGACATGATCTTCCTGGTTGGCGCTGGTCGGCGTGGAGTCGATCGAGCACGGCAGCGCGCGCTGCTTGTTCTCGGCGAACAGCGCCGCGGCCGTCACCTCAGCGATCATGAAGCCGGAGTTCAGGCCAGGCTCCGGCGTGAGGAATGGCGGCAAGCCGAAATTGAGTGCGGGATCGACCAGGGTCGCGATGCGCCGCTCGCTGATCGCGCCAAGCTCGGACAGCGCCAGCGCGATCTGGTCGGCGGCGAACGCCACCGGCTCGGCGTGGAAATTGCCGCCGGAGATGATCTCGCCGGTCTCGACGAGCACCAGCGGATTGTCGGTGACCGCATTGGCTTCAGTGACCAGCGTGCGCGCCGCCTGCGTCAGCAGGTCGAGCGCGGCGCCCGCGACCTGCGGCTGGCAGCGCATGCAATACGGATCCTGCACGCGCTCGTCGCCTTCGAGATGCGACAGCCGGATCGCGCTGCCGTCGAGCAGTTCGGTGAGCACACGGCCGGCTTCGATCTGGCCAGGATGACCGCGGAGCGCCTGGATCTCGGGGCGGAACGGCGCGGTGGAGGCCATCGCGGCGTCGACCGACAGCGCGCCGGTGACGAGGGCCGCATTGATCAGATCATGCGCCCGGAACAGGCCGGCGAGCGCATAGGCGGTCGAGAACTGCGTGCCGTTGATCAGCGCGAGTCCTTCCTTCGGCCCGAGCGTCACTGGCGCAAGTCCGGCCTTCGCGAGCGCGTCACGGCCTGGGACGAGCCGGCCATCGACAAAGGCTTGGCCTTCGTCGATCATCACCGCCGTCATGTGCGCGAGCGGCGCGAGGTCGCCGGAGGCGCCGACCGAGCCCTGCTGTGGCACGAACGGCCACACGCCGTACGCCAACATCGCCTGCAATTGCGCGATGATCTCACGTCGCACGCCGGAGGCGCCGCGGCCGAGCGAGATGATCTTCAGCGCCATCATCAGCCGCACGATCGGCTCGGGCGTCGCGGGACCGACGCCGCAGCAATGCGACAGGATGAGGTTGCGCTGGAGCTGCGCGGTCTGGTCGGGAGGAATGCGCTTCGACGCCAGCTTGCCGAATCCGGTGTTGATGCCATAGACTGGCTCGGCGCCTTGCGCGGCCTTGGCAACGATCGCCGCAGCGGCCTCGACGCGGGGCCACTGAGAAGAATCTAGCGCGAGCGAGGCTCCGCCGTAGACCCTTGCCAGATCGCCGAAGCTGACGCGGCCCGGCGCCGCAACAATGCCGCTCATTGGCCTCTCCAGACACGCTTGTGCAAAGGATTGAAGCCCATGCGGTAAACCAGCTCCGCGGGACGGCCGATGTCCCATATCGCCAGATCGCACCACTTGCCGGCTTCCAGCGTGCCGGTTTCAGCCAGCAAACCGAGCGCGCGAGCACCTTCACGGGTGACACCCGCCAGACATTCATCCACGGTCATGCGAAACAGCGTCGCCGCCATGTTCATGGTCAACAGCAACGACGTCAGCGGCGACGAGCCGGGATTGCAGTCGGTGGCGAGCGCGAGCTTCAAACCATGCCTGCGAAACAGCTCCACCGGCGGCTTCTGCGTTTCGCGAATGAAGTAGAACGCGCCTGGCAGCAACACCGCGACCGTTCCAGCGCGCGCCATCGCAGCCGCGCCGGCGTCGTCGGTGTGCTCGAGGTGATCGGCCGAGAGCGCCCCGAACTCCGCTGCAAGCGCGGCCCCGCCGAGGTTGGAGAGCTGATCGGCGTGCAACTTGCCGCGCAGCCCGAGCGCCTTGGCCGTTGCAAAGACGCGCGACGTCTGCGCGGCCGAGAAGGCGATGGTCTCCATGAAGGCATCGACCGCATCGGCCAGTCCCGACGTGGCGACCGCGGGAAGCATCTCGTTGCAGACCAGATCGATGTAGCGGTCCTTGTCGCCGCCGGCTTCGACCGGCAACGCATGGGCGCCGAGAAAGCTGGTGCGCACGGTCACCGGCCGCTTGCTGCCGAGGGCGCGCGCTGCGGACAATTGCCGCAGTTCGGTTGCCGTCTCCAGGCCATAGCCGGACTTGATCTCGATCGTCGTGACGCCCTCGGCAAGCAGCGCATCGAGCCGAGGCAGCGCGCTCGCGATCAGTTCCTGTTCGCTGGCGGCACGCGTGGCCGCAACGGTCGAAACGATGCCGCCGCCGGCGCGCGCGATCTCCTCGTAGCTCGCGCCGGCCAGGCGCAGCTCGAATTCCTGGGCGCGGTCGCCGCCATAGACGAGATGGGTGTGGCAATCGACCAGGCCCGGCGTGATCCAGCAGCCGTCGCAGTCGATGCGCTCGGGCGCATCGGCATCAGCGGGAAAATCCGCTTGCGGACCGGCGAAGGCGATGCGGCCGTCGCGGGCCGCCACCGCGCCGCGCTCGATGACGCCGAGGCCCGGCTCGTCCTCACGCAAGGTCGCGAGCCGTGCATTGCGCCAGATCCGGTCGAAACGCTCGGCCATGCTGCCTCCCACCTTCACCAATGCTTGACGGGCGATATGTCTATACATAAACTCGCTTCCGCCGTTCTGTCCAGCGGGCTTCTCGACCATGGCGTCATTGCACTTCGCATCCGCGCTCCTGCCCACGGGATGGGCCGAGGACGTGCAGGTCGTGATCAGCAACGGCGAGATCGCACAGGTCTCCGCGGGCGTGCCGCCGACCATTGAAGACGAGCAGCACGAGGTCGCGATCCCCGGCATCGCCAGCCTGCACAGCCACGCGTTCCAGCGCGGCATGGCCGGGCTTGCCGAGATCAGCGGCCACGCCACCGATACGTTCTGGACGTGGCGCGAGACGATGTACCGCTTCGCGCTGTCGATGCGCCCGGAGGACGTCGAGGCGGTCGCGACCCAGCTCTATGTCGAGATGCTCGAGCGCGGCTTCACGGGGGTCGGCGAATTCCATTATCTGCACCACGATCGCGACGGCACGCCTTACGCCGATATCGGCGAGATGGCGGTGCGCATCGCCGCGGCCGCCCGGACATCCGGCATCGGCCTGACCCTGCTGCCGAGCTTCTACGCGCATGGCGGCTTCGGCGGCGCCGCGCCGCATGACGGACAGCGGCGCTTCATCTGCGATGTCGATCGATTCGAGAAGCTGCTCGTGGCCTCGCGCAAGGCGATCAGCACGCTCCGCGGCGCCAATCTCGGCATCGCGCCGCACAGCCTGCGCGCGGTGGCGCCGGATGAGCTCAGCGCGCTGCTTCCGCTCGCTGACGGCGGCCCGGTCCACATCCATGCCGCCGAGCAGGTCAAGGAGGTCGAGGACTGCCTCGCCTGGTCCGGCCAGCGCCCGGTGCAGTGGCTGCTCGATCATCACACCGTCAATGACCGCTGGTGCCTGATCCATGCGACCCACATGACGGCGGACGAGACGGCGGCGCTCGCGCGGAGCGGCGCGACCGCCGGCCTGTGCCCGGTCACCGAAGCCAGCCTCGGCGACGGCATCTTTCCCGCGCGCGACTATCTGCGCGCAGGCGGACGCACTGGCATTGGCACCGACTCGAACGTGCTGGTCGGTGTCAGCGACGAGTTGCGCCAGCTCGAATACGGCCAGCGGCTGATGCATCGCGAGCGCAACATGCTGACGTCAGGTCCGCAAGCCTCGACCGGTCGGACGCTGTTCGACGCTGCGCTCGCCGGCGGCTCGCAGGCGCTCGCGCAATCCAACGTCGGGCTGCAGGTCGGCGGCCGTGCCGATATCGTCACGCTCGATCTGACGCATCCGTCGCTCGCCGGGCGGACCCAGGATGCGCTGCTCGACGGCTGGATCTTCGCGACCGCGTCCGACGCCATCGACTGCGTCTGGGCCGGCGGCGCCAAGGTCGTGCAGGGCGGCCACCATCGCTCGCGCGACGCGGCCCGGCGCGGCTTCAACACGGCCGTGCGGAGGCTGCTCTCATGAGCCTCGCAGAGGATCGCGCCAAGCCGGGCGCTGGCACGCTCTACAAGACCATCCGGCAGGACATCGAGCGCCGCATCCTCACCGGCGAATGGCCGCCCGGCCATCGCATCCCGTTCGAGCACGAGATCATGGCGCGCTATGGCTGCTCGCGCATGACCGTCAACAAGGCGCTGTCGGAGCTCGCGCAGGCTGACCTGATCGAGCGCCGTCGCCGCGCCGGCAGCTTCGTGCGGCGGCCGCAATTCCTGTCGGCTGTGTTGAAGATTCCCGACATCCGGGCCGAGATCGGCGCACTCGGCCGCGCCTATGGCTATGAGCTGATCGCGTCGGCGCGCCGGCCAGCCAACGCGGCTGATCGGGAACGACTCGGAGTCAAGAAGCCGTGCAAGGTGATCGCGATCCGCTGCCGCCATAGCGCCGACGACGTCCCGTTCGCGATCGAGGACCGGCTGATTGACCTGGATGCCGTGCCCGACGCCGCCAAGGCCAATTTCAAGATCGATCCGCCGGGCTCATGGCTGCTGCATCACGTGCCGTGGACGGAAGCGGAGCATGCGATCAGTGCCATCGTCGCCGACAAGGCGATCGCCGAGGGCCTCGACATCGCCGTCGGCGCGCCGTGTCTCGTGATCGAGCGCCACACCTGGCGCAAGGGCCGGCCGCTCACGGCCGTCAGGCTGGTCTATCCGGGCGAGCAGCATCGCCTCGTGGCACGCTTCAGGGGCAGCGAATGAGCCAGCTCGTGCGCGCCCGAACTCAGCATGAGATTTGCAAGCGAGCTGGCAGCTCTTGCAGAGACATGCGGTCGCCGCGGGCGACCGTGGACCGTTCCAACCACTTCTTTCAACAGCAAAGGATGATGACGATGCGCAGATTTGGACTCCTTGCCGCGACGGCCGCGCTGCTGGCCTCCACCACGGCCTTCGCCGATGACGTCAAGGTCGGCATCGGCATTTCCGGCTGGACCGGCTTCGCGCCGCTGACGCTCGCCAAGGAAACGGGCATCTTCAAGAAGAACGGCCTCGACGTCACGATCAAGAAGATCCCGCAGAAGGACCGCCACCTCGCGATCGCCGCCGGCGACGTGCAGTGCGCCGCGACCACAGTCGAGACCTGGATCTCCTGGAACGCCAATGGCGTGGCCACCAAGCAGATCTTCCAGCTCGACAAGAGCTACGGCGCCGACGGCATGGCCGTGCGCAACGACGTCGCCGCGATCAAGGACCTGAAGGGCAAGACGGTCGCTGCGTCCGCGCCCGGCACCTCGCCCTATTTCGGGCTGGCCTGGATGCTCAAGAAGAACGGCCTGAGCATCAAGGACGTCACCGTCGTCAACATGGAGCCAGGCCCGGCCGCGCAGGCGTTCGTCGCCGGCCAGAACGATGCCGCCATGACCTATGAGCCGTATCTGTCGACGGTACGCGCCGCGCCGGACAAGGGCAAGATCATCGCCACCACGCTGGACTATCCGATGGTCATGGACACGTTCGGCTGCACGCCGAAGTTCCTGACCGAGAACCCGAAGGCCGCCAAGGCGCTCGCCGACAGCTACTACGAGGCGCTCGACATGATCGCCAAGGACCAGGCCAAGTCCTATGAGATCATGGGCGCCGACGTGAAGCAGAGCGGCGAGCAGTTCGGCAACTCCGCCAAATATCTGCGCTGGCAGGACAAGGCCGCGAGCCAGAAGTTCTTCGAGACCGAGTTCAAGACCTTCAACAAGGATGCGGCCGAGCTGCTGCTCGAGGTCGGCATCATCAAGCAGGTCCCGAACGTCGAGGATCTGTATGATGCGAGCTTCATCAAGTAGCCGCGAAACTCGTTCGATGTAGAGTCGTCATTGCGAGCGCAGCGAAGCAATCCAGGGCCCAGGGTGCGACTCTGGATTGCTTCGTCGCTTCGCTCCTCGCAATGACGATGTTGATGCAGCCTGCTCCAATCTGAGTCCCCGCGCTCTGGATCCAGTCTCCTCGAACGACCCGCACCAGACCACGAAAGCCCGATCCGTGATCCGTCCTCTCGATCCCGTCAGCGCCCGCTCCCGAACGGCGCTTGGCCTCGCCTTCTTCGTCGTGTTCGTCGCGGCGTGGTCGCTGGCGACGTTCGGCGGCTACGTGCCGAAGACGTTCCTGGCCGATCCCCTGACCATGCTGCGCGAGGGTTGGGATCTGCTGACAAAGTTCGGCTTCCTCTATGATATCGGCATGACCGTCTGGCGCGTCGTCGGCGGCTTCGTGCTCGCGGCCGTCATCGCCGTGCCGCTCGGCCTGCTGATGGGCGCCTACAAGCCGGTCGAGGCTTTCCTCGAGCCGTTTGTATCCTTCGCGCGCTATCTGCCGGCCTCCGCCTTCATTCCCCTGCTCATTCTGTGGGCCGGCATCGGCGAGCTGCAGAAACTGCTCATCATCTTCATCGGCTCGGTGTTCCAGATCATCCTGATGATCACCGTCACGGTCGGCAACACGCGACGCGACCTGGTCGAGGCCGCCTATACGCTCGGCGCCAGCGACCGTGGCATCATCGGCCGGGTGCTGCTGCCGTCGGCGGCGCCCGACATCGCCGAGATCCTGCGCCTCGTCCTCGGCTGGGCCTGGACCTATGTCATCGTCGCCGAGCTGATCGGCTCGTCGTCCGGCATCGGCCACATGATCACCGACAGCCAGGCGCTGCTCAACACCGGGCAGATCATCTTCGGCATCATCATCATTGGCCTGATCGGCCTGATCTCGGACTTCCTGTTCAAGGCGTTCAACGCCTGGCTGTTTCCGTGGAAGCTCGCATGACCACGCTCGTCATCGATCAGGTCACGCGCACCTTTCCGGCCCGCCAGGGCCACGCGCCGACGCGCGCGCTGGAGCCGGTGGAGCTCACCATCGGCAACAACGATTTCGTCACCATCCTCGGGCCCTCCGGCTGCGGCAAGTCGACCCTGCTGCGCATCGTCGCCGGCCTCGACCATCCGACCAGCGGCAAGGTGCTGCTCGATGGCCGCGAGGTTACCGGCCCCGGCGCCGACCGCGGCATGGTGTTCCAGTCCTACACGCTGTTTCCATGGCTCACCGTGCGCGAGAACATCGCCTTTGGCCTACGGGAACGCGGCGTACCCGAGGACAAGCGCAACGCCGTCGCCGACCGCTTCATCCAGCAGATCGGCCTGAAGGGTTTCGAGAACCACTGGCCCAAGCAGCTCTCCGGCGGCATGCAGCAACGCTGCGCGATCGCCCGCGCGCTCGCCAATGATCCCAAGATCCTGCTGCTCGACGAGCCGTTCGGCGCGCTCGACAACCAGACTCGCGTGCTGATGCAGGAGATGCTGCTCGGCATCTGGGAGCGCGACCAGAAGACCGTGCTGTTCGTCACCCACGACATCGAGGAGGCCATCTTCCTCGGCAGCCGCGTGCTGGTGATGAGCGCCCGTCCCGGTCGCATCAAGGCCGACATCAAGATCGAGCTGCCACATCCAAGATCCTACAAGATCAAGACGTCGCCGGAGTTCGTGGCGCTGAAGGAGCGGCTGGTGGAGGAAATCCGGGCCGAGGCGCTGAAGGTGGCGGCGGAGGCGTGAGGCGGCCCATGCGCGACATCGTCGCGCGTCAGAGTACCCATTCAACGAGGCGAACTCGCGGAGACATACCCCTCACCCAAGCGAGTTTGTCGATCTGGCGTACATGCCCTCTCCCACCCTGGCGAAGCTTCGCTTCGCCTTGGGGGCGAGGGCGCAATAACGGGCACTGTGCTGCCCTAAATTATCACTTCCCTCCCGCAGCAAGACTGCCAGATACAGCGCCCTCGCCCCTTGTGGGAAAGGGCATCGCCGGCCGTTCCGCGAGCTCGCTTGGGTGAGGGGTTCTCTCCGCAAGCAAACCTGTAGCTGCTTAGCTAACTCTTGAGCCGGCAGTCAGCTCCGTCGCATCGAGGCCTTTGGAAGCCACCCCCTATCCTTCTCAGCCACGGCGCCAGATGGAACGCGCTCATCAGCAGATACATCACCGTCATGCTGCCGAGCGGAGCGCCGGCCGGCATGGCCGAGCAGATCATGTCTGAGCGGCCGTCGCGGGCCATGGCGTTCAGCACGGCCATCAGCGCGAAGGTCGGCGCCGCGGCGAAGCGGAGACCAGTGGTGATGCCGAGCCTCACGCGCCTGTTGGACAGGAAGAACGCCATGACGTCGCTCCGTGCTCTCAGCGTGCGCCGTATTCGTCGCGGCGACGCCACCACACACCCTGCTCGTTGCGGCCCTTCGGCGCGCGATCGAGCCACTGATAGGCGCCCCACAGGCCGTCGAGGCCGCGCGCATAGGCCGAGTAGGTGTGATAGACGGCACCGTCTTCGACAATGAACGCGCTCATGCCCGGCCGATCGCGCATGAAGGTCGCGCCGTCGGTGCCGGCCGTGGCCGCGATCTCGGACACCATGGCCGGCACGTCGCCCGCGCCGAGCGGCGGGCTGGTGCGGTAGTTGTACTCGGTGCCGCCCTGGCGCTGCTGCTCCTCGGTGATCGCGACGTTGAAGTCGAAGTTGAAGTCGCTGCTCGCCGACGAGGCCCAGGGGAAGCTCCAGCCCATGCGCGTCTTGTAGGCCTTCAGCTTCGCCAAGGGTGCGCGCGACACCGCCCACAGCATCACGTCGTGATTGGCGAGATGGAGCTGGAAGCCGTTGAAGCCGTCGGCGATCATCGAGCAGGACGGGCAGCCGGCCTGGAAGTCGGGCCCGAACATGAAGTGATAGACGAGCAGCTGCGAGCGGCCCTTGAACAGATCGGGCAGCGTCGCAGGGCCCTCTTCGGTATCGAACCGATACGTCTTGTCGACGCGCACCCAGGGCAACGCCTGGCGGCGCTGCGCCAGCTCATCACCGCGGCGCGTGTAGTCCTTCTCGGCTTGCAGCAGGTCGAGCCGTGCCTTCAGCCAGTCTTCGCGAGTTCCAGTTTGATGCATGGTCATGTCCGTCATCCCTTTGCGTGTTGACCGCAACTGAGACTAGGATCGGCGCGGGACGGACCGGGAGTGACAAGTTTGGCGGGATTTGCATGGACTCGCTGATCTCGGCGGCGGCGCGGGCGCTTGCCGCCGGTGATCCGCTCGGCGCGCTGAACCGCGTCGCCTTGCGCGACGATCCGCCGGCGCTGGCGCTGCGCGGCATCGCGATGGCGCGGCTCGGCGATGTCGTCAAAGCGAAGGCGCTGCTGCGCCGGGCGGCGCGGGCGTTTGGTCCCAGGGCCGCGCTGGCGCGGGCGCGCTGTGCGGTCGCCGAAGCCGAGATCGCGCTCGCAGCGCGTGATCTGTCCTGGCCGACCAAGGCGCTGGCTGCAGCACGGCAGACACTCGAGCAGCACGGCGACCACGCCAACGCGGCCTATGCACGCAGCCTCGAGATCCGGCGCATGGTCCTCATCGGCCATCTCGACGCAGCCGAGCGTGGACTTGCGGAACTCGATCCTTCACCACTGCAGCCGGCGGCACGCACGATCTACGAGCTGATCATCGCCGGCCTGGCCTTGCGCGGCCTGCAGACCAAGACCGCGCGCGCGGCGCTGGAGCGCGCCACGCGTACGGCGCGGCAGGCGCGGAGCCCGGAGTTGCATGCGGAGGTCGAGCGAGCTTCGGCGACATTGACCGCGACAGCTGCACGGTTGATCCGCACAGGCGAGGATCGTCTGTTGCAGCTCGACGACGTCGAGGCGCTGTTTCGATCGGACAATTTGATCCTCGATGCCTGCCGGCTGACGATCCGCCAGGGCAGCCAGATCGTGCCGCTGGCGCGACGCCCGGTGCTCTTCGCGCTGGCGCGGAGACTGGCCGAGAAGGTCCCCGCTGACGTGCCGCGCGCAGAGCTGATCGCCCATGCGTTCCGCGGCAAGGATGCCGACGAGTCGCACCGCGTCCGCCTGCGCGTCGAGATCGGGCGGCTGCGCCAACTGCTTCGGAACCTCGCCGAGATCGACGCAACGAGGGATGGCTATGCGCTTCGGCCGGGCCGGGATCGGGATGTCGTGGTGCTCGCGCCGCCGGTCGAGGACGAGAACGCGTCGGTTCTCGCCTGCCTTGCCGACGGCGAAGCATGGTCGAGCTCGGGTCTCGCCGTGGCGCTGGGAGAAAGCCAGCGCACCGTGCAGCGCGCACTCGATACGCTTGCATCGTCCGGCAAGGTGCAGTCGTTCGGGCGCGGCCGGGCGCAACGCTGGACCTGCCCGGTCGTCCCCGAATTCGCGACCGCGTTGTTACTCCCGGCCTGGTCGTCGCTCGACTAGCGTGCGGCCGTCACAACCGATTGGAAGACCAGCATGGCACGAATAGCAGCAGAGATCATTCGCGAGTACGGACCGTTCGAGGACGCCGATCGCGTCAACGGCGTCAGCTATGACGGCGCGCAGGTCTGGATTGCGACCGGCGGCAGCATCAAGGCGTTCGATCCCGCCAACGGCGCGGTGCGCAAATCGCTCGATGTCCCCTCGCATGCCGGAACCGCGTTCGATGGCCGGCATCTCTATCAGATCGCCGAGGACCGCATACACAAGGTCGACCCCGACAGCGGGCGCGTGCTTGCGACGATCCCTGCGCCGTCCGGCGGCGGCGACTCTGGGCTGGCGTGGGCGGAAGGATCGCTCTGGGTCGGCGCCTATCGCGACCGCAAGATCCACCAGATCGATCCAGCAACGGGCAAGATCCTGCGCAGCATCCCCTGCACGCGCTTCGTCACCGGAGTCACCTGGGTGGATGGCGAGCTGTGGCACGGCACCTGGGAGGATGACGTCAGCGACATCCGGCACATCGATCCCGCGACCGGCGAGGTGCTCGATCAGCTCGACATGCCCGAAGGGACCAACGTGTCCGGGATGGAGTCCGACGGCCGTGAGACGCTGTATTGCGGCGGCGGCGGCAGCGGCAAGGTGCGCGCGGTCCGGCGACCGAAGCGCTCGCGCGGATGAGCGGGCTCAGCTTCTCGCCTCCGCGCTGCTTGGCGACAAATCATTGACGGCGTGCAAGCCCCACTGGGTTATCGTCATGCCCGGGCTTGTCCCGGGCATTCACGTTGTTCGGCCGTGCTTCAAGAGGTGGACGGCCGGGGCTTAGCCGCGCCAAAGCGGCTGCAGGCGGGACAAGCCGGCCATGACGTAGCAGAGACACGACATACCAAAGAGCTGTCGCCAAAGGATCGCGTGAGCAGCGTTGGACGCCTTACTTGCCGATCGACGTGAACGCCGCCTTGCGGAAGTTGGCGTTGGCCTCCTCGTGCGTCTGCAGCGGCTGGCCACCGCCTCCGCCGCCGCCGACCGGCTTGGTCGGCGTGATCACTGAGAACAGGACGAAGCCGCCGGCCTTGCGCGGGAAGATGAAGTATTCGGCCACATCGGATTTCTCGCTGTCCTCGCAGGAGGACATGCCGCGGAACACGACGGCGCTATCGACCAGCTCGCTGTTGCGCGCCGAGATGAACTTGCCCTTGCAGTCGCGCGCGTCGTTGCCGATGATCGTGGCGGCGACTTCGAGGCCATCGACATTGCGCTGCGGCGGCACGATCCGCACGAAGCCGGTCGCGTTGTCCGCCTTCCACGCGACGCCGCCCGCCGTCAGCCACACCGGCCGCTCGCCGCCGCCCAGGATGGCGGGATGCTGCAGCGACGCCTTGAGAATGAAATTGGAGGCGATCTGCATCGCTTCCAGCTGCAGCTCGGGAGAATCTTCTGCGGCACGGGCGGGCTGCACGCTCGCTGTCGCAGCGGGTGCGGCCGCGGCCGGCGCGCCCGGACGCTGTGCTGCGGCGGCACCGGGCTGCGCCGTGAAGTTCGTGGCAGCAGCCAGCCCGCCGGTATTGATCATGCGCACGCAATTGGCCAGTGATGGCATCAGCACCGACGTGCCGTTGAGATCGAACTGGAACAGATTGCCCTGCGCGAACGCCGACATCGTGCGCGCCGCCCTGAACGCCTTGATCAGGCTGGAATCGTTCGGCATCGGCACGACCACCATGTTGGCCGACCAGACCGAGCCCTCGACGTTGTAGGATTGGCGGCCGTCGAAGCTGAGCACGATGGGAAACTTCTGTCCCTGCGACAGCGACCAGCTCGGATGGATGAAAGCGAGCGCCCAATTGTAGGTCGGCAGCGCGAGCACGCCGAAATTGATGCCGCTCTTGTAGCTGGCCGACGCGATGCAGCTCGAGAACTTGCCGGTGTTGTCGTCGGTGTAGGCGCCGCCCGACCAGCCGGCGACGGAGATCGTGCCGTAGGGTCCCTTCGCATGCGCCGGCGCGACCGACGCGCACATCAGCGCACAGATCAAAGCCATCACCGCAAGGATCGCACGCCGCGCCATCATCACCCGCCCCCATTTCGGCCGCATTGTTGCAATTCCCGCGGCTACGTCAAGTAGAGACCAGAGGGGACCGTCTACCCTAGGAATAGAACGCCAGCGGGACGCAAAGGCCTGCTCGACAAACATGTCGCGGTCGCCATCCACAGCCCCTTCATGGGGACGTCATTGAACTCCGCTAGCGCTCTCGAGGTCTCAACCAAGGGATCTCGCCATGTCCGCCACGCTGCCCGTCCTCGGTGCCGCCCTCTCCGTCAAATCGATTCCGGCTCACACCGACTGGCTGCTCGAGCGCCAGCGGGATCTCGAGATCCAGGACTTCTTCCGCGCCGACCTGCTCGACAGCGACTGGCGCAGCACGGCCAGGGAAATCAAGTCGATGCTGTCGGGCCATAACGGCCGGCTCGGCATCCACGGCCCGTTCTGGGGCTTCACCATCGCCAGCCACGATCCCATGATCCGCCGCGCCGTCACCAAGCGGCTGTTGCAAGGGCTCGAAGTCGCCGAGTTCCTCGGTGCCACGCAGATGGTGATCCACTCGCCCTACACGACCTGGGACTACAACAACATCGACATGCTGCCGGACAATCGCGAGGCGCTGACCGAGCGCGTGCGCGCGACGCTGACCGATGTCATCGCTGCAGCCGAACGGGCCAATTGCGAGATCGTGATCGAGAACATCGAGGACAAGGATCCGCAGGACCGCGTCAGCCTCGCGAAGACGCTGGGCAGCAGCAAAATGCGCGTGTCGCTCGACACCGGTCATGCCAACTACGCGCATCATTCCACCGGCGCGCCGCCGGTCGACTACTATGTCGACGCCGCCGGCGACATGCTGACGCATGTCCATCTGCAGGACACCGATGGTTACGCCGACCGCCACTGGGCGCCCGGCGAAGGCAACATCCACTGGATCGCCGTGTTCCGCGCGCTGGCGCGGCTCAATTCCAATCC
Source organism: Bradyrhizobium sp. HKCCYLS20291 (assembly GCF_051167715.1). Taxonomy (NCBI): domain Bacteria; kingdom Pseudomonadati; phylum Pseudomonadota; class Alphaproteobacteria; order Hyphomicrobiales; family Nitrobacteraceae; genus Bradyrhizobium; species Bradyrhizobium sp. HKCCYLS20291. Next base: position 94,626 of record NZ_JBNPTO010000023.1, on the reverse strand, counting down.
GCGCCTGATCCTCGAGCTGCGCAACCACGATCACGTCAAGGCCGGCGCCGCCCATCTCGCCTCGCTCGGCCTCGCCGAATAGGCCGTCACTTTTCCTCGTCGACAACCTCAAGAGAGATTGCCATGACCAAGCTCACCCGCCGCGGCCTGCTCGGCGCCGGCGCCGCAATCGGCGGCAGCTTCATCCTGCCGCGCGTCTCGATCGCGCAAGCCGATAACCGCCCCTCCGTCACGATCGCCGTGCAGAAGGTGAGCAACTCGAACGTGCTCGACGTGCTGCGCGAGCAGTCCAATGTCGGCGAGCGCGTGTTCTACTCGTCGCTGTGGGAAAGTCTGATCTCGAAGAACTTCCGCGGCAATCTCGAAGCCGTCCCGGGCCTCGCCACCGAGTGGAGACGCATCGACGACCAGACTGTCGAGCTGAAGCTGCGCCAGGGCGTCAAGTTCCACAATGGCGACGAGATGACCTCCGAGGACGTCGTGTTCTCGTTCAGCCGCGAGCGCATGTTCGACGACAGCGAGGCCAAGAGCCGCACCACCATCAAGGCGTTCGAGAAGATCCCGAGCCCACGCCCGGGCAAGGAGCTGCCGCCGGACGTGATCGGCGTCGCCCGTCGGATGTGGCCGGATCTCGTCCGCGTCGACGCGGTCGACAAATACACCGTGCGCTTCGTCAACGCGACGCCCGACGTGACCATCGAAGGCCGCCTGATGCGCTACGGCTCCGACATCATGAGCCGGCGCGGCTGGGAAGAGGCTGCGAGCTATCTCGACTGGGCGCGCAAGCCGATCACCACCGGCCCCTACAAGATCGTCGAGTTCAAGCCCGACGTGTCGCTGACGCTCGAAGCGCATGACGAATATTGGGGCGGCCGCCCGCCGCTGAAGCGCATCCGCTTCCTCGAAGTGCCGGAGGTCGCGAGCCGCATCAACGGACTGCTGTCTGGCGAATACCAGTTCGCCTGCGACATCCCGCCGGACCAGATCGCCGGCATCGAGAAGAACGCGGCGTTCGAAGTGCAGGGCGGCACCATCCTCAATCACCGCCTCACCGTGTTCGACAAGAACCATCCGCAGCTCGCCAATCCGCTGGTGCGCCGCGCCTTCACCCATGCGATCGACCGCCAGGCGATCGTCGACAGCCTGTGGGCCGGCCGTACCCGCGTGCCGAAGGGCCTGCAATGGGAGTTCTACGGCGACATGTTCATCGCCGACTGGAGCGTGCCGGCGTTCGATCCGAAGCTGGCACAGGATCTGCTCAAGCAGGCCGGCTACAAGGGCGATCCGATCCCCTACCGGCTGCTCAACAACTACTACACCAACCAGGTCGCGACCGCGCAGGTGCTGGTCGAGATGTGGCAGGCGGTCGGCCTCAACGTGCAGATCGAGACCAAGGAAAACTGGTCCCAGATCATGGAGCGTGCGCCGACCCGCGCGGTGCGCGACTGGTCCAACTCCGCCGCCTTCAACGATCCGGTGTCCTCGATCGTCGCCCAGCACGGCCCGAACGGTCAGCAGCAGCAGATCGGCGAATGGACGAATACCGAGTTGAACAAGCTCTCCGAGTTCCTGGAGACCTCGACCGATCGCGCGGCACGCAAGAAGGCGTTCGGCCGCATGCTGGAGATCGCCGAGCGCGAGGACCCCGCCTACACGGTGCTGCACCAGAACGCGACGTTCACCGCCAAGCCGAAGTCGATCAAGTGGAAGGCCTCGCCGGCCTTCGCGATGGACTTCCGCACCGGCAACTACGGAGTCTGATGCCGTGGCGCCGCTGGTCAGCATCTCCGGCCTGAAGGTCGCCTTCGACGGCACACACGTGCTGCATGGCATCGATCTCGACATCGGCAAGGGCGAGGCCGTGGGCCTCGTCGGCGAGTCCGGATCCGGCAAGTCGGTGACCTGGCTCGCGGCGCTTGGCCTGCTGCCGGCCAAGGCGAAGGTGTCCGGCTCGGCCAGGCTCGAAGGCCGCGAGTTGATCGGCGCCGACGGCAAAGTGCTCGACCAGGTCCGCGGCCGGCGCATCGCGATGATCTTCCAGGATCCCGCCAGCGCGCTCAACCCGGTGCTGACGATCCGCCGCCAGCTCTGCGAGTGCCTCGCGCTGCATCGCGGCCTGCGCGGCGAGGCCGCGCGGGCCGCGGCGCTCAGGCTGCTCGATCTCGTCGGCATTCCCGATTCTGTCAGGCGACTGTCGGCCTATCCGCACGAGTTCTCCGGCGGCCAGGTCCAGCGCATCATGATCGCGATGGCGCTGGCCGGCCAGCCCGATCTCCTGATCGCGGACGAGCCGACTACTGCGCTCGACGCCACCATCCAGGCGCAGATCCTCGACCTGCTGGCGGCGGTGCGGCGCGAGTTCAACATGGCGATGGTGCTGATCAGCCACGATCTCGGCGTCGTCGCCGAAAATTGCGACCGCGTCTGCGTGATGTATGCCGGCCGCATCGTCGAGCGCGCGCCCGCATCACGGCTGTTCGATGATCCCTGGCATCCCTATGCGCAGGGCCTGATCGGCGCGCTGCCGCCGCTCGATGGTGTCAGGCGCAGGCTGCAGGCGATTCCCGGAACGGTGCCCGATCCCCGCGCGCTGCCGAGCGGCTGCGCCTTCGCGCCGCGCTGCACGTTCGCCGGCGAGGGCTGTCACGCCGGTGTGCCGCCGTTGGCGCCGTTCGAGCAGGATCGCGCCGTCGCCTGCCTGCGGCCGCAGCGACTTCCCGTGGAGCTCGCCGCCGAATGACAGCGCCACTGGTCGAGGTCGACAGGATCTCGCGCACCTACCGGATGCGCTCCGGTCTGTTCGGACGCCCCACCTCCGTCCACGCTGTCGACGGCCTGAGCTTCTCGATTGCCAAAGGCGAGACGCTCGGGATCGTCGGCGAGTCCGGCTCCGGAAAATCGACCACCGGACGCATGGTGCTCGGATTGGAGCCGCCTGATCAGGGCCAGGTGCGCTTCGAGGGCGCGCCGATCGCGGCACCGGGCACGGCGGCGTGGCGCGCCCAGCGCGCCCACATGCAGATGATCTTTCAGGACCCGCTCGGCGCGCTCGACCGCAGGCTCGCGGTTGCTGAGCAGATCCGCGAGCCGCTCGACATCCACAACATCGGCACCATGGCCGAGCGCGATGCCCGCGTGCACGAGTTGCTGCAATCGGTCGATCTCAACGACGGCCACGGCCGCCGCTATCCCGGCGCGCTGTCCGGCGGCCAGCGCCAGCGCATCGTGCTGGCGCGCGCGCTCGCGACGAAGCCGGACTTCCTGGTCTGCGACGAGCCGGTCAGCGCGCTCGACGTCTCGATCCAGGCGCAGGTGGTGAACCTGCTGGTCGATCTGCAGGCCCGTCTCGGACTGACCATGCTGTTCATCAGCCATGATCTGCGCGTGATCAGACAGATCAGCAGCAAGGTCGCCGTGATGTATCTCGGCCGCATCGTCGAGCATGGCGATGCCGACGATCTGTTCGCGAGGCCACAGCATCCCTACACGCAGGCGCTGGTGTCGGCCTCGCCTGCCCCGGGCCGCCGCAGCACGGGTCGCATCGTACTGGCCGGCGATCCGCCCAATCCGGCCGCGCGCCCTTCCGGCTGCGCCTTCCATCCGCGCTGCCGCCATGTGACCGCGCGCTGCAAGGTCGAGGTCCCCGCGCTGACCGCGCTCGATCCGCAGCGCCGGGTCGCCTGCCATCTCGTGACGGGCGCGCCGGCGCAGAACCAGGACGCCGCGTGATGCTGCGCTTCTTCGCCATCCGCCTGTCGCGCGCTTTGCTGACCATCGCGCTCGTCGTCACCTTCGCCTTCATCGTGCTGCGCCTCTCCGGCGATCCGGCGCTGATGATCATGGGACCGGAAGCGCCTCCCGAGGTCATCGCCGCGTTCCGCAAGGCGTGGGGGCTCGATCATCCGATCTGGGTGCAGTATCTCGACTACTTCAAGGCGATCGGCCAGGGCGAGCTCGGACGCTCGATGCGCGACGGACGCCCCGCGATCGAGCTCGTCATCGAACGCATCCCGGCGACCTTGGCGCTGACCATTCCAGCATTCCTCCTCAAGGTGCTGCTCGGCCTTCCCGCCGGCATCTACGCCGCGCTCCATCGGGGATCGGCGATCGACCGCGCCGTGATGATCACGGCTGTCGCCGGCTTCACGGTGCCGAGCTTCGTGCTGGCGCTGCTGCTGGTGCTGATCTTCGCCGTGCAGCTCGGCTGGCTGCCGTCGGGCGGTCAGGACTCCTGGCGGCACGCGATCCTGCCGATCGTGACGCTCGGCTTCGGCGGTGCCGCGGTGCTCGCGCGTTTCACGCGCAGTGCCATGCTGGAGATCCTTGGCCAGCCCTACATCCGAACCGCATCGGCCAAGGGCGTGCCATGGCGCCGGGTCATCACCGATCACGCGCTGCCGAACGCCGCGATCCCGACCGTCACCATCCTCGGCTTCATGGTCGGCAGCCTGATCGCCGGCGCGGTCGTGGTCGAAAGCGTGTTCTCCTGGCCCGGCGTCGGACGGCTCTTGGTCGTCGCCGTGGCCAACCGCGACCTCGCCGTCGTTCAATGCATCCTGTTGCTGGTGGCCATGACGATGGTGACCTCGAACCTGATCGTCGATTTCCTCTATGGCCTGCTCGATCCACGACTGCGCAGCAAGGGAGCGGCGGCATGACCGACGTTGCGATGAAGGCGCCGGCCGCAAGGCGGCTGCGCTGGCCGAACATTCCCGTTTCCGTCACTATCGCGATCGGCTGGGTCGTGGCAATGTTGGCCGTCGCCACCTTCGCCGATCAACTCGCGCCTTACGGCTTCACCAAGTTCGACCTGCGCAATCGCCTGTCCTTGCCGGGCAACCCCGCGCATTGGCTCGGCACCGACGAGCTCGGCCGTGACGTGCTGTCGCGCCTGATCGTCTCGATCCGCATCTCGCTCTTGATCGCGTTCGGCGCCACTGCGATCTCGGCGATCGCAGGCACCACGCTCGGCTTTCTCGCCGCGCATTTCCGCGGCGTCGTCGAGCAGTTCGTGCTGATGCTCGCGGATTTCCAGGCCAGCATGCCGTTCCTGATCCTGGCGCTCGCGGTGCTCGCCTTCTTCGGAAACTCGCTGCCGCTGCTGATCGGGCTGATGGGATTGTTCGGCTGGGAACGCTATGCACGCATCGCGCGGGGGCTCGCCATATCAGCCAATGCACAAGGCTACGCGGCGGCAGTCCGCCAGCTCGGCGCGACGCCGCAGCGCGTCTATCTCAGACATATCCTGCCGAACATCGCCTCCACCTTGATCGTATCGATGACGCTGGTTTTTCCAGAAGTCATCCTGCTGGAATCCGGTCTTTCATTCCTGGGCCTCGGCGTGCAGCCGCCGATGACCAGCCTCGGCAACATGGTCGGCTATGGCCGCGAATATCTCACGCGCGCGCCCTGGATCATGCTGGCACCGGCGGTCACGATCGTGGTGACGACGCTCGCGGTGTCCGTGATCGGCGACTGGCTGCGTGACCGGCTCGATCCGACGTTGCAGTGACCCCGGCAGTCATCCTGGTCAGCCGCGGACATCCCGGCGCACCGTCGGCATGTGCTCACAGACGATCAAGGCATGCTCGGCATGCTCGCCGGCGAGCGCCATCCATTTCGACGCCTGCTGCAGCCAAAGATCGCGCCGCGCCGGATCGTGCTCGGCCTCCTCGCGACAGCTCGCGGCGGCGGTCATACATGCGGATTTCCTGTCCATATGTCATGGTCCGACAAATCAACAGCAGCGGCTCCAGCACACGATAGCACGATTTCAGGTTGTGATCGAGGTTTCGACGTCGCAAGCATGAGGTTCCGCATACCTCGTCGGCAGCGAGTGAGAGGCGTGACACCCGACCGCCGCTCGCGATGCGCCACTATCGATGATGATCACCTGGCGCCGGAACCGCGCCAGATAGATCGCGGCCATCAGGCCTGCCGGCCCGCCGCCAATGACGAGAATTTCCGTGCGCATCGCCGCCCTCGCCTGGTTCGCCCTCTCAAGGGAACAAGACACTGCGCGGCCGATGCGTTCCTGCAGCAACACTCGGCATAAACCCGCGCCTGCAGCGGAACACAAATGGAACCCTTTGTGGCGATGGATTTTAACCTATGTCGCTGCCATGGCGAAAAAGTCGTGCAAACTTGGCAGCAAGGGGGATCTATTGCGAGGGCGCGTTGATGCGATTTGTAAATTCCACTGATGAAAGCTTGATGGCGTACTACGAAAGTGTTCGCAAGCAGGTGGCCGCTGACAGCCGGATCGGGGGACCCTACCGGCTGATCGGCGAGCGCGCCAAGCAATATGCCCAGGAGCTGCAGGCCGAGATGCGGCGCCGGCAACTGCGCTTCACGCCGATCGAATGGCCGAACTGATTAGGCGAGACTCGTAGGGCATATCGGGCCACTGGGCTCAGGCACTGAGTTTCGACCAGACAGCGCAGTGGCAGTTATTGCGCCCTCTCCCCCTGTGGGAGAGGGCATGTAGGACAGAGCGGCAAACGCGGTTGGGTGAGGGGTTTCTCTCAACGAGCGCCACTCGCGGAGAGATACCCCTCACCCAACCGCATATGAGGAGAGGCCGCACATGCCCTCTCCCACAAGGGGAGAGGGCATGTATTGCGCAGTGTCACGTCCGAGCCGCACGCTGCGTTACGTCACTCACTCCCAGCTCCAGCTCGCGAAATCGTTCTCGAACTGCGGCACGTCCTTCCAGACGCCCTTGAGCTTCTTGTTGATCACCGTGATCCATTGCGGCTGGAACAGGAAGCCGGCGGCGGCATCTGTGGCCAGCATGCGCTGGGCGTCGCCGAGCAGCTTGGCGCGATCCGCCTCGTTCGGCGTGTCGACGATCTTCTGGTACAGCTTGTTGAACGCCTCGGACTGATAACCGAAGTAGTAGTTCGGCTCGGTGAACTTGACGAGGTCGAACGGCTCGACATGCGAGACGATCGTGAGGTCGAAATCATGCGGGCCGTTGAACACCTGCGACAGCCACGCCGCCCATTCCAGGTTCTCGATCTTGGCGACGATGCCGACCTTGGCGAGTTGCGCCGCGAGCACCTCGCCACCCTGCCGTGCATAGCCCGGCGGCGGCAGCCGCAGTGACAGCTGCAGCGGCGTGGTGACGCCGGCTTCCGCCAGCAGCTTCTTCGCCTTCTCAGGATCGTAGGGGTTGATGTCGGTGGTGTCGACATAGCCGAGCGAGCCCGGGGTGTAGAAACTGCCGATCGGCGTGCCGAGCCCGTCGACGGCGCCCTCGACCATCGCCTTGCGATCGATCGCCGCGAGAATGGCGCGGCGGACGCGGACGTCGTCGAGCGGCTTCTTCTTGTTGTTGATGGTGACGATGGTCTTCGCCTTGGAGCCGCCGATCAGCACAGTGAAGCGCGGATCCGACTTGAACTGGGCGATCGTGCGCGCCGAGGTACCGCGCGGGAACGCTTCGACATCGCCAGACAGGAGGGCTGCCACCTGTGCCGCCGTATCGGAGATGAAGCGGATGGTCACCTTCGACAGCTTGACGGACGCGGCGTTGCGATACTCGGGCCATTTGTTCAAGGTCAGCGACGAGCCCTTGGCCCAGGCGCCGAGCGTATACGGTCCGGTGCCGACCGGCTGAGTCGCATTGGTCGGCGCGCTCTTCGGCTCGACGATCGATGCGGTCGCCTGTCCGAGCAGGAACGGCAGGTTCGGCTCGGGGTTTTTCAGCTTGAGCTCGATGGTCTCCGCGTCGGCGGCGTTGACGGCCTCCATCGCCTGGAACAGCGCCTTGTCCTTGTTGGTGCTGTTGGCGGCGCCGGCGCGCTCGAACGAGAACTTGACGGCAGCGGAATCGAAGGCCTCGCCGTTCTGGAATTTGACGCCTTTGGCGAGCTTGAAGGTGTAGCTCTTCAGGTCCGACGACGCCTGCCAGCTGGTGGCCAGCAGCGGCGACACCGAGCCGTCCTCGTTGATCTTGGTCAGCGTCTCATAGACGTTGTAGAGCGTGACCTCAGCAATCGCAGCCGCAGCCGCGCTGGTCGGATCGAGCCCCGTTGGCTCCAGGGTCATGCCGACGACGACACTGTCCTTCTTGCTCTGCGCCCAAGCCGGCGCGGCCGTGGCCGCGACGAGCGCGGTCAATGCGATGATGGATAGCTTTTTCAACATTGTTTTGTTTCTCCCGGACGGAACCAACTTAGGCGTCAAAACGGCTGTTAGACAAGAGGCGGATGTTCCACGGCCGCCGGCGCAGGCAGTGTCATCACGCTGTCTGCCTTGTGGCAGGCAGCCGAATGTCGCTCGGAGAGCGCCCGCAATGCCGGCGCCGTCTCGCGGCAATGCGAATCGGCGAGCGGGCAGCGCGGCGCATAGGCGCATCCCGCCGCCCCCAGGGATTGCGACGCGATCGCAACGTCCGCGCGCCGGCGCTTGGTAGCGCCAGCCTGCGCGCGAGGCACGGCGTCGAGCAAGGCGCGCGTATAGGGATGCGCGCATTGGCCGAACAGGTCCTCAGGGCGCCCCAGCTCGACGATGCGGCCGAGATACATCACCGCGACCTCATCGCAGAGATAGTCGACAACGGCGAGATCATGGCTGATCAGGACGTAGCTGAGGCCGAACTGCTCCTGCAGGTCCTGCATCAGGTTGAGCACCTGCGCTTGCACGGAGACGTCGAGCGCCGAGACCGGCTCGTCGGCGACGATCAGCTTCGGCTGGGTGATCAGCGCCCGCGCAATCGCGATGCGCTGGCGCTGGCCGCCGGAGAACTCGTGCGGATATTTGTCCATGTCGGCGTCGCGCAATCCGACCTGTCGCAGGACGCCGGCGACCTTCGTCCGCAACGATTCGCGATCCGGATGCTCCAGCGCGGTCAGCGGCTCGGCGACGATGCGCGCGATGGTCTGACGCGGATCGAGCGAGCCATAGGGATCCTGGAACACCATCTGGAAATCACGGCGCGCGCGCCGCAGCTCATCCGCAGACAGACGATCGAGATCGCGCCCGGACATCAGCACCGATCCCGACGACGGCCGCTCCAGCGCCATGATCAGCCGCGCCAGCGTCGACTTGCCGGAGCCGGACTCGCCGACGATGCCGAGGCTCTTGCCCGGCATCAGCGACAGCGACACGCCGTTGAGCGCGAGCACCTGCCCCGCCGGCCGCAGCAGGCTCTCGCGCGGCAACTTGTAGCGCTGCACGAGATCGCGGACCTCGAGCAGCGGCGGCGCTTCAACGTCCTGCACGGCGGCGCTCACGCGACCACTCCCGCCGGATCGCACGCGAGCGCGACATCGGTCCGGATACAGCGGACACCGTGCCCGGCGCCGATCTCGATCAACGGCGGCAGCGCCGCGCGGCAGGCGTCGATCACCAAGCCGCAGCGATCGGCAAACGGACAGCCGGCCGGCAGATCGGCCAGTTCCGGCACGGTGCCGGCGATGGTCGAAAGGCGCGTACCCTTGCGCGCGCCGAGCCGCGGCCGCGCCCTGAACAGACCCTGGGTGTAGGGATGGCCCATGCGCGAGAACACCGCATCGGTCGTGCCGCTTTCGGCGATCGTGCCGCCATACATCACGATCATGCGCTGGACGTTCTCGGCGATGACGCCGAGGTCGTGCGAGATCAGGATCATCGCCATGCCGCGCTCGGCGACGAGGTCGGCAATGAGATCGAGGATCTGGCGCTGGATGGTGACGTCGAGCGCGGTGGTCGGCTCGTCGGCGATCAACACGTCAGGCTTGCAGGCGAGCGCCATCGCGATGGTGACCCGCTGGCGCTGGCCGCCGGAAAACTGATGCGGATAGGCGTCGAAGCGCCTGGCGGCATCGGGCAGACCGACGCGGTCGAGCAGCGCGATGGCCTGGCGTTTCGCGTCGGCGGCCGAGCAGCCGGTGTGGCGCAGCAGCGGCTCGGCGACCTGATGCCCGATCGTGTGCATCGGGTTGAGCGCGGTCATCGGCTCCTGAAAAATCATGCTGATGCGGTTGCCGCGCAGCTTGCAGTAGTCAGCGTCATCAAGTCCGACCAGTTCACGGCCGTCGAGCCTGATGCTGCCGCTGACGACCGCGCCCTCGGGCAGCAACCCCAGCAAGGCCAGTGCCGTGATCGACTTGCCGCAGCCGGATTCGCCGACGATGCCGAGCGTCTCGCCACGCCTCAATGTGAACGATACCTCGCGCACGGCCTGCGCCGGGCCGCGGCTGGTGTTGAGCCGGATGCCGAGACCGGAGACGTCGAGCAAAGCCTGTTCGCCTGCGCTCATCGCTGCCTCGCCAGGCGCGGATCGAGCAGGTCGCGCAGACCGTCGCCGAGCAGATTGAGGCCGAGCACGGCGAGCGCGATCGCGGCGCCGGGATAGACCGCCAGACTCGGCGACTGGAACAGCAGCGTCTGCGCGTCATTCAGCATCCGTCCCCAGGACGGCTGCGGTGGCTGCGTGCCCAAACCGAGATAGGACAGCGCCGCCTCGGCCAGGATCGCCAGCGCGAACTGGATCGTCGCCTGCACGATCAGGATCGACAGGATGTTCGGCAACACGTGCTCGATGGTGATGCGGAAGCGGCCCTTGCCGGCGGCGCGGGCGGCGAGGATGAACTCCCGCGCCCAGATCGCGCCGGCCGAGCCGCGGGTGACGCGGACGAACACCGGGATCTGGAAGATGCCGATCGCGGTGATCGAGGTCACCATGCCCGGGCCGATCACCGCGGCCAGCATGATCGCTGACAGCACCGCCGGGAACGCGAAGGTGAAATCGCTGAAGCGCATGATCAGCTCTTCCGTCCAGCCGCGCCGCGCGGCCGCGACCAGGCCGAGACAGACGCCGCAGGTGAGGCCGATGCCGACCGCGATGATGCCGACCATGATCGTCGCACGCGCGCCGACCAGGAGCAGCGAGACGATGTCGCGGCCGAGCACGTCGGTGCCGAGCCAATGCGCCGCCGACGGCGGCCGCAGCTTGGAGGCGACGTCGATCTCATAGGCCGACCAAGGCGTCCACACCAGCGACAGCAATGCAGCGCCGAGCACGACGAGGCAGAGCAGCGCACCGACCGTGAAGCTGCGATGACGCAGCGCGCGGCGCCAGAACGCGTTCGGCAACGGCGCAGGCGCGGCTTGAACGATCACCGACGCACTCACAGCTCGTGCACCTTGATGCGCGGATCGATGACAGCATAGAGCACGTCGACCACGAAGTTGACGATGATGACCATCGCGGCCAGCAGCATCACGCAGTTGCGGACGACGATGAGATCGCGGTTGGCGATCGACTGGAAGATCAGCCGCCCGAGGCCCGGCAGATAGAACACGTTCTCGATCACGATGGTGCCGGCCAACAGATTGGCGAATTGCAGGCCCATCACGGTCAGCACCGGGATCATCGCATTGCGCAGCACGTGCCGCCACAGCACCTCGCGCCTGGTCAGCCCCTTGGCGCGCGCGGTGCGCACGAAATCCTCGCGCAGCACGTCGAGCACCGCCGAGCGTGTCACCCGCGCCAGGATCGCGGCCTGCACCACGGCCAGCGCCACCGCCGGCAGCAGCAGCGACCGCAGCCCGGGCCAGATGCCGTCCTCCCAGCCGGGGAAGCCGCCGGCCGACAGCCATTGCAGCTTCACCGCAAACAGCAGGATCAGCAGGATCGCGAACCAGAAGTTCGGCAGCGCGATGCCGATTTGGGTCAGCGACATCACGCCGACATCGCCGAGGCGGTTGTGGTTGGCCGCGGTGTAGATGCCGGCCGCCAGCGCCAACACCGTGGTCAGTACCATGGCCATGATCGCGAGCGGAATGGTCATCGCCAGCCGCTCACGGATCAGCTCGGCGACCGGCGTGCCATAGGCGTAGCTGTTGCCGAGTTGGCCGGTGGCGAGGCCGCCGAGCCACTGCACGTAGCGCACCGCCAGCGGCTGATCGAGCCCAAGCTTGACGGTCAGCGCCCTGACCGCATCCGGCGAGGCATCGGCGCCCATCAGCATCTGCGCGGCGTTGCCCGGCAGCGCGTCGAGCACCAGGAAAATGATCAGCGACGCGCCGACCAGGGTGGCCAGCAGGGTCAGGCATCGCCGCAGCAGAAACACGCTCATTCGCGCCGGGGCTCCAGGTTTCGGCGGCGGCACGTTCCACAGCTTTCGCTCTGGATGCAAGCCCCGTCGCCTGCATGATCGCCCTGCCCGGCGCGGGCCGCCGGCTTGATCCCGGTCAACGGGAGAGACCGCGCGACCTGCATCATGGCCGCGTTCGCAGCCGCGCAGGCCCATTCCGCCATGACCATTCCTCCGCGCTTCGTCTGGGGCGCCTCCACCTCCGCTTTCCAGATCGAAGGCGCCGCGCATCTCGAGGGCCGCGCCGACAGCATCTGGGACGTGTTTCTGCGGACGCCCGGGCGGGCAAGCCATGGCGACACGGCGGAGGTCGCCTGTGACCACTATCACCGTTACGCCGAGGACGTCGCGCTGATGCGCGAGCTCGGCCTGAATGCCTACCGTTTTTCGGTCGCCTGGCCGCGCGTGCTGCCGCAGGGCCGCGGCGCCGCCAACGAGGCTGGCCTCGCCTTCTACGATCGCCTGATCGATGCGCTATTGGCCGCAGAGATAGAGCCCTGGCTCTGCCTCTACCATTGGGACCTGCCGCAGGCGCTGCAGGATCTCGGCGGCTGGCCGAACCGCGACATCGCCGGCTGGTTCGCCGACTATGTCACGCTGGTGGCGCGGCGCTATGGTGACCGCGTCAAGCGCTTCGCCACCTTCAACGAGCCCTGCGTGTTCACGCTGTTCGGCTATGGCCTCGGCTGGCATGCGCCGGGGATCGCCGATGCGGCGGCACTGCACAAGGCCATTCATCACGTCAATCTCAGCCATGGCCGCGCCGTTGACGTGCTGCGCAAGGAGGTGGCCGGTGCCTCGATCGGCGCGATCCACAACCGCCAGCCCTGCTATCCGGTGACCAGCAGCCCGGAAGATGCTGCCGCCGCACTGCGGCTCGCAGCCTATTGGAACGATGCCTTTCCGTTCCCGCAGGCCTTTGCCAGCTATCCGCCCGAGCTGCACGCGGCGATGGCGCCCTATGTCGCGCCGGGTGACATGGCCGAGATCGCGCGGCCCGTCGATTGGTTCGGGCTCAATCACTACTCGCCGCACTACGTCAAGGCCGACAACAACCTGATCGGCGCCAGCTTCGGCCCCGCACCCGAGGCCGTGCCGCGCAGCGCGATCGGCTGGCCGGTCGTACCCGAGGCGTTCCGCGACACGCTGATCGATATCGCCAGCCGGTTCCGGCTGCCGATCTATGTGCTGGAAAACGGCACCGCCGCCAACGACGTGATCGATCCTGCCGGCGTGATCCAGGACGACGTAAGGATCGGCTATCTCAAGGCCTTTACGGCGGCGATGGAACAGGCGATCGCCGCCGGCGCTGACGTCCGCGGCTATTTCGTCTGGTCGCTCTTGGATAATTTTGAATGGGGGGCGGGCTATTCGCAGCGCTTCGGCATTGTCTATGTCGACCACGCCACGCAGCGCCGCATTCCCAAGGCATCGGCGCGATGGTATGCGGAGATGATCGCGGCGCGGCGCGCCCTGGCGAACGCCGGCGAGCCGCACAGATTGACGGAAAGCGGCTGAGGAATGAGCGAGCGCGTTCTTCTGGGAGACATCGGCGGCACCAATGCGCGCTTCGCGCTGCTCGACGGCGGCAAGATCGGCGACGTCGCGCACCTGAAGGTCGCGGACTTCCCGACGATCGCGGACGCGATCACGGCGTTCCTGGCCACGCATGAAGCGGGCGGCCCGCCGGTCGCCGCGGTGCTCGACATCGCCGGACCGGTCGAACGCAACCGCGGCATGCTGACCAACTCGACCTGGGTCATCGACGGCGCCGAGCTGGCTGCCCGGTTCGATCTGCGCTCCGCCAAGCTGCTGAACGATTTCGAAGCGGTCGGCTGGTCGCTGCCGGCGCTGCATCCGGATGACCTGTTTCCGCTCGGCGGCAGCGCGGCGGTCAGCGGCGCGCCGATGCTGGTGATCGGCCCGGGCACCGGCTTCGGCGCCGCCTGCTTTCTCCCAGGCGACGGCCGGCCGACGGTGGCCGTCACCGAGGCCGGCCATGCCACCTTGCCGGCGACCACCGCGCGCGAGGCGGCGGTGCTGGCCAAGATGCGCGAGCGCTTCGGCCACGTGTCGATCGAGCGGGCGCTTTCAGGCATGGGCATCGAGAACGTCTACCACGCGATCGCGGCGGTCGATGGCGTCACCGTGCCGCCGCGCGATGCCGCGGCCATCACCCACGCCGCGCTCGACGGCAGCTGCGCGACCAGCGGGGCGACGCTCGACATGTTCTGCGCCTGGCTCGGCGCCGTCGCCGGCAATCTCACGCTGACCTTCTGCGCCCGCGGCGGCGTCTACATCGCCGGCGGCATACCGCCGCGCTTTCCTGATTATTTCGCGAAGTCCGACTTCCGCCGGCAATTCGAGAGCAAGGGCCGCTATGACAGCTATCTGCGCCCGATCCCCGTGCATCTCGTCACCAAGCCGGACATCAGCTTCCTCGGCCTCAAGTCGTTCCATGAGTCCGGCATCACCGCGAACGGCGGCTCTCCCACGAATTGACCTGAGATGAGCGACATCGTCACGATCACGCCCAACCCGGCCGTCGACGTCTCGACGGTCGTGGAGAGAATCGTGCCGGTGACGAAACTGCGCGGCACCACGCAACACCGCGATCCCGGTGGTGGCGGCATCAATGTCGCGCGCGTCATCACCCGGCTCGGCGGCGACGTCACCGCGCTCTATCCCGTCGGTGGTTCGACCGGCATGCTGCTGAAGCAGCTCGTCGAAGCCGAGGGGGTTAGGAGCCGCACCTGGACCACGGCCGAGGATACCCGCGAGGACTTCTTCGTCCAGGAGCGCGCCACCGGGCAGCCCTACCGCTTCATCCTGCCGGGACCGACGCTGACCGAGGCCGAGTGGCAGGCGGGGCTCGCGCTGCTCGCCGGCCTCGAACCGTTTCCGCGGTTCGTCGTCGGCAGCGGCAGCCTGCCACAGGGTGTGCCGGCCGACTACTACGCCCGCCTTGCCGCGATCGCGCGGGCGCGCGGTGCGCAGTTCGTGCTCGATACATCGGGCCCGGCACTCGCGGCCGCGGTGGAGCACGGCGTCGACCTGATCAAGCCGTCGCTGCACGAGATGCGCGACCTCGTCGGCGGCGATCTGCCCGACGCCGCTGCGTGGGAAACGGCGGCCCGCAAACTGGTCGCGACCGGACGGGTCGCAACGGTCGCGTTGACCATGGGACATCTCGGCGCGCTCCTGGTGACCAGCGATCGCGTGCTGCGGGCCAAGCCGCTGACGATGGTGCCGGTCACCGCGGTCGGCGCCGGCGACAGCTTTCTCGGCGCGCTGATCGCCAAGCTGGCTGCAGGCGAGCGCCTGGACGATGCGTTCCGATTTGCGGTCGCAGCCGGTGCGGCCGCACTGCTGCGCACGGGCACCGCGCTCTGCGATCCCGTCGATGTCAGCCGTCTGCTGGCTGACGTGCGGCTGGAGTCGACGTGACGTCGACCGGCGCATCGCCGTTGAGCCGGTCGAGCGACAGCAGCAGGCCGCCGACCCGCTCCAGCGACGACATCCAGTCTGCGACGCGGCTGTAGTTGTCGACCAGCCAGTTGAACGAGCCTTGCACCAAGGTGAACGCAGCGGCCGCCTGGGTCAGCTCGCCGAGCGTCATCTGGCCGTCGAGGAATTTCGGCGCGCACAGCACCAGGCCGATGATCGGCGCCACCAGCGAGTTGGTATGCGACACCAGGGTCATGCGCATCAGCCGCCAGCACAGCCGCCGCCATTGCCGGATGGTGCGGTCGAGCGCCTGCCACAGCACGGCGATCACCCCGCGCTTGTCGTCCTTCGGCGTCACCCCCTCGCCGATATCGCGCAGCCGATGCGCCGCCGTGATCAGCTCCGACTCCGCCTGGTTCTTGACCTGGATGACATGCGTCAGCGGCGCGCCGACCCACAGCATCGCGCCGGTGACGAGCCCGGAATACGCGACCACGCTGACGACGAGATAGCCGGGAATCCACAGCTGAAAGCCGCCGACGGCAAACCCGATCGGGCCGCCGACCTGCCACAGCACCTGCAGGAAGATCACCGCGGTCAGCAGCGACGAGACCACGTTAACGGCGAAGTCGACCGGCGCATCGGTGGCGATGCGGACATCCTCGGCGATGCGATACTCCGGAATCTTCTGGTCGCCTTGCACGGTGGCAAGCCGCGCGTAGCGGTCGTTCTCGATCCAATAGTCGATCACCTTGGCCGCCAGCCATTGCCGCCAGTTGCGCTGCATCGCCATGCGGCCCCACACCGAGGCGATCGCGAGCACGACGCTCGCCGCGCACAGCGGCACCAGCAGCGTGGCCTGCTGGCGCAGCCGCGCCGGATCACGCCCCTCCAGCGCATTGAAGAAATCCCGGTTCCAGGTGTTGAAGCGGAACTGCACGTAGAGCTGCAGCACGACGATGCCGACCAGCACGGCGCAGAGCAGCCAGACCCGCCAGGCTTTCCAGCCGCACCAGAAATTCCGCGCCGTCAGCCAGAACCGCGACCATTGCAGATCGCCATCCTCGTTGTCGTCCTCGGGCAGACCAGCCGTGCGGAGGTCGTCCGGCGCTGCAAACGGCTGTGGAACCTTGCTCATATGAATCATCTAAGGAGCCTCACGTCCCTGCCGCTTGATCTTGCGCAAGCCTGCCGGCGTCCAACACGGCAAACTCCGCTGAAGCGCTGCGATGCGGGAGGCACGTCATGACGGCATCCGGTTACATCCGCTGGTTCAAGGACCTCCGCATCGAGGACGTGCCTGACGTCGGCGGCAAGACGGCCTCGCTCGGCGAGCTCTATTCGGCGCTCCAGCCGAGGGGTGTCCGCGTGCCCAACGGCTTCGCGCTCACGGCGGCGAGCTATCGCGACGCGCTGCGCGCCGACGGCGCCGACGATGAGCTTCGCAAGCTGCTCGCGGGCCTCGACAAGCGCCGCATCGCCGACCTCGCCAGGCGCGCGGCCAAGGCGCGCGCGATCGTGTTCGAGGCGACCGACCGTGACGATCTGCGCCGCGAGGTCGCCGTGGCCTACCGGCAGCTCGAGCAGGAATATGGCCGCCGGGTCGCAGTCGCGGTGCGCAGTTCGGCGACCGCGGAAGATCTCCCGAACGCCAGCTTCGCGGGCCAGCACGAGAGCTTCCTCAACATCAGCGGCGCAACGGAGCTGTTCGAGGCCTGCCGCCGCTGCTTCGCCTCGCTCTACACCGATCGCGCGATCTCCTATCGCATCGACAACGGTTTTGCGCATGACAAGGTCGCGCTGTCGGTGGCCGTCATGAAAATGGTGCGCTCGGATCTCGGCGCCAGCGGCGTGATGTTCTCGCTGGACACCGAGAGCGGCTTCCGCGACGTCGCCTTCATCACCGGCGTCTATGGGCTCGGCGAGACCATCGTGCAGGGCGCGGTCGATCCCGACGAGTTCTACGTCCACAAGCCGACCTTCGCCGCCGGCTTCCGCAGCGTGCTGTCGCGCCGCCTGGGCGCCAAGAGCAAGCGCATGGTCTATGCCAAAGCCGGCGCGCGCGGCGCCACCACCCGCACCGAGCCGACGCCGCCGGCCGAGCGTGCCAAGTTCTGCATCGACGATTCCGACGTGCTGGAGCTGGCGCAGGCCACCATCACCGTCGAGCAGCACTACTCGCAGAAGGCCGGCCGGCCGACGCCGATGGACATCGAATGGGCCAAGGACGGCCGCGACGGCGCGCTCTACATCATCCAGGCGCGGCCCGAGACCGTGGCTTCACAGCGCCGGCCGGAGCAGGTCGAGACCTACGTCTTGAAGAAGACGGGGAAGGTGCTGGGCACCGGCCGCGCCGTCGGCGAGAAGATCGCCGCCGGCAAGGTCCGCCTGATCAAATCAGCGAAGGACCTGCGTGCGTTCAAGCCCGGAGAGGTGCTGGTGGCGCCCTCAACCAGCCCGGACTGGGAGCCCGTCATGAAGACGGCGGCGGCGATCGTCACCGACCATGGCGGCCGCACCTGCCACGCCGCGATCATCGCCCGCGAGCTGGGCGTGCCCGCGGTGGTCGGCACCGAGGATTTCAGCACGCGCGCCAGGACGGGCGCGAGCGTCACCGTGTGCTGCGCCGAGGGCGACGCCGGCCATGTCTATGACGGCGCCCTGCCGTTCGAGGTCCAGCGCCTCGCGATCGACAAGCTCGAAAAGCCGCATACCCACATCATGGTCAATCTCGGCAATCCCGAGCTCGCCTTCAAGACCGCGCTGCTGCCGAACGACGGCGTCGGGCTGGCGCGCATGGAATTCATCATCAACCAGTCGATCGGCATCCATCCGATGGCGCTCGCCGCGCCCGACAAGGTGACGTCGGCGAAGGACCGCACGACGATCAAGCGCCTGACCGCGCGCTACAAGAAGCCGGCGGAGTTCTTCGTCGAGCGGCTGTCGGAAGGCGTCGGCACCATCGCCGCCGCTTTCTACCCGCGGCCGGTCATCATCAGGTTGTCGGATTTTAAGACCAACGAATATGCCAGCCTGATCGGCGGCCGCGATTTCGAGCCCAGGGAAGAGAACCCGATGCTCGGCTTCCGCGGTGCCTCGCGCTATGCGCACCCTGCCTATGCCGCCGGCTTCGCGCTGGAATGCGCGGCTCTCAAGCGCGTGCGCGACGTGATGGGGCTGTCCAATCTCAAGATCATGATCCCGTTCTGCCGCCGCGTCGCGGAGGCGGAGAAGGTGATCGCGGCGATGGCCGGTCATGGCCTCGTCCGCGGCGAGACTGGGCTCGAGATCTACATGATGTGCGAGATCCCCAACAACGTCATCCTGATCGACGAGTTCGCGAAGCACTTCGATGGCTTCTCGATCGGCTCCAACGATCTCACCCAGCTCACGCTCGGCGTCGACCGCGATTCCGACATCGTCGCGTTCGACTTCGACGAGCGCGATCCCGGACTCATGTCCATGCTGAAGCTCGCGGTCGAGGGCGCGCAGCGCAACCACCGCCATGTCGGCATCTGCGGCGAGGCGCCGGCCAACTATCCCGAGATGGCGCGTTACCTCACCGGGCTCGGCATCGATTCGATCAGCGTCAATCCGGCGAGCATCGTGCGGACCATGGAGATCGTCCGCGCGGCGGAAAAGGAGATCGCCGCGCCTGCGCGGCACGCGCTCGCGAGCTAGATGTCGCGGCGGTCCTGGACCTCGGCAATGGCGCGCTCGGCATCGGCGATCAGCGCGCGGATATGGCGCGACTGCTCGCACGGGCCGTCACTGCCGTCCGCCTCGGCCAACTGGTCCAGCTGCCGCAGGATCTGCCGCCACGACTCCAGCGTCCGCCGGAGTTGCACGAGCTGAAGTGCAACCGAGCTCTCGGGCGCGAGGTCCGCTCCCTCGACGTACACCGCCTGCACGGTGGCCGCAGGGAATTTGATGATCTTGGCCATCGACTCAACCCCGAGATACCAATCAGCACGCCCACCGATCCATCGTGATCAGTGGCTGCATTGGCAGAGCCGCACGCCGTGAATGCGCCGCGGCCAGACTGCGACGCATTGTCGTTGTGGACCTTAAAGAACCTTGTACTTTCGCCGCCCGTGGAACTCCGGGCGAGCGGCTCTTGTCATCGGCAAAGCCCGTAGCTTCGCGGAGTACCGAAGGCGTCGCGGTACCCACGTCGTGCGCCGGTCATCATCCGCGCCTTCTCGCGCGCCAGGCCAGAAACAGCGTGCAGCAGAGCATCACGAGCAGGACCGCAAACACGACATGCGACGCCTCGACAATCGCGAATGAGCAATCCGGCCCGTAGCTCGGCCCGCCCCACCAGGCCGGGTGAAACGCGACGAGCAGCGCAGCCGCCAACAGCGGCAGGGACCGACGGCGGCCTCCGACTTCAACGACAACAATTCCAATGGCCACCACCGCGCTCGCGACCCACCAGGCCTGAGCGCTGGCAATGGCCTCGGCAACCGCCTCCTTGACGTCGACCAGGGAGCAGGCCAGCGCCGCGCGCGGCGGCCAGTTTGCGCCGAGCAGCCCTGACGCCACTGGCAACAACTGTCCACGGAGTACGCGCCAGACGGTCATGACCGAGCCTGTGAGGAATGAGAGCTAGCGGGCCTCTTCGAAGCCGGCAAGCACCGCGGTCAGGTTCTGGCCGAGGATGTCGGAGAGGTAGCCGCCTTCCTGCACGAACACGGTCGGCAGGCCGAGCCGCGCGATCGCCGCTCCTATGCGGCGGAAGCCGGGCGTCGTGACGGACAGACCCTTGAGCGGATCGTGCTCCGAGGCGTCGAGGCCGAGCGCGACGACGAGCGCGCCGGGTGCGAAGGCGTGGATGGTCTTCGCGGCGGTCTCGAACGCCTTGAGATAGGTGTCGTCGCCGCTCTTCAGGGCCAAGGGAATGTTGAGGTTGGCGCCGAGACCCGCGCCGGCGCCGCGCTCATGGGCATAGCCCCAGAGGTACGGATAATAGTGCGTCGGATCGGCGTGGATCGAGATCGTGAGCACGTCGGGCCGCTCGTAAAAGATGCCCTGCGTGCCGTTGCCGTGGTGGACATCGACATCGAGGATCGCGACACGCTCATGGCGTTGACGCAGATGCGCCGCCGCGATGGCCGAATTGTTCATGAAGCAGAAGCCCGAGGCGATGTCGCGATAGGCATGATGGCCCGGCGGACGGCACAGCGCGTACACCGCGTCCTCGCCCTCGAGCAGCAGTTGGGCCGCCGAGGCAGCCACGTCGGTGGCGGCACAGGCTCCCGCCCACGTCCCCGGCCCGATCGGCGCCGAGGTGTCGGTCGTGTGCCAGCCGAGCCGGCCGACGATATGGGTCGGATAGGTCGCGGCGTTGCGCACCGGATGTATGTTCGGGATCATCTCGCTGCCGGCGTCGCCGAGCGCGGCCCAGGCGTCCCACGCCTCCTCCAGGAAGTTGAGATATTCCGGACTGTGCACGCGCGCGCGAGCTTCCTGGCCGAACTGAATGGGCGCGACCAACTCGTGATGGCCGACCTTCAATCCCACAAGCAGCCGATCCGCCCGTTCGGGCTGCTCGGTGGTGCGCTTGACCACGCCACGCACCAGATAGAATTGTGGATCGTGGCTGCGATGCAGCTCGGTGTAGACGGCCTTCACGCGGGTGAGCTCCTGATGCAATGCCCGATCGATTGTGCACGCGGCGGCAACTGATACAAGCACACGCAGCTCTGCGCACGAGAATCGTTGTTGCAGGCAGTATCCGCAGCGCTTCGACATGGCTGGACACTCGACCGGATCGATGTGCCCGCGACCGCCACGCCTTGAGCGTCATCAGCTTCCGGATGGGACGCCGACCTTTGCGCCTCATTGTTTTCATGCCCACGCCATCCCCGCGACATGGCCTTGCCGATCCGCCTTCATTGGCATGAAGACCGGGCGATCGATCCAAAATTTGCATTGATCGATACAGGCTTCGGTTTGGACCCAGACCGCTCCTCTCCTCTAGGACATCCTTGAGGAACGTTTAAGAGAGGTGGAGCGCATGAGCGCAATCGTATCCACGGCCGAGTTGCGCCGATCGCGTGTGCGGCTGTTCATCGTGACCATGCTGTTCCTGGTCACGACGGTGAACTATGCCGATCGTGCAACCCTGTCGATTGCTGGTCCCGCGCTGTCCAAGGATCTCCATCTCGATTCCGTCGCAATGGGCTACGTGTTCTCCGCCTTCGGCTGGTCCTATGTGATCGCGCAGGTGCCGGGCGGTTGGCTGCTCGACCGCTTCGGCTCGCGTTGGGTCTACGCGTGCAGCATCGTCATCTGGTCCATCTTCACCATGATGCAGGGCTGGATCGGCTTCTTCACCGGCGGCGCCGCGGTCTCTGCGCTGTTCGCGTTGCGCTTCCTCGTCGGCCTTGCCGAGGCCCCGAGCTTCCCGGCGAATGCCCGCATCGTCGCGTCGTGGTTTCCGAGCAACGAGCGCGGAACGGCCTCCGCCTTCTTCAACTCCGGGCAATATTTCGCGACCGTGATCTTCGCCCCGCTGATGGGGTGGATCGCGCATGAATTCGGCTGGCGCCATGTCTTCAGCGTCATGGGCGCGCTCGGCATCATCATGGGCCTGGTCTGGATCAAGACCATGTACGGCCCGAAGGATCACCCCGGCGTCAACGATGCCGAACTCGACTACATCAAGGAAGGCGGCGCGCTGGTCGACATGGAGGGCGCGCGCGAGAGCAAGGCCGCGACCGGCGGTCCGACCTGGTCGCATATCGGGCAGCTGCTCTCGAACCGCATGATGCTCGGCGTCTATATCGGCCAGTACTGCATCAACACGCTGACCTACTTCTTCCTGACGTGGTTCCCGGTGTACCTGGTCAAGGAGCGCGGACTGTCGATCCTGCAGGCCGGCTTCGTCGCCACCCTGCCGGCGCTGTGCGGCTTCATCGGCGGTGTGCTCGGCGGCTTCATTTCCGACGCCATCCTGCGCAAGACCGGCTCGCTGACGCTCGCCCGCAAGATCCCGATCGTCGGCGGCATGCTGCTGTCGATGGCGATCATCGGCTGCAACTATGTCGACGGCCAGGCCCTGGTGGTCGGCCTGATGGCGCTCGCCTTCTTCGGCAAGGGCATCGGCGCGCTCGGCTGGGCGGTCGTCTCCGACACCTCGCCCAAGGAAGCCGGCGGCATCTCCGGCGGCCTGTTCAACACCTTCGGCAACCTCTCCAGCATCACCACGCCGATCGTGATCGGCTACATCCTGTCGGCCACCGGCTCGTTCAACGGCGCGCTGGTGTTCGTCGGCGTCAACGCCCTGGTGGCTGCGTTCGCCTATCTCTTCATCGTAGGGCGCATCCAGCGCGTCCAGCTCCGAGCCTCCTGAGCACCACGCCCCCTTGCGTGGTCTCCACTTGAACGGCGGTCCACCCGGCCGCCGTTCTTTTTTTGCGCGCATGAGCGCGTGAACTTGATCATCTCTCGCCAACGAGAGTGCATTCCCCTCCCCCGCTGCGATCGCGCAGCGATCGCAGGAAAAAAGCCAACGACCAGCGAGCCGCCCAACCACTCTCCGGGGGGTATCCCCCCCGCGTTCACCTGCGAATGCGGGAACGACAGCAGCGGGGCTGCTGCTTGCGATGCGCGTCTCAAACTCCGCTGTCATCCCGGACAAGCTGTGACGCGCGCCAGCGCGGCGCAGCGCCGATCCGGGATCCATACGCCGCGGCGGACTTGCAGGGCAAAAGGCCAATTGGCAGCAAGCCTCAAACATCTCCCTGGGGGTATGGGTCCCGGCGTTCGCCGGGACGACAGTGGTGGGCCTCGGAAGAATTCTGATAAAAATAAACCTCTTGCGTAATTTCGGAAATCATGATTTTATCCGCGCATCCCGCCTCACCGCAGAGGGGCGTCGGCGCGCGATCGTCACGACACGCGAGGTGGGGAAGCGATGGCCGCGATGGAGCCGCAGCGTGTCCTTGTGATGCGCCGACGAACGGCTCGGCGCGGACGTGAAGTCGCAGGGTCCTGATACCCCGACGCTGGTATCAAGCCGCGTGGCGCGACGTGCCGCGTGGTGATGGTGGCCAACAAGCCCGGCGCACCAGGGAGACTGCGTATAAGCGTGAAACCCATCGCGCGGGGAATGCCGGGATGTCTCGGCTGAACCTGTGGTTCTGCCGCCTGCATTTTTTTCGCAGGCGGGCCATGGGTGCGGCCAGCGCCCGGCATTCCCCGCGCCCTCTGCACTATTTGCGAGGGACGAACTGAGAGCAGACCTCGGGCGCAATGTGCCGCGAGACCGCATCGCCACGTCCATGCTGTTTGAGATGTAAAGCAGTCTCTTTCCACGCGTCGTCCCGGACAAGCTGTGACGCGCGACCGCGCGGCGCAGCGCCGATCCGGGACCCATACGCCGCAGCAGTCGTGTTGGGCAAAATGCCAATGACCAGCCGGCCTCAAACCACGCCCCGTGGTTATGGATCCCGGCGTTCGCCGGGATGACGGCGGAGGGCGCCGATACAGCCCGGCAATATCCCGACAGCCTTATTTAGACAGCCTTTCGCGGCCGTTCCCAATTCGCCAGACCGATGCTATCAACGCAGCAATATCCGCCGATCCATGCCGAGGAGGCATCGATGTTCGACCTCAACCAGCTGCGCTGCTTCGTGACGGTGGCCGAGGAGCTGCATTTCGGCCGGGCCGCCGTCCGGCTCAACATGACGCAGCCGCCGCTGTCGCGGCAGATCCAGGTGCTGGAGCACATCATCGATGCCGTGCTGCTGGAGCGCACCAGCCGCTCGGTCAAGCTGACGCCGGCCGGACGCAGCTTTCTTCCCGAGGCGCGGCGCATTCTCAAGATGGCGGAGAGCGCCGCGCAGGTCGCGCAGCGCATCGCCAGCGGCAAGAGCGGCTCGCTCAAGATCGGCTTCACCGCAGCCGCCGCCTACGGCTTCATGCCCGATCTCGTGGCCGCCTGCCGCACCGAACTGCCCGAGGCCGACCTGTCGCTGAAGGAGATGGTGTCGGGCGACCAGATCGAGGCGCTGGCGTCCGGCCAGATCGACGCCGGCCTGCTGCGGCCGCCGATCGCGCGGCCCGAATTCGCCACCCGCCGCGTCGTCGCCGAGCCGCTCTGCGCCGCATTGCCGCGCCGACATCGCCTGGCGTCGGCCGAGACCGTGTCGATCCGCGACTTCGACGGCCAGCCCTTCATCATGTATTCGCAGACCGAAGCGCGCTATTTCCACGATCTGCTGGTGTCGCAGTTCATGCGTTCCGAGGTGCTGCCGCGCTACGTCCAGCATCTCAGCCAGATCCACTCCATCCTGGCGATGGTCCGCGCCGGCCTGGGCCTCGCGATCGTGCCGGAGGCCGCCGCGAGCCTGAAGATCGCCGACGTCCGGCTGCGGCCGCTGAAGCTGCGCAATCCGACGCCGGCCGAGCTGTTCCTGGTCTGGCGGCGCGATCACGACAATCCGCTGCTGCCGGCGCTGGTCGAACTCGCAGGCCGTCTCGCTGTGCAGCAGGCGGAGGATTGATGCCCCGGCAGCATCAATCAATACCGTGTTTGGCTTGGACCGGCATCGAACTTGGTCCTACCAAACGGCGCGAGGAATGCGCGCGCCGGTCCACTCGCCGCGGCGATTCCAAGAACATTCGCTGAGGAGACGCGCGATGAGCAAGATGACCCCCCAGGAAATGGCTGCGAAGATCGGCAGCGGCCTGCTCTCCTTCCCCGTGACGCCGTTCAAGGCCGACTATTCGTTCGACGAGGCCACCTACCGCGCCAACATGGACTGGCTGTGCGGCTATGAGGTCGCCGGCCTGTTCGCCGCCGGCGGCACAGGTGAGTTCTTCTCGCTGACATCTGCCGAGGTCCCGGAGGTCGTCAAGGTCGCCGTCGATGAGACCCGCGGCCGCGTGCCCGTGCTGGCCGGCACCGGCTACGGCACCGCGATCGCGCGCGAGATCGCTGTTGGTGCGGAGAAGGCCGGCGCCGACGGCCTGCTGCTGCTGCCGCCCTATCTGATGCATGCCGAGCAGGAGGGCCTCGCCGCCCATGTCGAGGCTGTCTGCAAGTCGGTCAAGATCGGCGTCATCGTCTACAATCGCGACAACGCCATCCTGCAGCCGGATACGCTGGCGCGGCTGTGCGAACGCTGCCCGAACCTGGTCGGCTACAAGGACGGCATCGGCGACATCGAGCTGATGACCCGCGTCTATACCAAGATGGGCGACCGCCTGACCTATATCGGCGGCCTGCCGACCGCCGAGACCTTCGCCCTGCCCTATCTCGACATGGGCGTGACAACCTATTCCTCGGCGGTGTTCAACTTCGTGCCCGAGTTCGCGACCAACTTCTATGCCGCAGTGCGCAAGCGCGACCACGCCACCATCCATGCGGGATTGAAGGATTTCATTTTGCCGCTGATCGCGATACGCAACCGCAAGAAGGGCTACGCGGTCTCGATCATCAAGGCCGGCATGAAGGTGATCGGCCGCGATTCCGGCCCAGTCCGCCTGCCGCTGACCGATTTGACCGAGACCGAGATGGCCGAGCTGACCGCACTGGTGAAGGCGCTGCCGGCAACGGCCGTGAGCCAGGCCGCGGAGTAAAGACGAGGCCGCGACGCTTCTCCTCGTCCTGAGGAGGCGCGGCGCCAACGAGAGACGAAGGAGGAGCACATGAGTCACGACGCCACCCGCACAGGAATCTCCGGCGCGCCGGTCGTCACCGGCATGGAGGTCATTCCGGTCGCCGGCCGTGACAGCATGCTGCTCAATCTCTCGGGCGCGCATGGGCCGTTCTTCACCCGCAACCTCGTCATCCTCACCGACAATGCCGGTCATACCGGCGTCGGCGAGGTGCCCGGCGGCGAGAAGATCCGGCAGACGCTGGAGGATGCCAAGAGCCTGATCGTCGGCCAGAGCATCGGCGCCTGCAACACGCTCCTGGCCTCGATGCGCACCGCCTTCGCCGATCGCGACGCCGGCGGCCGCGGCAAGCAGACCTTCGACCTGCGCGTGATGATCCACGCGGTGACCGCGGTCGAATCCGCTCTGCTCGACCTGCTAGGCCAGCATCTCGATCTCCCCGTCGCGGCGCTGCTCGGCGAAGGCCAGCAACGCGCTTCCGTCGAGGCGCTCGGCTATCTCTTCTTCATCGGTGACCGTCGCAAGACCGACCTGCCCTACGCCACCGGCGAGGGCGAGAATGATGGCTGGTATACGCTGCGACATCAGGAGGCGATGACCCCTGAAGCTGTCGTGCGGCTGGCCGAGGCGACGCATGAGGCTTATGGCTTCGCCGACTTCAAGCTCAAGGGCGGCGTGCTCGCGGGCGAGGCCGAGATCGAGGCGGTGACCGCGATCGCCAAGCGCTTTCCGCAAGCCCGCGTCACGCTGGATCCGAACGGCGCGTGGTCGCTCGATGAGGCGATCCGGCTGTGCAAGGACATGCATGGCATCCTCGCCTATGCCGAGGACCCCTGCGGCGCCGAGGCCGGCTTCTCCGGGCGCGAGATCATGGCGGAATTCCGCCGCGCCACCGGCCTGCCGACCGCGACCAACATGATCGCCACCGACTGGCGGCAACTCAGCCATGCGCTGCGGCTCGGGGCCGTCGACATCCCGCTGGCCGATCCTCATTTCTGGACCATGCAGGGCTCGGTGCGCGTTGCCCAGACCTGCAAGGACAACGGTCTCACCTGGGGTTCGCACTCCAACAACCATTTCGACATTTCATTGGCGATGTTCACCCATGTCGCCGCCGCAGCTCCCGGCAAGGTCACCGCGATCGACACCCACTGGATCTGGCAGGACGGCCAGGCGCTGACCAAGGCGCCGCTGCAGATCAAGGGCGGCAAGATCGCGGTGCCGGAGCAACCCGGGCTCGGCATCGAAGTTGACCGCGGCGCCATCGAAAAGGCCCATGCGCTGTACAAGAGCCACGGGCTCGGCGCACGCGACGACGCCGTCGCAATGCAGTATCTGATCCCCGGCTGGACTTTCGACGACAAGCGCCCCTGTCTCGTGCGATGACGGGGGCGATCGGTTAGATTGTCCGAGCAATCGCGCAAAGTCTGGAGAACAACATGAACGCGATCCTCAAGAATTTCATTGCCGGCGAGTGGGTCGACGGCAGCGGGGTCACCCGCAACATCAACCCCTCGAACACCAACGACGTCGTCGGCGAATACGCCAGGGCCGACAAGGCGCAGACCGAGAAGGCGATCGCCGCCGCCAAGGCCGCCTTCCCCGCCTGGTCGCGCTCGACGCCGCAGGAGCGCTACGACGCGCTGAACAAGATCTCGGCGGAGATCCTGTCGCGCAAGGAAGAGCTCGGCCGCCTGCTCGCGCGCGAGGAAGGCAAGACCCTGCCGGAAGGCATCGGCGAGGTCGCCCGTGCCGGCCAGATTTTTGCGTTCTTTGCCGGCGAGGCACTGCGCCTGACCGGCGAGAAAGGCGCTTCCGTGCGTCCCGGCATCGACGTCGAGATCACCCGCGAGGCCGTCGGCGTCGTCGGCATGATCACGCCTTGGAATTTCCCGATCGCGATTCCCGCCTGGAAGATCGCGCCGGCGCTCTGCTACGGCAACACCGTCGTGTTCAAGCCGGCTGAGTTGGTGCCGGGCTCGGCGCATGCGCTGTCCGAGATCATCGCGCGCTCTGGCATTCCGGCTGGCGTGTTCAACCTCGTCGTCGGCTCCGGCTCGGTGGTCGGCCAGACCCTGCTCGAGCACCCGGACGTCGCCGCGATCTCCTTCACAGGATCGGTCGGCACCGGCCGCAAGATCGCGCAGGCCTGCGTGCTGTCGAACCCGATGAAGAAGTTCCAGCTCGAGATGGGCGGCAAGAATCCGCTGGTCGTGCTCGACGACGCCGACGTCAAGGTCGCCGTCGAAGCCGCCGCCAACGGTTCCTACTTCTCGACCGGCCAGCGCTGCACGGCCTCTTCCCGCCTGATCGTCACCGAGGGCATCCACGACAAGTTCGTCGCTGCGCTCACCGAGCGGCTCAAGGGCCTCGTCGTCGACGACGCCGTCAAGCAGGGCACGCATATCGGCCCGGTGGTCGACGGCAACCAGCTCGAGCAGGACCAGCGCTACCTCAAGATCGGCCAGGACGAAGGCGCCAAGCTGACCTGGGGCGGCGAGCTGCTGAACCGCGAGACGCCCGGCTTCTACATGCAGCCGGCGCTGTTCACCGAAGCCACCAACAACATGCGCATCGCGCGTGAGGAGATCTTCGGACCGGTCGCCTGCGTCATCCGCGCCAAGACCTACGACGAGGCGCTGGCGATCTCCAACGACACCGAGTTCGGCCTCGCCGCCGGCGTCTGCACCACCAGCCTGAAATACGCCTCGCACTTCAAGCGCAACAGCGAGGCCGGCATGGTGATGGTTAACCTGCCGACCGCCGGCGTCGACTACCACGTCCCGTTCGGCGGCCGGAAGGGCTCGAGCTACGGCGCCCGCGAGCAGGGCTCCTATGCGCGCGAGTTCTACACCACGGTGAAGACGGCCTACACCTTCCCGGTGTGAGCCTCTCCGTTGTGAACTAACAGACGGGCCGCATCCGCGGTCCACCCCCTCTCCCCGTTCTTCACGGGGAGAGGGTCGGGGTGAGGGGCAGCCGCACGGGAAGCGCCTCGCCTGGAAACAAGATCTGTAGGGTGGGCAAAGGCGCGAAGCGCCGTGCCCACCGGCAGTCGAGCGAGACGAAAGACGGTGGGCACGCTTCGCTTTGCCCACCCTACGGAGCAGAACGGAGCCAGCATGAACCAGCAGGTCGTGAACCAGGAGCCGCGCACCATCAAGCTCAACGCGCGCGACAATGTCGCGATCGTGGTGAACGATTTCGGCCTGCCTGCCGGCACCAAATTCCCTGACGGCCTGACGCTGAAGAGTTTCGTTCCGCAGGGCCACAAGACCGCGCTGGTCGACATCGCGCAAGGCGCACCCATCGTGCGCTATGGCGAGATCATCGGGTATGCGAAGTCGCTCATTGCCTCCGGCGAGTGGGTGGATGAAGCCCGCATCGACATGCCCGACGCCCCCGAACTCGACAAGCTGGAAATCTCCACCGCCGTCCCCGCGCCGCTGCCGCCGCTCGAAGGCTACACCTTCGAGGGCTATCGCAACGCCGACGGCTCGGTCGGCACCCGCAACGTGCTGGGCATCTCGACCTCCGTTCAGTGCGTCAAGGGCACGCTCGAATTCGCGATCAAGCGCATCAAGAGCGAGCTCTTGCCAAAGTACCCCAACGTCGACGACGTCGTCGCGCTCACCCATGCCTATGGCTGCGGCGTCGCGATCACGGCGCCGGACGCTGTTGTGCCGATCCGCACCCTGCAGAACCTCGCACTCAATCCGAATTTCGGCGGCGAGATCCTGGTCGTCGGCCTCGGCTGCGAGAAGCTGGCGCCGGAGCGGCTGCTGCCGGAAGGCACCGAAAATTCGATCGTCCGCATGCAGGACGAGGCATTCGACGGCTTCGGTGCGATCGTCGACGCGATCATGACCCAGGCCGACCGGCGTCTGGCAGAACTCAACAAGCGCACACGCGAGACTTGCCCGGCGTCCGACCTCGTCATCGGCCTGCAATGCGGCGGTAGCGATGCGTTCTCCGGCGTCACCGCCAATCCCGCCGTCGGCTTCGCCGCCGACCTGCTGGTGCGCGCCGGCGCCACGGTGATGTTCTCGGAAGTCACCGAAGTCCGCGACGCGATCCAGCTGCTCACACGCCGCGCCATCAACGAGGACGTCGGCCGCGCGCTGATCCGCGAGATGGACTGGTACGACGCCTATCTCGCCCGCGGCGGCGCCGATCGCAGCGCCAACACGACGCCGGGCAACAAGAAGGGCGGGCTGGCCAACATCGTCGAGAAGTCCTTGGGATCGATCGTGAAGTCCGGCTCCGGCCCGATCCACGGCGTGCTCGCGCCGGGCGAGAAGGCCAAGCAGAAGGGCATGCTGTTTGCGGCGACACCAGCCTCCGACTTCATCTGCGGCACGCTGCAGCTTGCCTCCGGCATGACCTTGCAGGTGTTCACCACGGGACGCGGCACGCCCTACGGCCTCGCGGCTGCGCCCGTGATCAAGGTCGCGACCCGCAGCGAGTTGGCGCGGCGCTGGAAGGACCTGATCGATTTCGACGCGGGGCGCATCGCCACCGGCGAGATGACCATCGAGGAAACCGGCTGGGAGCTGTTCAAGCTGATCCTCGACGTCGCCTCCGGCCGCACCAAGCCGTGGTCGGACAAATGGGGCATCCACAACGACCTGACCTTGTTCAACCCGGCGCCGGTGACCTGAGGGAGCAACGTCGCCCATCCTGCGATGGCCGTTGCCTTGCCCAGACCTCTCCCCGCCATCGCGAGCGCAGCGACGCGATCCAGAGTCCCGCCCACCATCCTGGATTGCTTCGCTTCGCTCGCAATGACGCGTATGCTGAGGCGGCAAGCCGAGACAACAGGCGCCAGGGGGAACTCGCAGATGTCGAACTTCAACAGCGTCGCCGCGATTGCGATCGCCGCCCTCGTCCTCTCCGCCACGCCCTCCCGCGCCCAGGACGCCATCCCCGGCGTCCCCCGCGAGCTGCTCGAGGACATCGCCGCAGGCAGCCGCATCCTCGCCGATCTCGGCGTCGTCGATGCCTTCGGCCATGTCAGTGCGCGACATCCCACCAACACCAGCCATTTCCTGATGCCGCGCTCGGTCGCGCCGGCGCAGGTCACGGCCGACGACGTCATGGAGTTCGACGAGAATGGCGAGGCTGTCGATGTCCGCGGCCGCGCCGTCTTTCTCGAGCGCTTCATCCATGCCGAGATGTACCGCGCACGCCCGGACGTGAAGGCGGTCGTGCACACCCATTCGCCGGGCGTCGTGCCGTTCAGCGTCAGCCGCACGCCGCTGAAGCCGCTCTATCACAACGCGGCCTTTCTTGGCGAAGGCGCGCCGGTGTGGGACATCGGCAAGGCGTTCGGCGCGACCAACATGCTGGTCAGCAACAATGCGATCGGCAAGTCGCTCGCAGCCGCGCTCGGCGACAAGTCCGTGGTCCTGATGCGCGGACATGGCGATGTCGCGGTCGGACCGTCGGTCAAGGCTGCCGTGTTCCGGGCCTACTACACCGACGTGAACGCCAAGCTGCAGGCGCAGGCGACCGGGCTCGGCAGTGAGATCACCTTCCTGAGCTCCGAAGAGGCGACCAAGGCCGACGCGGTCAACATGGTGATCATGGACCGCGCCTGGGCGCTGTGGAAGCAGAAGGTTGCAGCGCCGGCGGCGAAGTAGTCTCACGTACTTCGCCGCCGCGCCGGTCATCGCCCTCTCCTACACCGCGCCTTCCGTCTCGACATACAGCGCGTAGAGCGAATGCGACGCCGCCATGTAGAGCCGGTTGTTCTTCGGCCCGCCGAACGTCAGGTTGGCGCAGCGCTCCGGCAGATGGATGAAGCCGATCGGCTTGCCCTGCGGGTTGAACACCATAACGCCGTCGAGATCCTCCGGCTTGGCCTTGAGCGGATAGACCTTGCGGCCATTGACATCCACGGGCTCTGCGGCGAGCGCGCCGTTCGAACCCCAGCCGCACCAGAGATTGCCGTCGCGGTCGACGCGGAAGCCGTCGAGCGAGCCCTGGTCGGCGGCGTCGATCAGCTTCACCTTGTTGCCGACGGTGCCGTCGGCATTGACGTCGTAGCTCCAGATGCTGCGGTTGGGCGTACCCTTCCATTCGACCACGTAGAGCTTCTTCTCATCCGGCGAGAACGCGAGCCCGTTGGGATTGACGAGGTCGGTGATGACGGCGGTCAGCTTGCCATCGGTGCCGATCCGGAACACGTTGGTGCTGGCCTGCTCGGACTTCGCCTTGAAGCCCTCCCAATTGCCGTTGATGCCGAACAGCGGATCGGTGAACCAGATCGTGTCGTCGGACTTCACGACGATGTCGTTCGGTGCGTTCAGCCGCTTGCCTTCGAAGCTGTCGGCGAGCACGGTCACGCTGCCGTTCTTCTCGGTCCGGGTGATGCGCCGCGTCACCGAATGCTCGCAGGTGACCAGCCGTCCCTGGCGGTCGCGGGCATTGCCATTGGCGTAGTTCGCCGGGCTGCGAACGACGGTGAAGCTGCCGTCATCCTCGCTGTATTTCATGATGCGGTTGTTGGGAATGTCGCTCAGCAGCAGGCAGCGCTCCTCCGGGAAATAGGCCGGCCCCTCCGCCCAGCGCATACCGCTGGCGACCTGCTCCACGGTCGAGCTGTAGAGTCGGTATTTGGCAAAGCTCGGATCGAGGATCTCGACCGCCGGATCGGGATAGCGCTGGTTCGGCCTGAAGGCGAAGGACTGCGCCCTCGCCTGGCCCGAGACCGCCAAGGCCGCTCCGCTCAGCGCGGCCGAAAGTATGCCGCGACGCGACAATGTCATCAGTTCCTCCCCCTCTTTAATGTCATCGGCCGTCGACGGCCGTAAAGTTCCATACAAGCTGCACAGCGACCTTTCTATCGATTTTGCAGGCTTCAACCCCGCTGGCGGCGCCGCGCGCAGGCGTCGCGCCGCCTTCACGTTCCAAGGCGGGTAGACCCGGCGCGACCTCTTTTTGCCGCAAAGCTGACACATCGCTAACCTCGTGTCCGCCCCCCGATTCCAAGGCAAGCAGCCGCGCAATGCCCTTGCACTATCCTCGCCTCGCCGCCATTGCCCTTGGCCTCAGCCTGGTCGCGCCGTGCGCAGCTCAACAGCCCCTGCCCTTGGCCGGTTCGCCGGAAGAGCGGCCCGACATCGATCTCTACGCGCTGATGTCTGGCACCTGCCGTACGCTGAAGGTCGACGGCCGCGAATTCCCCTGCAAGACGGTGGCGTTCTTCCACAGCGAGAAGGGCCGCGCCCACTTCACCGTCGCGCTCGACGATCCCGCCGACGAGAGCCACATCATCGCCTTCTCCGGAATCAACGGCAAACGCTCGCTGCAGAACGTCTACGAGCTGCCGGTCGACCGCATGCTGCTGAACTCCAAGCATCGCCCCAAGGTCGACGGCATTCCCGTGCCGGCGGCGCAGGGCTCGTCCGGCTCCTGTCGGCAGGTCGGCAATTTCGCGATGCTCAAGGTCACGAGCGTGACCTGCTCGGCCAAGGACGACAGCGGCCGCGCCTATGAGCTGCAGTTCGTCTCCGACGGCACCCCCATCACCCTGCGTCGGGTGCGCCAGACGATGACGAATGCCGAGCACAATCCTTACGAATGAGTTCGTGGCCGCGTGACGGCAACGCGCGAATGCTCGTCTCATTCGATCTCCATCTCGAACATGATGACATGACGGCGCGCTCTCGCGGCACGGAATGCCCGAGGTCTTCCAGTAGTCGCGCCTTGCAGAACTGCAGAGGCGCAGGGAATGCCGGGTGAAGGCCCCACCCATGGCCCGCCTGCAGAAAAAAATGCAGGCGGCAGTACCACAGGCAAAGCCGAACACGCCGGCATTCCCTGCGCGATGGGTTTAACGCTTATACGCAGTCTCCCTGGTGCGCCGGGCTTGTTGGCCACCATCACCACGCGGCGCATCGGCGTCACGCGGCTTGATACCAGCGTCGGGGTATCAGGACCCTGCGACTTCACGTCCGCGCCGAGCCGTTCGTCCGCGCATCACAAGGACACGCTGCGGCTCCATCGCGGCCATCGCTTCCCCACCTCGCGTGTCGTGACGATCGCGCGCTACGCCCTCTGCAACGAGGCGGGATACGGCACCAGAGCATGATTTCCGTAAAAACGAAAGCGAAAAATGTGCGGGCGTGATTTCACATCACGATGGTATTGAACGGATTGACGAAATCCGAAGCGGCCCCGCCGCATGCGGACGCGGCTTCATCGTTCTCTTTGTTCCGCACGTCTTCGTCGCACGAACTGATTTGCCCGACGTGTCGAATGGATCACACCCGCGCGCCGCTCATCGGGCAGCTCGGCGCGAGCTCGATGCGCTCGCCAGGACCTCCTGTGCCGCACGCGCGAGCCGTCTGGCGGCATCCGCCAGATCCTTCGCCGCGAAACCGGAATAGCCGAGGATGAATCCGTCCGGCCCGCGCTGAACGATGCGCGCGTCCGACAACAGCCGGCATTCGATGCCGGCGCGTTCGCGGATCAACTTGGCTGCGCCTTTCGGCGCTCCTGACGGCAAGGTCGCCAGCAGATGCAGTCCCTGCGACGGCGCGTCCAGATGCAGATGCCCCTTGCCATGCTTCGCGAGGGCTTCGGCAACGACGTCGCGCGCCTGCCGATAGCGCGGACGCATCCGGCGCATGTGGGCGGCGATCACGCCGTCGGCCATCAGGTCGGCCAGGGCGTCCTGCATGAAGGCCGGCGGGAAGCGATCCTGCGCCGCACGCGCGGCGACGACACGCGACACCAGCGCCGGCGGCACCACGAGATAACCGAGCCGCAATCCGGCGAACAGCGTCTTGCCGAAGGTGCCGAGATAGATCACGCGTTCGGCGCCGATGCCGGCCAGCGCCGTGAGCGGCGGGCCGGCGAAGCGATACTCGCTGTCATAATCGTCCTCGAAGATATAGGCGCCGGACCGGCGCGCCCAGTCGAGCAGCGCGATCCGCCGGGCCATGCTCATCGCGACGCCCGTTGGAAACTGGTGCGACGGTGTGACATAGGCGGCACGGGCGTTTGCGTCCGCCTTCTCTCCCGCACTCACGACGAGGCCCTCGCCATCGACCGGCACGGGCACCAGCTTCGCCCCTGTCGTCGTCAACGTGTAACGCGAGGCGGCATAGCCGGGATCCTCGAACCAGACGGGATCGCCGGGCGACAACAGCGCGTCGATACACAGGCGCAGTCCGTGCTGGGTGCCGCTCACGATCAGGACGCAGCTGGGGTCGCAGCGCACGCCGCGATTGGCGGCGAGATAGTGCGCGACCTGCGTGCGCAGATGCAGGCTGCCGCGCGGATCGCTGTAGCCGAGATCGTCGGGCGCGGCCTGCGCAATGCGACGGCGGCTGGCGGCGGCGAGCCGCTTCAGCAGCATCGGATCGACCAGCGTGACGCCGAGCGTGAATGGCCGGCGCGGCGGAATCCTCACCTCCAGCTCGGCGGCGGGAGCCGGCGGCTGCGGCGACGGCAGCTCGGCGGCGACATAGGTGCCCGCGCCGTGCCGTGCCTCGATCAGCCCGTCCGACAGCAGCGCCTCATAGGCGGCGACGATCGCGTTGCGCCGGACACCCAGTTGCTCCGCGAGCCCGCGGGTCGAGGGTAGCCGCAGGCTAGGGGCGAGCAGGCCGTCGACGATGCCGGCGCGCAGCGCGGCATGAACCTGCTGCGACTGGCTGCGGATCGCCCGGTCGAGCCTGATCGGCAGCGCCAGCACGTCGTCCCGTCGCCGCGAAGTGGTTGCTTGTTTTGGCATCCAAGTGGAACTCCCGGCAACCACTTTGCCATGGCATGACGGCGGCGGGAACAGGAGAATGACGATGTCCGAGCAATCAGTGGCAAGCTATCCCGTTGACGGCACCAACCGGGTCAAGCGGCGGCATCAGCGCGCGCATTACGATCATGCCACCGTGCATGCGCTGCTCGACGCCGGTACGCTGTGTCACGTCTCCTATGTCATCGACGGCCAGCCCTATTGCACGCCGACGCTGTACTGGCGCGAGGCGACGACGCTGTACTGGCACGGCTCAAGCGCCAGCCGCATGCTGCGCAACCTGTCCGAAGGGCAGCCGGCCTGCCTGACGGTGACTCAGCTCGACGCTTTGGTGCTGGCACGCAGCGCCTTTCATCACTCCGCCGACTATCGTTCGGTGATGGCGTTCGGCCTCGCCCGGCTGATCGAGGATGAGGCCGAGAAGGCGCGAGCCCTGACGATGATGCTCGACCGTCTGTTTCCAGGTCGCACCGCCACGTTGCGCCCGACGACGGAGCAGGAGATCAAGGCGACGTCGGTCGTGACGATGGAGATCGACAAGGCGTCCGCCAAGATCCGCGCCGCCGGCGTCATCGATGACGAGGAGGATTATGCGCTGCCGATCTATGCCGAGCGCATTCCGGTGCGCACCGTGCTCGGCGCCCCGGAGCCCGATGGCCGGCTAATAGCTGGCGTGACCCGCCCCGCGACGCTGTCCGGTTTCAGCGCGGGACGACAGCTCGATGAGGCGCTGACGGAGGCTTATGCCACGAGCTATCCGGCGGGCTAGACGTGTAGGGTGGGCAAAGGCGCGCCCATCTATTAGTTCTCGTAGCCGCTGCCCGACCGCGCCGTGCCCACCATCTCACCGCGATGCGTGCTCGGCCCGGTGGGCACGCCGTTCCGCGCGATGCGCGGAACGTCTTTGCCCACCCTACGATTTCTTGAGCGACGAGCTGGCCCCCGTCTGCGGCGCGGATACAAACCGCGTGATCGCGAACGGCGCGATCGGTGTCGAGGTCCGGCCATCGCGCACCAGCTCGGCCAGCACCTCGCCGACACCCGGCGCGATCTGGAAGCCAGCGCCGGAGAAGCCGAAGGCGTGGATGAGGCCCGGCGTCGTCGCGCTCGGGCCGATCACAGGGTTGCCGTCGGGCATGTTGCCCTCGGTGCCGCTCCAGAACCGGATCGCCTGGGCGTGGCGCAGCGGGCCGAACAGCTCGCTCGCGCGCTGCATGATCGTGAGCACGCCGTCGCTGTGTGGGCGTGAGTAGTCGGGATCGTCGAGCGGCGCGGCGCGTTCGCCGCCGACCACGACATTGCCGCGCGTGACCTGCCGCGCATAGATGCCGCCGCCCTCCATGCCGATGTTGACGGCCAGGAACGGATCGAGCGGCTCGGTCACGATCATCGCGGGATACGTGCGCGCCAGCGGCACCGGCTCGTTGAAGGCCCGTGCAAAGCTGTCCGCCCAGGCGCCCGCGCTGTTGATGATCGTGCGCGCCTTGATGACGACATCGCGCGCCTCCAGCGCAAAGCCCTCGAATGTCCGGGTGACGCCTGTGACTTCCGTCGTCTCCAGCACCTCCGCCCCGGCGCGGCGGGCCGCGGCGGCAAAGACGGTCGCGACCAGCCGCGGATTGGCGTGGCCGTCGCCGGGAGAGAACGAGCCGCCGATGGCGCCCTCCGAGAGGCCGAAGCGCTCGCGCAGCTGATTGTGGCCGACCAGTTCGAGATCGAGACCGAATGGCGCGACATCAGCGGCGTAGCGCTCGAGGTTCGCCATGTCGGCGAGGTTGCGCGCGAGCTTGAGATGACCGGAGCGCATGAACTCGCCGTCGATGCCGATCAGCTGCGACAGCCGCGGCCAGATCGCATGCGCCCGCTGCGCCAGCGGCAGCTGCTCGGGCGGACGGCCCTGCCGGCGCACGCCGCCGTAGTTCACCCCGCTCGCCTGCGCGCCGCAAAAACCCTTGTCGAGCAGCGCGACGGACAAGCCCATGCCGCGCAGCGCCAGCGCCGCGGAGCTGCCGACCAGCCCGCCGCCGATGATCGCGACGTCGCAATCAATGCGCCGGGTCATGCTGCCTCGCGTCGACGGGCGAACCCGCGGCCAGAGGAATCGGCTTGATCGGCGCCTGCGTCCGCAGCCGGCCGACGGCGCCGATGTCACGGTGCGCCTGCGCAGCCAGCAGCTCCGCGGCGGCAGCGCCGCACATCCGGCCCTGACACCGGCCCATGCCGACGCGTGTCACGGCCTTGAGCCGGTTGATCTCGGTGAGTGCGAAATCCGCGATCGCACGCCGCGCGTCGCCGGCGCTGATCTCCTCGCAACGGCAGAGCAGCGTGTCATCGGCGATGTCGTCCGCCCAATGCGCGGGATAGGGAAACGCCGCCTCCAGCGCAACGCGCAGCCTGTCGATCCGCGCCAGCGTGCGTTCGAGGCTGGCGGCGCGTGCAGCATCATATCGCAGTCCGCGATCCTCCAGCAGCGCCAGTGCCGCGCGCTCGCCCGCGGCCTCCGCCGCGTCGGCGCCTGCGATGCGGGCGCAGTCACCCGCGAGATACACGCCGGCGACGCTGCTGCGGCCAGCGGCATCGCGCAGCGGCAGATGCGCGCGGTCGCGAGAATCGAACCGGAAGGCGCAGCCGGCGAGGTCGGCGGCCTGCGTCTCCGAGCGCAGGTTCAAGCCGTAGCCGATGCCATCGCAGGCGATCGTGTGCTCGCGATCACCCGTCCGATAGACGATGCGCGCGACCCTGCCCTTGCCCTCGATCCGCAGTCTCGTGATCCCGAGCTGCACGCGCGTGCCGCTCAGCTTGAGTTCAGCGGCCATGCGCAGCCCGCGCAGCACGAGGCTAGGGGCCAGCGGCAAGGCACGCAGCAGGTTGAGCTTCGCCTGCAGCGGCGCCGCATCGAGCACGGCGGCGACCTCGACGCCGGCTTTCATATACTGCCAGGCGACGAGATAGAGCAGCGGACCAGAGCCGGCGAACACCACGCGACGGCCGATCGCGCAGCCCTGCGCCTTCAGCGCGATCTGCGCGCCGCCGAGCGTGAACACGCCCGGCAAGGTCCAGCCGGGAATCGGCAGCACGCGGTCGGAGGCGCCGGTCGCCAGGATCAGCCCATCATGGCTCACGCGCCGGCTGACGCCGTCGCGCAATGTGTCCGCGGCACCATCGCGCAGGTTCCACAACAGAGTGCTCGGGCGATAATCGATGTGGGACGCAAGCGCTGCGAAGTCCCGATGCAGGCGCGTGGCCTTCGCGGCTTCGGACCCGTAGCGCGCCCTGGCATCGCGGCCGTCGGGGCTCAGCGGCTGACGATAGATCTGGCCGCCGCAAGCATGGCCTTCGTCGATCACGATGGGCCGCAAGCCGGCCGCCGCAAGCGTCATCGCGGCGCGGATGCCGGCCGGGCCGGCGCCCACGATCAGCGGTGGGGCGCGCTCAGCCATGAAGGCGCGCACGCCCCGTGATGATGTGCATGCCCTGAGCAAGCGGCGTGGTGCAGGCGCGCAGCCGCTCGCCGCCTTCGAGCTGAACCCAGCAATCCTGGCACGCGCCCATCTGGCAGAAGCCGGCGCGGGCTTCGCCGGAGAACTCGCTCTCGCGCAGCCGTTCGCCCTGGCAGAGCACCGCCGTCAGCACGCTGTCGCCGGCGCGGCCCTCGCAGGGCACGCCATCCACCGTGAAGCCGATCACGGCGCTGTCGTTGCGGATGAGACGATGCAGCAGCGGCATGTGAACCTTCAGACCAGGCCAATGATCGGAGCGAGTTGAAACTCACTCATCGCAATCACGCTGCAGGTCAAGGGCGTCAACGGCAAGTGGGCATGCACGCGATCCCTCACCATGCGGCTGTTCGAGGATGTTGGAAGATCTCACGTCGATTCGTAGGGTGGGCAAAGGCGCGCCGGCGATGCCCATGTACCGGATGATGCATCCCGCGCCGTGCCCACCGACGCTCTGAATGGTGGGCACGCGGCGCCCGCGGCGCCGCTTTGCCCACCCTACTCATTCACTCGCAGAAGGGCTCACACCATGCAGTTCCACATGATATCAGGCGCGACGAAGCCGGTGGCGCCGTTCAGTCATGCGGCCGAGACCGACGGCTTCGTGTTCGTGACCGGCCAGATGCCGGACTCGCCGGAGGCGCCGGGTGTGCTGCCGGAGGG
Source organism: Bradyrhizobium sp. HKCCYLS20291 (assembly GCF_051167715.1). Lineage (NCBI taxonomy): Bacteria > Pseudomonadati > Pseudomonadota > Alphaproteobacteria > Hyphomicrobiales > Nitrobacteraceae > Bradyrhizobium > Bradyrhizobium sp. HKCCYLS20291. The sequence continues at coordinate 54,541 of NZ_JBNPTO010000023.1, read as the reverse complement.
GATCGTGGATCAGACGAAGGCGGTGATGCAGAACTTGAAGTACATCCTCCAAGGTCTTAACCTCGGCCTCGAACATATTGTGATGTCTCGGATTTACCTGACCGAGTTCAAGCGGGATTACGCGGCAATGAATGAAGCTTACCGCTCATTCTTCCCGCCGGACCCGTTGCCGGCCCGCACCTGCGTCGGCGTCACCGGCTTGGCCTATGACGCGCTGATCGAGATCGATCTGGTCTGCCGACGACCCTAGTTCCGAATGGTAAATTAATCCTCAACGCCCGTTGAGGGGCATTCGATCTGATCTGAGGAGGCAGACGCTGTTGCCGATTGTGTGCCGGCGCGGGCCGGTGTCAATTCGCCCGACGAACGAGACGGATCGAGGGGAGCGCCATGCCGTACCAGTTTTCCAATCGCCAGCAGATCCGCAAGCCGGCGGTGACCAGCAAGGGCGGCATCGTCGCGGCGCAGTCGCGGCGCGCCGCCGAAATCGGCGCCGAGGTGCTGGCCGCAGGCGGCGACTGTATCGATGCCGTCGTAGCGACGGGCTTCGCGCTCGGCGTGGTCGAGCCGTGGATGAGCGGCCTCGGCGGCGGCGGCGCCATGGTGCTCTACCGCGCCAAGGAAAACCGGGTCGAGGTGATCGACTACGGCATGCGCGCACCGGACTCGCTGCGCATCGAGGACTATCCGCTGGCCAATGACGGCAGCGTGTCCCCCGATATCTTCCCGTGGCCGCGCGTCAAGGACGATCGCAATCTGCATGGCCCCGGCGCGATCGCGGTGCCCGGGGTCGTGGCCGGCATGGAGGCCGCGCACCGCCGCTACGCCAGGCTGCCGTGGCGAGACCTCGTGACGCCCAGCGTCGCGCTCGCCGCCGAAGGCCTGCTGGTGGACTGGTGGACCACCGTGATGATCTCGAGCTGCGCCGCCGATTTGCGCCGCTATCCCGGCAGCGCCGCGGCCTATCTCAAGGATGGCCTGCCGCCGAACCCGCAATGGGGCGCCAAGGCGGTGACGCGGCTGCCGCAGGAGCAGTTGAAGGCGACGCTGTCGCATCTCGCTCATGCCGGCGCGCGCGACTTCTACCAGGGCGACATCGCGCGCTCGCTGACCCGCGACATCCAGGCCGCCGGCGGCGCGCTGTCGGTCGAGGATCTTGCCGCTTTCGAAGCCCATCATCGCGAGCCGCTGCGCATTCCCTATCGCGGCGGCACCGTGTTCGCCACGCCGGAGCTCACCGCCGGGCCGACGCTGGCGCACGCGTTGCGGCTGATGCAGGCGAGCGTGACCGCATCGGGCAACGCCCCTGACGCCGGCACGTTCATCGCCTATGCCGAGGCGATGCAGTCGGCCTATCGCGAGCGGCTCAACGACATGGGCGATGCGCCGGGAAAGCGCGCGCTCGGTGCCGAATATCTCGCGCCGGCCTGCACCACGCATTTTTCAGTGGTCGACCGCGACGGCAACATGGCGGCGGTCACGCAGACGCTGCTGTCCGGCTTCGGCTCGAAATTCCAGGCGCCGCAGAGCGGCATCATGATGAACAACGGCATCATGTGGTTCGACCCGACGCCCGGCACGACCAACTCGCTGGCGCCGGGCAAGCGCTGCCTCACCAACTACACGCCGGTGGTCGCGCATACGGCCGACGGCCGCCGCCTGGCACTCGGCGCCTCCGGCGGCCGCCGCATCCTGCCCGCCGTGGCGCAGATGCTGTCGTTCGTGATGGATTACGGCATGGACCTCGACGCCGCCATCCACCAGCCGCGCATCGATGCCAGCGAGGGCGAGGTGGTCGGCGCCGATACGCGGCTGCCGGCGGAGGTGATGACTGCGCTGGCTGCGAAGTTCGAGACCGTCGCTGCGCCGGTTCAGACCATGCCGATGAAATTCGCCTGCCCCAGCGTGGTGATGCGCGCCGGCGACGTGAACAGCGGCGCCACCGAGATCGCGCATGCGTGGGGAGATGCGGTGGCGGAGAGCTGATTAGCCTTCGCCTGAATGCGAATGCACTCTGTCGATGATCGCGTTCGCAACAGTCTGCATCCTCCGCACCGCTGCGCAATACAGTGCCCTCGCCCCTAGTGGGAGCTAGTGGGAGAGGGCATCGCCGGCCGATCCGCAGTCTCGCTCGGGTGAGGGGTCTCTCTCAGCTAGCGGTACTCGAGGAGAGAGACCCCTCACCCGAGTGAGTTTGCTGCACTGTTCTACATGCCCTCTCCCACACGGGGCGAGGGCGCAGTCATGCGCAGCGCCGCTGCTGCGCGATCTGCTGCCTGACGATCGGTTTACCCCACCAGCGCCGTCACCAACCCGCTGTCCGCATCCGCGAGCTCGTCGATCACATCGAAATGGTGCCGGTCCGGCGCCTCGACATAGGCCGTCGTCGCCCCCAGCCCGGTCCAGATATTCGCGAGCAGTTGCGCCTGGCGGCGGAATTCGTTGCGCTCGGCGCCGCCGACCCAGGCGGTGACGGCAATACCGTCGACGGGCACGAGCAATGCCGGGCTCTCGCCGGCTGCCGTGGTGTCGTCGATGTGCAAGGTCTCGTTCATCGCAGTCCGCTGCAGCGGGCGCAAATCGTGCAGGCCGGAGATCGAGACCACGCTGGTGATGCGCGCCTGCCGCTCAGGAGACAGCGGCGCGCCGCGGCAGATCATGCGGCTGACGAGATGGCCGCCGGCGGAATGGCCGGTCAGCGCCACGGGGCCCGCAACCTCGTCCATCGCCTTCGCGATCGCCTGAGCCACATCGGTCGAGATGTCGGCGATGCCGACCTCGGGGCACAGCCGGTACGACGGCATCGCCACGGCAAAGCCGCGCGCGACCGGACCTCGCGCCAGATGCGACCAGAAGCTCTTGTCGAGCCGCATCCAGTAGCCGCCATGCACGAACACGACGAGGCCTTTCGGCGCGCCCTCCGGCAGGAACAGATCGAGGCGCTGGCGCTCGTGCGCGCCATAGGTGATGTCGAGCTTCGCCCGCCCTTGCTTGCCGAGCTCAGCACGATAGTCTTCCGCCGGCGCGACCCACAGCCCCGGCCAGCGTTCGCCGCCGGGAATGTTCGGGCCATTGGCATAGGCGTTGTCCCAGTCCTTGACGGCGTACAACATCGAAATCTCCTGATCGAATGAGCGCGGCCTCACAGCCCGGTGCGCAGTTTCCAGAGCTCGGGGAACAGCACGATCTCCAGCATCTTGCGCAGATAGTTCACGCCTGACGTGCCGCCGGTGCCGGTCTTGAAGCCGATGATGCGCTCGACCGTGGTGACGTGATTGAAGCGCCAGCGGCGGAAATAGTCCTCGAAATCGACCAGCTTCTCGGCAAGCTCGTACAATTCCCAATGCCGCTGCGGGTCGCGATAGACCTGGGTCCAGGCCGTCGCGACTTCCGCGCTCTCGGCGCGCGTGCCGCGCCAGTCGGTGCGCTGGCCGTCGGCGCCGATGAAGAAGCCGCGCCGTGCCAGGAGCCGCAGCGCTTCGTCATACAGGCTGGGTTGCGCAAGGATCGCTTCCAGCTCGGCCGTCAGCTCCGGATGATGCGCATGCGGACGCAGCATCGCGAGGTTGCGGTTGCCGAGCAGGAATTCGATCGAGCGGTACTGGAACGACTGGAAACCGGAGGACTCGCCGAGCTTGTCGCGGAACAGCGTGTATTCGCTCGGCGTCATCGTCCGCAGCACGTCCCAGGCGCCGTTGAGCTGCTCGAAGATGCGCGCGACCCGCGTCAGCATCTTGAACGCCGGCTGCACGTCATCCCGGGCGATCGCCGCCATCGCGGCCTTGATCTCATGGATGGCGAGCTTCATCCACAGTTCGGAGGTCTGGTGCTGGATGATGAACAGCAACTCGTCATGCGCCGAGGACAGCGGCGACTGCGCATCGAGCAGACGCTCCAGCATCAGGTAGTCGCCATAGGACATCCGTCCCTTGAAGTTCATCCGCGCACCTTCGGTGGCGGGATCGTAAGGGCCGTTGCTCACGTCACGAGTTCCTTCTGGCGATATTCGGGCTTGTCCCACAATCTGTCGTCGAGCACCTCGGCGAGAATGTCGACGGCGCCGCGCACCTCCGCCTCGCCAATGTAGAGCGGCGTAAAGCCGAAGCGCAGCGCATCCGGCGCTCGGAAATCGCCGATGACGCCGCGCGCGATCAGCGCGCGCATGATCGCATAGCCCTCGGCGTGCCGGAACGACACCTGGCTGCCGCGCCGCGAGGCATCACGCGGCGAGGCAAGCGTCAACGACGGACAGCGCGCCTCGACTTCGGCGATGAACAGCTCGGACAGCGCGATCGAGGCCTTGCGCACGTCCAGCATCGACACGCCCTCCCACGCATCCAGCGCCGCATCGAGGGCTGCGAGCGCGATGATCGGCGGCGTGCCGATGCGCATCCGCTCGATGCCGCCGCCCGGACGATAGTCGAGATCGAAGGCGAACGGAGCCTCATGGCCCATCCATCCCGACAGCGCCGGCGGCGCGATATCCGCGTAACGCGGCGCGACATAGATGAAGGCCGGCGCGCCGGGCCCGCCATTGAGATATTTGTAGGTGCAGCCGACCGCGAAGTCGGCGTCGCTGCCTGCGAGATCGACCGGCACGGCGCCGGCGGAATGCGCGAGGTCCCACACCGTGAGCGCGCCAACGGCATGCGCCTTCCTGGTCAGCGCGGTCATGTCGTGCATGCGGCCGGTGCGGTAGTCCACCTCGGTCAGCATCAGCACCGCGACGCTGTCATCGAGCGCGGCTTCCACCTGCTCCGGCTCGACCACCTTCAGCGTCGCGCGGTCGCCGAGCATGCGCACCAAACCCTGCGCCATGTAGAGATCGGACGGGAAGTTGCCGCTGTCGGACAGGATCACGCGCCGCTCCGGATTGAGCGAGAGTGCCGCGGCGAGCGCCTGATAGACCTTGATCGAGAGCGTATCGCCCATCACGACGGTGCCAGGGGCCGCTCCAATCAGTCGGGCGACGCGGTCGCCGACGCGGCGCGGCTGCACCATCCAGCCGGCGCTGTTCCAGCCACGGATGAGCTCCTGTCCCCATTCCGCCTCCAGCATGCGGGCAACGCGGGCGGGCACGGCCGAAGGCAGCGCCCCGAGCGAATTGCCGTCGAGATAGATGACGCCGTCAGGGATTCGGAAAAGTGATCGCGTATGAGAAAAATCCGTCATGCTGCCTTGCTCTGTTCGCCGTCCTGAATGCATGATTCGGGCCGCAAGAGACCAGATCGACCCGGCGGGCGCCTGCCCCCAGATCGCAAGATCTGCGTCTGTCACGACCGCCGTTACGGAGCAAGTGCGATGAGAGTATCAGCCTGGCTCGTCTGCCTCAGCCTGCTTTCGACGCCGGCCCTCGCCGGCAACGACATCACCACCGCGCAGAACGTCATCCGCGCCCAGGAGCAGGCGCTGGCCCGCGACGACGGGCCCGCGGCCTACGCGCAGGCGGCGCCGGAGATCCAGGCGCGGTTTCCCAGCATCGAGATCTTCATGGCGATGGTGCGCGAGGGCTATCCGCCGGTCTATCGCCACAAGAGCTTCGAATTCGGCCCATCACAGGTCGAGGATGGCAGCATCGCGCAGCGCGTGCACATCGTCGATGCCGATGGCGAGGCGTGGGAGGCGCTCTACACGCTGCAGACCCAGCCCGACGGCAGCCTCAAGATCACCGGCTGCTCGCTGCTGAAGGTCGGCCAGGCGGTCTGAAGGCAAGCTGGAATGCGCTCAACGCATTCAGCGTGACGGCGTCGGCGGGCCGCCGTGCTGCTGGCGCCATTGCAGGAATTGCCGGAACAGCGCGCTGCGCTCGGCCGGATCGTTCGACACCTGGCCGCCGCTCTGGCGCACGAAGCTCTCGAACTGCTGCTGCTGCACATCCGCGACCTGCGACCGCGGCACGTCGAGGGCCTGCGGCCGCGGCGTCATGTTGCGGGCGACCAACCAGTCGTCCGCGGCCTTGAAGCGCCTCCAGCCGGGGATGGTGGCGACGATGCTAGATTCCTTCCACTTCGGATGCCGCGGCGGCTTCATGAACTCGTCGTAGTTGGCGAAGAACGCGTCGACGAAGCGCGCCACCTTGCGGTAGCGTTCGGTATTCTCGGGCCAATTGTAGCTGACCAGCAGCATGCCGATCGCCACGGTCTCGATCGTCTCGCCGGGATTGAGCAGGTTCGGATATTCATCCGACGACAGCGTCGTCGGCAGGTACAGATCCTGCAGCCGGCGATCGTAGGGAATGGTCACCAGATGCAGTGCGCGGTTCTCGTTCCTGATATTGCGCGCGAGCTGGAACACCTTGCCGGTCGAGACGATGTAGGCGTCGGCGTCGCCGTCGATCAGCTTCTGGATCGATTTCGCGTCGTCGGTTGCGTAGTCGAACGACGCCGTCATGCCGAGCCGGTTGAAGATCACGCGCGCGGAATAGAAGCCGACGTCGGTCGGCGCGATGATGCGCTTGCCGTTGAGGTCGGCGATCGAGCGGATCGAGGACCGCGCGATGACGTGAATCTCGTTGTGATACAGCCGCGCGATGTAGCGCAGTTGCGAGGTGATGTCCGGAATGCCGTATTGCAGGCGGTAGAATTCGGGCACGTCGGCGGCGACCGCGCCCATGTCGATGGTCTTGAGGAAGAGAATGTCGGAAACGTTGCGCACCGGTCCCTTGCCGAGCACCGGCAGCACGCGGACATTGGTCTGATCATCGAGCACGCGCGCCATGTCTGAGCCGAACACCGAGGTCGCGCCGCCGGCCGGCGCGGTGATGATGGTGACGGTGCCGTCGTTGACGTCGTTCGGATTGGGCAGCCGCCACACATCGGGACCGCTGCCCGGCGCGGGCTGCAGCGATGCGGGCAGGCCGGCGGGACGCGGCGGCGCCGGAACGACGGCAGCGGCGTTGGGCCGCGCCGGAGCTGGCGCGACCGGCACGATCAGCGACCGGGTCGCCCCGGGGCGCGCCGGCTGAGCTTGGGGTTGAGTTTGGGGTTGGAGTTGAGGCCACGCCTGCGCCCAGCCGTCACCGGCGAACGAGAGTGCGGTGATACCAGCGAGTAGCAGCTTGGCAACAGCTCGCAGCACGCCTTGAGAAGAGCGATGCTCTCCGACAACGCCATGCCGCCGCAGCGATCTCGACCTGTCCGGAGCTTTCACCTCGACGCCTCCTTAGCGCTTCAGGCAAGCGACGGTCGTCCGTGGCCCCCACGGAGACCTCGCGACAGTTCCGCGCGCGATCCGACGCCCGCGCCTTGGCGGCGCTGATCGGGCTCGATCCAATTTCCTAGTTGCTGGAGGGGATTCGATGCTTTTGCGGCACAGATCGGGATTTTGTATGACGCCGTGCATATAGAGGATCGTATGGAAACGATCCGCAGCCAGTGTCACTGCCGCGCAACACTGTTTGGGTCAGGCGGCCAGCCGGTGTTGCCGCCGCGCCAGGATCAACAGCGTCACGACGATCGCGAGATTGAGCCCGTTCCAGGCGATCCCGTTGGCGAAGGCCGCGGCATAGGAGCCGGTGGCATCGAAGATCACGCCGGACACCCAGCCGCCGAACGACATGCCGAACACCGAGGCGAAGATGATGATGCCGACCCGGGTCGCCGCCTCGCGCGCCGGCATCGCCTCGCGCACGATGATCGCATAGCTCGGCACGATGCCGCCCTGGAACAGGCCGAACATCCCGGAGATCAGGTACAGCGAGGTCAAGCCGTCGAAGAACAGATAGAACAAGAGCGCAAAGCCCTGCGCCAGCGAACCGATCAACAAGGTTCGCATGCCGCCGATGCGGTCGGCGAGCAGGCCCGAGCCGATCCGGCTGACGATGCCGAGCGCCATCATCAGCGACAGCATCTGCGCGCCGACGGCGACGCCATAGCCGAGGTCGCCGCAATAGGCGACGATGTGGACCTGCGGCATCGCCATCGCCACGCAGCAGGCGATCGCGGCGACGCTGAGCAGCACGGTCAGCGCGTTGGTCGAGATCGGCAGTTCCAGCTGCGGGGGCGCCGCATGCGCATGGTTCTGCGCGCCGGCCCCGCCCATGTGGGCACGCAGCACCAGCAACAACGCGCTCATCGTGACGGCGCAGAAGATGCCGAGCGCGACATGGCTGGCGCGCCAGCCGATCTGCTGCACGCCATAGTTCACCAGCGGCGGCCACACCGTGCCGGCGACGTAGTTGCCGGATGCGACGATGGTGACCGCGACGCCGCGATAGCGCACGAACCAGTGCGAGGCTTCGGCCATCAACGGCGCGAAGGTGACGGAGGAGCCGAGCCCGATCAGGAAATACACTGCCTGGAACTGCCACAAGGTCACCGAGGCCCCGGCCAGCAGATACGCCGCCGATGTCGTGGCGATGCTGAGCGCCATCGCGGTGACGATGCCGAAGCGGTCAGTGATGCGGCCGACGATGACGCCGCCGAGGCCGAAGCCGAACATCGTCAGCGTATAGGCCAGCGAGACCGCGCCGCGGCTCGCGGCATATTCGGCCTGCACGGTCGGCAGCACGACCACGACCGTCCACATCCCGGCGCCACCGATGGAACCGATGACGAGCGCCAGCACCAGCCGCGCCCAGGCCTGGCGCGAATCCGGTATGAACTGAGGCGCTTCCTCGAATCTCGTCTTGGGTGCGTGCACGATCCCGGCAACTTCGTTGCTGCATCGCATCCGGTCAAGCCACATTGCTGCAGCATTGGCCATGCAGAAGCAGCGCAACAGAGGCAATGCGGAGCGTTGGGCATCCGTCTTGGTGTTGTTCGTAAGAATCGCTGTGCTGCATGACGCGTCGAGTCGAGCGAGCAGCAGCAAGTCGAGCAACACGGGCAGTAGACTCCCTCTCCCCGTTCTTCACGGGGAGAGGGTCGGGGTGAGGGGCAGCCGCACGGGCAGTGCTACTTTCTTCGCAGCCAATTTCGCATCCAACTCGGAGCGAACGTGCCCGTCCGATGGATCTGCGATTTGGTCCACTTATGTGCCATGCCCCTCACCCGGATTGCTGCGCAATCCGACCTCTCCCCGCAAAAGAGCGGGGAGAGGTGCGCTGAGGCCCGAGCGCGGCTCAAACAAGCGTTCGCGAGGGGACTTGATATTGCCCCCTCTTTGCGGCGCAGCGCATCGTGCGCTAGACTGCGGACCGAACGGAGAGATTGGCGGCGGATGTCGTTGGGACTGACACGAAGGATGCGGGTTCTGGCGGGGCGGCTGCTCGTCCTCGTCTACCTGATCTGCGTGCTGAGCCCGGGCGTGGCGCTCGCATTCTCCCCTGGCGTCGCTCCGTGTCTGGAGGATGCGACCCTCACTGTTGCGCATCATCACGAGATGGCTGAGACGATGATGCCGCAGATGCATGCGGCACACGCCTCGCATCATGGTCACGATCACGACCACGCCAGTGCCGAGGCCGAAGCTCAGGTTCCGGCGCCGTCACACCACGACCACGGCAAGATCCCCGGTCCGTGCTGCGCCATGATGTGCGCCGTCGGTCTGACCGCCGCGCTGCCGGCCGTGATGCTGCCCGCTCCGCTCGCCACGGCGAGCGAAGCTGCACGGGAAACCCGCCTGCCCGGCCGCACGCCGCCGCGGCTCGATCGCCCCCCCATCGTCCTGGTCTGAGCGAACCAAACCGGTCTTGCGCGCCTGCCCGCGCGCGGCCGCTCGCATCTCATCGACAGACCAAAGGACTCAACCATGTTGTCGCACCTTCGGGCGACGCCCGCGGCCGCATGTCAGGCGCGGCGCGGCCTGCCGTCTCGCATCGGTCCCAGCGCCGCCGTGCTGCTCGCGTCCCTGAGCCTCGCCGCCTGCCAGCCGCGCACGGTCGCCCTGTCGGGCGCAGACCCCGCCGATCCGGCCGCCGCTGTCGCCCCGGTGCGCACGTCCGCCGTGACAGCGCCGTACACGCCGCTGCGTCCCACCGCCCCCTCGTCTTGGGGATCGCGCGACGGCGCTCCGCGCTCCGAACCGAGCCGCTAGGGAGCGCCGACATGCAGAGCATCATCAGGCTTGCGCTCCTGGCCGCGACCACAGCGCTCGCCGGCTGCGCCTCGTTCTCGCCGGACGGCGGCATGAGTGCGGTCGCCGACCTAGCGGGCCGCACCACCGGCCAAGAGATCGTGTCCGTCCGCAGCGACGACGACGCCACGCGCGTGCGGGCCGCGACGCAACGGCTGCTGGCGCGGCCGCTGTCGGCGGACGCCGCCGTGCAGGTCGCGCTGTTCAACAACAAGGGCCTGCAGGCGGCCTATCATCAGCTGGCGCTGAGCGAGGCCGATGCGATCGGCGCCAGCCTGCCGCCGAACCCGACATTTTCCCTGATGCGCCTCAGCGGCGACGGCGCACTGGAAGCCGAGCGCCAGGTCGCCGGCGACATCCTGGCGCTCGCGACCTTGCCGCTGCGCTCCGAAATCGCGCGCCAGCGCTTCCATCAGGCGCAGCTGATGGCCGCGCTCGCCACGGTGCGCCTCGCCGCCGAGGTGCGCCGCGCTCATGTCCGCGTCGTCGCCGCCAATGAGCTGGTGGCGCTGCTGGCCGAGGCGCAATCGGCCGCGGAGGCGACCGCCAAGCTCGCGCAGAAGCTCGGCGAGACCGGCGCGCTCAATCGCCTCGACCAGGCGCGCGAGCAGGTGTTCTACGCCGAGACCACGGCCGAACTCGCCGGCGCGCGCCGCGCGGCAGCGAGCGCGCGCGAGCGGCTGATCCGGCTGATGGGCCTGTGGGGCGACGATCTGAGGTTTCGCCTGCCCGACCGGCTGCCCGCGCTGCCGCGCCGGCCGCTGACCGAGCCGTTCGTCGAGCGCGACGCCGTGGCGCATCGCATCGACCTGCAGATGGCGCGGCTCGAGCTGAGCGCGCTCGCGACCTCGCTGCAGCTCAGCGATGCCACGCGCTTCGTGACGCTGCTCGATCTCGCCGGCCTCGACCGCAAGACGGTCGAGCCTGACGGCCGCATCATCCGCGAACGCGGCTACGACGTGCAGTTCCAGATCCCGATCTTCGACGGCGGCGAGGTGCGCGTGCGGCAGGCGGCCGAGACCTACAACATCGCCTTCAACCGGCTGACCGAGCGCGCCGTCACGATCCGCTCCGAAGCGCGCGACGCCTATCGCAGCTATCGCGCGACATTCGAGATCGCCGGCCACTACGCCCGCGAGGTGCTGCCGCTGCGCCAGATCATCAGCGAAGAGATGCAGCTGCGCTATTCGAGCATGCAGGTCGACATCTTCGCGCTGCTGGTCGAAGCACGGCAGCGCCTCGCCTCGCGCCGCGCCGCCATCGATGCAAAGCGCGACTTCTTCCTCGCCGAGGCCGAGCTGTCGGCGGCCGTGAACGGCGGCGGCGCAGGCCGCGAGGATGTCCCGCAGCAGACCGCGAGCGCGCTCGCGTCCAGCAACGACTGACAGGAGCAACAGCATGTTGTCACGCCGAACCCTGCTCGGCTCCGCCGCACTGGCCAGCGCCTCCGCCGTGTCCGGCCGCGTCCAGGCCGCCGCGATCCCCGAGGCGCCGACGATGGACAAGGCCGTGATGCAGCCGCCGCTGCATCCGAGCGCCGGCCCGGACTATCAGCCCGTGGTCACGCTCAACGGCTGGTCGCTGCCGTTCCGCATGAACGGCGACTGGAAGGAGTTTCATCTCGTCGCCGAGCCCGTGACGCGCGAATTCGCGCCCGGCATGACCACGCATCTGTGGGGCTACAACGGCCAGTCGCCCGGCCCGACCATCGAGGCGGTCGAAGGCGACAAGGTCCGGATCTTCGTCACCAACAAATTGCCGGAATACACCACCGTGCACTGGCACGGCGTCATCCTGCCCTGCGGCATGGACGGCGTCGGCGGACTGACTCAGCCGCACATCAAGCCGGGCAAGACCTTCGTCTACGAGTTCGAGATGAAGCATGCCGGCACCTTCATGTATCACCCGCACGCCGACGAGATGGTGCAGATGGCGATGGGCATGATGGGAATGATCGTCGTGCATCCGCGCGACCGTGTCCCGCCGCTGGCCGACCGCGACTATGTGTTCGTGATGTCGAGCTATCGCATCGAGCCCGGCGCCTATCTGCCGAAGGTCAACGAGATGACCGACTTCAATTTATGGACGTGGAACGCGCGGGTGTTTCCCGGCATCGATCCGATGCCGGCGCGGCTCGGCGATCGCGTCCGCATCCGCATCGGCAATCTCACCATGACCAATCACCCGATCCATCTGCATGGCCACAAGTTCAAGGTGATCGGCACCGATGGCGGCTGGCTGCCCGAAGCCGCACAATTTCCGGAGACCACGACCGACGTTCCGGTCGGCGCGGTGCGCGTGCTCGACTTCACGGCCGACAATCCCGGCGACTGGGCGTTCCACTGCCACAAGTCGCATCACACGATGAATGCGATGGGCCATGACATGCGCAACCTGATCGGCGTGCCCAAGGCCGAGCTCGCGCGCGCCGTCGGCAAGCTCGCGCCCGAGGGCATGGTGATGGGCCACACCGGCATGGCGATGGGCAGCATGGAAATGCCGGCGCCCGACAACACGCTGCCGATGATGACCGGCAACGGCCAGTTCGGCCCGATCGAGATGGGCGGGATGTTCACCACCGTGAAGGTCCGCGAGGGCCTCGCGCGCGACGACTATCGCGATCCCGGCCCCTACCAGTTCCCGCCGGGCACCGTCGCCCGGGAGGTCGCGAGCGCGCCGGAGCCGGTGCGGCGAAGCGCCCCCGACACCAGCAACAGCCTTTCCACCAGCACGAGGATCACACGATGAAACGCTCCATCTGCTTCAGCGCCGCCGCGGCGGCTGTTGCCATGCTCGCCCTGATGCCGCTGGCCATCGCCGCCGACGCCATCAGCGCCGACGTCAAGAAGATCGACGCGGCTAACGGCAAGATCACCCTGCATCACGGCCCAGCCAAGGGCCTCGGCATGGACGAGGCCATGACCATGGTCTACCGCGTCAAGGACGCCGCCCTGCTGAAAGGACTCAAAGCCGGCGACAAGGTGAAGTTCGAGGCGCAGGAGGATGCCTCGGGCTACACGGTGACGAAGATCGAGAAGGGGAAGTAGCAGAAGCATGCGCATCTCACGGCACAACGACCTGGATTGCTGCGCGGTTCGACTCGCCCTGCGAAAGTCGGGGCGATCGCATATAGATACGGGGCCGTCGTGACGAACAATCCCGGCAGTTAGTTACTCCGTCATGCCCGGGCTTGACCCGGGCATCCACGTGGTTCTCAGCGTGCTGAACGACGTGGATGGCCGGGACAAGCCCGGCCATGACGACGTGGAGACAGACGAGCGCACCACTCCGATTGTCATATGCGATAGCCGTCCTTACGGGTGCACGGAATGAACGCGCGGCGCACGACGACACGCGCTTGATCCGATGCAGCTCCCGTGCCACGGATGGCACGCCCTACAGCATTTCCATCCCGCATGCACCGCAGCTGCCGATGCCACACATCTTCCTTCGCACCATCATCATCATTGCCGCGCTCGCGGTGCTGAAGCCCGGCGCGGCCGCGGCCGGCGCCGGCTTCTTCGACCTGCGGACATTGTGCCAGCCGCTCGAAATTCACGACGGCGTGCCGCAGGAGAGCGCCTGCGTGAGGGAGATGCCCGCGACAATCCTGCGCCAGGGCCGCAAGCTGACGCTGAGTCTCGCGGGCGGCAAGACCAAGGTGATCACCGACGACAAGGCGTGCGAACCGGAAGGGCCGGAGGCCTCCTGCATCAGCTATCGGCTGGTCGGCCACATCGGCGACCGGCACTACATCGTGCTCGTCTCACCCTATGAGTGTCCCTACGTGATGCTGATCAACCGCCGCACCGGCGCCGAGCTCAACATCGGCAGCGGGCCCTTCCTGTCGCCCAACGGCAAGCGCTTCATCGCCATCGATCCGCGCGACGACGGCAATTGCGGCATCGACTATCGGATCGGCCTGTTCTCGTACGGCGACAATCCGAAGCTGGAATGGAGCTACAAGCCGGACGATTTCGAGCAATACCAGGTCGACACCTGGATCGGCGACGGCCGCGTACGCCTCCAGGCGTCTGGCGAGACTAATAAGGAAGCGCCGACCGATCTGACGCGCGCCGCGCAGGGCTGGCAGCTCCGGCGCCCCAATGGCGAGATGAGCCTGGGGACCGCCGCGGCGCCGGTAGACGCGCAGCCTGCGGCGCCGAAACCGGCACCGGCCACTGACCCATCTGGAAGCCGCTGAGGCATACCCGACAGCTCGTAGCTCGTAGGGCGGATGAGCGCAGCGTAATCCGCCGCCACGGCCCCCCGCGGTGTGGCGGATTACGCTGCGCTAATCCGCCCTACGCACCTGCGCACCTGGAAGACCGCGGCCGACACCAACCACCCCCTCCCCCGTTAACCATTTGCTAACCATGGCGCGGGCAAGCTTTGCCGCGTCGCGCTGCGCGTGGCCGGTCGCCGGACAACCTGCCGGATCGCTGGTCGACGCCGGAGGCGGCACGACGGCGCAATCGGCCCGACCTGCGGCCCTGGCGGGGCGCTCCGCCGGGCGCGGCGCGGGCTCGTTCGAGCGCGCCACTGCAGAGTTCGCCCGGAGAAAAGCCTTGAGCACCGTCGGTTCGCGCGCCTTCCAGAAGGCGCGGCAGGAAAAGAAGCAGAAGAAGCTGATCGAGACGCAGCTGACGGCCGCCGCCATCGCGTTTCGCGCCGGGCGGCAGGCGGATGCCCAGGCCGCGTGCGCCAAGCTGCTGCAGGAGGTGCCGGACCATTTCGAGGCCATGCATCTGCTCGGCATCTCCTTGGTGTCCGCGGGCCGCTTCGGCGAGGCGGTCGTGTTCCTGCGGCAGTCGATCGTGCTCGACCCGAACTCGGCGGACGCGCAATCCAATCTCGGCTGGGCACTTTTGAATTGCGACCAGTTCGAGGAGGCGCGCGCGGCGCTGGAGCGCTCGCTGGCGCTGCGGCCGAAATCGCCGATCACCTTGCGCAACCTGGCGACCACGCTGCTGCGGCTGCGCAAGGGCGAGGCGTCGCTCGCCGCCGCCGCACGCGCGCTCGAGCTCAATCCGGACGATGGCGATTGCTGGTGCAACCGCGCCGTGGCCGAGCTGATGCTGCGGCGCTGGGATGCCGCCGCTGCCAGCGCCGAGCGCGCGCTGGCGCTCAACCCGAACCATTTCGAGGCCATCGTCAACAAGGGCCTCGCGCATCTCGAGCTGCATCACTACGAGCTGGCCGAGGCCACTTTCAATGCGGCGCTCGCCGTGCGGCCGGCGCATGCCGAGCTGCTGGCGCATCGCGGCCGGCTATACATGGTCTCGGGACGGACGGCCGAGGCGGAGGCCGATTTCGACCGCGCCATCACCCTCGATCCGCAGCTGCAGGTCGGCTGGCAGGGCAAGGCGCAGATCTGCATGCTCAACGGCAACGTCGCCATGGCCATGGCGGCCTGCAAGCGCGTGCTCGACACCAATCCCACCGCGCAGGTCGCGCTGACCCTGCTCGGCGCCTGCCTCGGGCGGCTCGGCGACATCGCCGGCGCGGTCGCGCAGTTCGACCAGGCGCTGACGGTGCAGCCGGACTACGACGAGGCGATCACCAAGAAGATCTTCTACCTCGATTTCCTGCCCGGCGCCGATTTCGCCAGCCAGCAGGCGGCGCGGCACTATTGGTGGATCGCGGTCGGCTCGAAATTCCAGCGCCGCAAGCTTTCGCCGCGCTCGCTCGATCCCGACCGGCGCATCGTGGTCGGCTACGTCTCGGCCGATTTCCGCACCCACTCGGCCGCCTTCGCCTTCCTCCCGGTGCTGCGCGGACACGACAAGACCCAGGTGCAGGTCAACTGCTACTCGACCTCGCCGCGGCACGATGATTTCACCGCGAAGTTCATGGCGGCTGCCGACGTCTGGGTCGAGGCCTCGAGCCTGTCCGACGACGAACTGGCCGACCGGATCCAGGCCGACGGGGTCGACATCCTGGTCGATCTCTCCGGCTACACCACGGGCACGCGCATGCCGGTGTTCGCCCGCAAGCCGGCGCCGATCCAGGTCACCGCCTGGGGCAGCGGCACCGGCACCGGGCTCGCCACCATGGACTACTTCTTTGCCGATCCGGTGACGGTGCCGGCGAACGTGCGGCCGCTGTTCGCCGAGCACGTCCACGACCTGCCCTCGGTGATCACGATCGATCCGCTGCTCGACATCGCACCGTCGCCGCTGCCGATGCTGCAGAACGGCCATGTCACCTTCGGCGTCTACAACCGCATCGACAAGATCTCCGACGCCGCGATCACGCTGTGGGCGCGGCTGCTCGCGGAGGTGCCGGAGGCGAAGCTCGTCATCAAGCACCTCGCGCTCAACGATCCCTTGGTGCGCGACGGCCTGATCGGCCGCTTCGTGGCCCAGGGCGTGCCGGACGCGCGCCTGCTCTGCCTCGGTGCCTCCGAGCGCAGCGAGCATCTGCGCTCGTATGAGCGCATCGACATCTCGCTCGATCCGTTCCCGCAGAACGGCGGCATCTCGACGTTCGAGTCGCTCTACATGGGCGTGCCCGTCGTCGCCAAGCTCGGCAGCGGCGCGGCGTCGCGCGCGGCCGGCGGCATTCTCACCGCGGCCGGCCTCGCCGACTGGGTCGCCGATGACGACGACGGCTACATCCGGATTGCCAAGAGCTTTGCGGCCCAGCCCGAGCTGCTGGCGAAGCTGCGCGCCGATCTACCGAGCCTGGTCGCACGCTCGCCGGCCGGCGACGTTGCCAACTACACGCGCTGCGTCGAGGCGGCCTACCGGCAGTTCTGGCGCACTTATTGCGCCAAGCCGGGGACCTGATCGCGATCTACGGCGCCGCAGGCTTGCGGCGCATCGCCTCCGGCGTATCGGGCTGCGCCAGCGGATGCGCGGAGACAAACGCCGGCAGCGCCATCGCGGCGTCGAAGACGCGCTGCACGGTCGGCGTCTCGGCGAGGTCGAGGCCCTGGTTGCGCGCGAAGATGACGTGACCGGCAAGGCAGACGTCGGCGATGGTCGGCGCATCGCCATGGGCGAAACGCCCGGTCGCCGCATGGCCGGCCAATTGCGCCTCGACGGCGACGAGCATCTCCGCCGCCCAATGCCTCAGCCAAGCCACGCGCGCCGCCTCGTCGACGTGCAGCACCTCGGTGAGATAGCGCTGCACGCGCGGCGTCGTCAGTGGATGCGCATCACACGCAATCATCGCCGCCAGCGCCCGCACCCGCGCCCGGCCCTTGGCGTCTTCGGGCAGCAGCGCCGGACCGGGACAGGCCTCGTCGAGATAATCGAGGATCGCCAGCGACTGCGTCAGCACCGTGCCGTCGTCGAGCACCAGCGACGGCAGCGCCATCTGCGGATTGAGCGCGGCATACGCGCCATCGCGATGCTGCCGCCGGTCGATATCGACCGCGATCTGCTCGTAAGCCACGCCCTTCAGATTGAGCGCGATCCGCACGCGAAAACTCGCGAGCGAGCGCCAGAACGAATAGAGCTTCATGAGGAACTCCTCAAAAGACGATTGAGCATCAGCTAGTCATCTAAACCGGCCGGCTTTTGGTCCGCAGAAACCATTCGCCAGCGGTCCCGGCCCCACCGAACGATGAGCCTGCGATCGCACAGAAGGTCCAGCTGATCGACCGTGCCGAGGCACCGATATGGCTCATCGTCTTCGCTTCGATCGGCGCCTGCCCTCTCTGCCACTCCCGCTCGACCATCGCGACCTGCGATGTCCGGTTGTCGATCCGTGCGATCGTGACCTTGCGCGATTCGCCTTTGCTCAGCGCAAGCTTACGAAGAATGACCGACTTGGGAAATGGCGTGTCGGCGATATCGACGCCGACGCAGGCTTGCAGATCGGGCCGCGGCTGCTCATTCGCCAGCCATTGATGTCCGCGGTCTCTGACGAGCGAAAGGGATGTTCGGCCGCGACAATCGAATACGTAGAAGGTGGCGTCGGCCGGCGCTGCGAAACCACCGTCGTCATGTCGGCGAACGAGTTGCCCACGACCGGCCGCTGTACCCGGCTCACCCGCCGGTGATGATCGCGAGGCTTCGGGTGACGAGGCTGTCGGCGAAGGCACGATCGAGCGGCAGGTGGCCAGCGAGCAGCCGGTAGAACACCGGCGCGTAGATCATGTCGAGCACCGTCTCGATGTCGGGCAGCTCGGACACCTCGCGGCGTGCAACCGCATCGCGAATGAGGCGGCGGCCGGCTTCGCGGCTCGACAGGATGACGCGGTTGCGGAAGGCCTTGGTCATCTCGCTGTCCGGATCGGAGGCCGCCAGCGCCAGCGCAATCTGCCGGCCGCGGGTGGTCGCGAACGCGGTGACGAGCGCCCGCAACTGGGCGCGAAGCCGGTCAGCGAGCGCGCGGCTGCTGTCGTCGGACTCACCGGCCGGATCGAGCATCAGCGCCGCCATCGCCAACTCGCCGGCATTGGCCCAGTGCCGATAGATGGTCGGCTTGCCGACCCCGGATCGCGCGGCGACCGCGTCGATGGTCAGCCGCCCGAAGCCTTCGCTCATCAGGATATCGTGGGCGGCATGCAGCGCCTTGCGGCGTGCCGCTTCGCTCGGCGGCCGGCCGCGCGCTCTTGCGGTGGATGTCTCGTCTTGACTCATTTCGATACGAAACGTAACGTAATTTAAATCGCAGTGCAAGGAGCCGTCATGCCGTCCATCACCTCCGTCAAGCCCTACCTCGTTGTCCGCGGCGGCGAAGCCGCGATCGCCTTCTACAAGGCCGCCTTCGGTGCTGACGAGATGTTCCGTATGACCGATCCGTCCGACGGGCGCATCGGCCACGCCGAGCTGCGCCTCGGCGACGACACTGTCATGCTCAGCGACGAGTATCCCGATTTCGGCGCGGTCGGCCCCGACACGATCGGCGGCTCGCCGGTCACGCTCCACCTCGCGACCAAGGCCGTCGATGCCGACGTCGCCCAGGCGGCGGCGCATGGCGCCACCGTGCTGCGCGCTCCCGCCAACCAGAGCTTCGGCGAACGCAGCGCCCTGGTGCTCGATCCCTTCGGGCATCGCTGGATGCTGTCGCAGACCATCGAGGACGTGAGCCCCGAGGAAATGCAGCGCCGCTGGAATGAGGAGACCGCTGCCTGAACGCGGCCCGGCCTCCGCAAGATCGCACCGTATGCGAAGGCGAGATCGACGTCGCCTCGGCCGACGGCGCCAGCCAACTCTTCATACGTCTGTCTCCACTTTGTCTGCGTTGCCCAGGATGCGCGACGACGTGGATGGCCGGGGCGGAGCCCGTGCCTTGCCTCACTCCGCGCCGGGCGTGAAGTCAACGAATAGTTCAAAGGAACAACGTTCGCGAGGCCAATGGAAATCGCCGGTCGGAAAGATCGGAAATTCTTGATGGGGTCGCCGGCGGTGCTCGGCGAGATCAGGCTGCAGGTCCGCTCCGAGTGCGAGCGTGGCGCGTCCCTGCACCGTCATGCTGATCGTCACTTCGTGCCGATCGTCCTGCGCAGCCAGGCGTCAACGATGGCCGTGGCCGGATGGCCGGCGTCGCCAAGGTCGCGATTGATCTCGATGTGGCCACGCAGGCCGGTGCCAGCGACGGCTGCGACCTCGGCCGGCGTTCCCGCTTGCATCAAGGCCGCACCGAGCGCCTCGGACTGCGCCTTGCCGTCGGCGCGGTCGACGTGGAGGATCAGGAACGCCGGTGCGTTCGGCTTTGCGGCCTGCAAAGTCGGCGACAGCACCCGCTGTCGCACCGGGTCGGTGCCGAACGCCTGGACGTAGGTGTCGAGCATGAAGCGCCCGCTGTCGGCGATCTGGCGCGCGACGTCGTAGCAGGCACCGTCGAGCGCGATGAAGCCACTGACGTCGCGCAACGTCAACCGGGCCGCAGACAGATAGCGCGGATCGGTCCCGACCAGCGCCACCAGATGCGCGCCGGCGCTGTGCCCCATCAGCACGATCCGCGAGGCATCGATCCCCAGGCGTCCCGCATTGTTGCGCAGCCACGCCACGGCCGCCGCGACATCCGCCGCCTGCTGCTCGACGGTTGCGGCCGGTACCAGGCGATAGTCGATCGAGGCGAACGCGTAGCCCTGCGCGAGCAGGTGCTCGACCTTCGCAGCTCCCGTGGCGTTGCGCTTGTCGCCCCGCTTCCACCCGCCGCCATGCACGAAGACGATCAGCGGCGCGGCCCTGCCTCCCCTCGCCTGCCAGACGTCGAGCGTCTGCAGCGGATCGGCGCCGTAGGCATATTCGGCGTCCGGCGCGACCCGGCCTTCGGCCTCGCGCGCCGCCATCCGCGCCTGCCAGCGCTCCAGGAACGGGCCAGCGCACGCAGGTGACAGCGAAATGGGCAGCACGAACCACAAGCTCGCAGCCAAGAGAACGGCAAGTATCGAACGCAACATCGATCGCTCCATCGTTTGGAGACGATAACAGCAAGCGTCGCCTGATGAAGGCTATGCGGGCCATCGTTACAAAATGTCACGAACGGGCGCTCGGAAACGCGAAGGCTGAGGATTTGCCCGTCAAACGCGCACCCAGCCGACAGCCCGGCAGTGGCGGACACCACCCGGGATCGACTCTTGGACTGATTAGTCGTGCAACGATCATCAGCCCTTGGGAATCGAGCAAAAAGATCGATGAATTAACGGTAAAACAATGCGCCCCGGCTATTCTGCGATCCTGCCAAGACTGAAAATCAGGTGGACCGAAAATTGATCAAGCTCAATCGCATTGGAAACAAGCTCGGCGCCGTGGGGCTGTTTGGCGTATTGCTTTCCGCCACCATGGTGATCAATCAGATTGCGTCGGAGTCGGCCATTACATTGGCGAACGATCGCGCTCGGGTGCAGCAGAAGATCGCCGATCACACCGTTCGCGCCAATATCGCCTTGCGGGGGATGGAGTTGGCGTTGCGCGACATCGGACAGTCAAAGAACCGATCCGAACTAGAAACGCAAATCGGCCAGCTGAATGGAATCTTTTCGACCCTGACCAAGGAGCTCGATGAGGCGATCGCGGATGTCAAGAAGCCGGACGAGAAGGAACGATTGCAGAAGATCAGCTCCCTTGGAGCCGAGTATCACGATGTCGCATCGGAGATCGGCAAGGCCCAGCTCAAGATCTTCGAGATCGCGAAGAAGCGGAGCGAGCGTTCGGCGGAATGGACCAAGACCTTCGAAGGGTTCCTGCTGTCGCCGTCGCTGATCCGCGCGGCCAATCGAAGTGACATCGAAAAGGTGCTGAGCGAAGCCGATTCGAATTTCAATTCGGTACAGGCGGCGACCTGGCACCTGATCGCCACCGGCGACGAGAGCGAAAAGCAGGTGATCGTGAACCGCACGGGCGGACTGGAAGACACGCTGGACAGCGCCAGGAGCATCATCAGCGATACTGGACTTCTCGGCACGATCAATGGGCTCGCGACGACCGTGAAGGAATTCACTGCGGCCACCAGCGATCTGATCAAGGTCGAGACAGCCAAGAAGGCACTCTTCAACGTGAAGGCGGTGCCGGCTGCAAATCAGGCCGTCGAGCTGATGCGAACAGCGCTCGATATGGCAGCTGACAACGCCGAGCACGCAAAGTCGCAGGCCGCGACCGAGTTGAGCCAGCAGAACCGCTTGAATTTGGTGGTGGCCGTCATTCTCATGCTGTCGCTGATCGGCTCCGTGGTTTTCACGTTTGCCGGGATCGCACGACCCTTGATGCGGCTCAACGGAGCACTCGGGAAAATGGCTGCCGGTGAGTTGAACATCGAGATTCCAGGGGCCAGTCGTGGCGACGAGGTGGGCGACGTTGCCAAGACGGTTGTCGTCATTCGTGAGAACGCTGAGCGGAGAGCGCGGGACGAAGCTGAAGCTGCGGCAAACCAGGAGCAAGGCGCGGCGGCGCGGCGCAAGGCCGATATGATCGCACTCGCCGATGGCTTCGAGGCTGCCGTTGGCGAAATCGTCGAAATCGTGTCCGCGGCAGCCACCGAGCTCGAGACGTCTGCCTCGTCGCTGACGACCACGGCGGCGCGCTCGCAAGAACTGACCATCGTGGTCGCAGGCGCATCCGATCAGGCGTCCGCGAACGTACAATCAGTGGCTTCTGCCACGAAGGAGCTGTCTTCCTCGGTCAGCGAGATCGGTCGCAGGGTTCAGGAATCGGCGCTCGTGGCGACCGAAGCCGTCGGCCAGGCGCGCACGACCACCGATCGTGTCGGCGAGCTGTCCAAGGCGGCGGGTCGCATCGGAGATGTCATCGAACTGATCAATGCGATCGCCGGACAGACCAATTTGCTGGCGCTGAACGCGACGATCGAAGCCGCGCGCGCGGGGGACGCGGGCCGGGGCTTTGCGGTCGTGGCATCGGAAGTCAAGGCGTTGGCGGAGCAGACCGCGAAAGCGACCGGTGAGATCGGCCAACAGATCAATGGCATTCAAACGGCGACACACGAGTCTGTCGGCGCGATCCGGGAGATCAGCAGCACCATCGAAAAGTTGTCGGGGATCTCATCGGCGATCGCCTCCGCCGTGGAGGAGCAGGATGCGGCAACGCAGGAGATCGCACGCAACGTCGAGAAGGCCGCCCACGGTACGAAGCAGGTCTCCTCCAACATCGCAGACGTTCAGGGCGGCGCGCGAATGACCGGCTCCGCCTCATCGCAGGTTCTCTCCGCCGCGCGATCGCTGTCCCACAATTCGCACCGCCTCAAATCCGAGGTCGTCAAGTTTCTCAGCTCGGTGAGAGCAGCCTGACCGGCGGCCGCGACGGATGCGAGGCGTTTCCCGGCCCGGCGACTGCCAGCCGGACGTCCTCGACCGTTGCCACAGGAGCGGCGCATCGACGCGTCCCGACGTCCATTCTCTGAAGCGCGACCATTGAACGCGCCGGGCTTTCGAGAATTCACTGCGGCATGCGCCTCAGCCGGCATCGCCGCGACGGCTGAATTGGCTCTGATCCGCAAGCTGCGTATCCAGCGCCTCGTCCAGCAATAGCAACTCCTCGTCGGGATCAAACTCTCCGCTGATCAACACCGGCTTCCCATCCCTGCCGAATTGAAACACGCTGTCGCTGTCGTCGGCATTGACGTCGCCGAAGAACTTTTCCACCGTGGCGAAATCGCGGTGGGGGGCGAAGCCATGGGTCTTCGACCAGGCGGCAAGCTCGCGCAACAGCTTGCGCGCCTCGCTCGGAGCGAGCGGGACCATCGTCCCGCCCGCATCCGCCATGGCCATATATTGCTCGATCTGCGCGCCCTCCATGGTCCTGAACATCACGTCCTTGACGCCCAGCGCGAAACTGTCGAGCAGGAATACGGCCATGTTGTAGGGCGACGTGTGGCCGCGGGTCAGCACCAGCGTCCCCATGCCGACCTCGAACAGGCCCTCATTGACGCAGCAATGCTTGATCGGCGCTTGCGCCGCTCTTGCCACGCGGCCGCCCAGGCTGTTGTGAATCGCGTCCTCGCGTTTCGCCAAGGTCGCCAGCTGCTTCCGCCGCTACGCCTTCTTGGCCCGCTCCTGCGCCATGTTCACTGCCATCACCGTCACTCCATCGCGTCGAATCGCGCTGTGGAATGATAGCAGGGGATGAGGGGCGAAGCATTCGCGACGGTCATTGTTCCGTGGAGCATCCAGTACTCCGCGGCCGAGGATACTGAACCGAGATGTCACGGCTTACTGGACCGCCCAGTCAAGAGCCGGCCGATGACAGCGGAGGGTCTGCACGTTCATATCAACGTGACCAGACCCTGGAAACGCTAGTCTGGATCGCATCATCAAGACTCAATCGAGAAGGCTCTCGGCCGGCTTGATCGGAACGATATCGTAGCTTCGATAGAGCTCTTCGAGCGAACGCCAATCCGACAGCACCGTACGGTACATCCATCGATAATAGCGCTTGTTGCGGGCGATTTCTTCCACGCGGTCCCGGCCAGCAAACCGGGAGGCCGCCTCGATCTCGAGCCAATTCACCAGCAGATGGAGATAGGTCGAGTATTCATCGTTTCCTCCGTAAGGAAACCCGACCGGCGCGGCGGGGTAGCGGCGCTTCAATTCGGCAATGAGAGGCGCCCCGTCTTCCGCAACTTTCAACCTGGTAAGATACCAGTGCATCTGCTCGTGGAGATACTCGCAAAGGATGGCGTTCGGGTCGTACAACTCGGTGTTCAAGGTCAAGACCGGGTGGCTATGAGGAATCGACGTTGGCGAAACCCGCAGATGCCTGGTGTATTCGAACGGACGCAAATCGTGCTCCGCCTGCCACCGCTTGATGCAAGCGATGATCTTTTCCGCTCGCGATTGCGCCAAGGACAAGTCGATCACGTAGTGGAAGTCATCTGTCATCGCATGCACTCACGTGAACGACGCTGTCCCTCGTTCTATCGGAATGCGAGAGTGATACAAGGTCGGCTCGAATATCGCCTGACGAGGGGCGCGAAGGACGCGTTGGCAAGATGAAGTCCTCTTCCCCGCCAGATCTACTTTCAGTTGAATTCGCGTCGAAAGCGCGCCTCAGTTTCACACCTTCCCCAACTGCCGCAAGGTCCAGCGCGCGCGTCCCTTCGGATGCTTGAAACAAGCCAACGCAATCAGTTCATCGAAGCGAGCGACGAGACGTAAAGTACGCGGCGCTCTTTACCTTGTCCCGACACCTGCATAGATGCACACTGGGAATGTCGGGGATACGCGACGGTGGCCAAGAAGATGGCATTCTGGACACTTCCGGACGATGCGGAAATTCGCGCAATCCTGGTTGACCGGGTCGACGTCCAGCGTCGAAGCGTCGGCCTTGTCGTTGGGGTCGTCGACGAAGACGGCCATCGGATCGTTGCCTACGGAAAGACCGACGGGCGGGACGGTGAGACGCCAGACGGAGACACGCTGTTCGAGATTGGCTCCGTGACAAAGACATTCACCTCGCTGCTCCTGTCCGACATGGTGGAGCGCGGCGAAATCTCCCTCGAAGATCCGGCCGCCTTCCACTTGCCCGCAGGCGTGACGATGCCAAGACGCGGCGGCAGACAGATCACGCTCATCGATCTTGCGACCCACACCTCTGGCCTGCCAGGGATGCAGAAAGCTTTTCTCGACACCGAGGATCCGACCAACCCCTTCGGGGACTATTCGGTCGACAAGCTTTACCGGTCCATAACCGATCAAGTCCTCACCCGGAACATCGGCGAAGCCTATGAATATTCCAATTTCGGCGTTGGTCTGCTTGGCCATATCCTGGAACTGCGCGCGGGTCTCGAATACGAAACGCTAGTCCAACAACGGATCACCGGGCCTCTCGACATGCCCAGCACGGGCATCGAACTTCCGCCAGCCCTCGCCGCACGGCTTGCCCGAGGTCATGATCAGGGTCGGCGTCCAGTCCGCAATTGGACCCTTGCCGCTCTCGCCGGCGCGGGGGCACTTCGTTCCACGGCGAACGATCTACTTCGGTTCACCGCGGCCGAACTGGGGCTTTTCGAGACCCCTCTCAAGCGGGCAATGTCGGCACAACTGCGACCGCGTCGTCCGGTCGACGCGAAGGGTATGACGACAGCGCTCGGCTGGTTCATTCTGACGACGCCGGCTGGGGAAATTGCATTCCACAACGGGAGCACCGCCGGATATCAGTGCTTCTTGGGGATCAATCAGGGGCGCCGAACAGGCGTGGTGGTTCTCGCCAACACCTTCACCATGAGTGGGTTCGGTGATATCGGCTTTCATCTGCTGACCGGCAGCGCGCTTGGACCGGGCAAGGCTCAACCTCCGCTCATCGTGCTCGATGCCGCTACTCTGGAACGCTATGTAGGTCGATACAGGGTGTTGCCGACCGCCGTCTTGTCCATCACCCGCATGAAAGATCAGCTCTTCGCACAACTCGTGATAGAAGGGGCTGAACGGCAACGCTCTCCCTATGAGCTTCGACCGGACGCTCCCAATCACTTCTTTTGGGATGCCGACGACACCGAGATTACCTTTCAAATTAGCCACGACGGCCGGGTAACAGGTCTGGTCGCACGCCGGTATGGGCGCGACACGCTCGGAACCCGTCTTTCTTGACTGCAACGGCGGTGCACTTGACGTAAGTATCAGCCTACGTTCCTGAACGAGTCAGCGATTTTGCCCCTCGGCACTTAGGACTTGCGGATCGCTGAGCACCGCGTCTCACAAAGCTGGCTACGGTTGGGTGTAAAAGCCCACCTGCTAGGGCAGCGCACGAACGATCATCATTTACGGTTTACAGAATTTTTGTCTTTCCATTTTTCGGAAATCATGTATATCTCTCCCCGTCCTGCTTCCGCCGGAGGGGCGTGTCGCGACCGTCACGAGACGTGGGAGGTGGGATGCGATGGGCGCAGCGAATCGCAGCGTGGCTTCGTGCCGCGCCGACGAACGGTTCGTTGCGCACGGCGAAGTCGTGCGGTCCTGACACCCCGACGCTGGTGTCAAGCAGGTGGCGGTGCTCGCGCATCGCGCCCGTGATGGTGGCCAACAAGCCCGGCGCACCAGGGAGACCACGTATAAGCCGTTCCAACCGTTGCGCAGGGGAGGCCGGGCGTTCTCGGCCAGACCTGTGGTGACTGCCGCCTGCTTCCTTTTCTGCAGGCGGGCCACGGGCGCGGCCAGCGCCCGGCCTTCCCTGCGCCCTCCATCTGATCGAGGGCGGACCTGATGCACGGCCCGGGCGCAATGCGCCGCGGGAGAGGATCGCGCTTGTCTTCAAGACGACATTCATTCGGGTGCATCGGCCGGCGGCGGAGGCCTCATGGTTCGAGACGCCGATGCGCGGCTTCTCCACCATGAACCTCCAGCACGGAGCGTACTGCAAGCTGACCATGAACAAATTGGCCGCGCGCTTGTGGAGAGCAGCCTTATGGACAAGCGGGAAACCAATCGACCTCGCCGCGGGCGCGAAGGCAGTGGCTGCGCCCTCGCCCCTTGTGGGAGAGGGCATGCATGGCAGTGCAACGATCTCGGTCGGGTGAGGGGTTTGTTTCAACGAGTTGCGCTCGCGGAGAGAACCCCTCACCCAACCGAGTGTGCGGATCGGCCGGCGCTGCCCTCTCCCACAAGGGGCGAGGGCACTGCATCGCGCAGCGGTGCGGAAGTTGCTGGCTGCTTCGAACGCGATCATCAAAGGATAGCGGGAAGAGGGTCAGGCTCCGAGCCCCGGAGTGCTACGCATCTCAAACGGCGAGGCCCGTATTTTCACGGCGTATCCGAGATGCCGCAGAAGAGCACATGCCCCTCTCCCGGCAACCTCTTGTTAACCGCCGTTAACCGAACGCTAACCATCCACCGGGCAAAAATTGCCCAGTGGAATGTGCGTGTCGTGGTTGGGTGCGGTTGACGGGGGAGAGCTTCCGTGGACGCCAGCGCGGTACCTCAGTTCAGGAACGGTGGCCCGTCGGCCGCCGCGCAGTCGTTTGGGGCCGGCAAACGCGGCTCACGGGAAGGGGCGAAAGCCATGGTCGACGTCACGGCGGGTCAGGGGGCCGGCGCACCGGCCGGCGGGTTCTCATTCGGCGACCTCAAGACGATGATCCTGCGCGGCGACATCGCGCTGGCGCTCGGCATCCTCACCATCCTGGTGGTGCTGATCCTGCCGCTGCCCTCGCTGGTGCTCGATCTTTTTCTGGCGATCTCGATCACGCTGTCGATCCTGATCCTGATGACCGCCCTGTTCATCCAGACGCCGCTGGAATTCTCGTCGTTTCCGACCATCCTCCTGATCTCGACGATGCTGCGGCTGTCGCTGAACCTGGCCTCGACCCGGCTGATCCTGTCGCGCGGCCATGAGGGCACGGACGCGGCCGGCCACGTCATCGAGGCGTTCGGCAGTTTCGTGATGGGCGGCAATTTCGTCATCGGCATCATCGTGTTCGCGATCCTGGTGACGGTGAACTTCGTCGTCATCACCAAGGGTTCGGGCCGCATCGCCGAGGTCGCGGCGCGCTTCCATCTGGACTCGATGCCCGGCAAGCAGATGGCGATCGACGCCGACCTCTCCGCCGGCCTGATCGACGAGAAGGTCGCCAAGGTCAGGCGCAAGGAGCTGGAGGACGAAAGCGGCTTCTTCGGCGCCATGGACGGTGCCTCGAAATTCGTCCGCGGCGACGCGGTCGCCGGCCTGCTCGTCGTCTTCATCAATATCATCGGCGGCATCATCATCGGCGTCGCCCAGCAGGGTCTCGGCTTTGGCGAGGCGGCCCGCACCTACACCACGCTGACCGTCGGCGACGGCCTCGTGACCCAGGTGCCGGCGCTGATCGTCTCGACCGCGGCCGGCCTGCTCGTGTCAAAGGCCGGCGTCAGCGGCGCCGCCGACAAGGCGCTGATGAAGCAGTTCTCCGGCTATCCGCAGGCGCTCGGCCTGTCTGCCGCCGTGATGCTGATCCTGGCGCTGCTGCCGGGCATCCCGACCCTGCCCTTCCTGGCGCTCGGCGGCGGCGCCGCTGCGCTCGCGGTCAAGGCCCGCAAGCAGAAGGAGATGGCGAAGGCCGAGGAAGTCGCCGCAGCCGCCGCGGCGCCGACCGCAGCAGCCAGTGCCGCGGCCGCCGAGGAGCCGATCTCCGCCGCGCTCAAGATCGACGACCTCAAGATCGAGCTCGGCTATGCGCTGCTGCCGCTGGTCAACGCGCCTGATGGCACCGACCGGCTGACCGACCAGATCAAGGCGCTCAGGCGCTCGCTGGCGATCGAGATGGGCTTCGTGATGCCGTCGGTGCGCATCCTCGACAACGTCCAGCTCGAGGCCAACACCTACATCATCAAGATCAAGGAGGTCGATGCCGGCTCCGGCAAGATCTGGCCGAACCAGTTCATGGTCATGGACCCCGGCGGCAACCAGGTCGCGGTGCCCGGCATCCACACCACGGAGCCGACCTTCGGCCTGCCCGCCACCTGGGTCGATGCCGGGTTGAAGGAAGAGGCGACGCTGAAGGGCTACACGGTGGTGGATGCGGCAACCGTGCTGTCGACCCATCTGACCGAGCTGCTCAAGGCCAACATGAGCGACCTCTTGTCCTACGGCGAGGTGCAGAAGCTGCTCAAGGAGCTGCCGAAGGAGCAGGGCGAGCTGGTCAAGGACATCGTGCCGACGCAGATCACGATCTCCGGCATCCAGCGCGTGCTGCAATTGTTGTTGTCCGAGCGCATCTCGATCCGCGATCTCTCCACCATCCTCGAAGGCGTCGCCGATGCGCTCGCGTTCTCGCGCAATCCGGCGACCATCGTGGAGCATGTACGCGCCCGCCTCGCCCGCCAGATCTGCGCCCAGAACACCTCGCCGATGGGCTATCTGCCGCTGATCGCGCTGTCGGCGAAGTGGGAGCAGGCATTTGCGGAATCGCTGATCGGCCAGGGCGAGGAGCGCAGCCTGGCGATGCAGCCGTCGAAGCTGTCGGAGTTCATGACCGCCACGCGCGACGCGTTCGAGCGGGCCGCGCGCGAGGGCGAGTCGCCGGTGCTGGTGACCTCGGCGGCGATCCGTCCGTTCGTCCGCTCGCTGGTCGAGCGCTTCCGCGCCCAGACCACGGTGCTGTCGCAGGCCGAGATCCACCCGCGGGCGCGGCTGAAGACCGTCGGGAGTGTTTGAGACGAATGGCGCGGAACCTGCGACTCGTTCCGAAGTTGTTACGACCAGGGCCGGCGCATCGCGCCGGTCTTGCCGCTTTTAGGGGCAAACCGACCTGTGTTTTGCCGCCACAGGCAAACAATTTCTTAATTTTGCGTTAGGTGGCTGAATTTTTCGCCGAAGACCGAACAGGGCTTCAAGCTATTGATACAGAATGACAAAGATCGTTATTTCGAACCTGCGATCGCGAAGCATCACGCCTTATCACACGCTTGTGATGCCCTCTACGAAACGGAATCGAGGTTTCCTACGTTCTTGCAGGCGAGACGATGAACCAGAAGGACGTCGGTTCGCACGAATCAGCGAAGGACGGAAGACGGCAGGAGGGTTCCATGAACCACTCGATTTACAGCGCAGATCGGACGACCCACCTCAAGATCGTGGTGGTGGCGCTCGTGGCTGGCATCGCAGTGGCCGGCTTCGGCATCTCCGCCCGGCTCAACGCCGAGACGAACTACGCGCAGACCGCGAAGGTCATCAAGGCCGGCAAGCCGGTCGTGGTGACGAGCTCGCAGGCGTCGCTGGTTCGCTGATCAGAATTCCCGGAATTCACGCGGTTCTCACAGCCCCCCAACTGGCCGCGTGGATATGTAGTAGACCCAACCCCAAGTCCACTACCGAAAACGCCCGCTCCCCACGGGCGTTTTCTTTTTGCCGGTTTGAGCTACTTGCCCGGCGGCACCGTCTCGATCAGCTTGCCCGTAAAGACAATCGGTCCCGTCGCCTGCCCCGTCGGCGAGCCGCCCTCCGGCTCGACGGTGACAGCGTAAGTGGCGCGGCTTACGATGTCGGGGTCGTAAGAGGACAGAACCGGGCGGCTGGTGAAATCACTGCCGCCGATCACGCCGAGCGAGCGCGGCTTCTGCAACTTGTCCGACACGATCCAGAGCTCAAAACTTTTGCCCGCCTCGGGCGCGGCGCCGACCCGTCGCACCGTGTAGCTCCGCGTGGCGGAGTCGACGGTGAGGATGAAGGCCGGGGACGCCGCATCCTTCTGCAACAAAGCGACGAACTGCGCCGCCGGCTCCGGCGCGGCCGGGACCTTGACCTCCACCGTCTGAATTCGCGGCTTCGGCTGCAGCCGCTGCGGCAGCAGATCGGGCCGATAGACCTGCACGCCGACCAGCGCAAGCAGCGCCGCAGCGAGCGCGGTCATGACGTTGGCGACCGCGCGCCACCGCCGCACGCGGGACGACAATCGGATGACAGCGGCATTGTCGTTCGCCGCGCTCTCGGCCGATGTACCGATGCGCGCCGGGGCGTTCACCGGCGGGGCGGCAGCCCGCGATCGCGGGCCGCCGGTCTCCACCCTGGCGACGTCGGCGTTGGAGACTTCAGGCTTGAAGACTTCAGCCTTGGAGATCTCGACCGGCGGCGCTTCGACCCTGGGCGGCTCAGCAACGGACCGCTCGGCCTTGGGCATCTCGGCCGGCATAGCTGGTGGCAGCTGGATCTCAGCAGCCGGAACGGGGGGCGGTTCAGGCGCGATGGCCGCGACCGGGGCTTCTTCAATTACGGGGACCTCAGCGACCGCCGGCGTTTCCGCTTCGGACAGATCGACAGCGACGGCTTTGGGACTCGAGCGTGCGATCTCGGCCTTGATGCGGTCCCACAGCTCAGCGCGCGGCTCGACCAGCCCGACCATCTGGTTGAGCGCGCCGAGGCGCAATTCCCAGGCCTGCACGACGGCCGCGAAGTCGCGGTCGACCGCCATCATCGTCTCGACCTGGGCGCGCTCGGCGCCATCGAGCGTCCCGAGCGCATATTCCGCCGCCAGCGCGATATGGTCTTCGCTATACGCCATCACGGGTCCAGGTCACGTCACCTACGAGCTCTCTTAGTCCAGTCGAGCCACACCTCATCCGAGACCGAGGCATTGGCGGATGTCCATCATGCTCCGCCGCAGCCAGGTCTTGACCGTATTCACCGGCGCCTCGAACTTGGTCGCCAATTGCTCGCGGCTCCAGCCATTGTAATAGGCGAGCAGCACGAGCTTCTGGCGATCGGGCTCGAGCCGGCCGACGCATTCCAAAAGACGCTTGAGCTCCTCCGACATCTCCCGGCGCGCCAGCGGATCCGGCGTCTCGGCAGCGACCTCCAGCGCGGAAGGCTCATCTTCCAACGACAGCTCGCCACGCTTGCGCACCAGGTCGATGGCGCGGTTGCGGGCGATGGCGGCCATCCAGGTGATCGGCGAAGACACCGCCGGGTTGAACTGGGCGGCGTTGTTCCAGACCTTCACGTAGGTCTCCTGGACGACCTCCTCGGCGAGGTCCTGTCGGTGCAAGATACGGAGCACGACGCCATAGAGTTTCGCGCGCGTCGCCGCGTAGAGGCGCTCGAACGCAGCCTCGTCGCCCTTGGCGACTGCGGCCAGCAGCTCGACCAGATCTGCCGGCGTCAGCATTCAGCGTCCCCGAAAATCGCCCCACTCCCTCGTTCGAGCCCACGTCCTCCCGTAGCACACATCGCGCGGGGCGCTCTACCCGGGTGGGGCAAAGACGAAAAACCCGGACCTCGCGGCCCGGGTTCACGTCAAGCTTCCGGCCGTGGCGACCGGCTCAGGCGATGACGCCGAGCCGGGCGCGCATCAGGCCGATACTGTCCATGTCGGCCTGCTCGCGGGCGCTCTCCTCGGCCTTTTCGCGGGCCTGGTCGCGCTCGTCGAGCAACTCGACCTTCTTCATCTCCTCGAACGCCTCCGACAGCGCCGCCTTGGCATCCTCGAGCTGCCCGCGCAGCTCGTCGGCCGAGCGCGTCAGGTTTTCCCGGCGCTGGATCGCGGCCTTGGCATAGGTCGGATAGGCGAAATGGGTCGGGTCGTTGATGCCGGCCCGGTCCTGTTCGGTCTGGATTTCCCGCTCGAGCTCGGCGGACATGCGCTGGAAGTCAGCGATCATGCCTTCAATCTGCGTCACCCGGCGGCGTTTCTCATCCACCTGAAACTTTTTCAGGCGGATCAGCGTTTCGCGCGACTTCATCGACTCATACTCCCCAGAAGTCCCGTAGACGGCGCGGGACAGGGCCGGCCGCCCTTCCTGGGCTTGCCGACTAAGCTCGTTACATGGAGGGGATGATTACCCGACAAAGTTAGCTTTCCGTTTCCAAACGCCCCAGGATCTGTTCCAGCTCCAGATACCCTTGAGAAAGGGTACTGACCTCGTCCTTGCGCTGCCTGAGGAACGCCTCCAGCGGCTCGTGCAGCCGGATCGCCTCGTCGACCTCGGGGCTCGAGCCTGCCCGATAGGCGCCCAGCCGGATCAATTCCTCCATGTCGGCGTAGGTCGCCATCACCTGGCGCGCGCGCATGATCGTCGGCAAGAATACGGGGTCGGCCGATTTCGGCATCGTCCGCGACACCGATTTGAGGATGTTGATCGCCGGGTAGCGGCCGCGTTCGGCGATCGAACGCTGCATCACGACGTGGCCGTCGAGAATGCCGCGCACGGCGTCGGCGACCGGCTCGTTGTGATCGTCGCCGTCGACCAGCACCGTGAAGATTCCGGTGATGGTGCCGTCGCCGCTGCCGGGACCGGCGCGCTCGAGCAGCTTCGGCAGCTCTGTAAAGACAGTCGGTGTATAGCCCTTCGCGGTCGGCGGCTCGCCGGCCGACAATCCGATCTCACGCTGCGCCATCGCAAAGCGCGTCACCGAGTCCATCAGGCACAGAACGTCCTTACCTTCGTCGCGAAAATATTCCGAGATTGCGAGCGTCAGATATGCCGCCTGCCGCCGCATCAGCGCCGGCTCGTCGGAGGTCGCGACGACCACGACGGAGCGCGCCAGGCCCTCCTCACCGAGATCGTCCTGCAGGAACTCCTGCACCTCGCGGCCGCGCTCGCCGATCAGTCCGATCACCGACACCGCGGCATCGACGTTGCGCGCCAGCATCGACAGCAGCACGGATTTGCCGACGCCGGAGCCGGCGAAGATGCCGAGCCGCTGGCCGCGGCAGCAGGTCAGGAACGTGTTCAGAGCGCGCACGCCGAGATCGAGCGGATCGCCGACGCGCTTGCGCGAATGCGCCGGCGGCGGATTGTTGCGATAGGGAACCGGCGCTGCGCCCTGCGGCAGCGGCCCTTTGCCGTCGATCGGCTCGCCCATGGCGTTGACGACGCGGCCGAGCCAGGCCAGCGACGGCCGCACCTGGTTCGCGGCATTGGCGATGACCGCGCGGCAGCCGCGCCGCACCCCTTCCAGCCCGGCGAACGGCATCACCACCGCGTTCCTGCCGGAGAAACCGATCACCTCGGCAGGAATGACATTGCTGCCGGTCTCGATCACGATGCGCGCGCCGACCGACATCGCATGAATGGGCCCGGCGATCTCCACCATGAGTCCCTTCACGCCGACGACACGACCATAGGTGTTCACAGCGTCGATGTCGTTGATCTGTTCGGCAAGGGCTTTCATTGCAAAGCTGCCTTCATCGCGAAACCAGTTTCATCACGAAACAGCCTTCATTGCGAAAACCTTAAATAGGAGCCGATTCGCCTGGCTGGTTTAACTCTGTGTTTACTCGCATCATTAATCATTGCGTCATGGTCTGGAGTGACTGACGTAGTGCGCTTTGCCGCCCCCCCAAAAGCGGTGAGGAACGAGAGTCGGTTAGTTCCATCTCTTCACATGGAGCTTGAACGAGGACGGCTGAGAAAAACTGCTTCTTCGCAACACCTTACGGCGATTCGACAAAAATTGCACGGATAGAGCTTGCGCAGCGGAATCAGGATTTGTTAACCATCTCTCGTCAGGATCCGAATCAGTTGTTCAAAGGCGTTTTGAGTGCCGCGGTGGCGGCCGACCTGACGCCCGGAGCGGCGACTATGGGGAACTGGCATGCGCGTTTTGCTGATTGAGGATGACAGCGCCGTCGCGCAGTCGATCGAGCTGATGTTGAAGTCCGAAAGCTTCAATGTCTACACGACTGACCTCGGCGAAGAAGGCGTCGACCTCGGCAAGTTGTACGATTACGACATTATCCTTCTCGACCTCAATCTGCCCGACATGTCCGGTTACG
Source organism: Bradyrhizobium sp. HKCCYLS20291 (assembly GCF_051167715.1). Classification (NCBI taxonomy): domain Bacteria; kingdom Pseudomonadati; phylum Pseudomonadota; class Alphaproteobacteria; order Hyphomicrobiales; family Nitrobacteraceae; genus Bradyrhizobium; species Bradyrhizobium sp. HKCCYLS20291. Next base: position 19,933 of record NZ_JBNPTO010000023.1, on the reverse strand, counting down.
ACGTGCTCAAGCAGCTGCGTGTCTCGAAGATCAAGACGCCGATCCTCATTTTGTCCGGCCTCGCCGGCATCGAGGACAAGGTCAAGGGCCTCGGCTTCGGCGCCGACGACTACATGACCAAGCCGTTCCACAAGGACGAGCTGATCGCCCGCATCCACGCGATCGTCCGCCGTTCCAAGGGCCACGCCCAGTCGGTCATCCAGACCGGCGACCTCGTCGTCAACCTCGACACCAAGACAGTCGAAGTCGGCGGCCAGCGCGTGCACCTGACCGGCAAGGAATACCAGATGCTGGAGCTGCTCTCGCTCCGCAAGGGCACTACGTTGACCAAGGAGATGTTCCTCAATCATCTCTACGGCGGCATGGACGAGCCCGAGCTGAAGATCATCGACGTCTTCATCTGCAAACTGCGCAAGAAGCTGGCCAACGCCTCCGAAGGCCGCAACTTCATCGAAACCGTCTGGGGCCGCGGCTACGTGCTGCGCGAGCCGCACGACATGGACGAGCGCATCCCCGCCTGATCTTTCACTGGGTAACTCGGCAAGCCTCACCGCTTGCTCCTCCCAGACTGGGCCCCGCCGCAAATGGCGGGGTTTTTGTTTGTGGGGGCGGTGTTGCTGATGGGCCGGCCATTTGCGCCCTGGCCGACAGTCATTGGAGCCAAGCTCTCCCCAAGCGCACGGTGAACTCCCCTCCCCCTTGCGGGGAGGGGTCGGGGGTGGGGGTCCCCGAAAATGGTCCGCATGAGACTCCCCCACTCCAGCCAACCAACTAAGCACTGAGCTCGCCGCCCGCACCGCCCCTGCCCCGAACTCCACCCCGAGCAAGAAGCCCCCACCCCCAACCCCTCCCCGCGTGCCGACAATCGCTGGCGCGATTGGCGGCGTGGGGGAGGGGAGCCGACCGCCGTTGCCGCAGCTGCACGGCTCAAACGCCCCCCACAGGCCCCTCGCCTTGCTCCGTCATTGCGAGGAGCGAAGCGACGAAGCAATCCAGAGTCCCACCCCGGCCCCTGGATTGCTTCGCTGCGCTCGCAATGACGCCCGAGGCGACTTTCATCTCTAAAAGTTCGCACGACATCTGCGGATGCGCTTTCTAAGAACGTACAGACAAATCACCGCGGTCTCGCAGCGCCCCGCGCCCGAGTTGTTCGGCATCCTCACCGCCCTCCTCCAAACTGAGGGCGCAGGGAAGGCCGGGCGCTGGCCGCGCCCGTGGCCCGCCTGCAGAAAAGAAAGCAGGCGGCAGTCACCACAGGTCTGGCCGAAACACCCGGCCCTCCCTGCGCGATGGCTTTACGATTTATACGCGATCTCCCTGGGGACCGGCTGTCTTGCCCCCATCACCCGCAGGCAGCTCATCAGCAACGCCCACAGGCTTGACCTCAGCACCGGGAGGCCAGGACCACGCGACTTCACCGTGCACCCAGGATCGTTCGTCGGCACGGCCAAGCCATGCTGCGACCCGAAGCGCCCATCGCATCCCACACCGACGTCCGTGACGACCGCGAAGCGTCCCCTCGTTGGGGCGGGACGAAGCGGAGTAAAGCACGTTTTCTGATAAAGCGAAAGAAAATTTTTCTGGATAATTGAACTTTAAGCAGAACGGCGGCAGAGCGGCTCTCATGCACCCGCATTAGATGGCGAAACCGCCCAAGGGCGTCTCAGCACCTCGAAGGTAGCCAGGCGAGATCAGCCTTGCCGCCTTTTTATGAAGCTTCCAGCATTTAGTCCTGCAATGCTAGGATACATCCGTCCGAACCACGCGCCTAGCTGCGCCGTATAGGTCGGCTGCAGTCCGCTCGTGCTTCGCGGAGGGGGACACATGGCATTGCGCTTCATCGCCCTGGCGGCTTCGGCCTGCGTCATCCTTTCGGGCGCCCCTCCTGCGTCGGCTGCCGACGCGGAGCCGACGGAGTTCAGGCTGGTGACGCCGCCGCTCAGCATCTACAGGGATCTGCGGCGCCCTGTGGCGGAGACGTTGCCGGTGCCCTCAGGCTTCACCAGGGAGCATATCCTGCTCGGCGACCGGATCTTCCATGGCGAGGCCGCGAACGGGCAGTGCAGCGTCTGTCATGCCATCGATGGCAAGGGCACGCCGAACGGCAACGATTTGACCGCCGGAATGTTCGTCTGGAGCGACGGCAGCGTCAACGGCGTGAAGCGCACCATCCTGCACAACATGGAGGTGGCGCCCGGACGCGATGGCGATCTGGACTTGGCGGATGTCGAGGCGGTGTCGGCCTATGTCTGGGCCATCAGTCATCAGGAGCTGTCGGAAGTGAAGAGCGAGAGTGCACCCTCGCCGGCAAAATAGACGGCTTGAGCCACCAAAACTCATCCACATTCTCATCGCATCAACTGATCTCACTGTGGGATGTGCAGCCGATCCGAACCTGCCCCGAAGGCCAAGCGCGAAAAGTCGTTCCCAAGCGGGGTATCGGAGCGAGGCCAAATACACATCGACCAAAAATGAGTCCTGCGAGACCAGAGCCACCGCCTTACCACCACGCCTAATCTGGAGTAGTCTCCGAGGTAAGCGGGATATCGACGTCGAAGCGGCCATCCGTCTGCTTATTCTGAATATACAGTCCACCGTAAGAAACCACTTCGTCCACCAAATCTCCCAGCGCTTCAAAAACGCTTAAGTCTCGCCACCTACCGTATTCAAGTGCAATGGATTCGCAGATAACATGCAACTTTTCGAAGTGAGGAGCGAACCAACTCCTATCGAGAGCAGACTTCGCAGCTGGCCGATCGTGTAGCGTCAAGGACCGACCAGCAAGGTCACCGAGAAAATAGCAAGAAAACTTCATCAGCTCGCCGTAGCAGCCATAGACCTCAGCCAACACTTGATTGAGCTTTCCATGCAACCGATATTGCCTAATAAAAGCGTTCGCTCGAGAACGAGTGACATTCAACGCCTCTAAGAAGATCTCCTCATACGCGTCCGTTGATGGTTGGCCGTAATTTGCACAAATCTGAGTCACTGCATACTCGTCCCAGCATACGCCAATGACCTCCCAACGATGATGATCATGGAGATTTGCCGGCCTTTTGCGGAGAATCATTCCAGGAAAGGCCGCATCGAATCTGGCCGTAACTTCGACGTGAGCACACTCGTGAGCAAGAAGATGAAAAGCTCTCCCGTAGAGCGGATTTGAAAGATCCTCCAAACCGATAATCGCTGCAGCATCGAAGACCATGTGGCTCTTAAGCTGACCATCGCGAAGCACAGATGGCGTCATGGCAATTCCCACAGCCAGCTTGTCCGATGCTTTGAGCCTTTGGGACGCAGCATAGCCCAAATCAAGGTCGAGCAGGGCCTGCCCATAGTTCGCGGCAATTGTAACACCGTCGAGCGTCCCCAACTCCATATACCGACTAAATTCACCAACATACGCCGCGATCAGCTCACCAAATTGACGGGCGTGCTCATCTGTTTCAAAGCCACCACGAAGGCTAACCGAGATCGTAGCAGGCGCGGTCCGCGGTCGGTCGACAGACTTGGACATTAAAAGAGATCCATATCTCAATCAAAGTAATCGGCTAGTGCGATTAGAGGCTTCCGCACTAGCTTTCCCAATTTTTTCCTGAGATTACATACGGCAGAACGCACATCGGAGAGAGACGGGCTAGCATCTAGCTAGAATACCTTTCGCCATAGACCGTCTACTATCGATAACCAAAGGACGCCCGGGTTCCGGTATCAATCCATCAGTCGCCTGGAAACCAAGATTGTCGGCGCCGTGGACAGATCCACGTCGCTCGGCCGCGCGCCCCGGGGGCGTTCGCCGGAATCGACGAGCATGCTCCGCACCGAAAAGAGATCAGCGAATTACCTCGACGCCCAGCACAAACTGCCGGACCTCCCAACAGCTACGAAGGATCGAAAATGGACCGTCACTAAGCGCCTAGCTGAAAGAGTACAGCTCGGAACCAGCAGGCAGCATTGACGAATCTGCAATAAAGATGTCGCATTCGATTTGCTCACCCCACAAAATCAATCAAGGCGTCTTTTGCTGTCAATCAGTTTCACGGGTTTCCAGCCTCTCTCCCACAGGATTCGGATTTGAAAGTCGATAAGAACCGGCACACCGAGGTAGAAAAGCTTCAGATCGCCGGCCTCACTTGGAGCTTTGCTCCATTTGGCCTGATCTTCATGGCAAAAAAGTTCTTGCTGTCCGCAATAGCAGCGGATGCTGCAGAACAAACGACCTCCCCAACAGGCACTTGGCAGCCAGTCCCAAAGTATCTTGCTTGTCATAGCATCGAACTCGCTCTCAAGGCCTTTCTCACCCTGAAGAACAGCAGCTTGAAGGACGCAAGACGCTTCAGCCACGACATCCAGAAGCTGCTTGAAGAAGCGCTGAAACGAGGCTTGGAGGAATACGCGTCACTTTCGTCAGAACAGAAAGAAACTATCGCCCGAGCCTCTTCTTACTACAATGAAAAGGTCTTTGAATATCCATCACTTCCAGAAGCAGCCCAAGCTTATCCTGGTGACCCGCCGCTCGGCCCGCTCATTGCAGCAGCTCAAGCATTAGTTTCGAGCCTATACGAGCCTTGCCAAGAAGCCTAAGCCGGCTGATTTGCCTTGCTTCGTCCACGCGGAAGCAGACTTATCTCATCTTGCCTTTTGATTTAACGAGCTTCTTGGACATGGCCGCAATCTTTCTATTATAGCTTCCGAACCACTCTGCAAGAGCATGCTCGTATAGCGTAAAAGCTGTAAGGAGTGCTGTTCGCGATACACTCGCATGAGTTCCAAGATTTCCCACGTGCCTTAGCGCCGTGAAAATTTCCGACAAATCAGCTCCGTTCTGCTTCTCAAAAATGCCTATTCTTTGGGCCAACGAAATACTAACTCGCTTTCCGGTTCGGTTGAACTTCTTTATACCAACTTCGTCTAGGCCGCGTTCAAGACTTGTTCGCAATCGGTTGGCCGAAGCGTTCAAGTCAGCCCAAAAAAGTTGAAAGGATTGTTCAAGTTCTCTTCGGACTGAATCAGGGACCTCTTTGGGCAATTCGATTATGTAGGGAGCAGGAAACATGCTGCGCGGCCTCAGCTGAGACGCCCAGATCCGTCCAAGCTCTTCATCATCCTCTTCGCCAAAGACGGTATCTCCACTGACGACAACCAGCTCGCCGCAGGAGGAGGAAGAGCACTCAAGGAGCAAAACAAACCTTTGATCTACCCAATCTGGTTCCCAATCCTCGTGCGATCTTGCACGTTTCGAACGTTGAGACTCTACAACTTTGAGACTGCCCTTTATCTGGGCGAGGCTACCCTGATTACAGGCCGGGCATCGAAACGGTGGAACTTGATCTTGCGGAAACGTCTCGGACCAATGCGCAACATTGACGGTCAATAGCCCCCTCCACCATTCGCTTTCGCCTACGCAAGCTATATAGCGCAGCTGCAATGTTCGTCAGCTGTTCTTTCGCTTCTTCGAAACACTACTCCTAGATTGCTGCGCGTTACATGCTGACCAGGCTTACCTCCGGGCTGTCTTGGCCTTTGCCTTCTTCGCTGCCAAAGTGGGCTTCACCTTTTCTTTGGTCTTTTTCTTGCGGCCAGCAGTGGTTTTAGCTGCTGCAGCCGCCTTCTTCGTAGATCTCTTGTGGCCGGCAGTTGTCTTCGCGGCAGCAACGGCTTTCTTTTGGACCTTCCTGGCCGGCTTAGTCGGCAGCTTGGTCTTCGCAGCCAAGTTTTTAGGCGGCTTGGTCGTCCCGCTTGGTTTCGTCGGCTTCTTCGGCGCCGTACTCTCCGCGCTCGCAGCTGCCCCGCCACCCGCCGCCGATAGCCAGAACCGTAGCTCCGGCGACTTCTCGTCCGCCCCCTTGATGTAGCGGTCCTGCCAGCTGTCGTCGCCTTGCAGCGGCTTGCCGAAGATCTCCGGGTGCTCCTTCAGCAGCCAGCGCCAGGCATAGTGATCGTAGAGGTCGAGGACGTGGCAGGCATAGGCTTCGGCGAGGCCGCGATGACCGCGGATGATCAGCATGTTCTCGTCGTTGTTGTGCGAGGCGCGGAAGCCGAGATTGTGCGAGCCGGTCACGACGACGCAATCGTCGCTGAACGGATCGATCACCACGATCTTGTTGTGGATGATGGCGAAGCCGTATTTGGCGAGTTCCTTTTCCCACTTGCCGAAGGCGTCCTGCACCGCGCCAGCGGGCACGCCGCGGAAATCGATGCTGCCCTTGGCGCCCGCCTTCTTCGGCGTGCCGGATTCGCCGACCACCTTCACCTCGGGCGCGGGCTCCTCGCCCCCATCGTCGCCGCCGCTCTCCGACTGGCCGCCGGAATGCAGCGCGGCGGAGAAGTTCGTCGCGCGCACCGGGCTGGTCAGCGCTCCCCGTACGAACAGATCGGGCTTGTCCTTGAGCAGCTGGCCGGCGACGTCGAGGATCGAATTGTTGCCGGGATCGAAGGCGAGGAACAGCACCGCATGCTTGGCGCCGCGCATCAGCTCGAACACCCGGCCCATGTCGCCTGGCGTCTTGGGATTTTTGCCGAGCTTGCCCGGCGTGTTCGGCGAGAACATCGGCTCGATGGTCACGCCCTGACCGAGATCGATCGGCTGATTGATCGAGCTCGCGTTGTTGGCGCGCGCGAAGTCGCGCAAGGTCTTCGACTGCAGCGCCGACTTCTCGCCATCGGCAGCGTCGACATCGGCCTTCAGCGCATTCCAATAGCCGAGATAGCGCTGGGCCAGCTCCGGGCTCTCCACCACCAGGGCGTTGTTGGTCTGGGTGCACAGGCCGGTCGAGGTCCAGTTGGTCGAGCCGGACAGCACCGCCATGGGCTTGTCGTTCTCGGTGAACACCATGAACTTGTTGTGCGGAATCGAGCCCTTGCCGAGGATGCGGTCGATCACGCTGACGCCCGCCGCCTTCAGGTTGGCGCGGTTCTCGGCATCGGCGTCGTCGGAGTCCTTGCCCTGCTCGTTGCCGAGAATGACAGTCCGGCTCGCCGGGTTCTGGTGCAGCTGCTTCTCGAGGCCGTTGGGATCGTTGAGCTCGTACAGCGCGGCATGGATGGTGCCGCCGCCGGTGTCGGCGCGCTTCAGCAGCGAGGTCAGGCCGTCCTGCAGCTGGCCCATCAGGCGGATGCGGATCGGATCATTGGGATCGAGGATGTGCGGCGCCAGCGCCGGGATGCTGGGATGATCGTTCAGCGCATGGCTCAGCGCCTGCGTCGCGGTGATGCCGCGGTTGAAATAGGCGTGGAACGGCGGCCGCTCCGGCGTCAGCGTGACCTGATTGCTTTCCAGCGGCGCAACGCCGGCGAGCGGCGTGAGCGTCTGGCCCGGCGTGCCGCCCATCGGCACGATGCGATATTTGTAGGTGCCGCCGCGCTTGGCATAGAGATCCTTCCACCAGAATTTCTGCACCGGCGCCTGGTCGGTGTTGAGCTTGTCCGCCGTCTGCCCGGCAAAGCGCGCCAGCGCGGGCAGCAGAGTGTCGGTGTTGGCGGCGACGTCGATGCGGTGAATGGCGAAGCCGAGACAGCCGTCGAGACGGCGATCGAAGGTCCAGGCGACGACGGCAATGTCATTGTTGGAAAATGCAAGCGCGGGCATGGCGGCAATCCCTTTCGTCGAAAACCCCCAGAGTGAAGCAGCTCAGACAAGAATATGTCTCTGAGTTGCAACAACGGTTCGACACATCCGGGACAGGAATGGGATGGTGAGAAGGGCGCTTCGGCGATGATGCAACGCAACATTCGGTCGATCGAAGCACACAGGCGCAGCAAGCGCGGTGCTCACCCTCCCCTGGAGGGTCCCTGGAGGGGGAGGGTCGGCTCACATGAGCGAAGCGAATGCGAGCCGGGGTGGGGTGACAGACTTTCCGAGCGTACGGTCTGGGCGAGGGAAGCGAACGTGCAGGAGTTAAGGACGTCGACCCGATGGATCGCGCCCTGGGCTTCACCCCACCCCGCCTCCCGTCTCGCTTCGCTCGCCGCGAGGCGACCCTCCCCCTCCAGGGCAGGGCAATCGCATGTGGAATTTTTCGATTCTTTTCGTGCTTCCAAAGAGCAGTCTGGATTCGAAAATTTCCTCCCGTCGGCCTTCGCGATTCCAATATTTCGTTTGGGCCGCGTTGGAGAGCCACATGCGATTGCCCTGCCCTCCAGGGGAGGGTAGGCAAGCGCGCTAATCGACCGGTCGAAGCGAGCCCGACCGATCGCTAATCTAGCCGATAGCGCCCGGCTTGCCGCGGGTCACGTAGCGCCCCTCACCCTTGGCGCCCACCAGCTTCCCATCGCGGACGACGAACTTGCCGCGCAGCATCGTGGCGACCGGCCAGCCTGATATCTCGATACCTTCGTAGGGCGTGTAGTCGGAGCCGTGGTGCAGGCCCGACTGGCTGATCTTGGCCGTCTTGTTCGGATCCCACAGCGCGATGTCGGCATCGTAGCCGATGGCGATGGAGCCCTTGCCCTTCAGGCCGTAGGTCTTGGCGTGGTTGGTGGCGGTGAAGGCGACGAACTGGTTGAGGCTGATGCGGCCCTTGCCGACGCCCTCGGAGAACAGGATCGGCAGCCGGGTCTCGACGCCGGGGATCCCGTTCGGCACCCAGCGGAAGCTGGTGCGGCCCTTCGGGTTCAGCTTGCCGGCCTCGTCGTCATAACGGAACGGGCAGTGATCGCTGGAGAACAGCGAGAACACGCCGCGTTGCAGGCCTTCCCAGCACGCCTCCTGGCTCGCCTTGTCACGCGGCGGCGGCGAGCAGACATATTTGGCGCCTTCCATGTTGAGGCCCTGCATGTCCTCCTCTGTCAGCACCAGATATTGCGGACAGGTCTCGCCATGGATCTTCAGGCCGCGCATCTGCGCGCGGCGGATCTCCTCCATCGCCTCGCGGTTGGAGACGTGGACGATCACGATCGGAACGTCGATCAGCTCGGCCAGCGAGATCGCGCGGTGGGTGGCCTCGCGCTCCACCGGGATCGGCCGCGACTTGCCGTGATAGTAAGGCGCTGTGTTGCCGGCGCGCTCGAGGCGGTCGGTGAGGAAGCGGATGGCGTCGTAGTTCTCGGCGTGGATCTGCACCAGCGCGCCCTGCTCGCGCGCGACCTGCAGCACGCCGAGGATCTCGTAATCGTTCAGCGCGAGACCCTCATAGGTCATGAAGATCTTCAGCGACGAATAGCCGTCGGCGACCAGCGCCGGCAGCTCCTGGCCGAGCACGGCGTCGGTGGGGTCGGCGATGATGAGGTGGAAGGAATGGTCGACGTAGCAGGCGTGGTCGGCCAGCGCGTGATAGTCCTTCAGCGCCGCGCGCAGCGGCTGGCCCTTCTCCTGCAGGCAATAGGGCATGACGAAGGTGTTGCCGCCGAACGCTGCGGCGCGCGTCGCGCTCTCGAAATCGTCGGCCATGACGATGCCCGGGCCGGAGGGCTGGCTGATATGGACATGGCTGTCGATGCCGCCGGGCAGCACCAGGAGCCCTGCGGCGTCGACGATCTCGTCGGCATCGGTAATCGCCTCGCCGATGGCGGCGATGCGGCCGCCTTTGATGGCGACATCGGCCTTGTAGGTGTCGCTCGCGGTGGCAACGGTGCCGTTGCGGATGACGGTGTCGAAGACAGCCATGTGACGCGCTCTCCCAATTCCAGGCAATCGAAGCTCAGGCGAATTTGTGAAACAGCGATCCCCATTCGCTGACGCCACGGGGATCTGTGCCGGCCAGTTTCAAGGATTTCCATACCACGGTGGCGATGCTGTCGAGAATCGGGATTCCCGTCTCCAGCTCGAGCCGCGCCACCAGCGGCGCCGCCCGCATGTTGGTGCAGACGACCGCGATCGCATCCGGCTTCTCGCGCGCGACCTCGCGGATCATGGTCTCGATCTCGGCCGGCGTCACCTCGGCGAAGGAGAAATTGTCCTGCAGGTTGAGGTGCCGGTCGCCGCGGCAGGCGATGCCGAGCTTGGCGTAATTGGCCACGATGCGCGCCTGCACGTCGTCGCGGTAGGGCGTGACGAGGCCCAGCGTCGTGGCCTTCGCCGTCGCCAGGATCTCGTTGAGCGCCAGCATCGAGGTGGTGGCAGGGATGCCGGTCGCCGCGGTGATCTGCTCGCAAAGCTTCACGTCGGTCTCGAAGCCGAGCCAGCCGGAGGAGGTGCCGCTCCAGCCGATGACGTCAACCTTGGCATGCGCCAGCAGCTCGGCCGCGCGCAGGATGTTGGACGTGTCGAACTGCGCCAGTGCGTCGGTCGAGAGCGCGATCTCGGTGACCTTGAAGCGCGAGAAGTGCGCCGAGACGTTGGGCAGCCCCGCCACCATGGCGGAGGTGATCGGCTCCAGCGCGGTGTTCGACGACGGCGTCAGCATGCCGAGGAGGGTGCGTCTGGTCATCCTGTGCCCGCCCTTTCAGGTGGAGAGAGTGTGCGCCGCGCGCAGTGTGCGGCCCTCGGCCGATCCGGGACCATGCAAAGCAAGTCATGCGCCAATCCACGGAGAGCGCATAGACTTTGTTCACGTCGAACCGGTCAGGCTGGCGCCGCGACAGATGAAAACTTCCCGCGTCGGACCCGATCATGATCCTGCAATCGCTCGCCGGCCTGCCGGCCTTCCTGGTGTATTTCTGCACTGCCCTGTTCGCGGTGACGACATACCTCTTCATCTACACCAGGGTCACGCCCTACAATGAATTCCAGCTGATCCGGGACAACCACCCCTCGGCTGCGATCTCGCTCGGTCTCAGCCTGCTCGGCTTCACCCTGCCGCTGGTCAGCGCCATCGCGCATTCCGCCAACGTGCTGGATTGCCTGATCTGGGCGCTGGTGGCGCTGATCGTCCAGGTGATCGTCTATTACCTGGTCCGCATCCCGGTGCCGGACCTCGCCAACCGCATCGTCGCCGGCGAGCTGGCCTCGGCGATCTGGCTTGGGCTCGCCTCGCTCTCGGCCGGCGCGCTCAACGCCGCCTCGATGATCATCTGACCATGGCCGAGCAACGCCGCGATTTCGGCAAGCGCAAGCCGCTGCCGCCGCCGCCGACGACACCGCCGGTGAAGCGCTCCGGCCAGGTCGCGCTGCTGCTGATGGGCACGCTCGCGGTCGGCGGCACCGCCTATGCGCTGATGCCGCACCGCCAGAGCTGCCCGCAGCCGGGTCCGGATACGCCTGCGCTGGCCGGCCAGCAGCAGGCGACCGAGTGCACGACACATCGCTCGGGAAGCAGCGGCGGCAGCGGCTCCGGACGCTGGGGCTTTTCGAGCAGCGACTCGTCGTCGCGCAGCAGCAGCGCCGGCTCCAGCTCGACGCATGTCGCCGACGCATCCTCGTCGCACGTCTCGCGCGGCGGCTTCGGCGGTTTTGGGCATGGCTTCGGCTTCGGCGGAGGCGGCTGATTTCCGTCCCGGAGCTGCCGCGAAAACACCGCCTTTGTGTTGTTTGTTCGGATTCGGATCTTTGACACAGACCAACGATCATAAAAAACTCGCCCGCCGACTGATCGGAATGCATCCGGTGAAACGTCCGCGCCTGATGGTGCGGACGACGATCGAGGCTGCCGCCAATGCTGCGGTCTCGACAGGGTTTCTACGCAAGCCATCGAGCGGCCCCGGGCGCGATCAGGCGCCGGGGCTCGGCGATCTCCATTGCCGCGTCATCGACGGTGGCTTGGGTCATGCTGTGCGCCGCGTTCATGGCCACGGCACGCTTGCTCACGCCGGCGGCTAGCCCAGATGCAGCGCATCCCCTGCCCCGAACGCGATGACTGGCGGGAGACGGCGGCGCAATGCGGCTTCGACTTCTACGAAGTCGACGGCGAGCGCTATTGGGACGAGCGCGCCTACTACGCGTTCTCCATTGCCGAGATCGAACTCGGCATCGAGGAGCCGACCGGCGAGATCGAACAGATGTGCCTGGAGCTCGTCCGGCGTGTCGTCGCCGACGAGGCGCTGCTGCGGCGGCTGCAGCTTCCCGAGCCCGCCTGGCCGTTGCTGGCCGACAGCTGGACGCGCGCCGACCCCAGCCTCTACGGCCGCCTCGACCTCAGCTTTCCCGGCTTCAGGGGCGGCGACCGCGTGCCGGCAAAGCTGCTCGAATACAACGCCGATACGCCGACCTCGATCTTCGAGGCCGCGGTGTTCCAATGGACATGGCTCGAACAGGCGATCGAGCGGCGCATCCTTCCCGGCCGCGCCGACCAGTACAATTCGATCCATGAGCGGCTGATCGAGCGCTGGCGCGCGCTCGGCAAAGGCCGGCTGCACCTCGCAGGCGTCACCAGCGAGCCCGAGGATGCCGCCACCCTGGTCTATCTCGCCGACACCGCCGCGCAGGCCGGGCTGTCCACGACGGTGCTCGACATCACCGATATCGGCTGGCGCGACACTGGTGGCGGCTTCGTCGATCTCGACAATAACGACATACGACTCGCCTTCAAGTTGTATCCTTGGGAGTGGATGTTCCACGACGCCTTCGGGGCCAAGCTCCAGACCGCGCCGACGCGATGGGTCGAGCCGCCCTGGAAGGCGATCCTGTCCAACAAGGGCATCCTGCCGCTGCTGTGGCAGATGTTCGAAGGCCATCCGAGCCTGCTGCCGGCCTATTTCGAGGATGACCCCAAGGCGGCGAGCCTCGGGCAGAGCTTCGTGCGCAAGCCGATCTATTCGCGCGAGGGCGCCAATGTCAGCCTGGTCTCGGGCGGGGTCGCCGTGTCGGCCCAGGACGGCCCCTATGGCGCCGAAGGCTACATCCGCCAGGCGCTGGCGCCGCTGCCGGATTTCGGCGGCGTGTTCCCGGTGATCGGCAGCTGGCTGGTCGCCAACACCCCCTGCGGGCTGTCGATCCGCGAGGATGCAACTCCGATCACGGGAAATCGCTCGCGCTTTTTGCCGCATGCGATCCTGTAGTCGTTAACGAGCCCGCGCGAAACGGCTCGACACTCCGCTCCGGATGACTAGATAGAGCAAGGGGAGGGAACTCCTGGACGCGGCGACTGCGACCGGATGCGAGGCATGGCGACAAACAACTCCCGGCTCGAAGGCTTGCGCATCCTGGTCGCCGAGGACGAGGGATTGATCGCGCTCGAGCTCGAAACCGTGCTGCAGGGGTTCGGCTGCGAGGTGATCGGCCCCGTCTCGCGCGTCGCCGAGGTGCTGCGTGAAGCCGAGCGCGGCCATGTCGACGGCGCGCTGCTCGACGTCAACCTGCGCGGCGAGCAGATCTTCGCGATCCTGCCGCAGCTGATCGCGCTCGATCTGAAGATCGTCATCACCTCGGGCTATGACGACGCGACCCTGTTCCCGCCGGACTTCCGCAGCCTGCCGCGCCTCGCCAAGCCGTTCGACGAACGGGCGCTGCGCGCGATGTGCGAGGCGACGTTCCTGGGCTCGGTTGCGAGCTAACGCATGATCCGGGACTAATCAGGCTGCACGGCAGAGGCCGGCACCTGCTCCGGCACGGTCTCGGCTATCAGCGCAAAGCGCAGCGTGCAGCGCATTCCAGCCGGCTCGAAGGCCAGATCCGCATCACCGTCGAGATCGAAGCGGACGACGCGATCGATCAGCGTGGTGCCGAAGCCGCGGGCGCCGCCGCCTTCGACCGCGGGACCGCCGCGCTCCAGCCAGACCAGCTCGAGCCGGCGGCGGTCGTCGCACAGCTGCCAGGAGATCGAAACCTGGCCGAACGGCGCCGACAGCGCGCCGTATTTCGATGCGTTGGTCGCGAGCTCGTGCAGCACCATCGACAGCGGCAGCACCAGCCGCGCCTCCAGCAGCACCGGCGGTCCGTCGATGGCGATCCGCCCTTCACCGACGCCGTAGGGCGCCAGCACGGTCGTGAGCAGCTCGTTGAATCCGATGCCGATCCAGCGTGTCTGGGTGAGAATGTCGTGCGCGATCGAGACCGCCTGGATACGTCCGGAGAACGCCTTGTTGAAGGCCGGCAGCGATGGCGAGGTGCGCAGCGTCTGCCCGGCCACCGACTGCACGATCGCCAGGATGTTCTTGACCCGGTGATTGAGCTCGGCGACCAGGACCGTCTGCTGCTCCTCGGCCCGCTTGCGGTCGGTGATATCAGTCAACGTCACGATCGAGCCGATCATGTCCTTGGCGTCGTTGACCAGCGGGCCACCCGACAACAGGAACGAGCGGCCTGCAACGCGGTCGTTGCGGAGTCCGACTTCGACGCCGTGGAACGGCTTGGTCGCCAGCGCCTGATCGAGGCTTTCGCGGGAGAAGCGCGTGAAGGTGCCCTGCTGGCTGGCGCTGCGCGCATCGAGCGGAAAGGCCTCGGAGAACAACTGCCCGACCGGCGGCCGTTCCGCGAGCTGCTCCGCCACCCAGCTCGCATGGGTGATCCGGCCATCAGGCGCGAGGACGACGACGGCGTCGGTCGCCTGCTCGAGGATCGAGCGCGCGAAACGCTCGGCATTGGCAACCTCCTCTGCACGGCGCTGGATCGACATGTCGGTCAAGGTCACGAGCGTGGCCACGACGCCGCCCATCGCCATCTGCCGCATCCACACCGACACCGGCAGATGTCCGCCGTCGGCGCGGCTGAGCTGGGCATCGGTCGCTGCATCGTCCGCGCGCTGCTGTGGCACCGGTCCAGCGAACAGCGCGGCGAAGTCGCGCCCCACCAGCTGCTCGGCGGCAAGTCCGGTCAGCGCGCACAGCCTGGAATTGACGTAGACGATGCAGCCGTCCTCATCGAGCGTCAGCGCGCCGTCGCTCATCCGCTCGACCAGCACGTGATAGGGCGCATCTGCGCCCTGCAGCATGATGACCTGCGGTCCTGTCGGCCCCTGCACCACGACAGCATCGACATTGCCGCGATGGATCGCCTCGACGGTCTCTTCGGCCTCGTTGCGCGGCCGTGCCGCCTGCATCGCGTCTTTTGCTGCCACGAATCCTCCGTTCAGCTCGGGGCGATATCGAGACCGACCAGCACCTTCTCAGCGTTGGAAAGGTCGCCGATGATGCGCTTGAGCGGCTCGGGCAGCTGCCGGATCAGCGTGGGGATCGCAACGATCTGGTCGCGCTGGGCGAGCGCAGGATCCCGCATCAGATCGATCACCTCGATCGTGTAGCGGCCGGGCAGATGCGTCTCGCACAGCTTCTTGAGATTGGCGAGCGCCGCCACCGATTTCGGGGTCTGGCCCGCGACATAGAGCCGAAGGTTATAGCCATCCTGTTCCATGGGTGCGGCCGTCATTTGCTTGACATCGGTTTCGACGGCGAGCTCACCGCACGCATCGACGAGCGGGTCTGCACCATGGCGACGCGATCGGCCGAGCGCTGATCCTCGCGGGCGGCCCCTTCCCGGTTCAGAAGCTCCATTTCCCCCTCCTCGCCCGCAAGCTGGGCTTTCAGCACTTCGATCTGTGCCGCGATCTCCTCGCGGCGACGCGCAATCTCCCGCGCGCGGCGGTCCATCTCCTGCATGCGCAGCAGCTGATCGGCGCGATCCCTGGCCTCCTGGGCCGCCCGCGCCGATCCCGTGAGCACGCCGTCGGGCCCGACATAGACCTCACGCAGCGCAAT
The DNA here is from genome assembly GCF_051167715.1 of Bradyrhizobium sp. HKCCYLS20291. Classification (NCBI taxonomy): domain Bacteria; kingdom Pseudomonadati; phylum Pseudomonadota; class Alphaproteobacteria; order Hyphomicrobiales; family Nitrobacteraceae; genus Bradyrhizobium; species Bradyrhizobium sp. HKCCYLS20291. The sequence goes on along the minus strand of NZ_JBNPTO010000023.1, from coordinate 4,429 downwards.
GCCGTCAGCGCTCATCAGGAACTCGCGCACCTGGTTGGAATGCGCCATGCCGCGCGACTTCAGGAGATAGAGCTGGCGGTTGTGCTCGCCATTGATCTCGCGATTGTAGAGCAGCAGCCAAGTGTCGGTGAGCGACGAAATCTGCATCTCGGTCGTCGCAGTCTCCGCGGTTCCAGCACCCAGATTGGTGAACAGCGCGGTTACTCCGCGCGACTTCAGGAAGTCGATCAGGCGCAACGTCATCGAGTGCACGTCGCCGGCCTGCCCGGCGCCCATCAGCGCCGAGATCGGATCGATGACGACGGCCGCAGGATCGAACTCCTTGACCTCGCGATGCATCGAGGCGAGATGGGTCTCGAGCCCGTAGAGATTGGGGCGCCGCGCCGAGAAGCGCAGCAGGCCGCGATCGACCCATTGCTGCAGGTCGAGGCCGACAGACTTCATGTTGCGCACGATCTGCTGCGGCGATTCCTCCAGCGCGAAATAGATGCAGCGCTGTCCCGCCTGGCAGATCGAATTGGCGAAATGGGCCGACACCGTCGACTTGCCGGCGCCGGCCATGCCGGACACGAGGATGCTCGATCCGCGGTAGTAGCCCTGCCCTTGCATCATCGCGTCCAAGTCGGGGATGCCCGTCGACACGCGCTCGGTGAACGCATCATGGGCGAGACCCGACGAGGTGATCGGCATCACGGTGATGCCTTCCTGGTCGATGATGAAGGGATATTCGTTGGTGCCGTGCGCCGTGCCGCGATACTTCACGACGCGCAGCCGCCGCGTCGACAGCTGATCGTGCACGCGGTTGTCGAGCAGGATCACGCAGTCGGCGACATATTCCTCGAGGCCGTAGCGGGTCAGCGTGCCGTCGCCGCGCTCACCGGTGATGATGGCGGTGACGCCCTTGCTCTTCAACCATTCGAACAGCCGGCGAAGCTCGGAACGCAGCACGGCCTGGTTGTCGAGGCCGCCGAACAAGGTCTCGATCGTGTCGATCACGACGCGTTTGGCGCCGATCGAATCGATCGCGAAGCCGATGCGGATGAACAATCCGTCGAGATCGTAGTCGCCGGCCTCCTCGATCTCGTTGCGATCGAGATGGATGTGGTCGACCACGATCTTCTTCTGTTCGATCAGCCGATCGATGTCGTAGCTGAGCGAGCCGACATTCTTGATCAGGTCCTCCGGCTGCTCCTCGAACGCGACGAACACGCCCGGCTCGTCATAGGTGACCGCGCCATTGTAGAGAAACGTCATGGCGAACAGCGTCTTGCCGCAGCCCGCGGCGCCGCACAGCAGGGTCGGACGCCCCTGCGGCAGGCCGCCGAAGGTGACCTCGTCGAGGCCGTCGATCCCGGTCGCTGACTTCGCGATGACAGGAAGATCCCGCGTCACGATCCGAGGACGCACACTCGTTTTCATCAAGATCCCCCCGCCGTCGAACCAACACGCTTCGGCCACACCAAGGCGTGAATCGACGCGTCAGGGCGGAAAAGGTTCCGCCTGCGGGGAAAAGATTTTGCTTTGCAGAAGGTCCTGGGACGACCGGCCAGCGTTATGGCCGGTCAAGCGGTGGCTCTGGGCCGGCCCGCGTCAACGTGCCGCGACCACCTTGAGTCCGGGCAACAGGGCTGCTCCGCCGCGCGGACTGCGGACCGGATTGATCTGATAGAGACCGCGGCGCTCCTGGTTCGGCTTGAAGGCATCGGTGATGCCGACCACCGACTCGGCGGCGCCCAGCAGCACCGTGCCGTCAGGCTCGAGCTGCTTGGCAAGTCGCTCGAAGATCGAGGCCTTGGTCTCCTGGTCGAAATAGATCAGGACGTTGCGGCAAAAGATCACGTCGAACTTGCCGAGATGCGAGAAGTCCTGCAGCAGATTGAGCTGACGGTGCTGCACCATGCCGCGAATGTCGGCGCTGAGCTGCCAGAGGTCGCCGAGCTGGGTGAAGTGCTTCACCAGCAACTGAATCGGCAATCCGCGTTGCACCTCGAACTGGCTGTAGAGGCCGGCCTTCGACTTCTCCAGCACCTCCTGCGACAAGTCGGTGCCGACGATCTCGATCCGCCAGCCGGCAAGCGCCGCACCGAACTCGCGCAGGCACATCGCGATCGAATAAGGCTCCTGCCCGGTCGAGCAGGCGGCCGACCAGATCCGCAACGACCGGCGGCTGGCGCGCGACTGGATCAGCGCGGGCAGGATGTAGTCGCGCAGATGGTCGAAAGGCACCTTGTCGCGGAAGAAGAACGTCTCGTTGGTGGTCATCGCCTCGACCACCTGCGTCGTGAGCTGCTCGCCGCCGCTCTTCATCTTCTGCACCAGCTCCGAAATGCCGGACAGGTTGGCGCGGCGGGCCAATGGCAACAGCCGGCTTTCGACCAGATATTGCTTGTCGGCCGAGAGGTCGAGGCCGGAGCGCTCCTTCAGGAGCTTACGCAAGAACTCATAGTCCAGGGGGGTCACGAACGGTCTCCTGCAAACAGACGGACCACCTTCGATGCGATCTGATTCAAGGGGAGGATGGCCGCGCAGATGCCGGCATTGGCGGCAGCACCAGGCATGCCCCAGACGACGCTGGTCGCTTCATCCTGCGCGATGACGCTACCGCCGGCGGCGACGACGTCCTTGCCGCCGCGCATGCCGTCGGAGCCCATGCCGGTCAGGATCACCGCCAGCGTAGCGCCCTGCCAGACCTCAACGGCGGAGGTGAACAGCGGATCGACCGCCGGCTTGCAGAAGTTGACCGGTGGACCATTGTCGAGCGCGATCACCGCATCCGTGCCGTGACGCGCGACGCGCATGTGCCGGCCGCCCGGCGCAAGATAGATCTGGCCCGCCTTGATAACCTCGCCATCGACGGCCTCGTGGGCCGGCCGGCGGCTCGACCGCGCCAGATGCTCGGCCAGGATGGTCGTGAAGGTCGGCGGCATGTGCTGCGTGATCAACACCGGGAAACGATCGATCACCGCACCGAGCTCGGTGACAACCGACATCAGGGCTTGCGGACCACCGGTCGACGATCCGATCAGCAGCACCTTCGGCATCTGCGTGCCAAAGGCGCGACGCGCCAGCGGAGCCGCGACGGCGGGCGCGGCGTGCATGGGAACGGGAGCCGCGAGCGGTCGTGGCACCGGAGCCGGCTTCAGCTCATGGACGTGCGGCGCGGCTGGCGCGGAGTGGAGATGAGGTGCAGGCGAGGAACGGCGTGCCTTGGCGCCGAGCGTGCGGATCTTCTGGATCAGATCGTGGTGGAAATTATCGGCGGCCGACGCCTCGCGCGTGCTTTCCGGCTTCGGGATGTAGTCGGCGGCGCCCAGCGAGAGTGCCTTGAAGCTGATCTCGGCGTTGCGGCGGGTCAGGGTCGAAGCCATGATCACCGCGAGGTTCTTCTTCTTGGCAAGCAGCTTCGGCAGCGCGGCGATGCCATCGAGCTCCGGCATCTCGATGTCGAGAACGGCAACGTCGGGATTGACGCGATCGATCTGGTTCACGGCCTCGAGGCCCGTGCGCAGCGAGGCGGCCACGACCATGTCGGGCTCGGACGCGATCCAGCGCGAGATCATGCCGCGGATGACGACGGAGTCGTCCACGACCATCACCCGAAGAGGTTCCTGCCTGGTCGAACTTGGAATCGAAGAACTGGCCAACGCGACGCTCATAGTTCACCAACAGGACAGAGGCACAGGGTGACGGCAACCCCGGACGAGCACGGATCCGTCGAGCTGTCTGAAATCAGAGCAGCCCGACTTCCTGGAATTTCGCCGTCACGATGTCCTTGTCGAACGGCTTCATGATGTACTCGTTGGCACCTGCATGCAGTGCGCGCGCGATGTGCGCCACGTCGTTCTCGGTCGTGCAGAACACGACCTTCGGCGCATCGCCACCGGGCATGCGGCGGAGGTTGCCGAGAAACTCGTAGCCGTCCATCACCGGCATGTTCCAGTCGAGCAGAACCGCATCGGGAAGACCGCGCTTGCAGATCTCGAGCGCCTGCTCACCATCCTCCGCTTCGACGATCTGGAAATCCAGGCCTTCAAGGATGCGGCGGGCCACCTTCCGAATGACGCTCGAGTCGTCAACTACCAGACACGTTCTCATTTCAGCCTCTCGGGATCAGGGTCCAAATCCGGTCACGCGGTGTCGCGTGGCCGGGCTTACGCTACGGCCGTCAGGCCGCCATCTTGTCGGCGGCGAGTTCGAGCACGCGATCGACGTCGAGGATGACCATCAGCTGGCCATCGAGGCGGTGCACGCCACCGGCGAGCTTCGCCATGCGCGGGTCGAGGTTGACGGGATTGTCCTCCCGGCCTTCCTCGGGCAACCGCAGCACTTCGCCGATCTGATCGATCAGGAGGCCATAGGACTCGCCGCGCAGGTCGACGCCGACGGCCATCGGCGGCTTGCCGTCGTCGGCCCGGGCAAGCCCGAGCCG
>NZ_JBNPTO010000022.1:0-124514 GCF_051167715.1 Bradyrhizobium sp. HKCCYLS20291 | reverse complement strand
GGCGCGTCTCGCGCCAGCCTTGAGGCCGGCCGATCGCCGGCCTACCTCAAAGCACAGTTGCTCTGATCGAGACGGGATGCGCACGATAAAGCATGTCTTCCGAAAAAAAGAAAGATCGAATTCTGGACACGAGGCCGGGCTGGGCGATGTGATTGGTTCTGCGTGAGAATTGGCGTCTAGGAGGATTGCCGAGGAGCGCTGTCCAGGGCAGTTCATTTCCAAAAGGATTGCTCAGAAACCAGAAATCGAGTTACCGTTCTGAAATTGGGGCACGACAATGGATTTTTTCCTATTGCTCAAAAGAGCCGCTTTGACAGTACCATTCCTGATTTGGCAATCCGTTGCGGCGTCCGATGCTATCGCCCAGTCCGGGGCTGCCGGTCCCGTAGTCCCGCGAATTCTTACCATAAACGACTATCTCCTCTCAAAGACGACTTCCTACTTTGCGCAACTGGTAAATTCCAATACTGGGGATACTACTCCCATCCCAAACGCCGACGCTTTTGCCGAACTCGTTCTAACAACGTCAAGCGTTGAGATGTCGTCGGGTGGGCGTTACGCAGTCCTGTTTTCGACGTTTGCTGACCTGTACACGGTGCTCAAGTATGATGATCAGAAAAGAGTTTCGGCGATCTATTTCGCCGGTGGTCATTCTTTGGGTAAAAGGATAAGTGCCGGTAGTATAAAAGATGATGACGATTTCAAACTACGTCTCTTTCGACAGCGTCCCAAGCTCCAGCGGGACCTGGCTCGACTACTTTTTGAGGATGAATCAAGTATCATTGCGGCCTTGAGCGAGCTGCAGAGGGACAAAGCTGCCGCGAAAGAAGTGGTTAGAGGCCTATTGTTGCAAGTTCAAGGGATGCAAGAATATGAAAGATCGCCATGTAGGGAGGCTGTCGAAGTATTCCGTAGCAGCGAGACATTTGCCACGCGCTTTTCCGCTGGCAAGGCCGCTGCGGCATTCATGAAGCCCCGGGCGTTAGTGCGGATCTCCGAAGCCGATAATTTTGTACTGCAAGACGACCAAGTTGGGAGGGAGACTGCCTTTATTGAAGTTGGAGCGGCGCCAAACGGCGCAATCAGGCGGGTGAGAATTTTGTTGTCGTATTGAGAATAAAGCTTAAACGAGCATCGGATAAAATGATGTGCGAGCTTTGCAATCGAGCCACTGCATCTCTCGGGGTGGCACTAATTGGTGGTGCCTTCTTCGCGTCACAGCCAATATTTGCTCAAACTCCACTGGGGGAGAGCGCGGCTCCCCGTTCTGCAAATACGCTAGTGCTGAATCCTGTCGAGGCTACCCCAGTAAAGAAATCGGCGATCTTTGGCAGTCTCGAAAAACTCTCCACCGGTGGTGAGATTCTGGCGGAGACAAAGTACCACATGCCCACAGTGGGAAAGTTCTTGAAGGGTGCGGCAAGCGTATTCTCAATAAATGAGTCCTACCATGAGGGACTTGAGCACGGTCAAGAAAGATATCAAGCGGCGGGACGCGGGTTCGCGACTTGGGGCGTTAGTACATATGTTGGTGCAGCGGCTGTTGGCGTCGCATGCGGCGCCACAGCTGGCGCAGGTTGTCTTCTTCTTGGTGCAGGCGTCGCGATCTTTACCGACAAAGTGGCGGGTAAAGGCTATGATTACGCATTGAAGTGGTATGATCAGAAGCTAGACGCGTTGATCGGAAAGAACAGGCTAGACAGTGCCGACAGCTCGAATCCTGGCGATGACTGCATACAATGGGATGAACCAGGAAGACCCGAATGCGGCGACGGTACCCGTCAGGGCGCGCCAAGCGGGTCACCACTTAGCGGGTTTCCCTGGGGAAGGGGGCAGGCGCCTGCCTGGATCGGTATTGGTCCCTAAGTGCTATTTCAGCAGAATCTGATATTGGTCTTGAATTGAATAGACCTCCCGAAATCCCACTTTTTTCTCGCCGAAGAGGCATTTCTCTTTCGGAAAAATAGCTCGTTCTACTGGCGGCGTTTGAATGCATACGGTCCGAGCGTTGCCATTCCAGGCCCAACCATTTCCTCCTCGCTCTTCGGAATAGTAGTAAAAGTAACCTTTTGGAATTCCCGGGAGATCGACGCATTTGCTGGGGGAAAGACTCCACCATCCGCGTAGCATCCAGAAGTCTTCCCCTTCAATTGACCGATGGATAAGAATGGTATCGACGAGCTTGTTGGTCTTATTGCATAGCGTCAAAGTCAGAGTCCGGACTGAAGGGGCTTGGCTTTGAGCAATAGCTGGATCCTCGTTCCCAATGATAGGAGCAAGGCAGATTGCTGCGAACAAGCAGAGGCGGAACGTTTGAGTCATAAAGCGGGGCGGGATGAGCGTCGATGAACTGTCGGACACTTTGGCATAGGCGCGCGGTTCAAGCCAGAACGATAGCATGGGCACGCTTTCTAGGAAGCATGGGTTTGTCGCTTTTACTCTCCGGCTGCTTGGTCTCGGAGGGGGCGTTGTTCGATCCTAAGGAAGCGGTGGCCCCATTCTCTGGTGGTCGATACAAGGTAGAGCAGTACAGGGAATCGAGGTGGATATCGGTCGAAGACTGGGAGTTGAAGCCGAGTGACGATGGTTACATTTTGATCGATCAGAAGCTCGAGCAAAGTCCGGTTTGGCTGTTCGAGCTAAGTTCGGATACGTTCATCATAGACGTCAGTAGGGGTGGTGATCATCAGTATGGAATTGCGCGCGTTGAGGCGGGGGCGATAGTCGTATCCGGCGTGGATTGCTCAACCTACTTAGGGTCGGACACGGCTAAAAAATACGCGCCGGTTAGAGATGTGGGTGGGTACGTGTCTCGTTGCTATTTCGATGATAATCAAAAGTTGTTTGGGGCCATTGGCGAATCAACGAAGTTGGCCCAGCCTATCCTTCGCCTAACAGCAGTACTCCAACAGGCCGAAGGGGTGTCAGTACCGCCGCAGACCGAGGCAAACAAATCGCTCACGTCCCTTACTCTTTGCAACAATAGCCCTCTTACCGTATCGGCCATCTTACTTCACCAAAATCGTGTCGATGCGTCCAAACGGATGTTGTCGGGATGGTACGAGATCGAAAGGCATCAATGTCGAGATGTCGGGATGTTTCCCCGGAACGATTTGTTTGTGTACGGAAGGGCAAGTCAGGGAATGCGAAGTTTCGAATGGAAAGGTGAAACAAACCTCTACTGCGTAACACAGCGAAGAACCTATCGTGTCGTTCGGGACAACGAGCGCTGTGTTGTTGGGGAGGTCACTAAGCCATTTGCAAAGATAAGCGCGACGTTCGACGCTGCAAAGTATACATTCGGCTGGAGTGGGCCGCGCTGATTAGGTTTGCTTACGCCCGCGGTCGAAAAGAATGAGAACGGGGGGCTGGAGCGCACCCGTCGGAGGACACAGGTGGCATGGTCGGCGATGCGAGTTCGCCTTGCGCTACGGGCCGCTCCAGGATGACGCAGTATTGCGTGCGCGCTACCCTAGGCCTTAAATACAAGAACAAAGGTCGGTTTCCGGATAGCGATTAGGGACGGTGACAACTCCAGCAAACGCCCTGAAGGATCGCGAAATCGCCGCGTTCGCCGTAAGGCGTGGATGGCCGGGACGGAGCCCGGCCATGACGGTGGGGGAGTCGAGTCAGATACTTGTCGGGGGCGATTTGCTGGCCTCACCCCCGCCCGCGATACGGCGCCACGCCCTGGTCCGGCACCCACAGCCCCTTCGGCAGCTTGCCCGTCTGCCAGAACACGTCGATCGGGATGCCGCCGCGGGGGTACCAGTAGCCGCCGATGCGGAGCCATTTGGGCTTGATCTCGGCGGCGAGGCGCTTGCCGATGGCGACCGTGCAGTCCTCGTGGAACGCGCCATGGTTGCGGAAGCTGGCCAGATACATTTTCAGCGACTTGGATTCGACCAGCCACGGGCCGGGGGCATAGTCGATCACCAGATGGGCGAAGTCCGGTTGTCCCGTCACCGGGCATAGCGAGGTGAACTCCGGCACGGTGAAGCGGGCCAGGTAATCGGTGTCCTTCTGCGGATTGGGGACGCGGTCGAGCGTCGCCGCCTCCGGGCTGTCGGGGGCCGCCACCGCGCGGCCGAGCTGAAGGCCGGCCGATGTCAGGGTGGTGTTGGATCGTTTCGCCATTTGTCGTGTCACCTGTCGCAGCTGGCGCCCGTTTAGCCAATCGAGGGGCTTACGTCATCCGCTTCGTGATTTGGCCGCGACTTCCGCCGACTTCCACCCGACTTGGCCTTTTCGGACCCCCGGGCTTGCGGTAGAAGCGGCGCAGCAATGCCCACCCGAAAAGCCCGCGAGAGGACCTCATGACCGCCATCGTCGACATCATCGGCCGCGAAATCCTGGACAGCCGCGGCAATCCCACGGTCGAGGTCGACGTCGTGCTGGAGGACGGCTCGGTCGGCCGCGCCGCCGTTCCCTCGGGCGCCTCGACCGGCGCCCATGAGGCGGTCGAGCTGCGCGACGGCGACAAGCACCGCTATCTCGGCAAGGGCGTGCAGAAGGCGGTCGAGGCGGTCAACGACGAGATCTACGAGGCGCTGAGCGACATGTCGGCGCATGACCAGGTCCAGATCGACCAGATCCTGATCGAGCTCGACGGCACCGAGAACAAGAGCCGGCTCGGCGCCAACGCCATCCTCGGCGTGTCGCTCGCCTGCGCCAAGGCGGCGGCGATCTCCTACGACATGCCGCTGTATCGCTACGTCGGCGGCACCTCGGCGCGCACCTTGCCGGTGCCGATGATGAACATCGTCAATGGCGGCGTCCACGCCGACAACCCGATCGACTTCCAGGAATTCATGATCATGCCGGTGGGCGCGCCGAGCTTCGCCGAGGCGCTGCGCTGCGGCTCGGAGATCTTCCACACGCTGAAGGGCGAGCTGAAGAAGGCCGGGCACAACACCAATGTCGGCGACGAGGGCGGCTTCGCGCCGAACCTGCCGTCGGCGGATGCTGCGCTCGACTTCGTCATGGCCGCGATCGGCAAGGCCGGCTACACCGCCGGCGATGACGTGATGCTGGCGCTCGACTGCGCCGCCACCGAGTTCTTCAAGGACGGCCGGTACGTCTACGAGGGCGAGAATAAGAGCCGTTCGCGCTCGGAGCAGGCCAGGTATCTCGCCGACCTCGTCGCGCGCTATCCGATCTGCTCGATCGAGGACGGCATGTCCGAGGACGACATGGACGGCTGGAAGGAGCTGACCGACCTGATCGGCCACAAGTGCCAGCTGGTCGGCGACGATCTGTTCGTCACCAACGTCAACCGCCTCGCCGACGGCATCCGCAACGGCCGCGCCAACTCGATCCTGATCAAGGTCAACCAGATCGGCACGCTCACCGAGACGCTCGCCGCCGTTGAGATGGCCTACAAGGCCGGCTACACCGCCGTGATGTCGCACCGCTCGGGCGAGACCGAGGATTCCACGATCGCCGATCTCGCGGTCGCCACCAATTGCGGGCAGATCAAGACCGGCTCGCTGGCGCGCGCCGACCGCACCGCCAAGTACAACCAGCTGCTGCGCATCGAGCAGGAGCTGGACGCGCAGGCCCGCTACGCCGGACGCTACGCGCTGAAGGCGCTGGCCTGAGCATCGGCTGAAGCAAACAGGGGAGGCACGCATGGGCGTCGAGACACACGGCCTGCAGCTGCGGACATTGATCAAGCGCAGCGGCGAGCTTGAGCTGTCGCTCGTGGACGTGCCGACCCCGGAGCCGGGGCCGGACGAGGTCGTGGTGCGGATCGAGGCGGCGCCGATCAATCCGTCCGATCTCGGCCTGCTGGTCGGCGCGGCTGATCTTTCCACCGTGCAGCTGTCCGGCACCAAGGATCGTCCCGTCATCACGGCGAAGGTGCCCGAAGCCGGGATGCGGGCGATGGCCGCCCGCGTCGACGAGTCGATGCCGATCGGCAACGAGGGCGCCGGCGTCGTGGTCAAGACCGGGTCGTCGGACGCGGCCAAAGCGCTGATGGGCCGCACCGTCGCTGCGATTGGCGGCGCAATGTACAGCCAGTACCGCTGCCTCAAGCTCTCCGAATGCCTGCCGCTGCCGGCGGGCACGACGGCGGAGGAGGGTGCGTCCTGCTTCGTCAATCCGCTGACCTCGCTCGGCATGACCGAGACGATGCGGCGCGAAGGCCATACCGCGCTGGTGCACACCGCGGCCGCCTCCAACCTCGGGCAGATGCTCAACAAGATCTGCATCAAGGACGGCATCGCGCTGGTCAACATCGTGCGCAGTGCAGCACAAGCCGAGCTGCTGCGCGGCATCGGCGCGAAATACGTCGTGGATTCGACCTCGCCGACCTTCATGGACGATCTGACCGCGGCGCTGGTCGAGACCGGCGCCACCATCGCCTTCGACGCGATCGGCGGCGGCAAGCTCGCCGGCCAGATCCTCACTGCGATGGAAGCGGCGATCAACACGTCCGGCAAGCATCCCTACAGCCGCTACGGCTCTGCGGTGCACAAGCAGGTCTACATCTACGGTAGCCTTGACGTCAGGCCGACCGAGATCACGCGCAGCTTCGGCATGACCTGGGGCGTCGGCGGCTGGCTGCTGTTTCCGTTCCTGATGAAGATCGGCCGGGCGGACAGCGAACGGCTGCGCCAGCGTGTCGTCGATGAGCTCAAGACGACGTTCGCGAGTCACTACACGAAGGTGATCTCACTGGTCGAGACGCTCGATCCGGCCAACCTCGCAGCCTACGCCAAACGGGCGACTGGCGAAAAATTCCTTATCGACCCCAACAAAGTTAAGTGACCTAACGTCGCTCCTCGGACGTTGCGGACGGGCTTGCGTTTGGCCCGCAGCCGGAGACAATCCGCGCCGTTTTGGTTTTGGGGCGGTGTCTGCCGCGTATGCGCTGAGGAGATTGTCATGACTACCATCGATCGCCGTCGATTTCTCGCCGGTGCGGCCCTCGCCGGGGCCGCCGGCAGCCTGCCGCAACTGCTCGGCCGCGAAGCCCGCGCGGCCGTGGCGCCGGCCGGCGCGCAGGCGCCGGGCTTCTACCGCTACAAGGTCGGCGACTACGAATGCACCTCCGTCAATGACGGCGCGCGCACCTTCCCGATGCCCGACAAGTTCGTCGTCAATACCGCCAAGGAGGACGCGCTCGCGGCCGCGGAAAGCGGCTACATGCCGAAGGGCATGATCACGATCCCCTTCAACCCGCAGTTGATCAACACCGGCTCCAAGCTGGTGCTGATCGACACCGGCAACGGCGCCGGCGCGTTCGAGGCCAGCAAGGGCGCGGTCGGCCGCACCTTGCAGAACCTCGCCGCGGCGGGCGTCGATCCGAAGAGCATCGACGTCGTCGTGCTCTCGCACATGCATGGCGACCACATCAACGGCCTCAAGCTCGGCGACGGATCGCTGGCGTTCCCGAACGCCGAGATCAAGGTGCCCGCGAAGGAGTGGGCGTTCTGGAACAGCGACGAGAACGCCGCCAAGGCGCAGACCGAGCTGATGAAGGGCAACTTCGCCAACTTCAAGAAGGTGTTCGGCGGGCTGGAGAACAAGGTCACCCAGTACGAGTGGGACAAGGAGGTCGCGCCCGGCGTCACCGCGCTCGGCACCCCCGGCCACACGCCGGGCCACACCTCGTTCGCGGTGGCGTCGGGCAACGCCAAGGTGCTGATCCAGGCCGACGTCACCAACGTGCCCGAGCTGTTTCTGCGCAACCCCGATTGGCACGTGATGTTCGACACCGACGCCGCGATGGCGCAGGAGACCCGGCACAAGTTCTACGACATGGCCGCGGCCGAGAAGGCGAGGGTGATCGGCTTCCACTTCTCGTTCCCCTCGGTCGGCTACGTCGAGAAGGATGGCCCGCGCTACCGGCTGATCCCGGCGCCGTGGAATCCGGTGCTGTAAGTTTCTCGTCATTGCGAGCGAAGCGAAGCAATCCAGGGCCGAGCAAGGACTCTGGATTGCTTCGTCGCGGAGCCTGTCATCGGGCCGCGCTTTGCGCGGACCCGTTGGCTTCTCGCAATGACGGAGGAGAGAGTGTGCCAGGCCGCCTTTGGGCGGCCTGTTTGTTTGTCCGGGGAGGTTCCGGGCTTTCCGTTGCGACCGCGAACGCCTATGTCGGACGCATTCCACAGGGTCTCGCATGTCGACTGAACCATCTTCCTCCCGCGCCGATCTCTCCAACTGGCGCAGCGCGCCGTTCAGCCGCCGGGCGTTCCACAACATCCGGTCCATCCTGCCGGTCGCCGAGATCGAGAGCGCGCCGGGCAGTGCCTGGCCGTTGCCGGCGAGCCCGGTTGCGTTCGATGAGTTCAGCCTGCGGCTGCCCAAGGGCGGCACGCTCGATCTCGACGGCTTCCTGAAGGCGACGGCGACCGACGGCCTCCTGATCCTGCACGGCGGCCGCATCGTGTTCGAGCATTACGACGGCGGCACCGATCGCGACACGCCGCACATCCTGATGTCGGCGACCAAGTCGATCACCGGCCTGATGGCCGGCATCCTCGCCGGGCGCGGCGAGCTCGACATCGATGCCGAGGTCACGCGCTACGTGCCGGAGGTGGCGGAGACCGCCTATCGCGGCGCCACGCTCCGCCAGCTCCTCGACATGCGCGCCGGCATCGTGTTCGACGGCGCCGGCCTGCAGGCCTATGCCGACGCCGCCGGCTGGGAGCCGGTCGCGCCGGGCACCACGCCGAACCTGCACGATTTCTATGCGACGATGCGCGCCCAGGCGAAGCCGCATGGCGGCCCGTTCAGCTATGTCTCGTCCAACACCGATCTCATCGGATGGGCGATCGAGCGCGCCACCGGCCGCAGCTTCGCGAGCCTCGTCGGCGCGCTGCTGTGGAAGCCGATGGGGGCGAGCGGCGAGGCCTTCATCACCCTCGACCGCAAGGGTGCCCCGCGCTGCACCGGCGGCTTCTGCGCCACGTTGCGCGACTTTGCCCGGCTCGGCCAGCTCATGCTCTCGGGCGGCCGCCGCGGCTCGCAGACCATCATCCCCGAGGCCTGGCTCGACGACATCAGGCACAACGGCGATATCAAGGCCTGGCGGGACGGCCAATGGCGCGACAGTTTTGCGGCGATCAGCCGCAACATGCATTATCGCAGCGGCTGGTACGTCACCAACGACCAGCCGCAGCTGCTGTTCGCGATGGGCATTCACGGCCAGAACCTGTTCGTCGACGCCGCCAACAGGATCGTGATTGCCAAGCTGTCGACCTGGCCGCAGCCCGTCGAGGGCCAATCGATCTGGCTCACGCATCAGGCCGTGGCTGAATTCACCCGCGTTCTGCGCGAGCAGCCGGTCCGCTAGCGCCGACCGCACAGGGTGCGGAGGGGCCTCGGATCGCGGCAGGGTTGATGCCGATCAAGGCGATCAGAGCTCGCGGGGCGCAGCTTTCCCAGCCAGCATCATGGACCGGAGGAGATCATGCGTCCGTTCCTTCTGGCCGCGGCCATCCTGGGGATCACATTCAGTTTCTCATCTCCGGCCCGCGCGGGATGCTGGCCGAGTGAAAGCTACCCGCTGGTCTGCTGGCTCGACACCAAGGGATGGGGCTGCGTTGCGCACCACGCGCTCACCAGCGCCAAGGCGGTCAACTATCCGCAACCCCGCTACTCGTTCTACGAGCTCGAAGCGACGCATTGGTGGACGTCCGGTCCGACCACGGCCTGTCCGCCGACCAAGACGACCAAGTTCACCGGCACCTGGGACCGCGAAACCGGTCTCGCCGAGGAAACCGCCACGACCAGCGGCGGAACGTTGTCCCGCCACATCACCTGCAGTCACAACCCCTGGACCGGGCAGGGTCCGTCCGATGTGCCGATCTGCGCCTCGGCCGCGAACGATCCCAATGCGGGATCTCCGGCCTCGGCCGCTCTGCTGTCACCGAACCAGAAGTACGATCTGCTCCACGTTCAGGAGCCGCTGCACACGCGGTGTCAGCTGATCTCGCCATCCGAGTTGGGATCGACCTGGCTGAAAGGAAGCTCCGTCGTCCAGGTGGTCGTCGCGCATCACGAGTTTCAGGCCATCGAATGGCATCTGTGGTACATGCCGTTCTACGAGTTCGGCGCATGGCAGGAGGTTCCGCCACCGAAGCCGAAGTTCATCATGATGTGGCCGGTCACCAAATATTCCGAACGCCGGATCGCAACCTCCACCCACAAATTCTGGCTGAACAAGGCCGGCCGATGGAAGGTCGTCGCCGTGCCCAAGCCGACCTCGCCGCAGGCCCAGGCGATCGCGACGACCGTGACCAACGAGTGCCCCGGCGCCTACTTCAACATTGAGTGACCATTGAGTGACTGGCCTGGCCGTGATCGCCGGCCGCGCGTTCGGGAAACACTGCGTTTCCTGGCGGTGGATGTTCATGCACTTGCATGAAATTGCGCGGAGCGCTTAAGGTCCGCCTACGGTTTCAACGCAGAAGGATGCTTTCATGCCCGCCCCGTATTCGATCGTCGCGCTCGTCGGCAGTCTCCGCAAGGAGAGCTTCACGCTCAAGATCGCCAAGGCGATGGCGAAGCTCGCGCCCGCCAGCCTCAAGATCGAGGTGGTCACGCTCGAAGGCCTGTCGTTCTTCAACCAGGACCTCGAGGCCAACCCGCCGGCAGACTGGCTCGCGCTGCGCGACAAGCTCAAGGCATCGAACGGCGTGCTCATCCTGACGCCGGAGTACAACCGCTCGATCCCCGGCGTGCTGAAGAACGCGATCGACATCGCCTCGCGCCCGTATGGACAGAGCTCGTTCCTGGGCAAGCCGGTCGGCCTGATCTCGAACTCGCCGGGCCCGCTCGGCGGCGTCGCCGCGGCCAAGCACCTGCAGAACATCATGCCGGGCATCTCGGGCCCGGTGATGGGCCAGCCGGAGATCTATCTGAACGGCATCGGCGATGCGTTCGACGGCCAAGGCGAGCTGACCAAGGAGTCGCTCAAGCCGGTGCTGCAGCAATATCTGGAGGCCTTCGCCGCCTTCGTCGCCAAGCAGAACGGCTGAGACCTTGGGCGACATGTGAAGCTCGCACGGGCCGCAGTCGCCAAGCGCATGACGGGTATGATCGGGGCAGGGCGCCAGCGCGCCTTGCCCCGATTGGCTTCAAGTCGGGGGCCGGTCAGCCGCGCCGGCAGGGTTAGCGATTCCTTAACCGGGGCGCCGCATTCTCCCGGCCATGGTCTCCCGCGCACGCCTGAAATCCTTCCTCACCGGGCTCGCCCTCTACACGATGGCGGCGGCCATCGTCGGCTATTTCGGCATCAACGCCTACACCGGCCGCTATGGCCTGAATGCCCGCCAGGAGCTCGACCAGGAGATCGTGTCGCTGACCTCGGAGCTGGTCCGGCTGAAGCAGGAGCGGGCCGAGGGCGAGAAGCGGGTGTCGCTGCTGCGCTCCGACCGGGTCGATCCCGACATGCTCGACGAGCGCGCGCGCTTCCAGCTCGGCTATGCCAACCCGCACGACCTGATCCGCATCAATCGCCCGCAGTGACGCCGAGGCGATCGGCCGCGGGCGCGATGATGGCTGCCACATAAGCGCGCAGCAGCATCAGGATTTCAAAATCGCTGCCCCTCGCATTCTATTATTTCGTGCTCGCTGCAGTGCGGCACGGGCAAAGTGAATGGCGGTTCACGCAGTCCTTTGACGTGCCATGGAGTTGAGTTAGAGAAAGCTACTTTTTCTCTCATCCGGAATTGCCATGGCCGCACCCAAGAAGACCGCCGCAAAGGAACACGGGCAGGACAGAGACAACGGCCCGCCGCCGGAATTCACCAGAGAACAGGAATTGGCTGCGCTGCGCGACATGCTGCTGATCCGTCGCTTTGAGGAGAAGGCGGGTCAGCTTTACGGCATGGGTGCGATCGGCGGCTTCTGCCATCTCTACATCGGCCAGGAGGCCGTCGTCGTCGGCATGCAGATGGCGCTGAAGGACGGCGACCAGGTCATCACCGGCTATCGCGATCACGGCCATATGCTGGCCTGCGGCATGGATGCCAAGGGCGTCATGGCCGAGCTCACGGGACGCCGCGGCGGCTATTCCAAGGGCAAGGGCGGCTCCATGCACATGTTCAGCATGGAGAAGAACTTCTTCGGCGGCCACGGCATCGTCGGCGCCCAGGTCTCGCTTGGCACCGGTCTGGCGCTCGCCAACCGCTACCGCGGCAACGACTCGGTCAGCGTCGCCTATTTCGGCGACGGCGCGGCCAACCAGGGCCAGGTCTATGAGAGCTTCAACATGGCGGAGCTCTGGAAGCTGCCGGTGATCTACGTCATCGAGAACAACCGCTATGCGATGGGCACGGCGGTGTCGCGCGCCTCGGCGCAGACCGACTTCTCCAAGCGCGGCATCTCCTTCAACATCCCGGGCGAGCAGGTCGACGGCATGGACGTCCGCGCCGTGAAGGCTGCGGGCGAGCGGGCTGCGGCCTGGTGCCGCGAGGGCAAGGGTCCCTTCATCCTGGAAATGCAGACCTACCGCTATCGCGGCCACTCGATGTCCGACCCGGCGAAGTACCGTACCCGTGAGGAGGTCGAGAAGGTCCGTCACGACCAGGATCCGATCGAGCAGGTGCGCAACCGCCTGCTGGCGGCCAAGGTCAGCGAGCAGGACCTCAAGGCGATCGACGCCGACGTGCGCAAGATCGTCAACGAGTCAGCCGATTTCGCGCAGGCCGATCCCGAGCCGGATCCCGCCGAGCTCTACACCGACGTCTATCGCTGAGCGCGCAAGCTGATATTCCTGGAGCTGATATGCCAATTCAAGTTTTGATGCCTGCGCTGTCGCCCACGATGGAGAAGGGCAACCTCGCCAAATGGCTGAAGAAGGAAGGCGAGGCGATCAAGTCGGGTGACGTGATCGCCGAGATCGAGACCGACAAGGCCACGATGGAAGTCGAGGCGACCGACGAGGGCACGCTCGGCAAGATCCTGATCCCCGAGGGCACCGCTGACGTCGCGGTCAACACGCCGATCGCAACCATCCTCGCCGATGGCGAGACCGCTGCCGACCTCGGCAAGGTGGCCGCGCCGGCCAAGCCGGCCGCTGAAGCCGCACCGATGGCTGCCGCCGAGACGCCGGCCATCTCTGCAGCTGCGCCACAAGCCGTGGCACAGCCCGATCCGGAAATTCCCGCCGGCACCGAGATGGTGACGGTGACCATCCGCGAGGCGCTGCGCGACGCGATGGCCGAGGAGATGCGCCGCGACGGCGACGTCTTCATCATGGGCGAGGAGGTCGCCGAATATCAGGGTGCCTACAAGGTCACCCAGGGCCTGTTGCAGGAGTTCGGCGCCCGCCGCGTGATGGACACGCCGATCACCGAGCACGGCTTTGCCGGCATCGGTGTCGGTGCTGCGATGGCCGGCCTGAAGCCGATCGTCGAGTTCATGACCTTCAACTTCGCCATGCAGGCGATCGACCAGATCATCAACTCCGCGGCCAAGACCTTGTACATGTCCGGCGGCCAGATGGGCTGCTCGATCGTGTTCCGCGGGCCCAACGGCGCCGCCGCGCGCGTCGCCGCGCAGCACAGCCAGGACTACTCGTCCTGGTACTCGCACATCCCCGGCCTCAAGGTCGTCGCGCCGTATTCCGCGGCCGACGCCAAGGGCCTGCTCAAGGCAGCGATCCGCGATCCGAATCCGGTGATCTTCCTCGAGAACGAGGTGCTGTACGGTCACTCCGGCGAGGTGCCGAAGCTCGACGACTACATCATCCCGATCGGCAAGGCGCGTATCGCCCGTGCCGGCAAGGATGTGACGATCATCTCCTGGTCGAACGGCATGACCTACGCGTTGAAGGCCGCCGATGAGCTCGCCAAGGAGGGCATCGAGGCCGAGGTCATCGACCTGCGCACGCTGCGTCCGATGGACACCGAGACCATCATCGCCTCGGTCAAGAAGACCGGGCGTGCGGTCACGGTGGAAGAGGGCTGGGCGCAGAGCGGCGTCGGCGCCGAGATCGCCGCGCGCATCATGGAGCACGCCTTCGACTATCTCGATGCGCCGGTGACGCGCGTGTCCGGCAAGGACGTGCCGATGCCGTATGCGGCGAACCTCGAGAAGCTGGCGCTGCCCTCGGCTGCTGATGTCGTGCGGGCCGCCAAATCCGTGTGCTACCGCTAAGGGACCCCCAGATGGCCGGACCCAAGGAGCAGCCGCTGCCGCCCGACGTCGTCGGCCGCGAGGACGCCACCGAAGTGTTGCGCGCCTTCGTGCTCGATGGCGGACTCTCGATCGCCTTCCAGCGCGCCTTCGAGGAGCCGGACGTGTGGGGGCTGCTCCTGGTCGACGTGGCCCGACATGCTGCGCGCGCCTATGCGCGCGAGAGCGAGTATTCCGAAGACGAGGCGCTGCAGCGCATCGTCGAGATGTTCGAAGCCGAGCTGGCTCGGCCGACTGATACGGGCACCACCAGCCCCAGGTCGAAACAAGGTCACTGATCATGCCGATCAACATTCTGATGCCCGCGCTGTCGCCGACGATGGAGAAGGGCAACCTCGCTCGTTGGCTCAAGAAGGAAGGCGACCAGGTCAAATCCGGCGAGGTCATCGCCGAGATCGAGACCGACAAAGCCACGATGGAAGTCGAGGCGGTCGACGAAGGCACGCTCGCCAAGATCCTGGTGCCCGAGGGCACGCAGGACGTCCCCGTCAACGACGTGATCGCGGTGCTCGCCGGCGAAGGCGAGGACGTCAAGGCCGCCGGCAGCGCGCCGGCAGCGCCGAAGCCTGAGGCCAAGCCGACTGCGTCAGCGGCTCCCGCCGCGGCGCCGGCGCCTGCTGCTGCACCCGCGGCAATGTCGGCCGCCGCGCCTGCGCCAGCCGCACCTGCGGCTGCGCCCCAGGCCAACAACGGCCACGCCCGCATGTTCTCGTCGCCATTGGCGCGCCGCCTTGCCAAGGACGCCGGCATCGATCTCGGCCGCATCACCGGCACCGGCCCGCATGGTCGTGTCGTTGCCCGCGACGTCGAGGATGCGAAGTCTGGTAAGGGCCTCAAAGCCGCGCCGTCGGCTGCTCCCGCCGCGGGCGCTCCTGCAGCAGCTCCGTCGATGTCCGACAAGCAGATCCTTGCGCTGTTCGAGCCGGGCTCCTACGAGGTCATCCCGCATGACGGCATGCGCCGCACGATCGCGCAGCGCCTGACCGCAGCGACGCAGACGGTCCCGCACTTCTACCTGACGATCGACTGCGACATCGGCAAGCTCTTGGCCGCGCGCGAGGAGATCAATGCGGCCGCTCCGAAGGACAAGGAGAAGAAGCCGCTCTACAAGATTTCGGTCAACGACTTCGTCATCAAGGCCATGGCGGTCGCGCTGCAGAAGATCCCGAACTGCAACGTCAGCTGGACCGAAGCCGGCATGGTCAAGCACAAGCATTCCGACGTCGGCGTTGCGGTGGCGATGCCCGGCGGTCTGATCACGCCGATCATCCGCAAGGCCGAAACCAAGACGCTGTCGGCGATCTCGAACGAGATGAAGGATTTTGCCGCGCGCGCGCGGACCCGGAAGCTGAAGCCGGAGGAATATCAGGGCGGCACCACGGCCGTGTCCAACCTCGGCATGTACGGCATCACGCACTTCACGGCGGTCATCAACCCGCCGCATGCGACGATCCTTGCGGTCGGCACGTCGGAGGAGCGGCCGGTGGTGCGCAACGGCAAGATCGAGATTGCCAGCATGATGAGCGTGACCTTGTCGTGTGATCACCGCGCCATCGACGGCGCGCTCGGCGCCGAGCTGATCGGCGCCTTCAAGCAGCTGATCGAAAACCCCGTGATGATGATGGTGTGACGTTGTTTTCCGGAGCGGGATGGCTGACGGGGCCGGCGCATGCGTATAAGGACGCGGTGGCCCTGGATCACGGCATCGGCGAGCATCGTGCTATCAGCCAACCCGCTCGGGATCGACGTCATCCGATCCGCTTTCTTCTCCGGCGAGGCGCTGTCGCGCGGCATCTGGGCCCCGATCGTGCTCGCCGGGTTCGCGATCTCAGCCGCGCTGATGCTTGTCGAGGCCATGATCCGAAGCTGGATCTGGCGACGCTCCATCGGCAGCACCACGACGAACTCATATCCGACTGCTTCAGTTGAACGGGAGCCGTAATGGCCGACACATCCTTCGACGTCATCATCATCGGCTCGGGCCCGGGCGGCTACGTCACCGCGATCCGCGCCGCCCAGCTCGGCTTCAAGACCGCGATCATCGAGAAGTCGCATCTCGGCGGCATCTGCCTGAACTGGGGCTGCATCCCGACCAAGGCGCTGCTGCGGTCGGCCGAGATCTATCACTACATGCAGCATGCCAAGGACTACGGCCTGTCGGCGGAGAAGATCTCCTACGACCCGAAGGCGGTGGTGCAGCGCTCGCGCGGCGTCTCCAAGCGGCTTGCCGACGGCGTCGGCTTCCTGATGAAGAAGAACAAGGTGCAGGTGATCTGGGGCCGCGCCAACATCGACGCGCCCGGCAAGATCACCGTGACCAAGTCCGACGTGGAAGCGCCGAAGGGCGCGCTGGGCGAAGGCACCTACCAGGCCAAGCACATCATCGTCGCGACCGGCGCGCGGCCACGCGTGCTGCCGGGCCTGGAGCCGGACAAGAAGCTGGTCTGGACCTATTTCGAGGCGATGGTGCCCGACAAGATGCCGAAGTCGCTCTTGGTGGTCGGCTCCGGCGCGATCGGCATCGAGTTCGCCTCGTTCTTCCGCAGCATGGGCTCGGAGGTCACGGTGGTCGAGGTGCTGCCGCAGATCCTGCCGGTGGAGGACGCCGAGATCGCCGGCATCGCCCGCAAGCAGCTGGAAAAGCAGGGCCTCAAGATCATGACCGGCGCCAAGGTCACCAAGCTCGACAAGAAGAGCGACAGCGTTGTCGCGACGATCGACGACGGCAAGGGCAAGACCGAGACCGTCGAGTTCGACCGCGTGATCTCCGCGGTCGGCGTGGTCGGCAACATCGAGAATCTCGGGCTCGAGAAGCTCGGCGTGAAGACCGATCGCGGCTGCATCGTGATCGACGGCTACGGCAAGACCAACGTGCCCGGCCTCTACGCGATCGGCGACGTCGCCGGCCCCCCGATGCTCGCGCACAAGGCCGAGCACGAGGGCGTGGTCTGCATCGAGGCCATCAAGGGCCTGCATCCGCACCCGATGGACAAGAGCCTGATCCCGGGCTGCACCTACTGCCACCCGCAGGTCGCTTCCGTCGGCCTCACCGAAGCCAAGGCAAAGGAGCATGGCCGCGACATCCGCGTCGGCCGCTTCCCCTTCGTCGGCAACGGCAAGGCGATCGCACTCGGCGAGGACCAGGGCCTGGTGAAGGTGATCTTCGACAAGAAGACGGGCCAGCTGATCGGCGCCCACATGGTCGGCGCCGAGGTGACCGAGTTGATCCAGGGCTATGTCGTGGCGATGAACCTCGAGACGACCGAGGAAGAGCTGATGCACACCATCTTCCCGCATCCGACTTTGTCGGAGATGATGAAGGAAGCGGTGCTCGACGCCTATGGGCGCGTGCTGAACATGTAGGTTGCGACGAGGCGGGAGCATCGACATCAAGACTCTCGAGAGTCCTGACGGAAATGAGCGCGTGCTGATTTTGCAGCGTGCTGATGGCCACTATACCTATCGTAGGCAATGGCGTCAGGATGCCTGGCAGTTTACCTACGGCGACGAGGAAGGGTGGGGACCGCCCGGTCCTGATTGCGGAATTTACGATTCAGCGGATACAGCCGAAACCGAAGCGCGACAGCGTATATCCTGGCTCAAACGCCAGTTTCATTGAGGCGTGAGCGGAAGTCAGACTTAAACGAGAGGCCACGATCCGTGAAATCCAGCGACAACCTCACCACCGAGCGCCCGACCTTCGTCACCCATCTCGAATGCGCGATGGTCGGCGATCACTATCCGGCGGACCAGGTCCACAACCTCTCCAAGGCCGGCAAGCCGCTGCTGGTGCGCTACGATCTCGCCGGCGTGAAGCAGGCGCTGACCAAGGATGCGCTGGCGCACCGCCCGGCCGACCTGTGGCGCTACCGCGAGCTGCTGCCGGTGCGAAAGTGCGCCGACATCGTCAGCCTCGGCGAGGTCATGACGCCGCTGATCAATCTGCCGAAGCTCGGCAAGAAGCTCGGCGGCGGCGAGATCATCGTGAAGGACGAGGGACGGCTGCCGACCGGCTCTTTCAAGGCGCGTGGCCTGGTCATGGCGGTGTCGATGGGCAAGGCGCTCGGCATCACCCACATGGCGATGCCGACCAACGGCAATGCCGGCGCGGCGTTGGCGGCTTACGCGACCTCCTGCGGCATCAAGACCACGATCTTCTGTCCGGCCGATACGCCGGAGGTGAACGTCAGCGAGATCGAGCTGCAGGGCGCGACCGTGTACCGCGTCAACGGGCTCATCGATGACTGCGGCAAGATCGTCGGCGAAGGCAAGGCCAAGGTCGGCTGGTTCGACACCTCGACCTTGAAGGAGCCGTATCGCATCGAGGGCAAGAAGACGATGGGGCTGGAACTCGCCGAGCAGCTCGGCTGGGACGTGCCCGACGTGATCTTCTATCCGACCGGCGGCGGCACCGGCCTGATCGGCATGTGGAAGGCGTTCGACGAACTGGAGAAGATCGGCTTCATCGGCGCCAAGCGCCCGCGGATGGTCGCGGTGCAGGCCTCCGGCTGCGCGCCGATGGTGCGCGCGTACGAAGCGGGCGTCGAGCATGCGACGCGTTGGGAGGATGCCCACACCATCGCGTCCGGCATCCGCGTGCCCCAGGCGGTGGGGGATTTTCTCATCCTGCGCGCGGTCCGCGAGAGCAAAGGTTTCGCGATCGCCGTCGATGACGAGAAGATTTCGTCTGCGCTCAACGAAGTCGCGCGCGAGGAGGGGCTCTTGCTGTGCCCCGAAGGGGCCGCGACCTATGCGGCCTACAAGCAGAGCCTGGCCGACGGACGCGTCACGAAGAGCGACCGCGTCATGCTGTTCAATTGCGCCACCGGCCTCAAATATCCGCTGCCGAAGGTCGAGCGCGCGCTCGATCGTCACCAGCCGATCGACTACACTCAGTTCTAACCGGACGGTCGGCATTGCGGCCTGGCGCCTGATCGTCTGACAACAAGGATCAGGCCGCCCAGGGAGGACCGCGATGCGACGCCTGTTCGGCGCTGTTGTGATGGCGCTTGCCTTGTTTGTCAGCCGCGCTGGCGCGGAGACCTATCCGTCGCGCGCCATCACGGTGATCGTGCCGTTCGCCGCCGGCGGTCCCTCGGATGCGATGATGCGCATCCTTGCCGAGCACATGAAGCGGACGCTCGGCCAGCCCGTGCTGGTCGAGAACGTCACCGGCGCCGGCGGCTCGATCGGAGTCGGGCGCGCGGTGCGCTCAAAGCCCGACGGCTACACCGTGAGCTTCGGCCATCTCGGCACGCACGTGGCCAACGGCGCGGTGTATCGGCTCGGCTATGATCTCGTCGCCGATCTCGAGCCGGTGGTGCTGCTGCCCAGCAATCCGATGATCATCGTCAGCAGAAGCAACGTTCCGGCGAACTCGTTGACCGAATTCCTCGCCTGGCTGAAGTCGCAGCCGAATCCTGCATCCGCCGGCACGGCCGGCAACGGTTCCGGCAGCCACATCGCCGGGCTGTATCTCCAGCAGATCACCGGCATCAAGCTGCA
Source organism: Bradyrhizobium sp. HKCCYLS20291 (assembly GCF_051167715.1). Lineage (NCBI taxonomy): Bacteria > Pseudomonadati > Pseudomonadota > Alphaproteobacteria > Hyphomicrobiales > Nitrobacteraceae > Bradyrhizobium > Bradyrhizobium sp. HKCCYLS20291. Next base: position 104,855 of record NZ_JBNPTO010000022.1, on the reverse strand, counting down.
ATTCGTGCCGTATCGCGGCACGGGCCCGGCCATGAACGATCTCGTCGGCGGCCAGATCGATCTCATCGTCGATCAGACCTCGAACGCCATCAACCAGGTGCGCGCCGGCATGATTCGCGCCTACGCCGTCACCGACTCCAAGCGCCTCGACACCGCTCCGGAGATTCCGACCACAGACGAGGCGGGCCTTGCAGGCTTCCACATGACGCTGTGGTCGGGCCTGTGGCTGCCCAAGGGAGCGTCGCAGGAGATCGTTACGACGCTCAACGCCGCGGCCGTCGCGGCGCTGAATGACGCGGATGTGCAGAATCAATTGAAAAACCTGGGGTTGCAGATGCCGGGGCCGGATCAGCGGACGCCGGAAGCGCTCGGAGCCGTGCAAAAGGCGGAAATCGGCAAGTGGTGGCCGATGATCCGGGCCGCCGGGGTGGTGCCGGAGTAGGCAGGCGGTATTCTGCTGCGGATCGGATGGTTGCGCAACGGCCACGAATGTTGCGGGTCCGCCACAGTTTACGAAGTTTTGGTAACAATCTCGGGCGCTCCGCAAACGCGCCGCTTTTTGGCCACACCTGGTCGTGAAATACTTTGATCAGAATAGTACCTGTGCGTGTGAGGCTGCCAAAAATCCCTCTTTAGGATAGGCGTCTCCGAAGCACCGGGAGGCCAGAACAGCGATGGACGCGAAGACCGATATCAAGCGCAGGCTGCCCAGCCGTCACGTGACGGAAGGGCCGGAGCGTGCGCCGCATCGGTCGTATCTCTACGCGATGGGTCTGACCACGGCCCAGATCCACCAGCCCTTCGTCGGCGTCGCCTCGTGCTGGAACGAGGCCGCGCCCTGCAACATCGCGCTGATGCGGCAGGCCCAGGCGGTCAAGAAGGGCGTCGCCCATGCCGGCGGCACGCCGCGCGAATTCTGCACCATTACCGTGACCGACGGCATCGCGATGGGCCATGACGGCATGCGTTCGTCCCTGCCGTCGCGTGAGGCGATCGCCGATTCGGTCGAGCTCACGATCCGCGGCCATGCCTATGATGCGCTGGTCGGCCTCGCCGGCTGCGACAAATCGCTGCCGGGCATGATGATGGCGATGGTCCGGCTCAACGTGCCCTCGATCTTCATCTATGGCGGCTCGATCCTGCCCGGCAATTTCCGCGGCCAGCAGGTCACGGTGCAGGACATGTTCGAGGCCGTCGGCAAGCACTCGGTCGGCGCGATGTCGGACGGCGACCTCGACGAGCTCGAGCGCGTCGCCTGTCCGTCGGCCGGCGCCTGCGGCGCTCAGTTCACGGCCAACACCATGGCGACCGTGTCGGAAGCGATCGGGCTGGCGCTGCCTTACTCGGCTGGTGCTCCGGCCCCCTATGAGATCCGCGATTCGTTCTGCATGACCGCCGGCGAGAAGGTCATGGAGTTGATCGCAGCGAACATCCGGCCCCGCGACATCGTCACGCGGGCGTCGCTGGAGAACGCGGCGGCCGTCGTCGCGGCGTCCGGCGGGTCGACCAACGCGGCCCTCCACCTACCAGCGATTGCACACGAGGCCGGTATCAAGTTCGACTTATTTGACGTCGCCGAAATCTTCAAAAAGACACCTTATGTCGCGGATTTGAAGCCGGGTGGCCGCTATGTCGCCAAAGACATGTTTGAGGCTGGTGGAATTCCGCTGCTGATGAAGACGTTGCTCGACCACGGCTATTTGAACGGCGACTGCCTCACAGTCACCGGCCGTACGATCGCCGAAAATCTCAAAGGCGTGAAATGGAATCCGCACCAGGACGTGGTCAGGCCGGCCAACCAGCCGATCACTGCAACCGGAGGTGTTGTCGGACTGAAAGGCAATCTCGCGCCAGAGGGCGCGATCGTGAAAGTCGCGGGCATGTCGAACTTGAAATTCACTGGGCCGGCCCGCTGCTTTGATCGGGAAGAGGATGCCTTTGAAGCCGTTCAGAAACGCACCTATCGCGAGGGCGAGGTCATCGTGATCCGCTACGAAGGGCCGCGTGGCGGTCCGGGCATGCGCGAGATGCTGCAGACGACGGCGGCGCTGACCGGCCAGGGGATGGGCGGCAAGATCGCGCTGATCACGGACGGCCGGTTCTCGGGCGCGACCCGCGGCTTCTGCATCGGTCACATCGGACCCGAGGCTGCGATCGGCGGACCGATCGCGCTGGTTGAAGATGGCGACATCATCGAAATCGACGCCGAGGCGGGTATCCTTAACGTCAAGTTGAGTGACGCCGAGCTCGCAACACGCAAGACCAAGTGGACGCCGCGTGAGACCCATCACACGTCAGGTGCACTTTGGAAATATGCCCAGCAGGTGGGACCGGCCGTGGCGGGTGCCGTCACTCACCCAGGTGGTGCGCAAGAGAAACATTGCTATGCGGACATCTGATCGAATCATTTTCGTATGGATGCTTGCGGTTGCTCCGCTCGCTTTGCCGTGGCCGTCGTTTGCATTCGACGGCGCGCCGGTGAACCAGGAGCCGATCGCGGTGGCAGGGCCGCAGTCGGGTGCGCCCGGCGCGTTGCGTAAGTCTGTTCCTTCCGCGACCGCAACGACCACGGCGCCGTCGCTGACGGCGTTGCAATATGCTGCCGAGGAAGGTCACCCGGTCGCGCAGTTCAAGCTCGGCCGGATGTATGCCGCGGGCGATGGCGTCGTGCGCGACGACATCCGCGCCTTCGACTATTTCAGCCGCATCGCCAATGCGCATGCGGAGGATTCGCCGTCGGCGCCGCAGGCCCAGATCGTCGCCAACGCCTTCGTGGCGCTCGGCCGCTATTACCTCAGCGGGATTCCGAACTCCAAGGTGAAGGCGGATCCGGATCGCGCCCGCGAGATGTTCTCCTACGCCGCCTCCTACTTCGGCAACGCCGATGCCCAGTACGATCTGGCGCGGATGTACCTGAAGACGGCGGATGCCTCGCGCGACGATTTCCGCTACGGTGCGCGCTGGCTCGGCCTCGCCGCGCAAAAGGGCCAGCACCAGGCCCAGGCGCTGCTCGGCCAGATGCTGTTCAATGGCGACCGGCTGCCGCGGCAGGCCGCGCGTGGCCTCATGTGGCTGACGCTGGCGCGTGACAGCGCCGGTTCGGACGAGGCCTGGATCAAGGAGAGCTACAACCGCGCCTTTGCCAAGGCCTCGGACGACGACCGCGCCTCGGCGCTGCAGATGCTCGAGAGCTGGGTTCAGGGCAAGCGCGAGTAGGCGGAGCGGAATGCATCGCGTTCCCCTCCGCATGACGGAGGGGCTGGAGATGATGATCCGCGAGGCGACCCCCGACGACGCTGCGGCGGCCTGCGCGGTGCTTCGCGCCTCCATCATCGAACTGTGCGCGGCCGATCACCGCGGCAATCCCGACATTCTCGCGCGCTGGCTCGCCAACAAGACACCGGAAATCGTTGCAACCTGGGCCGACGGCCAGGGCCGGTCGCTGCTGGTCGCGGTCGAGGAGGGCGCCGTTCTTGCCGTCGGCGGGCTCGCTCATCCCGGCGAGATCACGGTGAACTACGTGTCGCCGCGCGCCCGGTTTCGTGGCGTCAGCTCGGCGATGGTGAACGAGCTGGAGCGGCGGGCGCGCGCGCTCGGCGCGCGGGAGATCGCACTGCTCAGCACCGAGACGGCCCACCGATTCTATCTCGCCCGCGGCTACGTCGACGTCGGCGTTCCCGCCGGCAAGTTCGGCACGGCTGCGTCCTATCCGATGCGCAAGCCGCTCGGCGGCTAGCGCCGCTTCACGCCGACGCCGTCTCGAGATCGAGATCGACCCACACCGGCACGTGATCCGACGGCTTCTCCCAGGCCCTGACGTAGCTGTCGATGCCGACCTCGACCAGCCGGTCGCTGGCCTGCGGCGACAGCAGCAGATGATCGATCCGGATGCCCATGTTCTTCTGCCAGGCGCCGGCCTGATAGTCCCAGAACGTGTACTGCCCGGGCGCGTCGGTGACGGCGCGCAGCGCGTCGGTGAGGCCGAGCGACAGCAGCGACTGGAAGCTCTCGCGCGTCTCGGGGCGGAAAAGCGCGTCGTCGACCCACGCGTCCGGATTAGACACGTCGGCCGCCGCGGGGATGACGTTGAAGTCGCCGGCGAGGATCAGCGGCTCCTCGGTCTTCAGCCGTTCACGCGCATAGTCACGAAGCCGCGACATCCATTTGAGCTTGTACGGATATTTGTCGGTGTTCGCAGGATTGCCGTTGGGCAGATAGAGACAGGCGATGCGCACGACGCCGCTTCTGAGGCTGACGACGCCTTCCAGGAACCGCGCATGCACGTCCTCGGCATCGCCGTCGAGCCCGGACTTGGTCTCGTCGAACGGCAGCTTCGACAACAGCGCGACGCCGTTGAAGGTCTTCTGGCCGTGCGTCACGACGTTGTAGCCGAGCGCTTCGATCTCCAGCCGCGGGAAGGCGTCATCCGTGCACTTGATCTCCTGCAGGCAGACGATGTCCGGCGAGCATTCCTTCAGCCAGGTCAACAGGTGATCGATTCGTTGCCGGACCGAATTGACGTTCCAGGTCGCGATGCGCATGGCCGGGTTCCAGAGACCTTCAGGAGAGACGACCGGGTTAGATCAAGCCGCGGCGGCTTTGGTCAAGGCGGATCGCCGAGGGAATCACAGGCCGGTGCAAGAATGCCATGCGTGATGGCCCATGGTGGCAGGCCGCCAATCCACGTATTCATCGGGCCGTCGCGAAGCGGGTCCACGAAACCGCGAGACACAAGGAGACCATCATGGAGCATCGACGTCTCGGCCATTCCGGCCTCCGTGTGCCGGCCCTCAGCTTCGGCACCGCCACCTTCGGCGGCAGCAACGACTTCTTCAAGGCCTGGGGCGGCACCGACGCCGATGGCGCGTCCCGGCTGATCGACGTCTGCCTCGATCACGGCATCTCGATGTTCGACAGCGCCGACGTCTATTCCAGCGGTCTTGCCGAGACCATCCTCGGCCAGGCGATCAAGGGCAAGCGCAACCGGCTGCTGATTTCGACCAAGGGAACGTTTCCGAAGGGCGACGGTCCGAACGATTACGGCTCGTCGCGCCAGCACCTCATCGATGCGGTGGAGGGCTCGCTGACGCGGCTCGGCGTCGATCACATCGACCTCTATCAGCTGCACGGTCAGGACTACAACACGCCGGTCGAGGAGACGCTGTCGACGCTCGACCAGCTCGTGCGCGCCGGCAAGATCCGCTACATCGGCTGCTCGAATTTCTCCGGCTGGCACCTGATGAAGTCGCTCGCCGCCTCCGACCGTCACGGCACTCCGCGCTACGTCGCGCATCAGGCCTACTACTCGCTCTTGAACCGCGACTACGAATGGGAGCTGATGCCGCTCGGCCGTGACCAGGGCGTCGGCGCCGTGATCTGGAGCCCGCTCGGCTGGGGCAAGCTGACCGGCAAGATCCGCCGCGGACAGCCGGCCAAGCCCGGCACCCGCGCGCACGACATCGCCGGCACCGGGCCGCAATTCCAGGAGGAGCGGCTGTATCGCATCGTCGATGCGCTCGACGGCGTCGCCAGCGAGACCGGCAAGACCATTCCGCAGGTCGCGCTGAACTGGCTCTCGCAGCGCCCGACGGTGTCGACGATCATCGTCGGCGCTCGCAACGAAAGCCAGCTGATCGAGAACATCGGCGCGGTCGGCTGGAGCCTGACGGCCGACCAGGTGGCTGCGCTCGACGCCGCCAGCGACATCCCCGCGGCCTATCCGGTCTGGCATCAGCGCGGCTTCCCGATGCTCAACGAGCGGCGCTAGCCGCCGCTCGGCCATCCGACTCCTGTGGAACTCAGTGCTGCCGCTGCGCTTGCGTCACCGATCCATTTGACGGCGAGCAGGGGCGGGCGGTAGCATTGCAGCTCGATCGTCACGTGGCCGCGCTCCGGTCATTCTGGAGCCGCCACAACGGGGGGCATCGACCCCGGACCGATCGGCGGTTGAGCCTCACGACTGTGCCGGACCCGCAGTCTTCAATGTGACGATGTTTGGCTCACTAAGTCGTCCCGGCGAACCGCGCTCTCATCATCGATCATGGTTTGCGCGCCTCGGCCTACGGGCCATGGCCAACACCGTCCCGACGCGTGCGGCCGCGCTGCTCGCAAGCGTCCCACGAACAGGCGACTGAGCCTGCACGTGTCCGATCACTTGTCGCCGAAGCGGCTGGCGACGCGTGTCAGCCCCGCCCGAAACTCGGGATCGCGCGCGGCGCGGCTCGACTTGTCCAGGATGTCCGCGATCGGACGGCGCTCGTCCGGCGTGAGCAGCGGGCCGGCGCGCTCGGCGAACGCGGTGAACGCCGGCAGGCGCGCGCGTCGCCATGCGTCCGTCGCCTCGGGGCGGTTGATGATCGCGAGCACCAACCGGACCGCAAGCGTGAGGGTCTGTTGCGGACTGGGTTTCAGCCCGGCCAGCACACCGCGATACTCAACCGGGGCAGCTGCGGCGGTCGCCAGCGAGGCTGCGGTGACGCCGAGCATCGCGTCCGCGCAGCGGCCGATCTCGTTGGCATAGTCGCGCATTCGCTCGCGCGCCGTCTCGGCAGCTGCGGGCAAGTTGTACAAATCGCAGACGTCACCGATCGCAATCATCCACTGCCCGATTCCGCCCAATTGGCTGATCAACGGAGTTTCCCGGGTGAGGTCACCGATGTCGAGCACCGTATCGAGCAAGGGGCCCGCGGCCGGATCGGAAGCGTGTGGCGGACGTCCGTTCGGCACCATCGTCTTGAGCTTCTTCGCAGCCTCGATCACTGCGACGATCCGGCCAGGATCGAGCTCGCCCGGCTTGCGCCGGACGCTCGATGCGAGATCCGGGCAAAGGCCAACCTTGGCGACCTCGGCCTGGAAGAAGCCGCTGCTGCGGCAAAACGGGGCCGCCAGGGCGAGCGCCTCGTCGCGGCGCTGCTGGGCGAGCAGTGTCTTGGCCAGGATCGACTTTAGCAGGTTGGTGACCGCCGGATTGAGCTTCACCAGCGCCTTTTCCTCGGCGAGTCCCGCACGCAGCTCGCGCTCCGCACCGCTTACATCCATGGTGATCAGGAGCGCGGCAGCGCGGTCCAGCCGCGCCCGCGGATCGTGCGGATATTTCCGCACCAACTCGCTCGAGCGCAGCAGGCCTTCCTCGGAGTTGCGCGGCGGTCCCCGCGGCACCTCGGACTCGGGCATCAATACGACCGGCTCCTCCTGGGACAATGCAATCCCGGCCGGGCCGGTGCTGACGGTCGCCGCGACCAGCAGGCCCGCGATCAGCGTCCGCAGCCTCAGTGGTCTGCCGTGAGTGTCGAAGTTGCCGGCCATCGGTCGTCGTCCACCTGGCATTGATCGAGTCTCCACGCGGGTGCACCGGCGCATCCCATCGGCGGCGGATCTGATCCATTGTTGGAGCAGGGTCTTCGGAGTCAAGCGCGAGAGCTGATGGTTCGAGCTGGCCCGACGACGTTTGTCGCCGCGGCTGTCGTGGAGATCACGGTGTGATCGTTCGAACTACAATCGTAAGTTAATTGGCGGCTCTCGTTCCATGTCCGCGCCGCCACAATGGGGGGGCATCGACCCCGGACCGATTGGCGGTTGAGCCTCACGACTGTGCCGGACCCGCAGTCTTCAATGTGACGATGTTTGGCTCACTAAGTCGTCCCGGCGAACCGCATCGGAATTTTGGCGGCGGGTAACGATCTCGCACATCATCGCTTGAAGGTCGTGAGACGAGCGCAGTGCTAGTGAATGTGCCCTCGCCCCTTGTGGGAGAGGGCATGTAGGAAAGTGCAGCAAGCTCGGTTGGGTGAGGGGTATCTATCCGAGTGCATCAGTTGCGGAGAGAACCCCTCACCCAACCGAGTTCGCGGATTGGCTGCCGATGCCCTTTCCCACCCTGGCGAAGCTTCGCTTCGCCTTGGGGGCGAGGGCGCTGTATCTGACAGATCGCTCGCTGTTCGAAGGAAAGCAGGACGCCGCGATCAGATCGTCCATCCCTCCGCCGGATAAGCCGTCGCATCGCCCGGCATGATCTCCGCACCCAATCCGTTGCGAAACCGGCTGGCGTAGAATGCCAGCGGCAGGCCGTCCTGGTGGTGGCACCAGCGCACTTCGCCGATGAACAGCGTATGGTCGGCGATATCGACTGTGCTCACCACCTCGCATCCGAATTGCGCGATCGCCTGCGGCAGCAGGAAGAAGCCGTCGCGCTCGTCGAACGCCGGCGCGCCCTGCGGCAAGGTGGCGCCGGCAAAATACCGGCCGATCGCGACGTCATCGGCCGCGAGCACGTTGACCGCGTAGCGGCGCGTCGCGTTCACCGCCTGCCAGGTGCGGCCGCGCTTGAGCGAGACCAGCACCGTCGGCGGCTGCATCGAGACCGTGGTGAAGCTGTTGGCGGTCATGCCGACCGGCGCACCGTCGGCGTCGCTGCTCGTCACCACGGTGACACCGGTGGAGAAGCGCGACGCCGCGGCACGAAAGCTCGCCGGGTCGGCATGGTGACTCATGAGCTGCTCCACATCATCGGCCTCACGCCGCGAGCTGCGTTCGCTCATCGATCCAGGCATGGATGCGCCGGTCGCTCGCCAGCCGGTCCCATTGCCGCTCCGGATAGTTGAAATTGTCGGTGAATTCGTCGCAGAGCGCACGGTTCTGCGCCATCGTGACAATCAGCCGTCCGATCGCCTCGGACGGCGGCTGCAGCATCAGATTGGTCCAGCGCGCCGCCGCGAGCACGCGGTTCTCGCGGGCGCGATCGACCGTCTCGACGAAGCGATCGTCGAACGCCACGGCGTCGACGATCGCCTTGCCGAGCTCGAACGCCGCGTACGACGCCATGTTGGCGCCCTGGCCCATCATTGGATCGACCACCGAATGCACGTCGCCGAGCGCGATCGCGATCTTGCCGTCGAAGCTGACCGATGAGCGCCGCACCGTCGGCACCACCGCGCCCTGCAGCAGATCCAGCGGCTGCAGGTCGAAGCGGTGCGTGTCGATCTTGTTGTAGGTGTGCGGATGGTGCTTCTCGAGCTTGTCGAGCATCGTCTGCCGGAAGCCCGCGGGATCGGCATCGTAGTTGAGCGACACCAGTTCGGCCATGTCGCCGCCCGGGATGTTCTCCATCAAGAGCGCCGTCTTCATGCCGCCGAAGGTCAAGGTCGGGATCACGATCATCTCGCCATGGCCCGGCGAGACCGACAGCGTCACGCCGCGCGGATCGTCGCCGTCGGGGCTGCCGTGATCGACGCCGTCATAGAGGCCGACGCAGAGCAGGCGCTGCGGCTGCTGATAGGGCGACAGCTCCGGTCGGTGGCTGAACATCCGCCCGAGCGCGCCCTTGCCGGTCGACACCACCAGCAGATCGAAGCGCGCCACCAGGGCCGGGACGTCATCGTCCTGGATGCTGGCATATTCGATGGTGCCGCCGCGATCCTCAAAGTCCTTCATCAGCGCCGGCAGGTAGATCCGGTAGTCGACCGCTCTGCTCGGCTGCTTGAAGGCGCCGCGGAACAGCAGGGGGCTGCCGGGGAAATTGAAGAAGTGATCATGGTGGTAGTAGACGAATTCGGGATCGCCCCAATGATTCACGCCGAGCTCGGTCTCGCGCGCCACCGTGATGCCGTGATGCGCCACCGTGTTCATCAGCCGCGTCGCAGCATACTGCTCGGGCTCGCGGTCCGTGAGGACGGTCGCCTGGATGCCGTGCTTCTGCAGGTAGAGCGCCAGATGCAGCCCGCCAATGCCGGCGCCGACGATGCCAATCGACTTCTCCATGGGTCTCCCTCCGTTTTGATTTTTGCAGAGGCTAGACCAGTCCTCCCGATCACGTATACGGAATGACAAGAATAAAACTCATTCCAAGGAGGAATGGATGGACCGGATCGACGCGCTGCAGACCTTCATCCGGGTCATGGAGGCCGGCAGCTTCACGCTAGCCGCCGCCGATCTCGGCCTTGGCCAGCCGGCGATCACCAAGCGCATCGCGCTGCTGGAGGAGCAGTTCGGCTGCCGCCTGTTCGTCCGCACCACGCGCAAGCTGCGCCCGACCGCCGAGGCCGACCGGGTGCTGAAGCTCGCCAAGGACATCGTCACCTTGTTCGAGAGCGCAGGCGTGCCGTCGCCGAAACGCGTCGGTGCGCCCTCCGGCACCCTGCGGATGACGGTGCCGACGTCGTTCGGCCGCTATTTCTTTGCCGACATCGTCGCCGAGTACGGACGTCGCTATCCCGAGGTGCGGCTCGACATCCGCTTCACCGAGCAGTTCGTCGACCTCGTCGAGACCGGCACCGAGCTCGCCATCCGCATCGGCGTGCTGTCATCGAGCTCGCTGGTCGCGCGCCGCGTCGGCACGGTGAAGCGGCTGCTGGTGGCGGCGCCGACGCTGCTTGCACGACACCGCGCGCCGCGGCTGCCCAACGATCTGCGTCAGCTGCCCTGTGTGACCTATTCGCGGCTGTCGCCGAAGAACGAATGGAGCTTCGAATCCGAGACCGGCCGCCACGTCGTCGGCATCACGCCCTCGCTCACCTGCGACGACGCCGACATCATGGCGCTGGCCGCGCTGGAGGGCCTCGGCGCTGCCGTGCTGCCGGACTGGTGCGCGGTCCGACACATCGCATCGGGCAGGCTGATCCACCTGCTGCCCGACTACGACGTCCCCTCATTGCCGCTCCACGTCGTCTATCCCGACCCGCAATGGATGTCGCACCGCGCGCGCCTGTTCCGCGACCTGATCATCGAGCGCGCCGATGTGTTTGCGATCGGCGCGCCGCAATGAAGGATGCGTAGGGTGGGCAAAGGCGCGCAGCGACGCGAAGCGTCGCGAGCACCGTGCCCACCGCGACTGGGCGTGAAACGATGGTGGGCACGCGCCCGCCTGCGGCGCTCGCTTTGCCCACCCTACGAACTCATCGCAAGATGATCTAAGCAAACTCTCATTAACGTTGCGCACGAACATCGCCGGCCTCCTGATTGACGTCTTCGCTGGTCTCCCCGCAATCTCCTGGTGATTGCGCAAACAAGCATATTGCAGGGGCAGGGATCGATGAACGAGGCCACGAAGCCAGGCATTCCGCTGTGGTTCAAGCTAACCTACAGCGCATTCTGCGCGGTTCTGGTGCCGACCTATCTGATGGCCTACGGCCCGACCAACTTTCTCTACTTCTGCGACGTCGCGCTGCTGACCACGTTGGCCGCGGTCTGGCTGGAGAGTCCGCTGCTGGCCTCGGCGCCGGCGGTCGGCATCCTGCTGCCGCAAGCGCTGTGGGTGGCCGATTTCCTCGGGACCGCCGCCGGCCTGCCGATCACGGGCATGACCGCCTACATGTTCGACGCCAAGCTGCCGCTGTTCACCCGCGGCCTCTCGTTCTTCCATTTCTGGCTGCCCTTCGTGCTGGCCTGGCTGGTGTGGCGGCTCGGTTATGACCGGCGCGCCTTCGCGGTCTGGACCATCGGCGCGTGGGCGCTGCTGTCGGTGTGCTACTTCCTGATGCCGCCGCCGCCCGCCACCAGCAACCTGCCGGTCAACATCAACTACGTGTACGGCCTGAGCGATGCGGTGGCGCAAGGCTTCATGCCGGGTCCGGCCTGGTTCGCGATGCTGCTGATCGGGCTGCCGCTCGTGATCTTCTATCCGACGCATCGGCTGCTGCTGCGCTATGCCGGAGGCGTGCCGATGTTGTCGGCGATTCCCGCGCGGTCCTCGTAGACGTGGAGGCGCGTAGGGTGGGCAAAGGCGCGCAGCGACGCGAAGCGTCGTGAGCACCGTGCCCACCGGCGTCGTGCGTGAAACAAGACGGTGGGCACGTGGCCGCCTGCGGCGTCCCCTTTGCCCACCCTACGTTTCGCTTTGGCCATCGGCCTCTCCGCCGTCATTGCGAGCGAAGCAAAGCAATCCAGGGCGGAGCAGGGACACTGGATTGCGTCGCTTCGCTCGCAATGACGAGGATGCTAGAGTATCGCCTCAAGCGATTGACTTGAGACGGGACTGCGAGGGAGACGACGATGCGGCTGGCGGTGATTTCCGACGTGCATGGCAATCTGCCGGCGCTGGAGGCTGTGCTTGCCGACATCAGGACGCGCGGCGTCGATGCCACCGTCAATCTCGGCGACTGCGTGACCAGTCCACTCTGGCCGCGCGAGACGTTCGAGCTGCTGCAATCGCTGTCGCTGCCGACCGTGCGCGGCAATCATGATCGCTGGATCGAGGAGTATCCCGAGGAGAAGCTGTCGCCGGCCGGCCGCTTTGCGCGGGCGGCGCTGAACGCCGAGCAGCGCCGCCAGTTGCATGCGCTGCCGGCGCGCATTGTGCTGGAGCAGGGCATCCTCGGCGTCCACGGCACGCCCGATGATGACAGCGCGTGCCTGCTCGAAGAGATGCTCGACGACGGCCGCTATGTCGCAGCGCGCCGCGACGTGCTGGCCTCGCGGCTCGTCAATCTCGGCGGCGCCACCTTGGTGCTGTGCGGGCACAGCCATCGCCAGGCGGTGGTGCAGGTGCCGCGCGGTCCCCTGGTCGTCAATCCCGGCAGCGTCGGCTGCCCGGTGTTCGGCGACATCCCGGTCGCCGCCCAACTCGAATATCGCTCGCCGCACGCGCGCTACGCCGTGCTGACCGAGCGTCGCGGCCATTGGCAGGCCGAGCTGTTTGCGCTGGCCTACGATTGGGATCGCGCTGCGGCGCGCGCGCTCGAGAACGGATTTCCGCGCTGGGCCAGCGCCTACGCCTCCGGCGCCGTGATCTGAGCCTCGTCCGTCACGCACGGCGCCGATGGTCAGTAGAGCCCGCCGGTCACCTGCATCACTGCGCCCGAATTCGCCGGATTGGCGGGGAGCCGGTTCGGATCATTGTCCGCCTGCGCCGAATAGTCGTCCGGCGGCGCGGTGCCTGGTTTGAACGGTTCGAGGATGACGCTGCCGGTCTGGCCGGGAACGGCGCGCATGCCGGTCTTGGCATCGACGCGAACCAGCTTGATGCCGGCCGGCATCTTGAAGGGCGTGGCCGGCTTGTCGGCGATCGCGAGCTTCAGGAAATCGCGGGCCACGGGGGCTGCAATCCGCGCCGCCTGTGCGGTCTTGCCGAGGCTGCGCGGCTTGTCGTAGCCGATGTAGAGGCCGACGACGAGATCCGGCGAGAAGCCGACGAACCACACGTCCTTCGCTTCGTTGGTGGTGCCGGTCTTGCCGGCGATCGGCTTGCCGACCTCCTTCAGGGCAACGGCGGTGCCGCCCTGGACGACGCCTTCCATCAGTTCGGTGATCTGGTACGCGGTCAGGCTGTCCAGCACCTGCTCGCGGCGATCCACCAGTTGCGGCTCTGGCTGATTGTGCCAGCCTTCGGGCGCCTCGCAGCCGCGGCATTCCCGGCTGTCGTGCCTGAAGATGGTGCGGCCGTAGCGATCCTGGATACGGTCGATCAGCGTCGGCTTCACGCGGCGGCCGCCGTTGGCGATCATCGCATAGGCCGACACCATGCGTATCACCGTCGTCTCGCCGGTGCCGAGCGAGTAGGAGAGATAGTTCGGGACGTCGTCATAGATGCCGAAGCGCCGCGCATATTCGGAGATCAGGGGCATGCCGACATCCTGCGCGAGCCGCACGGTCACCGTGTTCAGCGACAATCTGAGCGCATTGCGCAGCGTCGTCGGCCCGAGATATTTGCCGCTGGTGAAATCCTCCGGACGCCAGACCTCGTTGCCCTGGCCCTGGTCGATCTCGAGCGGGGCGTCGACGATCATGCTCGACGGCGTGTAGCCGTTGTCGAGCGCGGCCGAGTAGACGATCGGCTTGAAGGTCGAGCCGGGCTGCCGGTAGGCCTGCGAGGCGCGGTTGAACTGGCTCTGATCGTAGGAGAAGCCGCCGACCATGGCGACCACGCGGCCGGTGTTCGGCTCCATCGCGACCATCGCCCCCGACACTTCCGGAAGCTGCTCCAGACGATATTGGCCGTCGACCGGCTTGCCCTCCTTGAACAGCGGATCGACATAGATCACGTCGCCCGGCTGCAGCACCTGCGAAACGGCGGTGGGAGTCTTTCCGCTTCTCGGACCGGCGACGGGCCTCGCCCATCTGACGCCATCGAGCGAGATCAGCCCGGTCTGGCGCTCCTTGCTGACGGCGCCGAATTCGCGCGGCGGCTGAAAGCCGATGCGCGCGGACTGATCCGACACCTCCAGCACGACGGCCATCCGCCAGGGCGAGATGTCGCTCAGCGATTTCACCTCGGCGAGGCGCGCGCCCCAGTCTCCCGACATGTCGAGCTTGCTGACCGGGCCGCGATAGCCTTGCTCCTGGTCGTAGCGCACCAGACCCGCGACCAGGGTCTTGCGCGCCATCACCTGCATCTTAGGGGCGAGCGTGCTGTGCACGGACAGGCCGCCCTCATACAGCTTCTTCTCGCCGTAGCGCTCGAGCAGGTCGCGGCGGGTCTCCTCGGCGAAGAACTCGCCGGCGAACGTGTGGGCGTTGGCGGCGTGGCTGGTCAGCGTAATCGGCTCCCGGCGCGCGGTGTCCGCGTCGGCCCTGGTGATCAAGCCATTTTCGAACAGGCGGTCGACCACGTAGTTGCGGCGCTCGATGGCACGGTCACGATTGCGCACCGGGTGCAGGCTGCCCGGCATCTTGGGCAGCGCCGCGAGATAGGACGCCTCGGCGATCGTCAGCTCGTTGACCGACTTGTCGAAATAGGACAGGGCGGCAGCCGCGATGCCATAGGAGCCGGAGCCGAGATAGATCTCGTTGAGATACAGCTCGAGGATCCGATCCTTGGAATATGTCTGCTCGATGCGCAGGGCGAGCAGGGCCTCCTTGATCTTGCGATTGAGCGATACCTCGTTGGTCAGAAGGAAGTTCTTCGCGACCTGCTGGGTGATCGTCGACGCCCCCTGCGGCCGGCGCGACGAGCCAAGATTCTGCACATAGGCAACGGCCGCGCGCGCCATGCCGGAGAAGTCAAGTCCGCCGTGCTGGTAGAAGTTCTTGTCCTCGGCGGAGATGAACGCGTTGATCACGAGCTTCGGAATCGCCTGGATCGGCAGATAGAGCCGGCGCTCCCGCGCATACTCGCCGAGCAGCGACCCATCCGCGGCGTGTACGCGGCTCATGACGGCCGGCTCGTAGTCCTGAAGCTGGGAATAGTCGGGCAGGTCTTGCGAGAACTTCCAGATCAGGCCGGCGACGCCGGCTCCGGCGATCAAAAACAGGATGGCACCGGTGGCAAAGAACAAGCCGAAGAAACGCAGCAGGCCCCGCTTGGGTGTGGGTCTCTTTTCGCGGCGTGCTGGTCGTCGCGGCCGCGCCGAGTCATGGCGTCCAGTTACGGTCATGGTGTCCCGTCGGAAGCGATCAGCGGCAGGCCGTGCCGTCATGGCACGAGGGAACCCACCCCGGGTGTCGAATTACCATGTGATCAACGGCCAAAGTGAGGCTCGCATCGGCGCGCGGTCTCGTTGCAGCGCGGTGCGCGATCGCCGAACCATGCGCTGCGCGGCCAGGCGATTTTCTTTCGCAATCTCAACGGGACATGGTCTGTCCAGTCCTGTCACGAAAAATATTTCGATTTCGTTTTTACGGAAAATGTGGTTCTCTGCCATGGTCCCGCCTCGGCACGAGGGGCGTATCGCGATCGTCATGACACGCGGGGTGGGATGCGGTGGGCGCTTTAGGTCGCAGCATGGCTTCGGTCGTGCCGACGAACGGCACGAGGCGCACGTCGAAAACGTATGGTCCTGGCATCTCGACGCTGATGCTACGCCGGTGGTGATGATGATCCGCCGGTCACGGGGGCAAGACAGCCGATCCCCGGGGAGAGTACGCATAAGACGTCAAGCCATCGCGCAGGGAATGCCGGATGACCGGCTGGACCTGTGGTGACTGCCGCCTGCTTTTTTTCTGCAGGCGGGCCATGGGTTGCGGCCAGCACCCGGCATTCCCTGCACCCTCGTCTTTGAAGAGGGTGAAACCAGGATGCACACCTCGGGCGGATCACGCCGCGGGAACGTCGTTCTGCGCCCAAACGGCAGTGGCGCGCGTCGAGAGCGCGGCGTGCAAGTGCCGATGGATGGCCAGGCACTGGGCCCGACATTCTCGTCCCGTACTTCTACGGGGAGGGCAATTAACGCGGCTGAAGCAGCACCTCGTGCATGGCAGGAGATCACAAGGAAGGTTCTGCGCCGTCATGATGTGGCCTGGAAATCCCGCGAGCTCGAAGCGAGCCGCAAGCGCCGGACCGCTCGGCGCATTCTTTCTTTGGCTGGGCGGGTTCGGGGCCATCGCGGCTCTCGACGACGACTCGCTGACGGAGCGCGATCGCAGGCGCATCCGGGCCCGTCAGATCGATGCCGTGGCCCGGCTGGTCCCGGTGACCATCGGCATCAACTTCGCCAACGCCGCCATCATTCTCGGCGTGTTCTGGAACAAGGTTTCCAATCTGTTTCTGTTCGCCTGGGGAACGGCGATCGCCGTGGCCGGCGTCATGGCGCTGCGCGGCTGGTGGCGCGCGCGTCAATCGCCGCCGCAGGAAGCCTCCGAGCGCGGCATTCGCCGCATGACCCTGCAGGCGTTCTTTCTCTCGGCCACCTGGGGCTCGCTGCCGCTGATCGTGATGCCGCAGGTCGATGCGCAGTTGCAGATCGTCGTCGGGTCGCTGATGACCGGCATGATCTCCGGCGGCGCGTTCGCGATGTCGAGCGTGCCGCGCGCCGGATTGACCTACACCTGGACCATGATGGCCGCTTCGGTTGCCTCGCTGTTTCTCTGCGGCGGTCAGATCTATCTCGTCCTCGTGATCTTCCTGTTCCTGTACACCTCGTTCATGGTGCGTCACCTGGTGTCGCACGGCAACGTGTTCCTGGAGAACCTCAAGGCGCAGATCCGCCACGAGCGGCAGAACGAGACGATCTCGCTGCTGCTCAAGGAATTTCAGGAGAACGCGTCGAGCTGGCTGTGGCAGACCGATGCGGAGGGAAGGCTGATCGATGCGCCGCAGCGTTTCGCCGACGTCGCCCAGCTGCCGCTCGATCAGCTCAAGGGCGAGCGGCTCGTCGACACGCTCGAATATCTCTGCCCGACCGACACGGCGACGCTGGCGACCTTTGCCGATCGCATGAAGCGGCGGCTGTCGATCCCGGAAATCCTGATCCATGTCGTCGTGGCCGGCGGCGAGCGGCGGCGTTGGGCGCTGACCGCGCGGCCGTCGCGCGATTATGACGGCAAGTTCGCCGGCTATCGCGGCTTCGGCCGCGACGTCACTGAGCGCTGGCGCGCCGAGCAGGCCGAGGCCGAGAGCCGCGCCAAGTCGGACTTCCTGGCGATGATGAGCCACGAGATCCGCACCCCGATGAACGGCGTGCTCGGACTGGCCTCTACGCTGCTGGAGACCAAGCTCGATCCGGAGCAGCGCCACGCGGTCATGACGATCCGCGAATCCGGCGACAATCTGCAGCGCATCCTCAACGACATTCTCGATCTGTCGAAGCTCAATGCCGGCAAGCTCGAATTCGAGTCGGTGGATTTTTCGCCCGCAGCCTTGGTCGAAGCCGTCACGGCGATCATGGGCGTCAACGCGAAATCGAAGAGTCTCCTGGTCAACGCCGACATCGACCAGAAGCTGCCGCCGGCGCTGAAGGGCGACGTGGCGCGCATCCGCCAGGTGCTGATCAACCTCGCCTCGAACGCGGTGAAGTTCACCGAGCGCGGCGGCGTGACCATCGCCGTGAGCTGCACGTCGCGCCAGCACGACGTAGCCACGATCGAATGGCGGGTGTCCGACACCGGCATCGGCATTCCCGCCGACCGCGTCGGCAAGCTGTTCACCGAATTCGCCCAGGCCGACGCCTCGATCAACCGCCGCTTCGGCGGCACCGGTCTTGGGCTTGCGATCTCCCGCCGCATCATCGAGCAGATGGGCGGCACGATCGCGGTGTCGTCGGTGGCGGGCGAGGGCTCGACGTTCCGCTTCAGCCTGACCTTGCCGTGGAGCGACAAGCAGATCTCGGATCAGCGTGGCGATCGTGTCGGCGCCGGCGACCTCAAGGCCCGGATCGAGGCGCTCGGCCGTCCGCTGCGCGTGCTGATCGCGGAGGACGACGCCACCAACCGCATGGTGGTGTCGAAGATGCTGCAGGAATTCGAGATCGACAAATGCATCGTGCCGGATGGCGTGCAGGCGGTGAAGGCGGCGGCCGAACAGGAGTTCGATCTCGTCCTGATGGACGTCCGCATGCCCGAGATGGACGGCATCACCGCGACCCGCACGATCCGCGGCAAGGGCGGGCGGCTCGCCGAGTTGCCGATCATCGCGCTCACCGCCAATGCCTTCCCCGACGACATCAAGCAGTGCCGCGAGGCCGGCATGAGCGACTTCCTGGCCAAGCCCTTGCGCAAGCCGGCCATGGTGGCGGCGATGCTGAAGGCGATCGGCCCGGCGGCGCCGCGGGTGGAGGCGCCGAGTCTTGCGCCGTCCGATGGCGCGGCGGCGACGGCCGAGGTCTGAGCGAGGCGGAGGAGGGGCTAGACCGAGAAGCTGGTGCCGCAGCCGCACGAGGCGGTAGCGTTGGGATTGTTGATCCGGAACGAGGCGCCCATCAGGTCGTCGACGAAATCGACCTCGGAGCCGGCGAGGAACGGCACCGATGCCGGATCGACCAGCACCACGGCGCGGTCGCGCGCGATGACCAGGTCGTCCTCGGCCTTGGCGCGGTCGATGTCGAACTTGTACTGGAAGCCGGAGCAGCCGCCGCCTTCCACCGAGATGCGCAGCATGGCGCCTGCGGTCTCCTTGCCGAGGATCTCGCCGATGCGGCGGGCGGCGCGTTCGCTGATGGTGACGGGGGTGGTCGTGGTTGCGGTCATCACCAAGGGGCTCCTGAAGCTCATCATGCCCTATTCATTTGGTGTCGGGCACTCCCCATAGTTAAGTGGGCTCCGTCGAGGAATCAAATCTCAAAGGGAACAATCGCCCGTGTCGGTCGGAATGGCTGCCCCCCGTGCTCCTTATTCCTGCGATCCCGATCGCAGCCGGGGCCGGCTGGTCGCCGAGCCGCCGTCGCGGACCCGCAGCCCGTTCCGCCGGGATTGCGACCGGGTGATCCATTCCACCGCCTTCCGCCGGCTGAAGCACAAGACCCAGGTGTTCGTCTTCCACGAGGGCGACCACTACCGCACCCGCCTGACCCATTCTTTGGAGGTGGCTCAGATCGCCCGCGCGCTCGCCCGCCAGTTCGGCCTCGACGAGGATCTCACCGAGACCCTGGCGCTGGCCCATGACCTCGGCCACCCGCCGTTCGGCCATGCCGGGGAGCGGGCGCTGAACCGCTGCATGGAAGCGCATGGCGGCTTCGACCACAATGCCCAGACATTGCGCATCGTCACGACCTTCGAGCAGCGCTATCCGGATTTCGATGGCCTCAACCTGACCTGGGAATCGCTCGAAGGCATCGTCAAGCACAACGGCCCGTTGCAGCAGCCGATCCCGAACGGAATCGCCGAGTTCAACGCCCGCTTCGATCTCGAGCTGTGGAGCTATGCCTCGCTCGAAGCCCAGATCGCGGCGCTCTCCGACGACATCGCCTATGACGCCCACGACATCGACGACGGCCTGCGCGCCGGCCTGTTCAGCGTCAACGACCTGCGCGACGTTCCGCTGCTCGCGGCGATGATCGAGGAGATCGATCGCCACTATCCCCGCCTCGACGATATCAGGCGCGGCGCGGAGCTGGTGCGGGAGCTGATCTCCTACCTGATCGCGGCGGTGGCCGCGGAAACCCAGCGCCGAATCGAGCGCGCGCAGCCGGTGTCGCCGCACGACGTGCGCCGGCACGCCGGGCCGCTGGTGGCGTTTCCGGCCGACGTCGCCGAGCACGAAGCCACGATCAAGCGGTTCCTCTGGCAGCACATGTATCGGCACGAGCGGGTGATGCGGGTGATGCGCGATGCCGAGCGCATCGTGGCCGACCTGTTCGGCCGCTATCAGGACGATTCCGCATCCCTGCCGCCCGGATGGCTGGAGGGATGCGACGGCGAGGGCGACCGCGCCCGCCGCATCGGCCATTTTATCGCCGGAATGACGGACCGTTTCGCCCTAACCGAGCACCACCGTCTTTTTGACTCGACCCCGGATTTGCGTTAGGCGGCCACATGCTCGAACAAGCTCCCAATCCTCATTTGTTCGCCGACGTGCTGGCCCGCGTGCACGCGATCTGCGCTGCGCTCGCCAAGGAAGGCAACTGGCCGGACGGCATCGATGTCTCGCGCTTGGTGGTCGAGCCGCCGCGCGATCCCACCCACGGCGACATGGCCACCAATGCCGCGATGGTGCTGGCCAAGGAGGCCAAGGCCAAGCCGCGCGATCTGGCCGAGCAGATCGCCGAGCGTCTCCGTGCCGACGCCCTGGTTGCCAAGGTCGACATCGCCGGGCCCGGCTTCATCAACCTCACTCTGCAGCCCGAGGTCTGGTCGCAGGCCCTGGCCAAGATTCTGCGCGAAGGCGCCGACTATGGCCGGGTCGCCCCGGTGCCGGGCGCGCCGAAGGTCAACGTCGAGTACGTCTCGGCCAACCCGACCGGACCGATGCATGTCGGCCATTGCCGTGGCGCCGTGTTCGGCGACGCGCTGTGCAGCCTGCTGCAGTTCGCCGGCCGCGACGTCACGCGCGAGTACTACATCAACGACGCCGGTGCCCAGGTCGACGTGCTCGCGCGTTCGGCCTTCCTGCGCTATCGCGAAGCGCTCGGCGAGGACATCGGCGCGATTCCCGAAGGGCTCTATCCCGGCGACTATCTGAAGCCGGTCGGGCAGGCGCTCGCGGCCGAGCATGGCGCCAAGCTGAAGGCGATGCCGGAGTCGGAGTGGCTTCCGATCGTACGTGCCAAGGCGATCGCAATGATGATGAGCGAGATCAAGGACGATCTCGCCGCGCTGAACATCCGGCACGACGTGTTCTTCTCGGAGCGGTCGCTGATCGATCAGGGCAACAACAAGGTCGCCGAGACGATCGATTTCCTGCGCCAGCGTGGCGACGTCTATCTGGGACGTCTGCCGCGGCCGAAAAGCGCGGCTGTCGAGGATTGGGAAGACCGCGAGCAGGAGCTGTTCCGCGCCACCGCCTATGGCGATGACGTCGATCGGCCGCTGATCAAGTCGGACGGCTCCTACACCTATTTCGCCTCCGATATCGCCAACCATCGGCACAAGTTCGAGCGCGGCTTTGCCGATCTGATCGACGTGTTCGGTGCCGATCATGGCGGCTACATCAAGCGCATGCAGGCGGCGGTGAAGGCGGTGACCGCCGCGCAGGCGACGCTCGACGTCAAGGTCGTGCAGATGGTCAAGCTGCTACGCAATGGCGAGCCGGTGAAGATGTCGAAGCGCTCAGGCGACTTCGTCACCCTGCGGGAAGTTGTTGATGAAGTTGGGCGCGATGCTGTCCGCTTCATGATGCTTTATCGCAAGAACGACGCCGTGCTCGATTTCGACCTCGCCAAGGTGATCGAGCAGTCGCGCGACAATCCCGTGTTCTATGTCCAGTATGGGCACGCTCGCGGGCATTCGATCTTCCGCAACGCTCGGGAGAGCCTTCCGGACCTGCCGGAGGAGGAGGGGGCGCGGCTCGCCTATCTGGGCCGGGCGAACCTGGAAAAACTGTCCGATCCGGCCGAACACGACCTCTTGAAACGCCTGGCGCTGTACCCACGTACGGTGGAGAGCGCGGCCGCAGCACACGAGCCGCACCGGATCGCCTTCTACCTCTATGAACTTGCAAGCGAATTTCACGCCCTCTGGACCCGGGGGCGGGATTTGCCCTATTTACGCTTCATTATCGATGATGATGCAGAATTGACCAAGGCACGTTTGGCCATGGTTCAGGGCGTCGTCTCGGTACTGGCGTCGGGACTTGCGATCTTGGGCGTTAATGCTCCTGATGCAATGCGCTGATTGGGGGAAACACGCGACTTCAGTTGGGGGCCTCAATCTGGCAGGGTCCGCCTTAGGACGCATGTGCGGATCACCCGCAGGGACGCTTCATTACGATGGCTGATCGTTACCAGGACAGACCCTTTCCCGCTGATGGTTTTGGCCGTGGTGGAAACCAGCAGGCCGATGCCGATCCGCTGGCGGAGCTTGCCCGCCTGATCGGACAGAATGACCCCTTCGCCGCATCCGGCCGCGCTACGCCCCAGGCCGCGCCACGCGCGCCTGCGCATCCGGCTGCCCCGGATCCTTCGGCCGGAATGCCCCCGGCTGGTCCTCCGACGTGGATGCAGCGGACCAATACGCCGCAGCCGGCAGCAGCCAATCCGTTCGCCGACATGGGTCAGCAGCAGGCGCCCCAGCCGCCGGCGTATCCGGCCGGTCTCCAGGATCCGCGCGGACGCGAGCCCGATTTTCCCCAGCAGGATTTCGCGCCGGCACCGCGCCAGCAGCAGGGCTATCCGAACGGCGAATTCGCGGACCAGCTCTCGAAGCTCGATTACAGCGTTGGCGAGTCGCGGCACCGCTTTGCCGAGAATGACGCCAATTACGACGACAACGAGCAGGATGCGTCGCGTTACGACGACGCGCTGTTTGGCCAGATGGGCGGCCAGCAGGGCTACCAGGGCGACAACGACTTCCAGGACGGCCAGTACGGCTATCAGGACGGTTACGAAGAGGGTGAGGAAGAGGAGAGGCCGCGGCGTCGCAGCGGGATGAGCACGGTCCTGGCGGTGTTGACGCTGGCCGTCGTCGGTACCGGCGGCGCCTATGGCTACAAGACCTACATCTCGTCCGGCCGCACCGGTGAGCCGCCGATCATCCGTGCCGACAATACGCCGACCAAGATCATGGCGCAGCAGGATCCTACGCCGAAGGTGCCGGATCGCCTGTTGGGCAACGACGGCGGCGAGCGGATGGTGTCCCGCGAGGAGACGCCGATGGACGTGAACGCGAACGCCCGCGGTGGCAATCCGCGCGTCGTGTTCCCGCAGCTCAATCAGAATGGCGCGCCGCCTCCGTCGGCCAGCATGACGCAAAGCGCAATGCCGTCGCAATTGGCGAACGCCAACGGCACGTTGCCGAACAGCGATCCGCGCCCGATCAAGACGCTGTCGGTGACCGGCGGCAATCAGCCGGGGGCTGATCCGGGTGGTGCGGCGATGGCCAATCCGCCTGCGACCAAGCCGATGAAAGGCAAGAAGTCGGCTGCCAACGCCAATGCGTCGGCCAATCCGCCGGCCGACAGTCCGATGTCGATCTCACCGCAGCCGGCCGCGCCTGCGACGGCGCCGGCGCGCATCGCGGCGGCGGTTCCGGTGACGGAACAGACGATGGGCGGCGCCACCGGAGGGTACCTCGTGTCGATCTCGTCGCAGGCCAGCGAGGCCGAGGCGATGACGTCGTACAAGGCCGTTCAGGACAAGTATGGCGCGGTGCTCGGCAAATACGAGCCGATCATCAAGCGGATGGATCTGGGCGACAAGGGCGGTGTCAAGTACCGCGCGGCCGTCGGCCCCTTCGCGACGAAGGAAGAGGCCAACAAGATGTGCGGAACGTTGAAAACCGCCGGCGGACAGTGTTTCCCGTTTAGCAACAATTAAGGCTCGCTTGACCGACCCCCAGGCGGGGTCTATGCGGCCCGCATGACCATGCGGGCTTTCATTACCGGCATCTCCGGCCCAGACCTCACCGAAGCCGAGCGCGCGTTCATCCGCGAAGCGAAGCCGTGGGGCTTCATCCTGTTCAAACGCAATGTCCAGTCACCCGCTCAAGTGACTGCACTCGTTCAGGAATTGCGCAATTGCGCTGGCAGCGCCGACGCCCCCGTCCTGATCGACCAGGAGGGCGGACGGGTGCAGAGGCTGGGTCCGCCGCACTGGCCGGTCTATCCCGCAGGCGCCGTCTTCGACCAGCTCTACGACATTGATTCGGCCGCAGGCCTGCGCGCCGCCTGGCTCAGCGCCCGCCTGATCGCCGACGATCTGAGCCAGCTGGGGATTACGGTCGACTGCCTGCCGCTGGCCGACGTCCCCGTCGCCGGCGCGGATGCCGTGATCGGGGATCGGGCCTATGGCACGGCGCCGGCCAAGGTGGCGGCGATTGCCCGGGCGGTGACGGAGGGGCTGGAGCAGGGCGGGGTGCTGCCGGTGCTCAAGCACATTCCAGGGCACGGCCGCGCTACCGCCGACAGTCACCTCCGGCTCCCGACGGTGGACACCCCGGAAACCGAGCTCGACGCCACCGATTTCGCGGCGTTCCGGCCGCTTGCAGACCTGCCGATGGCCATGACTGCACATGTTGTGTTTAGCGCGATCGACGCCGCCCATCCGGCCACGACTTCTGCGACAATGATCCAGCGGGTGATTCGCGAACGGATCGGGTTCCAGGGTTTGTTGATGAGTGATGACGTGTCCATGAACGCACTGGCCGGAACGATCGCCGAGCGCACGCGCGCGATCGTCGCTGCCGGCTGCGACATGGTCCTGCATTGCAATGGCAAGCTCGACGAAATGCAGGCCGTCGCGGCCGAGACGCCCGAACTGGCCGGCGAGGCTTTGATCCGCGCCGATCGCGCGCTGGCAGCGCGCAAACCCCCCGTGAGCTTCGATCGCAACGCTGCACGTGCCGAGCTCGACGCCCTGATCAACCGGCTGGGACCCGCGAGCGCATGACCGCTGAAATTCTGTCGTTTGAAACCGGCCGTCCCACGACGGAGCTGGCCGAAGCCGAACCGGCATTGGTCGTCGATGTCGAGGGCTATGAAGGCCCGCTCGACCTGCTGCTCGCGCTGGCGCGGCAGCAGAAGGTCGACCTCGCCAAGATCTCGATCCTGGCGCTCGCCGACCAGTATCTCCAGTTCATCGAAGCCGCGCGAAAAATCCGGCTGGAGCTTGCCGCCGACTATCTCGTGATGGCGGCCTGGCTCGCCTTTCTGAAGTCGCGCCTGCTGCTGCCGGAGCCGCCGGCCCAGGAAGGACCGAGCGCCGAGGAAATGGCGACTGCGCTCGCCAACCGGCTGCGCCGGCTGGAGGCGATCCGCGAGGCTGCCAACCGGCTGATGAACCGGCCACAGTTCCAGCGCGACGTGTTCCCGCGCGGCAATCCGGAGCAGATTGCCGAGGTCCGCCACCCCAAGTTTACCGCGACCCTGTTCGACCTGCTGTCGGCCTACGCCATTCAGCGGCAGTCGCGCGTCGTCACCTCGGTGCACATGGCCAAGCGCACCGTGTGGTCGCTTGCGGAGGCGCGTGCCTCGCTCGAACGCCTGGTCGGCATGACCGAGGTGTCGGACGACTGGGGATGTCTGGACGACTATCTGCTGGACTACGTCGTCGAGCCTGCCCAGAAGGCCACCGTCTTCGCGTCGAGCTTTGCCGCCGTGCTGGAGCTGGTCCGCGAAGGCAAGCTCGAGCTGAACCAGAAGCAGGCGTTCGCGCCGCTGTATTTTCGTAAGCGTCTACCGAACCAGTCCGGCGCCATGGCTGCGCCGGACTTGACGGTTGAGTAACGAAGAAGGAGACCCTGCCATGGCAAGCTTGGCGGAACTGCGCATGGAAGAGCCCGATGAGATCGTGGCAAGCGAGCCCGAGGTGCGCCCCGAAGAGTTGCGCATCCTCGAGGCTCTGCTGTTCGCCGCGGCCGAGCCGCTCGAGCAGGCCGCGCTTGCCAAGCGCATGCCTGACGGTGTCGACATCAAGGCCGCGCTGGCGCAGCTGCAGGCGGAGTACGCCACCCGCGGCGTCAACCTCGTGCGTGTCGCCAACAAATGGACCTTCCGCACCGCCGGCGATCTCGCCTGGCTGATGACGCGCGAGAGCACCGAGACGCGCAAGCTGTCGCGTGCGGCAATCGAGGTGCTGGCGATCGTGGCCTATCACCAGCCGGTGACCCGCGCCGAGATCGAAGAGATCCGCGGCGTCGTGACATCGAAGGGCACGCTGGACGTCCTGCTGGAGACCGGCTGGATCAAGCCGCGCGGTCGCCGCAAGACTCCGGGGCGGCCGCTGACCTTCGGTACAACTGATTCCTTCCTGACCCAGTTCAGCCTTGAGACGCTGGGCGATCTGCCCGGTCTGGAAGAGTTGAAGGGCACCGGCCTGTTGGATTCGCGGCTGCCCACCGGCTTCACTGTGCCGACGCCGTCCGACGACCCGACGCTTCGCGAGGACGAGGAGCCGCTGGATCCGGGCGATCTCGATCTGGCGCTCGCGCCGGCGGTCGAGGCCGAGCCAGGCGACGCCGAAGCCGCGGAGGCGGAGGCGGAGACGTCCGAGGCGGAAGCCGCAGTCGTTGCCACCGGTGTCGTCGAAACGTTGGCCGATGGTGGAGAGGCGGGCGTAGCACAGGCCGACGCTGCGATTCCGGACGACGACGCCTCGTCGCAGGTTGCTGTCGGCGATCTGGAGCTTTCGCCTTCGGGCGCGGACGCCGAAATCGCCGAGGCGGGCCTCGAGGCCGCAGAGCTCGACGTCGAGGAACTCGAAACCGAGGAACTCGAGGTTGAGGAGCTCGCGGTCGAGCAGGAGGACGAAGCCGTCGCGGAGTTGGTTGATGCTTCGGCCGAGGATGCGACCGAGGCTGAGGTCGATGAAGAGGCCGAGGTCGAGCCGGAAGCGGGCGACCGCGATACCGACGAGGACGAGGCGTCGCACCGCGGCGATTAGCGGCCCGGGCGCCGTTAACACTCGCGTTATTACGTAGGTCCGCCCGCGATTTGGCGGACCTTAAGTGCTTGTTTTTGGGGGCGCTGACGCCTACCTTCCGGCCAGATCGGGCTCTCCGCGCGCCGCTTTCGGCTGATTGCCGCCTTGGTTCAGGTTGCTGTTTCGCAATCGAATGCTAGAAGCGAAGTGTCGCGGGCAAGTCCATGGATATGGCGCGGTTTCGGCGGTAGCGTCGACGGCAGTCGCAGGACGGCTGCACTTGTGTTTGGAGGGTTGCAGGATGGGTTCGCTTAGCATTTGGCACTGGATCGTCGTGATCGGCGTCGTCCTGCTGTTGTTCGGGCGCGGCAAGATCTCCGACCTGATGGGCGACGTCGCGCAGGGCATCAAGGCCTTCAAGAAGGGCATGCAGGACGACGACAAGGCGCCGGAGAAGACCGAGCCGGTCAAGTCGATCGACCATGGCGCGACGCCCTCGGCCACCCGCACGGATGTCGGCAGCAAGGCCGTTTGATCTGCGCTAAAGCGGCGCGGGCGGCGCGCGCTCCCGCAAGCACGAAACCTGCTCGGACGCGTTGGGCAGGGCGGGATCAAAGGCGTCGTCGCGTAGGCGGATTGGTACATGTTCGATATCGGCTGGAGTGAGCTGCTCGTGATTGGGGTCGTCGCGCTCATTGCGATCGGCCCCAAGGAGCTTCCCGGCGTCCTGCGCATGGTCGGGCAGTGGATGGGCAAGGCCCGCCGCATGGCCTCCGAATTCCAGGGCCAGTTTCAGGAAGCCATGCGCGAGGCCGAGATGGCCGACCTCAAGAAGAGCTTTGACGAGGTCAAGGAGGCTGCGACCGGCTTCTCCCCGTCTGGCATGATGTCGTCGCTGCAGCGCGACGTCGACAAGGCCCTGGACATCGAGGGCGTGGACAAGCCTGCCGAGCCGGCTGCGCCTGCGTCGGACACGGTTGCCGTGTCGCCCGAGCCCGTCGTGATCCCCACCACCCCCGAGCCGGCGCGCGCCGAGACCTTCGTGGAAGCCGAGACGCATCAGGCCGTCGGCGAGCCGCTGGCCATCGTGCGCGAGATCAAGCCCGAGCAGCCGGCCGAAGCGCCGGCCGAGGCGGAGCGTCTGAAGGACGCCAAAGCGTCATGAGTGCCGAGGATATCGAGGCCAGCAAGGCCCCGTTGATGGATCACCTGATCGAGCTGCGGTCGCGGCTGATCAAGGCGCTGCTCGGCTTCGGCTTGGCCTTCATCTTCTGCTTCCTGTTCGCCAAGCAGATCTACAACATCCTGGTGCTGCCGTTCGTGTGGGTGGCCGGGCCGGAGAACAGCAAGTTCATCTACACGCAGCTGCTCGAATATTTCATCACGCAGCTCAAGCTTGCAATGTTCGGCGCCGGCTTCTTGTCGTTTCCGATCATCGCGACGCAGATCTACATGTTCGTGGCGCCTGGCCTCTACCGCCACGAGCGCAATGCGTTTCTGCCCTATCTGATCGCGACCCCCGTGTTCTTCGTCCTCGGCGCCATGCTGGTCTATTTCGCGGTGTGGCCGATGATCGTGCGCTTCTCGCTCGGCATGCAGCAGCTCGGCGGTCCCGAGACGGCGCAGATCGCGCTGATGCCCAAGGTCGGCGAGTATCTGTCGCTGATGATGTCGCTGATCTTCGCCTTCGGCATCGCCTTTCAGCTCCCGGTGATCCTGACCCTCCTCGGCCGGATCGGCATCGTCACCTCGAAGATGCTGAAGGAGAAGCGGCGCTATTTCATCGTGATCGCCTTCATCATCGCGGCCGTGCTGACCCCGCCCGACGTGCTCAGCCAGGCCTCGTTGGCGCTGCCGCTGATGGCGCTCTACGAGGGGGCGATCATCGCGGTCGGCATCGTCGAGAAGCAGGCGGCGGCCAAATCCGGTTCGGGCACGTCGTCGGGCTCGGGCAATCTGCCGGCCAATCCTTCGGAATAAGGCGATCAGGGCGACCGGGACCGTCCGGGGCCCTGTTCCCATCGGCGGCCATTCGCGGTAGTGCAGGCGCGCCCGCGGCTGCCGCGGCGACTCGCCTCCCCTGTCTTTTCGTTCCTAGGACCGAACGACCATGCACGACATCAAATCGATCCGCGACAATCCGCAAGGTTTCGATGCGGCGCTGACGCGCCGGGGTCTGTCGCCGCTGTCGTCGCAGCTGCTCGCCATCGACGAGCGGCGGCGGGCGGCGATCCTGGCGTCGGAGCAGGCGCAGGCCCGCCGCAACGCCGCCTCCAAGGAAATCGGCGAGGCCAAGAAGGCCAAGGACGACGCGCGCGCGTCGGCGCTGATGGAGGAGGTCGCCAAGCTCAAGACGACGATGCCGGAGCTCGAGGCGGCTGCGAAGCAGGCCGACGATGAACTGGCGCGTGAGCTCTCGGCGATTCCCAACCTGCCGCTCGACGAAGTTCCCGACGGCAAGGACGAGCACGACAATGTCGAGCGCCACTTGTTCGGCGCGAGGCGCAACTACGCGTTTGCGCCGAAGCCGCATGACGACATTGGTGCTGGCCTCGGCACGATGGACTTCGAGTCGGCGGCGAAGCTGTCGGGCGCGCGGTTCGTGGTTCTCAAGAAGGGGCTGGCGCGGCTGGAGCGTGCGCTCGGGCAATTCATGCTCGACCTGCACACGACGGAGCACGGCTACACCGAGATCAATCCGCCCCTGCTGGTGCGCAACGACGTCATGTTCGGCACGGGTCAGTTGCCGAAATTCGAGGACGACCAGTTCTGGGCGGTGAAGGGCGAACTGCTCGTCTCTCCCGATGATCGGCTGAAGACCGAGCGGCTCGGCCTGATCCCGACCGCGGAGGTCGCGCTCACCAATCTCGTGCGCGAATCGATCGTCGACGAGAAGGAGCTGCCGATGCGGCTCACGGCGTTGACGCCGTGTTTTCGGGCAGAAGCCGGGGCGGCGGGACGCGACACCCGCGGCATGATCCGCCAGCATCAGTTCACCAAGGTCGAGCTGGTGTCGATCACGACGCCGGAGACCAGCAAGGACGAGCATGAGCGCATGCTCTCCTGCGCCGAGGAGGTGCTGCGCCGGCTCGATCTGCATTACCGCGTCATCACGCTGTGCACCGGCGACATGGGCTTCTCGTCGCAGAAGACCTACGACATCGAGGTCTGGATGCCCGGGCAGGGCGATGGCGGCGCGTTCCGCGAGATCTCGAGCTGTTCGGTGTGCGGCGACTTCCAGGCCCGCCGCATGGATGCGCGCTATCGCGCCAGCGATGGCAAGCCGCGCTTCGTGCACACATTGAACGGCTCCGGCACGGCAGTGGGCCGCGCGCTGATCGCGGTCATGGAGACCTATCAGCAGGCCGACGGCTCGATCGCAGTGCCCGACGCGCTGCAGTCCTACATGGGCGGGCTCAAGGTCGTTGCCGCGGAGCCATAGCGCCGCGGCAAATGTCATCGGCGGCGGTCGTCACCTTGCGCGGCGACCGCGGCACCGTATCCTCGGGTCTGTTCAGCAATCGCTCTCTCAGACACCGGCACCATGGCCCTGCATCGGGACATCTTCTGGATTGGACGGCAATGGGCGGTCACCGCCGCCGGCATCCAGGCCATCGACCAGCGCCTGAAGGGCACGTTCGACATCGATCGCACGAGGGTGTGGAGCGACGGTCTCTCCAAGCCGCTGCTCGGTCAGCCCTGGTTCAACGCTGCCGATTTCGACAAGGCGCTGAGCGTTGCGCGAGGACGGTTTCCGGCGGAGCCCGAACAGCCGCCGCCCGCCTGTCCTGCGGCCTCCGAGGACTCTGCCACGTCCCCCAGCTCGCTCGAACTCGGCACGCAGGGCCAGCTCGCGCGGTTCCTGCCGCAGTGGCGAATCCGCAATTGAAGCGGCCGATCGAGGCGCGGAGCGGCGGGTTTGCCTCGGTGCTGCGCAGCGGATAAGACACCCGGAAATCGGATCGAACGGGAAGATGGGCATGCGGATTCTCTGCACCAATGACGACGGGATTCACGCTCCGGGCCTGAAGGTGATCGAGGAGATCGCGCGCGCTCTGTCCGACGACGTCTGGATCGTGGCTCCCGAGCTCGACCAGTCCGGCGTGTCGCATTCGCTGTCGCTCAACGATCCGCTGCGGCTGCGCGAGGTCGGTCCGCGGCACTTCGCCGTGCGGGGAACGCCGACTGACTGCGTCATCATGGGCGCCCGCCACATCCTGGGGACCAAGCTGCCCGATGTCGTGCTGTCGGGCGTCAACAAGGGACGCAACGTCGCCGAGGACGTGGTCTATTCCGGTACCATCGCCGGCGCGCTCGAAGGGACGATCCTGGGGCTGCCGTCATTCGCGCTGTCGCAGGAGTTCAGCATCGCCACGCGCGACAAGCCGTCCTGGGACACCGCGCTCAAATTCGCACCCGAGATCGTGCGCAAGGTGCTGGCCGCCGGGGTGCCGAAGAACACCGTGATCAACGTCAACTTCCCGTCCTGCACGCCGGATGAGGTCCGCGGCATCGTCGTGACGCGGCAGGGCAAGCGCAATCTCGGCTTCCTGAAGGTCGATGAACGCCGCGACGGCCGCGGCAATCCCTATTTCTGGATTGGGTTCGATCGCGCTGCGGCGCTGGATGTGCCCGACGAGGGCACGGATCTCGCGGCCCTGGCGGCCCACTATGTGTCGGTCACGCCGCTGCGCCTGGACCGCACCGACGAGAGTTTTTCGGGGAAGCTCGGCGAGATCCTCGGCTAGGACTTCCGTCTCTAGACTAGCCTTGTGAACTAGCCTTCTGAACTAGCCTTGCGGCTCCGCGCTCCGCAAGGCGTGGTCGATCGCCTTGCTCAGCGTCTCCAGCTGAAATGGTTTCTGCAGGGCAGGCCGATCGCGATACTCCTCCGGCAGCCCTGACGAGCCGTAGCCGGTTGCGAAGATGAAGGGGCGGTTGCGGGCCTTGATCACATCGGCCACCGGCGAGATCACCTTGCCGTTGACGTTGACGTCGAGGATCGCGACGTCGAAATAGGTGCTCTCGGCCAGCCGCATCGCCTCGCCGATCTCTCCGGCCTCGGCGGCGACGGTGTAGCCGAGCTCTTCGAGCATATCGGCCACCATCATCCTGATCATGACTTCGTCTTCAACCAGAAACACGGAGCCGCGCGGCGGCCGCGGTGCAGTCATGATGTCAGTCCTTGCCCAATACGCGACTTCGACGCTCGCAAATAACGGCTTACCGCGCAACGTCAACAGCGCCGTTCTGGTGTGTCAGCGCCTGGCGGCGCGGGCAAAATCGCCCGCAAAGTAAACGAGTTCGACGTCCGCTGGTTCCTGGCGAGGAGCGAATTTCTGTGACTACCTGCGGTCTGGCCGCCATCGCGACCGCGGCCTAGCCAATATTCGCTGCGAAAGGTGCTGAGGATGCTCTAGATTGGATCGAGGTGAACCACCCGAAACGGCGCAATGCCCCCGACCGCTCCGCCCGAGAAAATGATGTTTCAGCTGACCCTGCGCCGCCGCGGGATCAGTGACCAGGCGGTGCTGCGCGCGATGGAGGAGGTGCCGCGGGAAGAGTTCGTGCTTCCGGCCGATCGCCCCGACGCCTACCGTGACAGCGCCATGGCGATCGCCTGCGGCCAGACCATCAGCCAGCCCTTCGTCGTCGCCTACATGACCGAGCAGCTCAAGCTGCAGAAGACCCACCGCGTGCTGGAGATCGGCACCGGCTCGGGTTACCAGGCGGCGATCCTGTCCCGGCTGGCGGCCAACGTCCTGACCGTCGAGCGTTTCCGGACCCTGGCCGACAAGGCGCGGAAGCGGCTGGAGAAGCTCGACTGCTTCAACGTGGAGGTGATGCTGGGCGATGGCTACGCGCTGCCGCCCGGGATCGGCCAGTTCGACCGCATCATCGTCACGGCTGCGATGGACCAGATCCCCCAGAGCCTGCTCGACCTTCTTCAGCCGGACGGTATCCTGATCGCACCGGTCGGGCCCCATCACGGGGTGCAGACGCTCGTCAGGATCACCAGGAGCGGCGATCGCTTCGATCGCAAGGAGCTCGTGGACGTGCGTTTTGTGCCGGCAATTCCGGGGATTGCGCGTGAACTTTGAGGCACCGGATCAGCAGGCCCGACAACGCTTTATTTGCGGCTTAAGCGCTTATTTACCGCGGCTGTGTTTACTCGAATTCGTTGTTTGTTGCGTACGAGTGAGTAACCATGCCCGCTACCGTCGAGTTGCTTCGCTCGCGCCGCCTGCCGCAGGTTGCGGCGCTGGCGCTGATGTCTTTCGGCGTCGCCGGCTGCAGCGCCGACATGTCGACGCGGCTGTCGCAGACGCAAAATCCATTCTCCAATCCCTTCGCCTCCGAGTCCACCGGCTCGGTGCAGGCGCAGCCGCCCCGGCAGCAGCAGCAGTATAGCCAATCCTACACGCCTGCCGCGCCGGCGCCGGCCTATTCGTCCTCCGCGCTGCCGCCGCCCGCGGTCGGCGCGCCGCAATCCTATGCGTCCGGCGGTGGCGCCGGCGGCATGTCCGGGGGCGGGCGTGGCGTGGCGTCCTACGCGCCGCCAGCCCCGGTGCCGGCCCCACAGGCCTATGCACCACCGGCGACCCACGCCTATGCTCCGCCGGCCCAGCCCCAGCTGGAGACCACCGGCGCGGTGCCGCCGCGCTCCGTGGCCGCCGCGCGTCCGGCAGGCGGCACGAAGATTATCGTCGGCACCAGCGATACGCTCGACATCATCGCCAAGCGCTATCACGTGAGCCCGGCGGAGATCCTGGCTGCCAATGGCTACAAGGGGCCGCGCGCCTTGTCGCCGGGCCAGCAGCTGATCATTCCGCAGCCCGGCGCGGTTGCCGCCGCGCCTCCGGTTGCTGCGCCGCCGCCGGCGCCAAAGCCCGTTGTCGCGGTGGCACCCGCCGCGCCGTCGACCATCCACTTCGTCAATCGCGGCGACACTCTCGCCAGCATCGCGCGCCAGAACCACATGACGGCTGCCGAGCTCGCCCGCGCCAACAATCTCGATCAGGCTTCCCCCCTGAAGCTCGGTGCCAGGCTGACCGTCCCTGGCAAGGCTGCAGGGGTTGCTGCGCCTGTGGTTCCGGTCGCAACCGTTCCCCAGGCGGTTGCGACCGTGCCCGCGCCAGCGCCGACGACGCGGGTGGCAGCCGCAGGCCCGGTCCAGAGCGCTCGTCTGGCCCAGGCCAATCCGGCGCCTGAGAAAGAAGAAGAGCCGGCGCGTCCGGCCGAGACCACGAGCTCGCTGCCGACCTTCCGCTGGCCGGCGCGGGGCAAGGTGATCACGAGCTATGGTGCCAAGACCAATGGCAAGGCCAATGACGGCATCAACATCGCCGTGCCCGAAGGCACGCCGGTGAAGGCCGCCGAAGATGGCGTCGTGGCCTATGCCGGCAACGAGCTGAAGGGCTACGGCAACCTCGTCCTTGTCAGGCATTCGAACGGCTTCGTCACCGCCTATGCTCACGCCAGTGAGCTGATGGTGAAGCGTGGCGATCCGATCAAGCGCGGCCAGGTCATCGCCAAATCCGGCCAGTCGGGCGAGGTGGGATCGCCGCAGCTGCACTTCGAGATCCGCAAGGGCTCGTCGCCGGTCGACCCGCTGCAATTCCTCAATGGGGCGTAAGACCTAGAGCCTTAGCGTCGTCTACACGGGGCTCGCCTTTGGCGAGCCCTTTTCGTTTTCGAGACCGGATATCGCCACAAGTGTCATTGCGAGCGCAGCGAAGCAATCCAGGGCCGAGCAAGGACTCTGGATTGCTTCGCTAAGCTCGCAATGACGGCGTCTGAGGCTGGCTCAACGCCACATGCTGCTGTCATGTCCGAAGGCCTGGCTAAGCCCGCCGTTACTTCGCGCTCAGCCGCACGCCGAGGCGGCCGGCCAGATCCTGCGTGAACTGCCAGGCGACGCGGCCGGAGCGCGAGCCGCGCGTGGTGGCCCATTCCAGCGCCTCGCGCTCCAGCGCGTCCTCGGCCACCGCGATACCGAAATGGCTGCAATAGCCTTTGACCATCGCGAGGTATTCGTCCTGACTGCAGCGGTGGAAGCCGAGCCAAAGGCCGAAGCGGTCGGACAGCGAGACCTTCTCCTCGACCGCTTCGCCCGGATTGATCGCGGTCGAGCGCTCGTTCTCGATCATGTCGCGCGCCAGCAGATGGCGGCGATTCGAGGTGGCGTAGAGGATGACGTTTTCGGGCCGGCCCTCGATGCCGCCTTCGAGCACGGCCTTCAGCGACTTGTAGGACGCATCATTGCCGTCGAACGACAGGTCGTCGCAGAACACGATGAAGTGGAAGGGGGCCGCGCGCAGGATGTCCATCAGCGCCGGCAGGCTCTCGATGTCCTCGCGGTGAATCTCGATCAGCTTCAGGCGGTCGGCCGGCTTGCGTGCGACGTTGATGCTGGCATGGGCGGCCTTGACCAGTGATGACTTGCCCATGCCGCGCGCGCCCCACAACAACGCGTTGTTGGCGGGCAGACCGTTGGCAAAGCGCTCGG
Source organism: Bradyrhizobium sp. HKCCYLS20291 (assembly GCF_051167715.1). Classification (NCBI taxonomy): domain Bacteria; kingdom Pseudomonadati; phylum Pseudomonadota; class Alphaproteobacteria; order Hyphomicrobiales; family Nitrobacteraceae; genus Bradyrhizobium; species Bradyrhizobium sp. HKCCYLS20291. The sequence goes on along the minus strand of NZ_JBNPTO010000022.1, from coordinate 69,752 downwards.
TGTTCTCGATCAGGATGTCGCGCATCCGATCGATGCCCTTCAGCAGGTCGATCTCGACGCGGCTGACGCGCGGCACCGTCGACAGCCGGCCGTTCGGATGCCAGACGAAGGCATCGGCGGCACTGAGGTCAACAGCCGGTGTCGCACCCGCGTGGGTTGCCGCCAGATGCGCCGCAATCGCTTCCAACGCCCTTGCGATCCGCTCGCGCGTGTCGTCCGGGGCCGGCCCTGCGGGACGTTTTGCCGCGACCGCGGCCGGCTTTTGCACGGCGGATTTTGCTCCCTTGGTCCGGGGCCTGAACACGGTTTTGGCGGGGCTGCGGGAGGGGGCTTTGGCTGGTTTTTTCGACATGCTGCAAGTTCCTGATGGGGCAGCCATATCGGGCCGCGGCTGCGGCCGCAAGCGGGGTGAAATGGTGGGGCCGGGCGCCTTGCTATTGGGACCGCTGCCGCTATATTCCGCGCGAAATTCGCAAAGAGGCCGGCCCGCGCCGAGAGAAGCGTGGTTCGCCGGCTATTTCCGTATCACCGGGCGCTGGCCCACGAGGATCGACTGCATGCTGATTACCCCTGCCTATGCCCAGGCCGCCGGCGCTGGCGATACCAACAGCATGCTGATGTCGCTGCTGCCGTTCGCGCTGATCTTCGTGATCATGTACTTCCTGATCCTGCGGCCGCAGCAGAAGAAGGTCAAAGAGCACGCCGACCTCGTCAAGAACGTCCGCCGCGGCGACACGATCGTGACCCAGGGCGGTCTGGTCGGCAAGGTCACCAAGGTCGTCGACGACGACCAGGTCGAGTTCGAGATCGCCGACGGCATCCGCGTCCGCCAGATGCGCCAGATGATCACGGGCGTCCGCACCAAGGGCGAGCCCGCCAAGGCTGACGCCAAGGACGACAAGAAGGACGAGAAGGCGGCCAGCTGATCGCTGCCCGGCCGGCGCGATGCCGGCCTTCGTCTGACCTGATGTTCTGATTTTTCGGGCCGGCTTTCGGCCTTACGGACACCTCTCATGTTGTATTTCACGCGGTGGAAGGCGCTGGGCATCATCCTCACGGCGCTCGTGGTGTGCCTGTGCGCCGTGCCCAACTTCTTCCCTGAAGCCACCGTCAAGACCTGGCCGGCCTGGGCGCAGCGTCACATCGTTCTGGGTCTCGATCTGCAGGGTGGCTCGCATCTGCTGCTCGAAGTCGACTCCAACTACGTCAAGAAGGAACGGCTCGATTCCGTGCGCGACGACGTGCGCCGGACGCTTCGCGATGCCAAGATCGGCTACACCGGACTGGTGACCAAGGGTGATGGCGTCGAGGTCCGCATCACCAAGGATACCGACGTTCCGACCGCGCTGTCCAAGCTGCGCGACTTGTCGCAGCCGCTCGGCGGCCTGCTGGGGTCCAGCGGCCAGCGCAGTCTCGAAGTCAGCGACGCCGGCAACAGCCTGATCCAGCTGACGATCCCGCAGGCTGCGATCATCGAGCGCATCCGTCAGACCATTGAGCAGTCGATCCAGATCGTCGAGCGCCGCATCAACGAGCTCGGCACCGTCGAGCCGGTGATCCAGCGCCAGGGCACCGACCGCATCCTCGTGCAGGTGCCGGGATTGCAGGATCCGACTCAGCTGAAGAACCTGCTTGGCCGGACCGCCAAGATGGAATTCCGGATGGTCGACACCACGGTGTCGCCCGAGCAGGCGTTGCAGGGCCGGGTGCCGCCGGACTCCGAAGTGCTGCAGAGCGCGTCGCCGCCCAATCAGCCCTATGTCGTGAAGAAGCAGGTGCTGGTCGCCGGCGGCGATCTGTCGGATGCACAGACCGGCTTCGATCAGCGCACCAACGAGCCGATCGTCACCTTCCGCTTCAATTCGGCCGGCTCGCGCAAGTTCGCGCAGGCCACCACCGAGAATGTCGGCCAGCCCTTCGCCATTGTGCTCGACAACAAGGTGATCTCGGCGCCCGTCATTCGCGAGCCCATCACCGGCGGTTCGGGCCAGATCTCCGGCAATTTTACCGTGCAGTCCGCCAACGAGCTGGCGATCCTGCTGCGCGCCGGCGCGCTGCCGGCTCCGCTCAAGGTCATCGAGGAGCGCACCGTCGGCCCCGGGCTCGGCGCGGACTCAATCGCCAAGGGCGAGCTCGCCTCCTATGTCGGCTCGATTCTGGTCATCGTGTTCATGCTGGTGACCTATCGGCTGTTCGGCGTGTTCGCGAACATCGCCGTGATGGTCAACGTCGCGATGATCTTCGGCGTGCTCTCGCTCCTGAATGCCACGCTGACGCTGCCCGGTATCGCCGGCATCGTGCTGACGGTCGGCATCGCCGTGGACTCGAACGTGCTGATCTATGAGCGCATCCGCGAGGAGCTGCGCGGCGGCCGCAACGCGATCTCGGCGATCGATGCCGGTTTCAAGCGCGCGCTCGCGACCATCCTCGATTCCAACATCACCACCTTCATCGCCGCCGCCGTGCTGTTCTACATTGGCACCGGCCCGGTCCGCGGCTTTGCCGTGACACTCGGCATCGGCATTCTCACCACGGTCTTTACCGCCTTCACGCTGACCCGTCTGATCGTCGCGTGGTGGGTGCGGTGGAAGCGGCCGCAAAGCGTGCCAATCTAGGAGCTATCGTGACACACTGGGTTCTCATCGGGCTTGGCATCCTGATCGCGGTGCTGACGGTGGTCAGCGCGCTCGGCCTGCTGCCGTCGCTGCGCATCGTTCCCGACGACACGCATTTCGACTTCACGCAGTTCCGCCGCATCAGCTTTCCAATCTCCGCGGCTCTGTCGATCCTCGCGATCGTGCTGTTCTTCACCCACGGCCTGAACCTCGGCATCGACTTCCGCGGCGGCAGCCTGCTGGAAGTGCGGGCCAAGTCGGGCACCGCCGACATCGCCGGGATGCGCGCGACGCTGTCGACGCTCGGCCTCGGCGAGGTGCAGCTGCAGCAGTTCGGTGCTGATACTGATGCATCGGTTCTGATCCGTATCGCCGAGCAGCCTGGCGGTGATGCCGCGCAGCAGGAGGCTGCCAACAAGGTGAAGGCGGCAATCGGTGATTCCGTCGAGTATCGCCGAATTGAGGTCGTCGGTCCGCGTGTCTCCGGTGAGTTCCTGGCCGTAGGCCTCCTTGGCCTAATGCTCGCGATCGTCTCGATCCTGATCTATCTCTGGTTCCGGTTCGAGTGGCAGTTTGCGCTCGGCGCCATGATTGCTAACGTCCACGACATCGTGCTGACCATCGGCTTCATGTCGATCAGCCAGGTCGATTTCGATCTGACCAGCATTGCGGCGCTGCTGACGATTCTCGGCTACTCGCTCAACGATACCGTCGTCATCTACGACCGTATCCGCGAGATGCTGCGGCGGTACAAGAAAATGCCGATGCCGCAGCTGCTCAACGAATCGATCAACTCGACGCTGTCGCGCTCGATCATCACCCACGTCACGGTGACGCTGGCGCTGCTCGCGCTGCTCTTGTTCGGCGGCCCGGCCATTCACAGCTTCACCGCTGTCATGATGTTCGGCGTCGTGCTAGTCGGCACCTACACCTCGATCTTCATCGCGTCTCCGATCCTGATCTATCTTGGTGTGCACTCGGTCCGCGCCGAGACGCAGGACGAGAAGCCGGCGACGAAGAAGACTCCGTGATTCGAAGGAAGCTTGCCTTTGGATCATATCCGGAGGCAGCAGGTTGATCTCGGACATGGCCACTGCGAACGATACACCGCATTTCCCGCGGTCCGCGCCAATCGACGGCTATGGCAAAGGCGGCTTCGCCTTCGCCGACATGTCGCATCGCGGCTCGCTGCTGTGCCTGCCAGATTCGATCTGGGCCTGGGACGTGACTCAGCCGAGCCAGATCGATCGCCATTCGTTACAGCGCGTGTTCGATGCGGCGAACAAAATCGACACGCTCATCGTCGGCACCGGCACCGAGGTGTGGATGCCCCCGGCGCCGCTGCGGGCGGCCCTGCGCGGCGTGGGCGTCGTGCTCGATGCGATGCAGACCGGGCCGGCGATCCGCACCTACAACGTCATGATCGGCGAGCGGCGGCGGGTTGCTGCGGCGCTCATTGCCGTGCCATGAGCGAGACCAGCGCAAGCGACGCCGCGTTCTGTGCAGGCCTCGTCCGCGAGCATGATTTCGACCGCTACGCCTCGACGCTGTTCGTTGCGCCCGAGATTCGGCGCGCGCTGCTGTCGCTGTACGCGTTCAACGTCGAGGTGACGCGCATCCGTGATCTGGTGTCGCAGCCCTTGCCGGGTGAAGTTCGCCTGCAATGGTGGCACGATGCGCTGAGCGGCCTGGCGCATGGCGGCGTGGAGGGCAATCCCGTTGCTGCCGAGTTGCTGTCGACCGTGCAACGCTTCGGCCTTCCGGTCGAGCGGCTGACGCGGTTGATCGACGAACATCAGTTCGACCTCTACAACGATCCGATGCCGACCATGGCCGCGCTGGACGCCTATCTCAGCGACACCAGCGGCGCGCTGTTCGGACTGGCCGCACGGCTCGTTGCCGGCAGCTTCGAGACCGTCGATCATCTTGCCCACCACGCCGGAGTCGCACTTGGCCTGATGCAGTTGATCTCGTCGCTGCCGCGTGATGCCGCGCATCGGCAGCTGTACATTCCGCTCGAGCTGCTCGCGCGCCACGGCGTCGTCGGGCAGGAGGAGATGTTTGCCGGCAAGGTGACGCCGGCCATCCAGCAGATGCTGGCCGACCTGCGCGGGCAGGCCAGGCAGCATCTCGATCACACGCTGGAGCTTGCGCGCGAGGCGCCGCCGGCAGTCCGGCCGGCGCTGCTGCCGCTTGCGCTGGTGCGGCGCGACCTGGCGCAGGCCGATCGCCGCGCCGGTGATCCCTTTCAACCAGCCGCCCGGTCGCGTCTGGCAACGTTGTGGACGCTGTGGCGCGCGGCGAGATCGGCAAGCTTTCGGTCGCGTTGAAACCTCGCGTGCTATGCGCTCGAGATGGCATTCCAGAGCGGCGGACTGTGCAGGAGCCTCGGCATCTCCTGCGCCTCGTGCCGGTGAATGGTGCAGCGCGTGTCCCACACGACGAGATCACCGGGCCGGCACATGTGGGTCCAACGGAACTCGGGCAGCTCGGCAAGCTGCCAGAGATCGTCGAGCAATGCATCCGACTCGTCCTGCTCCAGGCCCACGACATAGGACTGCCGGCGCTGGCCGAGCGAGAGCATCGGCCTTCCTGTATCGGGATGATTGCCGACCAGCGGATGCACGGGTCCCGCAACGATGGTGCGACGGCCGTCATCGGACATGTCGGTCGCGAGCTGCCGAAGCTTCAGATGCGCAACGCGGCTGCGCAGCGCCGGTGACATCGCGTCATAGGCGGCGAAGAGGCTGCAGAACGACAGCCTGTCGCCGAACATGGTTCCTGGCGACGTGTACAGAAGATCAGCATGGCCGAAGCGACGGCTGAAGGCGGCGAGGTCGCGCTCGCTGAGGCGCTGGCCGCGCACGAGCAGAACCTGGTGCTTGAGCAGCGCGCGCATGAAGGAGGCGAACGCCCAATCGTCGAACGATCCGAGATCGACGTTGCAGACTTCGGCGCCGAGCGCCTTTCCCGTGGGATTGACCTGGATGAGGCTGCTTTCAGCGCTTCGAGCAACGTTGCTTCTGAGACTCACTTGCGTCATCTCCCAAGTTTCACCAGCACTGCAAATCAACCACTGTAATTTGTCGGGGTTGTTTCGGCTCGGAGGCAATTCGCGGAAGGATCGCGGCACGATCTGCCGATTGTCGGCACACTCTGCCGCTCTGAGTCAGAAATGGGACTCTTCAAGGCGATGTGGAGAGAAATATTCAGCAACCTGCGAGTCGATCGCAGGCAGTATGGCGCGCGAATGGGCGCGCGTCATGCTCCGGCGAATCACTGCGGCCGTTGTGCTCCCTTGATCTGAGTCCTGTGCATGATTCGCCTGCTATGATCATCGAACGGATCGCGTCGATGCATGGTGGAACGGTTGTCCCAGATGACGAGATCGCCGACCTTCCACACATGTTCCCAGGCGTATTCAGGACGCGCGACATAGGTCCAGAGTTCGTCGAGCAGCGCTTCCGATTCAGCGAGCGCAAGTCCGATGAGATACGCGTTGCGCCGGCGGCCGAGATACAGCATCTGCCGGCCGGACTCGGGATGCGTGCAGACCAGCGGATGGATCACGCCCGGTGATGTGCGCGGATCATCCGTCGGTGTCACGCCCTGGCGCACGAAGCCACCGCTGTTGTAGGTGCCGTCGTGCTTGATCTTGAGATCTGCGATCCGACGCTTCAAGTCGGCAGGAAGCGCGTCATAGACGGCGTACATGCTGCAGAACGACGTGTTGCCACCCACCGGAGGAATTTCCAGCGCATAGAGCGCGCTCGCGATCGGTGGCGTGTCGAGATACGACATGTCGGTGTGCCACACCGCTTCGCCCGCACCGAGGCTACCGATCGCCTCGCCATTCACCTTCACGTTCGACACGATGTAGATCTCGGGCAGGCCGTCGACGAAGCGGCGGCCGTTCTCCTGGATCGGCGCGAAGTCGAGATCACCGAAGCGGCGGCTGAAGGCGATCAGATCCTGGTCGGAGAGAGTCTGTCCACGAACCAGCAGCACCGAATGGTCGTGGAAGGCGCCGAGCAGGGCCGCGAACCCCGCATCGTCGAGATTCCGGAGATCGACGTTGCGGATCTCGGCGCCGAGCTGCGCTCCGGTCGGAACGATCTCGAGCGATGATGACGGAGAGGCCGGGTGCAGGCGGGTCTCGACGTTCATGGCTAGATCCTTCCCTTGCGATGCACCGACGATAGCGCGTGCGCTCTGCGAAGTCTCGTCCGCTCAGGTCGACGGCAGCTTCAGGTCCGCCTCGAAATTGAACCGGTCACGCAGGTTCTTGCGTGAATCCAGGATGTCCTTGAGGAACGCACGATCGCTGTCGCTCGTGAGCATCGGCTCGATCAGGTCGATCTGGTTCATCGCCACCAGCTGCAACAGCTCGGTACGCGGCTTGCCGCCGGCGTCGCGTGGCAGCGCGTGGACCACCTGGATATGCTCCGGCGGTTTCGGCCCCTTGGCAGAGGTCAGTTCGTCCTGCAATTGATTCTCAAGCGCAGGCTGGTCAGCCTCGACGAAGGCATAGAGTCCCACGCCCGAGCGCCGATCGGCGAAGGCGACGATCGCGGCGTCACGCACCGCAGGATTCCTGCGGATCATGTCCATCAGCACCGGTGCATCATTGACCAAGCGCCGCCCGCCGCCCTCGCGGTCGGTAAAGTTGAAGATGCCGCGGGTGATCGCGCGATACACCTTCTTGCCCGTCATCAGCCAGATCCGTGCGAACAGCGACTTGCGCGCCAAGATCTTGCGCTCCTTCGGCGTCAGCGCCTCGGGCGCGTAGCTGCGCTTGTGCTTGAGGAGGTGGCGCAGGTCTTCGTACGCAGCGATCCGGAACAGCCGGCTGCGGCGCGAGAAGCACGCGGCGAGCTGGAAGTCGGTCACGTAGCAATGGCCGTCATGGCCGACCAGCCAGTTCTGCTCCTTGGCGAGGTCGTTGTGCGTGATCCCGGCGCGATGCAGCCGGCGCATCATCTGCTTGGCGGAGCGGAAATAGGCGACGTTGCCGTGCGGCTTCGCAAGATGCAGCGCCACGCCGTTGATGAAGCCGCGGACAAGCGCGCGATCTCCCGCCCACAACAGGTCGGGACCGGCATTCAGCCCATTGGCGCGCGTCAGCGCCTTGCGTTCCCTGGCGAACAGATGGCGTGCCAGCACGAATGACCACCACGGCACCTCGTCGAGCCGGCGCAGCACGGCATCGACCTCGCCGGCCTCGCTCCTGAAGCGGCCGCGCTCGACGGTCGAGAACACGTCGCGCTTGAGCAGCACGCCCTCGCTCCAGCGCGCCGCTAGCAGGGCTGAGTCGGTCTTCGGCAAACTCATCGCACTCTCACGCAGCGGCCGCGACACGCAGATGTTCGGCGATCCAGCGGTCGAGATCCGCCAGCGCGCGGGCGCTCATCGCCTGCTTCTTGGCGACCGTCTTCTCGTTGCCCTTGAGTCGCGTGCCGTCCGGCTTTCTGGTCGGAGCCACCGTCAACGGCGGGAACAGGCCGAAATTGATGTTCATCGGCTGGAACGAGCGCGTCGCGCCGTCGATCGTCTCGATATGTCCGCCGGTGATGTGGCCGAGCAGGGCGCCGAGCGCTGTCGTAAGCGGCGGCGGCGACAAGCTCGCGCCGCGAGCCTCGGCTGCCGCGTACAAGCCCGCGATCAGGCCAATGCTCGCCGACTCCACATAGCCTTCGCACCCCGTCATCTGACCGGCAAAGCGCAGCCGTGGTTGCGCGCGCAGGCGCAGCTGCGGGTCGAGCAGTTTTGGCGAGTTGAGGAAGGTGTTGCGATGCAGGCCGCCGAGCCGCGCGAACTCCGCATTCTCGAGGCCGGGAATGGTGCGGAAGATCTGCTGCTGCGGTCCGTACTTCAGCTTCGTCTGGAAGCCGACCATGTTGTAGAGCGTGCCGAGCTTGTTGTCCTGGCGCAGCTGGACGATGGCGTAGGACTTCACGGTCGGGTTGTGCGGGTTGGTCAGGCCGACCGGCTTCATCGGGCCATGACGCAAGGTCTCGTGGCCGCGCTCGGCCATGACTTCGATCGGCAGGCAGCCGTCGAAATAGGGCGTGTTGGTCTCCCACTCCTTGAAGTCGGTCTTCTCGCCAGCGAGCAGCGCCGCGACGAAGGCGTCGTATTGCTCTTTGGTCATCGGGCAGTTGATGTAGTCCGCACCAGTGCCGCCCGGACCGACCTTGTCATAGCGCGACTGGAACCACGCTTGCGACATGTCGATCGTGTCCTTGTGCACGATCGGCGCGATGGCGTCGAAAAAGGCAAGCGCGCTCTCATCGGTGAGGCCGCGGATTGCCTCCGCGAGCGGCTGCGAGGTGAGGGGACCGGTCGCAATGATGACGTTGCTCCAGTCCGCAGGCGGAAGGCCGGTGAGCTCGCCACGGCTCAGGGCGATGCGCGGATGGCTTTCCAGCGCCGCCGCGACCGCTGCCGAGAATCCATCGCGATCGACCGCGAGCGCTCCGCCGGCAGGCACCTGATTGGCATCGGCCGCGCGCATGATCAGCGAGCCGAGCCGGCGCATCTCCGCATGGAGAAGGCCGACGGCATTGTTGGCCGCATCGTCGGAGCGGAACGAGTTCGAGCAGACCAGCTCTGCCGGTGTCGCGGTCCGGTGGGCCTCCGTCATGCGGTCCGGCCGCATCTCGTGCAGCACCACATCGAGGCCCGCCTCGGCGAGTTGCCAAGCGGCCTCGGAGCCAGCGAGTCCGGCCCCGATCACGTGGACGGTATGAGGTGATTTGGTCCCTGTCATCGCGGGACAGGTAGCGCTTTTCGTCAGCGCTGCAAATGCGCGAGTGGGCCCGCGTGCGAGAAACCGGGCCGCTGTGTCGCCGGCGAGGCCCAGATGCGGCAACGCCCGCAGCGAGGCGGGCGATGTCCGGTAGAAATCGGAAGCAGGCTGATCAGCCGTTGTAGTGACCGGCAGCAACGCGCGGAATGTCCGACCGATCGAGACCGATGTCGGCGAGTTCGCGATCGCTGAGCTGCGACAGCTCGGCAACGTTGCGCTGATACTCACGGAACGCGTGAACCATGCGGATGAGCGAGAGCAACATGAGAAATCTCCTTCAATTCGCGATTCAGTTCTTACTGGAACCTCATCGTTGAAATGAACATAGAAGGGATTGTTGCGATGCGGAAGCGTGAATGTTGCGATGCAGCTAAACCTGACGCGCATAGCTCGGGTAACGCTTGAGTAAGAATCGAGCGCACGAGCCCATGCCTTGGGCGATCTCGTAACAGTCCGTAATGATGCGGGATTTTGTATCGGCGCATTTGGACAACAAATGAAGCTCTCGTCCCGCTCGGCGTGATTTGCGGAAAGGGAGGGATAAGCAACGGCGAGAAGAGCGTCGTACGAATGCATGGGTCCACGGACCTGATTTATAATTCATTCTTTCAATTCGCCGTGCGTAACGTCGGTCCCTCGATCACGCGCTGCTCGCGGGGATTTCATTCGTGATCCGCTCTGGTTATGCGACAAATTGTCGCGGTGTTGGGCAATGATGCCGACGCCGACGCACCAGCGAGGAAAGAACAATGACAACCAAATTGTTGGGAGCCGCACTCGTCACCGTGGCCATTTTCGCATTCGGGCCGGCTCAGGCGGCGCGGATGCATGGCGCCGGCTGCAGCGGGGCCAATCTTGAAAAGACCGAGACGGCGGTCGAGGCCATGGCCGACGGTGATGCCCGTTGGGAGGCCCAGAAGCAGGTCGCCGCGGCGCAGGACGCGCTGCTCGCCGGCAGGATGGGCGCCTGCAGCATGCACCTGACCAAGGCGATGCACGTCGGGATGATGAAGTAACCGCATCTCAGGCGTCATCAACCACCGGCCGGTCGCCCTCGGCGGCCGGCCCTTCTTCTTTGGCGCTAGGGCGCCCGCGCGAGCTGGGTCGCGAAGGTCGCGATCGTCCGGGCATAGACCTCGCTCTTGTTCCATTGCTGGATGACAGCGAAATTGGGACTGCCCGGCTCCCAATCCTTGCCCTTCTGCCAGCCATAGCCCTTGAGGTAGTTCGCCGTGGAGGCGAGCACGTCGGGAGCGCTGCGGATCAGGTCGCGGCGGCCATTGCCGTCGAAATCGACCGCGTATTTGATCCAGGACGAGGGCATGAACTGGGTCTGTCCGATTTCGCCGGCCCAGGCGCCGCGCATCTCGGCAGGCTGGAGGTCGCCGCGATCGACGATCCGCAGCGCCTCCAGCAATTCGCCGCGGAACTGCTCGGCGCGCCGGCAGTCATAGGCGAGCGTCACCAGGGCGCGGATCGTCGGGAACTTGCCGACATTGACGCCGAAATCGGTCTCCAGCCCCCAGATCGCGACCAGCACCTCGCCGGGCACGCCATAGGCCTGCTCGATGCGGGACAGCACCGAACCATACTGCTTCAGCATGTTGGAGCCGCGGGTCAGCCGCGGCGGCACCATGCGCCCGGAAAACTCCTCGAAGGTCTGGGTGAACACCTTCTGACCGTGGTCGCGGTTGAGCACGGTCTGGTCCGGCGTCACCCCGGTCAGCGCCGCGTTGATCGCGTTCTGGGAAATCCCCTTGCCGGCGGCTTCCGTCTTCAATTCCGCGAGCCATGCATCGAAATTGCCGGTGCCGCAGGGCACGGCGGCGTGGGCGAAGGTGGAGGAGGTCGTCAGGACAGCGAGGCAGGCCAAAACGGGGAGGGCAACGCGGGCAATCATCGAAACACCTGGACGGCAATGGATGCTGAAAGAAGGAGGTCGGGCGCGCTCCATGTCGGGCGCAACCGCGGCAGCAACAAGGCCGGACGATCACGTTGCCGTCGGCTGTGATGACCGCCCGACGCCGGCCATCCAGACCCCCGCCGGCCAAGAGGCCGGCGGCAAGCACGTTCACCCATGCGTGTCCTCACATCCGGTCGCGCGGCCGCCATGGGAAGAGATTGGCCGGAAAATCGGCCGCGGGCTTCGACGCGCGCGCAGGCGGGGTCACGACCGGCGCGGCGTCGGGGTGGACGGCGATCGCCTCGCGATACAGATGCCAAGTGGCGTGACCGAGCACGGGGATGACGACCGCGAGCCCCAGGAAGAACGGGATCGTGCCGGCGACCAGCAGCACGGCGACGATGAGGCCCCAGGCGGCGACCGGAATCGGGTTCTGCGCCGCGACACGCAGCGACGTCACCACGGCTTCGAGCGCGCCGGCGTGCCGGTCGAGCATCAGCGGGAACGAGACGATGCTGAGGCACAGCGCCATCAGCGCGAACAGGAAGCCGGCGCCGCAGCCGACCGCGATCAGCCAGAAGCCCTGCGGGGTGGTGAACACGCGCTGCAGGAAGTCGCTGACGCCGGCGGCTCCGCCGTAACCGAACACGGCCACATAGATCGCCTGCGCGGTCGCGACCCAGATGACGAACAGTGCCAGCAGCAGGGTGCCCAGCCCGAGCATCGAGCCGAATGACGGCGAGCGCAGCACCTCGAACGCATCCCAGGCGCTCGCCTCCTCGCCGCGGTCGCGCCGGCTCGAGAGTTCGTAGAGGCCCAGCGCCGCGAACGGGCCGAGCAGGGCGAAGCCCGCCGCCAGCGGGAACAAAAGCGGCAGCACCGCATAGCCGAACACAGCGCGCGCCAGCACCAGGCCGAGCACAGGATAGATCGCGCACAGCATGATGGCGTGGCTGGGCACGGCCTTGAAGTCGTCCCAGCCGAGCCGCAGCGCGCGCATCAGGCTCGACATGTCGATCTTGCGGATCGTGATCTCGGCCGCCACCTCGTCGGCTGGCCGAACATGTGCATCGACATTGCTGTGATAGGTGGCCATCGTCGTTCGCTCCCTCAAACTGCGTGAGGCGCTTCCCAACCACGCAGGCCGGGCTGCGCTTGTCGTTGACGGATCGCGGATGGCCAGACGCGACGAACCTCGGGACGGCCATTCGCGAACGGAAGCGAGAAGCATAACGGCGATCCGGCCCGCGCCTACTCACGCCTCGGTGACCCCAGTGAATATCGCAGTGCATTAGGCGGGCAGATCCACCCAATGAAGCTGAGCATGGCGCGCACAAAGTCATTCCGCCGTCATTCCGCCTTCGGTAAGCTTCACAACGGTCGCCGTGTCCGCGTTGGCGAGCGGGGCGAACTGACGCTGACAGGCTGCTCCGCAACGGAACACCGTCGGCCGAGTTCTTCATTCGATCACACTGCTTTGGGAGCCATTGATGAGCATTTTCGGAAAGATCATGGGCGCGATTTTCGGCCATAAGGCCGAGGCCGCCCCGGCCGGCGGCAGCGCGCCAGCTGCAGGTGGAAGCGCGCCCACGGCGAGCCCGGGTGCGGCTCCGGCCTCGGCTCCGGCTGCTGCGCCGCAAAATGTCGATGTGGCAGCGATCGTCGACAAGGCTGCCGCCGCCAAGCACGAGAAGCTGGAATGGCGGACCTCGATCGTCGACCTGATGAAGGCGCTCGACATCGATTCCAGCCTCTCGGCGCGCAAGGAGCTCGCCAAGGAGCTCGGCTACAGCGGCGACACCAACGATTCCGCAAGCATGAACGTCTGGCTGCACAAACAGGTCATGAGCAAGCTCGCGGCCAATGGCGGCAAGCTGCCGCCGGAGATCAAGCACTGAGAAGCTGGTGCTCTCGTTCCAAAAGCGAAAGGCCCGCGATCGCGCGGGCCTTTGTCGTCTTGGATGTCGTGTGGCGCGACGCGTGGCCGCGCCATAGCGAAACGCGTCAGGCGCGCACGAACGCCGCGCGCTGCCAGGCCTCGGCATGCAGCTGGTCGCGCGTAAAACCGATGTCGCGCAGCGTCCGCTCGTCCAGCTGATCGACATAAGCGAGCTGAGTGCGATAGTGGACGTAGCGCTTGAGAACGTCGAATACGGCCGCGATGAACATGAGCCTCTCCCCATTGGTCTGATTGCTTGAACGGCGGGGAATTGCTGATCCATCCGGGTAGCCGCCGGGTTAAGAAGGCGGCTCCAATCGTTCTGTTCGGTAGTTCTACGGGCTGTCACGCCATGATGTCCCGGTTCTCCGGGTGATCGCGGAGGTAATCGGCGACGAAGCTGCAGCCCGCGGCGACCTTTCGTCCCTCCGCACGGATCAGCTCCAGCGCGCCCCTCACCAGCTCTGACCCGATGCCGCGCCCGCGCAGCGGACGCGGCGTTTCGGTATGGGTGATGATGACCGCGAGCGGAGTCGCGCGATAATTGGCAAAGGCGATGCTGCCGTCGATGTCGAGCTCGAAGCGACTCTCGGCCTTGTTGTCGCGGACGGCGGTCATGGTCACTCCTCTTGGGCGCTACTTTCGTTTCGGTTTATCGGTCAGCTTGATGAACTCGGCCAGCATGTCGCGGATCGACCATGGCTTGCCGTCGATGGCGCCGCGGATGTCGTCGATCTTCCATTGGCCGGCATCGCGGACGAAGTCGTAACGAATGACGTTGTCGGCCTGTTCCTTGCGCTCGTTGCGGTGGCCGGTGAGGGTGACGGCGATGGTCGCCTTGTCGGCCTCCTGTTTCTCCGGCGCCACCTTGAACGAGGCGACGTCCGGATCCTGCGAGTTGGTGATCGGATCGAAATCGACTGCGCCGACCTCGCCCTTGGGCGTGCGGGCATCCATCTTGGCCCATTGGGCGGCAAGCGCCTTCGACAGGTATTTCGCGCGGGCCGCCTTGTCTCCGATGACGAAGTTGCCGCCGTCCTCGCCCTTGCCCTTGGCGACGCGGGTGTAGATCGCGGTCATGATGCCGGCGGGCTCGTTGGCGGCGGAGGTCTGCGCGTGCAGCGGGGACGTGGCGAGCACGCCAGCGAGGCCGAGAAGCAGGAGACGACGATCGATCATGGGGATCCTCAGATCAGATTCGGCGCGCGGTGAAATGGTGAAATGAATTGCGCCGCCGGCACGGGTTTGTCGCACGGCGCCCGCATTCGTTCGAATGAAGCGGCCGCATGGGAGCGATGGGCCAGGCGGCCTTGCGAGAGCGCGCCGGGGCGAGATAAACAGGCCAGAGGTAACGGGCGGCTGAGATCGCTCGGGGATCGATCGAGGGGACGCTGCCAAATGAGTCTGTTCATGAGGCCATTCATCCGCGTTATCAGCACGAGGGCTCGCCGATGACGCAGCTGCGCATGTCCCGCCGGGTGATGAATCTCGCGCATATCGTCACGCAGAACGGCCGCCGTCTCGGCGATCGCACAGGCTTCGTGTGGGGCGAGCGCTCGTGGAGCTGGCGCGAGATCGACACGATGGTCTCGGCGCTCGCGGCGGCGCTGGCCGAGCAGGGCATCGCCAAGGGCGATCGCATCCTGGTGCATTCCAAGAACTGCGAGGAGATGTTCGTCTCGATGTTCGCCGCGTTCCGGCTCGGCGCGGTCTGGGTGCCCACCAATTTCCGCCTGATGCCGGACGAGGTCGCCTATCTCGCGACGGCTTCGGGAGCGAAGGCCTTCCTCTGCCATGGCGATTTTCCGGAGCATGCGGCAGCCGTGACGACCGCATCGTTCACCTGGCGCATGGGCGACGGCGGCGACCTCGGCTCGCGCTCCGTCGCTGACGCGATGAAGGCGCATGCCGGCGCCGACCTGGCGAACGCCGCGGTCGAGCACGACGATCCCTGCTGGTTCTTTTTCACCTCGGGCACCACAGGCCGCTCCAAGGCCGCCGTGCTGACCCATGGCCAGATGGCGTTCGTCATCACCAATCATCTCGCCGACCTGACGCCCGGGACCACCGAGCACGATGCCTCGCTGGTCGTCGCGCCGCTGTCGCATGGCGCCGGCGTGCATCAGCTGATGCAGAGCGCGCGCGGCGCCAAGACAGTCTTGCTGCCGAGCGAAAAGTTCGACATCACCGAGGCCTTCCGACTCATTCAGACACATCGGGTCAGCAACCTGTTCACGGTGCCGACCATCCTGAAGATGATGGTCGAGCATCCCGCGGTCGATCAGTTCGATCATTCCTCGCTGCGCCACGTCATCTACGCCGGGGCGCCGATGTATCGCGAGGACCAGAAGCGCGCACTGGCGCGGCTCGGCAAGGTGATCGTGCAGTATTTCGGGCTCGGCGAGGTCACCGGCAACATCACCGTGCTGCCGGCCGCGGCGCATGAGCAGGAGGATGGCCCGGAGGCGCGGATCGGCACCTGCGGCTACGAGCGCACGGGCATGCAGGTCTCGATCCAGGACGATCAGGGCCGCGAGCTGAAGCCGGGCGAGACCGGCGAGATCTGCGTCATCGGTCCGGCGGTGTTCGCCGGCTACTACGACAACCCCGAGGCCAATGCCAAGGCGTTTCGCGACGGCTGGTTTCGCACCGGCGATCTCGGCCACATGGATGCGCAGGGTTTCGTCTACATCACCGGCCGCGCCTCGGACATGTACATTTCCGGCGGCTCCAACATCTATCCGCGCGAGGTCGAGGAAAAGATCCTGACGCATCCGGATATCGGCGAGGTCGCCGTGCTCGGCGTGCCCGATCCGGTCTGGGGCGAGGTCGGCGTCGCCGTCTGCGTCGCCCGCGAAGGCGCGGCCACGCCGAGCGAGAGCGACATCGCCGGCTATCTCGCGACCAAGCTCCCGCGCTACAAGATGCCGAAGCGTTTCTTCTTCTGGGACGCGCTGCCGAAGTCGGGCTACGGCAAGATCCCCAAGCGCCTGGTGCGCGACGAACTCGAAGCGCGCGGGCTGCTCGACCTCACAAAGAAGGGCTGAACCTTGATGCGTTCCATCACCCAGCCGGGCGCGCCCGTTGCGGAACGGATCCAGTGGGTCGAAGCGCGCGGCCGCGCCTTCACCTTCACGATGGAGAAGGGCCTGCCGCTGCTGCAGGCCGCGCATCGCGGCTTTGCGGCGCACGGCTTTGCCGGCGGCGTGCTCGACATCAGAGGCGGTGCGCTCGGGCCGTTCGCCTATGTCATGCCGGCGCTGTCGAAGACGCCGGACCACGCCGCGTTCTACAGCGAGACCTATCGGCCCACCGGCGTCACGCGGCTCGACACCGCGACGATGACGCTGGGCGTCCGCGACGGCGCACCGTTCTTCCATTGTCACGCGCTGTGGACGGAAGAGGGCGGCCGCGCCGGAGGCGGGCACATCCTGCCGGAGGAGACCATCGTTGCCGAGCCGTTCGAGGTCGAGGCGTTCGGGCTCGATGGCGCGATCTTCGCGGCCGAGCCCGACCCTGAGACCGGCTTCAAGCTGTTCGGGCCAGTCGCGGCCGTACCGCGCGAGGCCAAGACCGACCGCCGCGCATTCGCGCTGCGGCTGCGGCCGAACCAGGATTTCGCCTTCTGCCTCGAAGCGTTCTGTCAGGCGCAGGGCATCCGCGAAGCGCTCATACACGGCGGTGTCGGCTCGACCATCGGCGCGCGATTTGATGACGGCGCCATCGTCGAGCCGTTCGCGACCGAATTGACGATCACATCCGGCGCGATCGCGCCCGGCGCCGATGGCCTCGAGGCCGTGCTCGACGTCGCGCTGGTCGACTACACCGGCACCCTCGCGCGCGGCCGTCTGGTCCGCGGCGACAACCCGGTGCTGATGACGATGGAGCTGGTGCTGGAGGTCGTGGCGTAAGCACGCGCCATGTGAGCAAGCCATGTGGCACCGTTCTCGCGATGCATCCGCACCCGAGCTTTGATCCTCATTCGCCCTCATGAAGTGAGAGGGCGCGGGGAATGCCGGGCGCTGGCCGCACCCATGGCCCGCCTGCGAAAAAAATGCAGGCGGCAGGAACCACAGGTTCAGCCGAGACATCCCGGCATTCCCCGCGCGATGGTTTTCACGCTTATCTCGCGATCTCCCCGGTGTCCGGCTTGTTAGCCACCGTCATCAGCGGGATCATCATCACCCACCAATTTGACGCCAGCCTCGGGGCGTCAGGACCACGCGTCTTCACGTCCGCAAGCTGCCGTTCGTCGGCGAGCCCTTAGGCCCGCTGCAGCAAACTCGCGGCCACCGCATCTCCGGCCCCACGTCTCGTGACGATCGCGATACGCCCCTCTCGCGGGCCGGGATGCCGCAAGACAACCATGAATTCGGAAAAAATGAAAGTGATTTATTTTTTCCGGAAGGACTGGACAGGCCATATCAGCTTGAGATCGAACACGAATTGACGGCACGCGCGCATGGTCTTCCCCGCGTTCATGGCGAGCGCAGCGCAGAGCGACGGATCAGGCTCCAGACGACCACGGCCGTGGCCGTCGTTGCGATCAGATGTTTCAAGGTGTGCCCGCTGACGAAGCCGAGCGCGATCGCGATCTCGTGGTCGAGCACCTCGGCGAGCTTGGCCAGCACGTAGAGCAGCATTGCGGCGGCGAAGGCGATGCGATCGGCGCGCGGGGCGCGATGAATCGCCTGCCACAACGGGATGAGGACGAGCGGCAGACCCTGCAGCAGCAGATAGGGTCGCAGATCGTCCGCGCCGCTTCGCGCGGTGATGACCCACCATGCGACGCTGGCGATCGCGCACAATCCCATCACGATCGCTTCCATCCCGGTCCGTCGTCCCGGCTGGGTGTCTCCGCGGACGCCGACGAGCAGGCCAGCGCACGCGAGCGCGATCGGCAGCCGGTCCCAGACCAGGCGGCCATTGTCGGGAGCGAGGTGGTAGAAGGCGGACCCGACAGCGGTCAGCAACAGTCCGGCCAGAAACATCCCGTAGCCCGGCCATCCCGCGCGCAGGGATGCGTCGGTGCGGCGGGGCCAGAGCTTCAGCCAGCCCCAGATCGCGACCAGCGCGAACCCGGCGTTGGACATCACGTCGGCTGCGTGCGGAATGCCGAGCACGGCAGATTGGTCGGCGAAGTCGTTGTAGTGCGCCGGCTGGGCAATGCGTCCATGCAGCGCCATGAGCAGGATGGCGCCGATCGTGACGGCCGTCGGCGCGAGCCGGATCCAGGGCGTCACGCCTTGGCCGGTCCTGCCTCGGCCTTGGTTTATCGTTCCGAGATCGAAAGAGGTTTCCATCATCCGGCTCCGTTTGTGAGCGTTGCTCAAAAAATTGATACAACAAATTTGAGCAACGTTCAAGGGGGGTGTGGATGATTTCACCGGTTTGCCCGTATGACGCTGCCGTTGGGTGGGCAAGCGACGCTGTCAGGCGGCGCGTACCCACCATCGGTGGAGGGGAGCGGCGGGCGTGGCACGCGCGGTGTGTGCCAATTTCTCCTGACGCTTGCTGTTGCGGGATCGCATCGAACCAACGGTCGGGCGCCGATGACACATGAAGATGTAATCGACGCGTGAGCACAGCGGACCGTGCGATGATCGCTGAAACGGTAAGGCTGTTGGAACGACCAGCGTGATCGCGCAGAACGGCCTACGTTGACGTCATGGACGGTGGGGACTTTCTCGGTTTACTGCTCGCCTATCTGCTGCCGCAGCCGATGTCCCACGCCGAACTGGCGCCTACGGGCATTTTCAAGTCGCCGCTGTACTACATCTATAATGGCCTTCTGCTGGTGCTGTTCGCGCTGATCTTCACACCCATGTTCGTCCGCTTTCCGCCGATGCTGTTCAGGAGCGATCTGATCGCGCTGGTGATCGTCGCGGTCGCCGCCTTCTTCGTCCGTCGTGCGCTCAAATGGCGCTATCCGATCTGACGTAACGGCGAGTGCAGCTTTTTTAGCTCGGACGACGCTGCGTATGGGCGGCGGGCACGGCGCGCGAGACATCGTCGCATCATGAGATGTTTCTTGTCGCGCCTTTGCCCACCCTACGGCTCCTGTACCGGCGCGTCGCGCGGAACGCTTCCATCGTCTGATTGTTGAAGCAGCTTCCCATCACCGCGAGAGGACCGCCGCCATGCAGGACATCAGGGAACACATGGAGGTCATCGGCGCCGACGGCGTGCATGTCGGCACCGTCGACCGCGTCGAGGGCAACCGCATCAAGCTGACCAAGAAGGACGGCGGCGAGGGCAGCCACAAGGGCCACCATCACTTCATCGACAAGGGCCTCGTCGCCGAAATCGAAGGCGACAAGGTGCGGCTGTCGGCGATCGGCGCCGTGGCGGTCACGATGGAAGAGGAGACGTAGGAAAGCTGGTCTCCAACGGGCTGGCAATCAGTAGCAGCCGTTGGGCCTCATCGTTGATGCCCCGCGCAGCGCTGCTGCTCCTCACCTGAGGAGCGCGCCACCTTGGCGCGCGTCTCGAAGGGCGAGGCCCGGCCGTTGGCTTCGACGCGATGCGAGAGCATCGCCTGAACGCGCCGCCGTTCCCCATCTCATCCCTCATATTGCAGCACGTGCAGGCCGGCATTCCAGTCGGTGGCGTACATCAGGCCGTCCTTGGTGACGAAGACGTCGGCGGTCTTGGCGGCGAGCGATACGTTGGGCCGCGGGTCGATCAGCTTGGCCGGCGTCGGCGGCAGCCAGGACGCCAGCTCCTTCGGCGCGAACTGATTGCGGATGTCGAACACGCGCACGCCGCCGGCATTGTAGGTGGCGAAGATCGTGTCCTCGCTCTGCATCGAGCCGGGCCGGTTCTCATGCAGATTGTGCGGGCCGAAGGTGCCGGGCGCGGCGCAATAGTCGCGGTCGGTTGGCACCGGCAGGGTCGCGATGGTCACCGGATTCTCCGGCACGCGGACGTCGACGACGAAGATCTGGAATAGCCCCTTGGCGCATTTCTCGGCATTGGCCTCGTCGGCGACGATGGCGAGGTTGCGCCCGGGCAGCGGCAGCGGCGTATGCGTGCCGCCGGGGAAGGGCGGTGACCAGTTCAGATGCGACAGCAGCTTCGGCTGCGCCGGATCTGAGACGTCGTGGATGGTGAAGCCGCCGTCGCGCCAGGCGCCGTAGCCGAGCTTGCCCGCGACGATCATGTGATGCAGCGCGTAGCGCTTGCCCTTCGGCGCGGTCGAGGCTTCGCCGGCGGCGCGGTTCATGCCCGGCAGCCACCATTTCGAGACGATGACCGGCTTGGTGATCTCGTTGAGATCGACGATGCACAGGCAGTGATCGGTGAAGCCGTCGAAATGCGCCGAGACATAGGCGTAGCGGCCGCCCATCCAGGACAGCCGGTTGATGCCGAGCCCGGGCATTTCCAGAAACGCGATCTCGCGCATCTCGCCGGGCTTGGAGATGTCGTGAATGGAGAGGCCGCTGCGGAACGGCTTGCGCTTGGTGATGCTGTCGGACAGCGAATTCTCAAAATAGCCGCGCTGGTCGGAGTAGGACTGCATCGCGACGATGTTGGCGCCGTTGGCGAGCAGTAGCAGATCGTCCGAGGTCTGCAGATGATGGGTGCGGGTGAACTGCCCGGCGGTGAAGAAGTTCACCGGTTTGACGTTGCGCGGGTCGCTGGCGTCGAGGATGGTGACGCCGTCGCTGAACATGTGCCCGACATAGAGATGGTTGCGGTGCGCCATGATCTGCACGCTGTCCGGCCGCCCGCCGATGTCACTGTAGGCGAGATGCTTGATGCCGCGCCCGATGCCCTCCGGCGGCACCGCGGGCGTATCAGCGGCGCGCGCCACCCCGCCGATCCCGGCCATCGTGGCCACTCCCAACAGCCCCTGCAGATGCGCGCGGCGGCTCAACTCTCGCATGACGGTCTCCCCCCGATCAGACTTTGTTTTGTTATCGAGGCTAGCACGCGCGTCGCCCAGGGCAAGGGCACGCGAGTCACTCCGCCGCGGCCAGGATCGTCTTCAGGAGTTTCGGGAAGCGCGCGTTGAGGTCGGCCTCGCGGACGACGTTGCGGTGCTCGACGCCCTTCTTGGTGGTCTGGATCAGGCCGGCCTCGCGCAGGATGCGGAAGTGGTTCGACAGCGTCGATTTGGCCATGCCGGGGCAGGGCGCGGCCTCGATGCAGGACCTGCAGTCGGTCTGTTCCAGCAGCCCCTTGACGATGCGCAGCCGCATCGGGTCGGCGAGTGCCGAGAGCACGCCGGCCAGGGTGATGTCCTCCCGCGACGGGTGAAACAAGGGCGCCATGGAAAATCATATAGCGGGCCCCTTGCGGCGGTTCAATAGTTCACTAGTTCTGAACAATTGAATGAGTGCCGCGGCGCAAGGAGAGCAGCATGAGCAGGAGACTGGACGGCAAGGTGGCGCTGGTGACCGGCGCATCGAAGGGGATCGGCGCCGAGATCGCGGCGCGGCTGGCGGCGGAAGGCGCCGCGATCGCCGTCAACTACAGCGCCAGCAAGGCGGGCGCCGACCGCGTGGTGGCCGGGATCGCCGCCAAGGGCGGCAAGGCGGTGGCCGTCGGCGGCAATCTGACCGACGCCAACCAGGTGAAGTCGGTCGTCGCCGAGACCGTCAAGGCGCTGGGCCCGATCGACATCCTCGTCAACAATGCCGGCGTCTACGCGTTCGCGCCGCTCGCCGGCATCACGCCGGAGCATTTCCACAGTCAGTTCGATCTCAACGTGCTCGGCCTGCTCCTGGTGTCGCAGGAAGCCGCGCGGCACTTTAATCCGGCCGGCGGCAGCATCGTCAACATCTCCTCCGGCGTCTCGACGCTGACGCCGCCGAACACCGCGGTGTACAGCGCGACCAAGGCCGCGGTCGACGCCATCTCCTCGGTGCTGTCGAAGGAGCTCGCGCCGCGCAAGATCCGCGTCAACACCATCAACCCCGGCATGATCGTCACCGAAGGCGTCGTCGCCGCCGGCCTGCACGAAGGCGACATGCGCACCTGGATCGAGACGGCGACGCCGCTCGCGCGCGTCGGCAAGGCCGAGGAGATCGCAGCGGCGGTGGCGTTCTTCGCGTCAGATGATGCGTCGTATGTGACGGGCGAGACGCTCCATGTGACGGGTGGGTTGCGTTAGGGATCGCGATCGTTCCTCAGGGCACCGAACCGTAGGGTGGGCAAAGCGCCGCCGTAAGGCGGCGCGTGCCCACCATCGGTCGCGCTGGGTGCGGGCGGTGGGCACGTCGCGCGAAAAATTGCGCCCAACAGCAACAGCGTGGCGCGCCTTTGCCCACCCTACGGCCTGTTTGCTGAGCGATCGATACAACGCGGCAGTAAAGATGGACATCAAATCGCGGTGCCCGTGACTGCGCCCTCTCCCCTTGTGGGAGAGGGCATGTAGGACAGTGCGGCAGACTCGGTTGGGTGAGGGGTCTCTCTCCACGCGCATCGCTCGCGGAGAGATACCCCTCATCCGACCACATGCGTGGATGGGCCGTACATGCCCTCTCCCACAAGGGGAGAGGGCGCAGCTACTTGCACTGTGCTTCTTTCCCCATCAGCACCTGCGATGAGCACTTGTTAGTTGTACTCCTCGTCCACCACGTCGCCTCACCCCACCACGATGACAGCATCGCGCAGCTCGTACCCGCTGCTCACCGGGTTCGTCGTCTTGGTCGGACGCTGCTCCAGGCGCAGGCCGGGAACCTGCATCAGATGGCCGAGGAAGATCGCGGCCTCCTGCAGCGCCACGGCGGCGCCGGGGCAGCGGTGGGGGCCGTCGCCGAAACTCATCAGGCTGGCGGAGCCCTTGGCGGGGCGGGCGCGGTCCGGGTCGAACTGGTGCGGGCAGGCGCCGGCTGCGGCCTCGTCGCGGTTGGCGGCGCCGACGTCGATCTCGACCACGCTGCGGGCGGGGATCGTCGTCGTGCCCGCGTCGGTCTGCACCGTCATCTCGCACGCCGTGCGGCGTTTCAGCACGGACACCACCGGCTCGAGCCGCAGCACCTCCTCGAGAATGCTCATGCGCTGCGGCTCGTCGGCGGCGAGGAAGCGCGCGCGCAGCGCGTCGTCCTCGAACAGCCGCAGGCTCGCCATCACGATGAACTCGCGCGTGGTCGCCATGCCCGCGGCGCCATAGGTGAGGCATTCGGTCAGGATCTCGCGGTTGGAATAGCCTTCCGCGATCAGATGCGAGATGACGTCCTCGCGCGGCTCACGGCGCCGGGCGCGGATCGCCGGACGCACGTCGAACAGATAGAAGGTGAAGGTGCGGAGCTGGCCCGCGATGGCGCTGATCAGGGTCGTGATCGGTCCGTCGCCGGCGGGCATCGTGAAGAAGCGGTTCAGCCGCGCCGCCATCGCATCGCGTGGGCTGTCGGTCAGGCCGATGATGTCGGCGGCGACGGCGACCGCCAGCGTCAGGCTCATGTCGTCGAGGCGCGCTCGTCGCGTCGCGCAGAACTGCGCCACCAGATCCCGGCTCATCGCCTCCATCAGCTCACGATAGCGGGTGGCGACGACGCGCGGCGCGAAGAACCGCGCCGTAGCGCTGCGCTGTTTCTGATGCGACTCGCCATCCTGGTACAGCACCGGGGCGTGGCGCGGGCCAAGAAAGCGATGCACCAGCTCGGCCTTGAACCCGGCCTGCCGCACGTCGCCGGAGCGCAGCACGTCGCGCGCCGCCGCAAAGCTGTCGATCCGGATCACGCCGTCGCCGCCCTCAGGAAGGTGGTTCGGTCCGCGGACTGTCTGAACGCTCATGCTGGAACTCACTCGCAGATGGGATACGCAACATCCGCCGACGCGCGGCGGCCGGACCCTTCAGGTAAGGCGGATGCGGGCGAGATCAACCGGCGCTCGGGTGATGATGATGCGGCGGGAAGGGGGCGAACGTCTGGTCGCAGGGCGCGCGGAGTTGCTCATCGATGGACGCAGGGATCTCCGTCATTGCCAGCGCAGCGAACAATCCAAACAACTTCAAGTTGATTAATCGCTTGATCTCGTATCAAATCGGACTCGCCGAATCTGCGATGTGCGCGTCACGGACCGGCATTGTTTTCAAACTCCCACGGCTGGAATGGATGGCGTTTGTCATCATTCGGTTCCGGCCGGCTGGATTTCAGATCACCAAGGAGATTTTCATGCGCATCGTGTTCGCATTGTCGACCCTCTCCGTCACCGTGGGATCAGCCGTTCTCGGCTGGGGACTGACCACGGCGCGCCCCGCGCACGCGTTCCTGGAGGACATCTGCATCCCGCGCGTGAAGGATGGACTGAGGAATTGCCTCGCGCCGGCCAGCGCGTGCAAGGATCCGGCGGAGGCGCTCAACCGCGGCTGCCTGCTCGAGGCGGTGCAGTTTGCCGCCATCCCGCCGGGACGCAGCATGATCCATGCCGACAGCACCTATTTCATCGCCCAGGCGCTCGGCTATCGCGCCGACGTGGCCTATTGGATCGCCGCCTACAACGAGAATTCCGACTACGCGCAATATGCGCCGATCGACCAGTGCGGCGGGCAGGCGACGACGACCAATTCGGGCGCCAGCTACATCACCGCGAAGTTCAACGGCTTCCAGCGCACCAACACCACCACCGACGGGCCGCTGTATCACTATCTGCTGAACTTCTCGCCGAACGGGCAGGGCACCGACGTGCACGGCGCCAGCGGCGTGCAGGCTGTCTATCCGTTCCATTATCCGCCGCCCGGTTATCCCATCACCATCGACGACGTCTATCAGGGCACGCTGTACGACCTCCGGCAATGGGCCATGAAGGGCGACGAGGCGCCGGGCCTGCTGTGCACCGCCGGCTACACGGTGCCGAACGGCTCGTCGAACTTCAGCGGCCCGAAGTGCCTGGCTAACGTACCGCTGAGCGGCAATGTGCCGCTGCTCGAGAACTATGCCATCGGGCCGGCGATCAACGTGACGTCGGGGCCGAAGATACTCGACAACAGCAACCCCAGCGCCGTCGTCGACTACACCCAGCTGAAGTCCTGGCTGGACGACAAGCAAAGGACCACCGGCGTGCTGTTCGACGACCCGAAGAAGCCGCCGGTGCCGGTGCAGATCGCCCGCATCGGGCTCTATCTGCATAGCCTGCAGGATGCTTCCTCGCACGGCACCTTCTGCGGTGACGACGCGCCGTCGCCGCCCGGCGGCTCGGATGTCGGCAGCTACATGGCCATGAGCTCGGGCAGCATCAAGCTGGTGTTCGGCACCTATTGCGCAACGGGACCGCATCTGGCGAGCCACGTCCAGGAGACCGGCACCGGAGATGCCAGCCTGCCGATGCGCGACTACGTGGCGCTGAACAACACGGTCGACGAGCTGATCCTGTTCGGAAACAACGTCGCGAAGGCGCGCGGCTGGATCGTCAATCCCAGCCTGCTGCCGCCGAACGTCGTCGGGGGCAAGAGCGGCGCCGGCGACAGCGCGGCCGATTTGAAGTCGCGTCTCGTCGGCCGCATCGTCCAGGGCCAGCAATGGTCCCGCGCCGAGGTCTACAATTCCGGCGTCATCACCCTGCCGCTGCAACGCACCGACGCCCAGGACCGGCTGAACACGATGAACGCCGCGCTCGGCGCCTATTCGAAGCGGCTGACCAATGCCAACCCAAAGCTGACTCCGCTGAAGCCGATGCCGGGCAATTCGTTCGTGCCGGGCGATACGGCGGTGTGCTTCAAGTAGCGGCTCTCAGTGAGCTGCCGTAGGGTGGGCAAAGCGCCGCCGTCAGGCGGCGCGTGCCCACCATCTTTACTCCCGCGCGGCGGTGGGCACGATGCGACGCGGCTTTGCCGCGTACGCCTCTTTGCCCACCCTACGGTTTTTGTCGCGCTCGGATTTGAAGCTCGCGAGACGAGCGCAGTGGAAGTTCGTGTCGGCGAGGTCTCGGACAGCTGAGGGCAGTGCCTCATAGGCGGCTCAGAACTTCGGGGATGCGAAGTGTCTCACAGTTCGCGCGAGCGGCCGGCGCGATGCGCCGCGAGCGCCTCCTCAGCCAACGCGTTCAGTTTCCCGGCCTGCACGTCCTGTTCGATTGCTGTATCGAACTGCTTCGCATCGAACTGCTCGAACCACGCGCGGAAGCGCGCCAGCTGTGCGGGCGGAAGCTGCTCGATGGCCTTTTCGAGATCTTCGGCTGTTGTCATATGACAAAGGTAACATCTCATTTCGGGAAGGGAAATGGGACCCGGACCGCTCGCCGTCCTGACAGGATTCTTCGCCATGTCCCGCCTACACTGGATCGATTGCCCCACCGCCGACCGCCTCGCCATCGCCGCCCGTCCGCGCGCGGGAGACTGGCTGGAGGATGAGATCGGCGGCTGGGCGGCCGAGGGCGTGGCGGCCGTCGTCAGCCTGCTGGATCCGGCGGAGATCCACGATCTCGGCCTGCAGCGCGAGGCCGCGTCGTGCGCGGCTGTGGGCATGGCCTTCGTGTCGTTCCCGATCCCCGACCGCGGCCTGCCCGAGAGCCGGCGCGCCGCAACGGAGCTGGCCCGTGAACTCGCCGCGCAATTGTCGGATGGCGCCGATGTGCTGATCCATTGCCGCGCCGGCATCGGCCGTTCCTCACTGCTGGCCGCCTGCGTCATGATCCGCCTCGGCGTCGATGCCGCCGAGGCCTTGGCGCGCATCGCCGCGGCCCGCGGCGTCGCCGTGCCCGACACGGAGGAGCAGCGAACGTGGGTGATGGCAATGGAGCAAGGCGCGTGAGCGCGGCGTTCCCGCGCCGATGATACGGGTCCACTTCGACGCCGTTGATGCAAGTCAACCAAGGCGCACGGGACGCGCGTGGTCGTGTAGCGGAAGAAACGGCCTTCGATCCAGTGCGTAGCCCGGATGAGCGCAGCAATATCCGGGTTCAGCACCGGCGTCGGGGGAGACCCCGGATGTCGCTGCGCTCATCCGGGTACGGCACTGATGTCTCGTGCGCCGCTTCAGGGGGATTCCAGCGTCGAAAGCGTTTTCCAGAGCAGATATCCGCCCAGCACGATCAGGATCATCGGCATGAGCGGCAACGGCAAGGCGAGAAGATCCCACGTGCCGGCCGCGAGAATGATGACCCCCATGATCACGCCGAACCTGTCGACCTTCAGGCTCCGTTGCGTCCGCATCATCTGTGCGCCCAGGATGAGGACGCCGACGCCCACCAGGAACCAGCCCCAGGACAGCCCCGCGAGCATGACCACGCCGAGCCAGATGAAGAATACGGCCCACGCGGCTGAATCGATTTGACGGTGCGGATCGGGGGCATCGTGGGATGGGACGAGAGACGCTTGCGTATCGGCCATGATGCTGCCTCCGCTTCTCTGACGGTGACAGTCTGGTACGGGTCCACTTCGACGCTGTTGATGCAAGTCAACCAAGGCGCCCTGGGATGGGCGGAGTCGCATGGTGGAACAAACGGCCTTCGGTCCAGCGCGTAGCCCGGATGAGGGCAGCGATATCCGGGGTTCATCACCGGCGGTGCAGGGGACCCCGGATGTCGCTGCGCTCATCCGGGCTACTTGACCTCCACCACCAGGGCCGGATCGAACGCCGGGTTCTCGCGGCCATAGCCGTGCGGGTTGCAGATCACGCGCGTGTTGCCGATCAGATAGTCCGAGGGCGTGTGGATGTGGCCGTGGATCCAGAGCGCCGGCTGGGTCGACAGGATCAGCGCCGAGAGGTCGGAGGCGAAGCCGGGTGTCAGGCGATCGTTGCGATAGCGCTCGGCGACCGAGCCCCAGGCGGGGGCGTGGTGGGTGACGACGACGGTCGGGCCGGCGAACGGCGTCGCCAGCACCTCCGCCAGATAGGCGCGTGACGACTGGTGTAGGCCGAGCGCGTGCTGCGGCGTGAAGCGCCGCCACGGCCGTTCGCGCCAGGTGATGCAGCGATGGTCGGCCAGGCCGTCCAGGCAGGCCGCCATCGCCGCCGCCTCGCTGCCGGGGCCGAAGATCGCATAGTCGGTCCACAGCGTGCAGCCGATGAAGCGCACACCCGCGATCTCGACCGCGGCGTTCTCCAGCAGATGCACCGAGAACCGCGCCGCCTCGGCCCGCGCCAGCTTCAGTTCCTCAGTAAAGGTGCGCTGATAGAACTCATGGTTGCCCATCACCATCACGATCGGGACCGGCTCCGGCACGATCTCGCGTAGCCGCGCAAACCCGTTCACGGCCCCCTCGCAGACATCGCCGGCGACGACGACCGCATCGACGCCGGGCAGGGCCGCGATCGGCTTGATGTCGGCCACGTCGACGTGGAGATCGGAGAAAATGTGGAGGTGCATAGCTGGGCAAGCAATATTTACTGAAACTCGAGCTGAAGGGGCGCGAAGATCGGAGCGATATGATGTCGAGACTATGGATCGCGAAGCAATCTTAGCTCGTTTTAGCGAAGCGCCACGCGCCGATTAGGTGCAGTCGGCGGACTACGCTCCGCTAATCCGGCTACGATTGCCACGAAAAGCGTTGAGGCAGAGACACGTCAAAAATTCCGATTCAATTCAAACCATGGATCCGGATGAACAAAGAGGCCGACTAATACAAATCCAACGGAAAGCCAACCAAGGCGGGGTAAGTTATTCTTGAGTTGGTGCGCTCTTAGCGCCGCGCCGCCAACCAATCCGAATACGATAGGCAGTAGGACCAGATAGTATTTATAGCCTTCGCGGACACTGAAAAAGATTGCCCAAGTATCGAACCACCACGTGTAGACAAAGGAGGCGCTGGCAACCGCCGCCAACCCGACAACGATTGACAATGAACGCCAACCTGGCATGGCAAGCGCCAGCATGGATGAGACGATGAATGGCAGGGAGGGGGTCAGAAGAAACATCTCAAACCTCAGGCTCACGTACGTCAAGGCTTCCATCGAAATTGCACCTACTTGGTTGCGCATGGCCTCTATTGACGACCGACAATTGCTCCAAAACGGAAGTTAGCATGATTCCAATACGTTAACCGCGTCGTTCGCCAAAAGATTCACGCCGAACCGCGCCGCCTCGGCCGTGCCAGCGCGAGCTCGTCGGGGAGGGTGCGGTGATAGCACTCATGGTTGCCCATCACCATCACGATCGGGACCGGCTCCGGCACGATCTCGCGCAGCCGCGCAAACCCATTCACCGTCCCCTCGCAGACATCGCCGGCCACGACGACCGCATCGACGCCGGGCAGGCCGTCGATCGGCTTGATGTCGGCCACGTCGGCGTGGAGATCGGAGAAGATGTGGAGATGCATTTGAGGGGAGAAGGTTGCCGCGTTCTCGCATCGTGGGGCTTTAGCGAAGCGTAACGCGCCGATCTGGTCAAGCGGGGCATTGCGCTTCGCTGATACGGCCGCCACTTGCAGCGTTTGCTATGAAAACGTAGTAATATCTCACCACTATTTGAGCTCCGACGGTTATGGATGAACCTAACCAAAACCCTGCTGTTGAGATTGCCGCAGCGGAGGCGTTTGCGCTTCTCTTAGAAACAGCATGTGAAGATTTCGAGCTCGCTCAAGACCTTATTGCCGGACGATTGCGTGTTGCTTCAGCTTCCGACGCGCAAACTGACAATACAGTAGTCAGTCGGAAATTGGAGTTGCGCTCGCTCCGAGCGTCGCCTCGAATACAAATGGCTCTAGCTAAATCTTTTCTATTCCATGCACGTAGAGCCAACCGCGTATGTACCTTCAATAAGGCGGCGTTGAACATCGATCGTGCAGACAGAAAGCAGTTCTTAAAAGATACAGACCCGCTGACGGCGGTCAGAGATGTAAACGAGCACGGCTTCGATGGAAAAGGGTCAATCAAACCTTCAATGCACGAGCAAGAAGGTGGCACTTTGGATGAGACCTCTATGGTTATAGCCGGTCCGACGAAGATTTTAATGGGGCCGCTAAATCTTTACGACTACTATCTTGCCGTGGACCGTATGCGGAAGCTGGCCGGATTTGAGGCGCTGTTTCGCAAGAAGGCGGTAAAGCGAGCCGCGCAGTCCGGTGACCTTTCCGGGCCAGGATGGCGACTGTTTCCTGTCCAAGGCGGCCGTGGCGAGATTCAGCTATATGATATCTTCGTTGATGGCTCTTGGAGAGGGTCAAGGCGCACTATAAAGCAATGTTACGAGGTGCTCATCGCACTGATTTAGTGCTTCTGGCAGGCAGTAGAGGACGTGGTAGTATACCTAGCTTTGCTTAAACCGTCGAAGCCGATGGGGTCGGGCCGAAGGTCCGTTGCTCCGACTGTTGGAGCTTGCAAAATGTGCAACTCAGATTGCCAGAACCAGCAGTCATTTCGAAGTTGCCGCATCGCGGGCAGGCATCTCCAGTTTTGACCGAGTGCGGAGCATGCTCTGTCCAGGTGGGCATACGCTGTGATGACACGAGTGGAAGTTTCTCGCGGTTCACTGCCGCAAGCCGATCAAAAGCGAAATCTTCGGGTACGTTGCAGACGAAAGCTAGTCGACAGGCGTCGTTTATTGCAGTTGCCAATGAAGAAGGAACGAGAAGATGATCTGCGAACAAGTGGGCTTGTCCTTCCGCAGAGTCTTCAGTGTCGGCGAACTGTATTTGGACCGAGAGATCTCGGGAAAAGCGCTTCGCCTCATCGTTGTGCAAAAAGATATGACCAAGTTCGTGAGCGATAATCAAACGCTCCTCAGAGTAGCCTTTCTGAAACCGATGCCAGATACTACGTTTGATGCAGAGTTTGAGCGCGGGACGAAACTCGACAAACGCGGGGGATGAAATCGTGTCGTCGTCGACGACCTCAATCTTTAGCCGACCTTTCGGTTTCATCCCCCGGATGCGCGCGATACTTTCCACGCCGTGAGCTTCAAGTTCAGTGAGGATAACCCTCAGGTCGACTTGCTTCGAACCCGGTAACGTTCCGATCCGCCGACAGTCAGCCGCCAAGTTGGCGATGAATGCCTCGCTTCGGAACGGTACCTTGTAGTCGTCGACCTGAGTCATTTAATTCGACCCTATGAGCAGCCGGTTGTGCTTCCGCAGGTAGTAACGGGAGCCGCGTTCGCCACGGATCGCATCGTGCAGGGTCGCAAGTGCGACTTCAGGGTCGATATTGGGGCGATAGTTGATGTCGGCCACTACGTCGATATCGAACTCGTCATCGGTCGAGTGGCGCGCTACGGTCGCGCCGATCGCGAAGCCGCCCTGCGGATAGAAGTCGTGCACCTGCCCCTTCACGGGGCTGTCGTCGCGTTCTAGCCACTCGTTAATCGCGTGGTAGTGATCGACCGCGAGCTGGTAGTCAGTTGGGCTAAGTTGGATCCTGATCGCTACGTCGGTCAGCATTACATCGATGATGGAGTAGCTCGCGATCTGACGCAGGTAGCGATCGGAGTAGTTCATATCGATCGTCCTCTACAATTGTTGCTTTAATTCCCGTTTCGTTCCTCTGCCAATTCCGGCAGCCGTTGCGGCTGCCGGAAAACCTGATTCGTTGGGTTAAGGTGCGCGACTCTGAATCAACTTTTGGAGCCGAATAGTCATGGCGTCATGCCGTGATGTGAGCCAACTTCGAACTACTAACTGCACCCCGTCGTGGACCCGCACGTATCACACTTCATGCAGGTCCCGTTCCGCACCAGGGTGAAGTTGCCGCATTCCGAGCACATCTCGCCTTCGTAGCCCTTGGCCTTGGCTTCGGCGCGGCGTTCGGCCTTGGAGGCGACTTGGGTCGCCGCCGTGCCGGCCTTGCTCCATTGCAGGGCCTCGAGCTTCTCGGTCGGCGAGAGGTCGTGTTGCGGCTCCTGCTTGTAGGCGACGGCGCCGTCGATGGCGTCGCCGGCGCGGGAGGAGGCGAGCGCGGTGACGCGGCCGCCGGACGGGCCGTCATGCGGCGCCGAGACGGTGGTGTGGGCTGTCCCTGAGGACGTGCCGCCGCGCATGACGACGAGGTTGTCGGTGCGCGAGCGGGTCAGGCCGCGCGAGACGTAGCGCGCCGCCTGCTGGCCGGGGCCGTCCTCGGACATCTTGCCTTCGTCGACGCCGCGGCCGAGCGCATCGAAGTTGCTCTCGGAGGGGTCGACATGGGCGAGGTCGAAGCGCGACATGTAGCTGACGGCGAGCTCGCGGAACACGTAGTCGAGGATCGACGTCGCATACTTGATCGAGTCGTTGCCCTGCACGGGACCGGCCGGCTCGAAGCGGGTGAAGGTGAAGGCGTCGACATACTCCTCCAGCGGCACGCCGTACTGGAGACCCAGCGACACCGCGATGGCGAAGTTGTTGATGAAGGAGCGCAGCGCCGCGCCCTCCTTGTGCATGTCGATGAAGATCTCGCCGAGACGGCCGTCGTCATACTCACCGGTGCGCAAGTACACCTTGTGGCCGCCGACGACCGCCTTCTGGGTGTAGCCCTTGCGGCGATCCGGCATCTTCTCGCGCTCGCGCATCACCACGATACGCTCGACCAGCTTCTCGACGATCTTCTCCGAGACCTGGGCGGCACGCGCCGCCATCGGCTTCTCGTAGAAGGACTCGACCGCATCGTCCTCGTCCTCATCGTCCGAGATGAGCTGCGAGTTGAGCGGCTGCGACAGCTTCGAGCCGTCGCGGTACAGTGCGTTGGCCTTCAGCGCGAGCTTCCAGGAGAGCAGATACGCCGCCTTGCAGTCCTCGACCGTGGCGTCGTTCGGTATGTTGATGGTCTTGGAGATCGCGCCCGAGATGAACGGCTGCGCCGCCGCCATCATGCGGATGTGGCTCTCGACCGAGAGATAGCGCTTGCCGATCTTGCCGCAGGGATTGGCGCAATCGAACACCGCGTAGTGCTCCGCCTTCAGGTGCGGGGCGCCCTCGACGGTCATCGCGCCGCAGATGTGGACGTTGGCGGCCTCGATCTCGCGCTTGGTGAAGCCGATTGCCGAGAGCAGCTCGAAGGTCGGTGACGCCAGCGCCTCAGCGGAGACGCCGAGCTGGTTGCGGATGAAGTCCTCGCCGAGCGTCCACTTGTTGAACACGAACTTGATGTCGAACGCGGTCGGCAGCGCCTTCTCGACCTTGGCGACGGCTTCATCCGTGAAGCCCTTGGCCTTCAGGGTTGAGGCGTTGATACCAGGGGCGTTGGACAGCGAGCCGTGACCGACGGCATAGGCCTCGATCTCGGCGATGTCGGCCTCGCGATAGCCGAGCGCGCGCAGCGCCTCGGGGACGGCGCGGTTGATGATCTTGAAGTAGCCGCCGCCGGCCAGCTTCTTGAACTTCACCAGCGCGAAATCGGGCTCGATGCCGGTGGTGTCGCAATCCATGACGAGGCCGATGGTGCCGGTGGGGGCGACCACGGTGACCTGGGCGTTGCGATAGCCGTTGGTCTCGCCGAGCGCGAGCGCGTCGTCCCAGGCCTGGATGGCGTGGCTGACGAGCGAGACCTGCGGGCAGTGGGCGTGATCGAGCGGAACGGGAGCGACCGACAGCGCCTCATAGCCGGTCGCTTCGCCCTTCGCGGCGCGGCGATGGTTTCTGATCACGCGCAGCATGTGCGCGGCGTTCTTCTTGTAGCCGGGGAAGGTGCCGAGCTCGCCGGCCATCTCCGCCGAGGTCTTGTAGGCGATGCCGGTCATGATCGCCGAGAGCGCGCCGCACAGCGCGCGGCCTTCCTTCGAGTCGTAGGACAGGCCCATGGTCATCAGCAGGCCGCCGATGTTGGCATAGCCCAGGCCGAGCGTGCGGAACTCGTAGGAGAGCTCGGCGATCGCCTTGGACGGGAACTGCGCCATCAGCACGGAGATCTCGAGCACGATGGTCCAGAGCCGGCAGAGATGCTCGTAACCAGCGACGTCGAACTGCTTGGTCCTGGTGTCGTAGAACGTCAGCAGGTTGGCGGAGGCCAGGTTGCACGCCGTGTCGTCCAGGAACATGTATTCCGAGCACGGATTGGACGCGCGGATGTCGCCGGACGCCTTGCAGGTGTGCCAGTCGTTCATCGTGGTGTTGAAGTGCAGGCCGGGATCGGCCGAAGCCCAGGCGGCGTGGCCGATCTTCTCCCAGAGGTCGCGCGCCTTCAGCGTCTTGACGACCTTCTTGTTGGTGCGGCCGATCAGGCTCCAATCGCTGTCGGTCTCGACGGCGCGCAGGAAGTCATCCTTCAGCGACACCGAGTTGTTGGAGTTCTGGCCGGACACCGTCAGATAGGCTTCCGAATCCCAATCCGTGTCGTAGATCGGGAAGTCGATGTCCTTGTAGCCCTGCTTGGCGAACTGGATGACCCGCTTGATGTAGTTGTCGGGCACCAGCGCGCGGCGCGCGAGCTTGATCTCGCGGCGGAGCGCCGGGTTCTTCTCGGGATCGAAGCAGTCGTCGCCGGAGCCCTCGCAATTGACGCAGGCCTTCATCACGGCCTTGAGGTGCTTCTGGTTGATCTTGGAGCCGGTGACGAGAGCGGCGACCTTCTGCTCCTCCTTCACCTTCCAGTCGATATAGGCCTCGATATCCGGATGGTCGGCGTCGACCACCACCATCTTGGCGGCGCGGCGCGTGGTGCCGCCCGACTTGATGGCACCCGCAGCGCGGTCGCCGATCTTGAGGAAGCTCATCAGGCCGGACGAGCGGCCGCCGCCCGACAGCCGCTCGCCTTCGCCGCGCAGCCGCGAGAAGTTGGAGCCGGTGCCGGAGCCATACTTGAACAGGCGCGCCTCGCGCACCCAGAGGTCCATGATGCCGCCGTCATTGACGAGGTCGTCCTCGACGCCCTGGATGAAGCAGGCGTGCGGCTGCGGATGCTCGTAGGACGATTTGGACTTGGTCAGCTTGCCGGTCTTGTAGTCGACGTAATAGTGGCCCTGGCCGGGGCCGTCGATGCCATAGGCCCAATGCAGCCCGGTGTTGAACCATTGCGGCGAGTTCGGCGCGACCATCTGCTTCGTCAGCATGACGCGCAGCTCGTCATAGAACGCCTGTGCGTCCGCCTCCGAGGAGAAGTAGTTGCCCTTCCAGCCCCAATAGGTCCAGCAGCCGGCGAGGCGGTCGAACACCTGCTTGGCGGAGCGCTCGCTGCCATAGCGCTCATTCTCGGGCAGCGCGGCCAGCGCCTCGGTGTCCGGCACCGAGCGCCACAGCCAGGACGGCACGCTCTCTTCCTCGACCTTCTTCAGGCGCGCGGCGACGCCGGCCTTGCGGAAATACTTCTGCGCCAGCACGTCGGAGGCGACCTGCGACCAGAACTCGGGCACCTCGACATTCTCGAGCCGGAACACCACGGAGCCGTCCGGATTCTTGATCTCGGATGTGGTCAGACGGAAGTCGATCCCCGCATAGGGAGACTGTCCATCGGTGGTGTTGCGCCGTTCAATCCGCATCGCGAGCCCCAATTTTCTTGCCGGACCGCGTTCGCGGCCGGGATCATTGCATCCAAAGGCGGTGGCCTGCGAGTCCCATCCGAAGGGCTTCGTCTGCCGCCGCAGTTCAACCGGTTGCCCGGCCCGTCTCTCAACGCCTCGCGCTCAACGCCTCACGCTGCCGTCCGGCCCCCGCCGTTGTCGCAGGGGAGCCCCCACATCTAGTGGGGGGTTCTGCTGTCCTGCCGTCGCGACCACCCCGCCGCGGGACAGACGACGAACCGCACGCCGGGCCGGTTGGCCTTCTGGCGCGGTCGTCCTGGTACCCTTCTGGGAAGCGGCCGGCGGAACTCGAAACGTGACCAAGCGCCGAACCGGGTCGGAAGCTAGGACGACTCCGCTTCCCCCGTCAAGCATTAGTGGGGGTTCCCTAACCAAACACTAAATATGGGGGAAAGTGCGGGATAACCAGGGCGCATGCCGGTATCGTGATGGCCGTAACTATCGGCGAGTCCACGCGGATTCGAAACCGAAAAAATTTGCTCCGAGGGCTGTCCACAGGGCTTCGCCCCGCTGTTCACAGGGGCAAATTTATTCGCGTGCGAACGGTGTGTTTTGCTTGCATCAGCGGGACTCACGGCAGCTTACGGGGGATGGCGCGGGGCAGGCATGCCCCACAATCCCTGGTGTGGCCGGGAAAACGCCGGCAAGCTCCTGGTCCCACAGACGGCGCCGGTGATTCCATGACAGACAAGCCAGTGGCCAGCGGGCGGATCACGCCCGCCGGGCTGATGTTCCTCGCCATCACCTCGCTCGGCTGGGGGTTCAACTGGCCTGTCACCAAGCACCTCGTCGGCGTGCTGCCGCCGCTGACGCTGCGCGGCACCACTGGCGTGGTCGGGGCGGCTCTCCTGGCGCTGCTCGCGATTCTGCGAAGCCAGAGCCTCGCCGTGCCCTCAGAGATCTGGCCGCGGCTGATCCTGGCCGCAATGCTCAACGTCACCGGCTGGATGGTGCTGATGGGGCTGGCGCTGTTGTGGCTGCCGGCCAGCGAGGCGGCGTTGATCGCCTACACCATGCCGGTCTGGGCCTCGCTGCTGGCCTGGCCGATCCTCGGCGAGCGCCCGACGGTGCTGCGCGTGCTGGCGCTGGTGCTGGCCTTCGCCGGGCTCGCCTCGATCATGGGCAGCAACGGCATCTCCGCCAGCCGCGACAAGCTGCCGGGCATCGTGATGGTGCTGGGCGGCGCGTTCGGCTTCGCGCTCGGCACCGTCATGGCCAAGAAGCTGCCGATCAAGCTGCCGCCGCTGTCGGCCGCAGCCTGGCAGATCGGCATCGGCTGCCTGCCGATCGTGATCGTCGGATTTGCGTTGGAGCATTCCGACTGGACCAGGCTCGATCAGCTCGACTGGGCGCTGATGTTCTATTCGACCGTGATCCAGTTCTGCGTCGCCTATGTCGCCTGGTTCGCGGCGCTGGCGCGGCTGCCGGCGTCGGTGGCGGCGATCGGCACCATGGCGGTGCCGGTGATCGGCGTCGTCGCCTCGGCGGTGGCGCTGCGCGAGCCGCTCGGCGCCGGGCAGCTCGCGGCGCTCGCCTTCACGCTGGGAGCGGTGGCGCTGGCGACGCGGGGCTGAGCGCGAGCCGCACGATCTGGGCAAGCTCGGCGCGGCGGTAGGGCTTGGTCAGCAGCAGCGCCTCTGGCGCGAGCTGGCCGTGCTCGAGGATTGCGTTGTCGGTGTAGCCGGAGGTGTAGAGCACGCGCACCTGCGGCCGCCGCGCGATCACCATCTCCGCCAGCTGACGGCCGCTCATGCCGCCGGGCATGATGACGTCGGTGAACAGCAGGTCGAACGCCGCGCCGTCGTCGATCATCGCCAGTGCATCACTGCCGCGCGTCGCCGACAGCGTCGTGTAGCCAAGGCTCTGCAGCTGCGCGAGCACGAAGCTGCGCACCAGCGGATCGTCCTCGACCACCAGGATCGTCTCGCTGCCGCTGCGCAGATCGGTCTCCGGCGCGGCGGCCACCTCCGTCGCCGCTCGCGCTGGCGGCAGGTAGAGCCGGATCGTGGTGCCGCGGTTCTCCTCGCTGTAGATCTTGACATGGCCGCCCGACTGCCTGGCGAAGCCGTACACCATGCTCAGTCCGAGCCCGGAGCCCTTGCCGGCTTCCTTGGTGGTGAAGAACGGCTCGAAGGCGCGATGCTGCACCTCGGGCGGCATGCCCATGCCGGTGTCGCTGACCGCGAGCATGATGTAGTGCCCCGCGGTGACGCCGGGATTGGCGTCGGCATAGGCCGCATCGAGCGCGGTGCTCTTCGTCTCCAGTAGCAGCTTGCCGCCGTCCGGCATGGCGTCCCGCGCGTTGATCGCCATGTTCACCAGCGAATTGGCGAGCTGTGCGGAATCGACGTGGGCGACCAGATCCTCCTCGGCCAGGATGGTCCGGATCTCGACCTGCTCGCCGAGCGTCGGGCGCAGCAGCTTGGCGATGTCCTGCACGGTCGCGTTGACGTCGATGTCGCGCGGCCGCAACGGCTGCTTGCGCGCAAACGCCAGCAGATGGCGAATCAGCTCGGTGCAACGGTCGGCCGCCTTGCCGATCAGCGCCGCAAGCTCGGCTGCGGCCGGGCGGTCCTGCACGATGTCGATCAGCACCTCGATCGAGCCGGTGATGATGGTCAGCATGTTGTTGAAGTCGTGCGCGACGCCGCCGGTGAGCTTGCCGATGGCGTCGAGCTTCTGCGCCTGCTGCAGCAGCCGCTCGGTCTCGCGTGCGTCGGTGACGTCGTGGTACACCAGCACGGCGCCGTTGAGCGCGCCGTCCGCGTTGCGCAGCGGACGCCCGCTCACCATCAGCCGGGCGGGCAAGCGTCCGTCCAGCGGCCGCACCACCACTTCGCGCCGGTCGAACGACAGCCCGCGCAGGGCGCGCGCAATCGGCAACTCGTCGTCAGGGATCGGCGTGGTGGCATCGTTCTCGAAGAAGCCGTTCTCGACGACCATCTGGGCGAAGGTCTTGCCAACCCGCGTTCCCAGGAAGGTCCCGATCGCAGGGTTCGACAACACGATCGTGCCGTCCCGATCGACCACCAGCACGCCCTCGGCCATGCTGTTGAACGTGGTTTCGAGAATCGCTGCCGAGCGGCGCAGTTCGTCATAGGCCGCCGAGAGCTCGCCACGCTGCTGCAGCGACTGCGCTTCCAGCGAGATCGTTGCCGCCTGCGAACGGGTGAGCGAGGAGCGTAGCGCCCGATCCGACTGATGCGCCCGGCGGATCAGATAGAAGGCGATCATCAGCAGCAGGCCGACCCCCACCAGATCGATCGCCAGCAGCCACGAGCCAGTGCGGCGCGAGATCGCCATGCGGATGCCGAGCAGCCGCCGCTCCTCGTTGGTGAAGGTCTCGAACCCATCGCTGCCCGACGCCGTTACCGCGGGATCGGCGGTGAGCGCGGCGAGTCCGGCGCTATCGCCAGCGGCACGCCGGCGGACGAGTTCGTCTGCGAGCGCCATCCTCGACCGGATGAGCTCGCGAAGCTGTGTCAGCGTCTGCGTCTGCTCCGGGTTGTCGCTCACCCCCTTTGCCAGGTCGTCGAGAGCGCCAGGAAGGCGCGCGCGGGTCTCCTGGAACTCCGTCAGGAATCGATCCATGCCGGTCAGTGCGAAGCCGCGCGAGGTGGCTTCCGCCTGCCGGAAGAGGACACGAAGATCGGACGCGTTCTCGAGCACTTCCATGGTGTGCTCGACCCAGGCGTTGTCGCTGCGCGCCTTGAGGTCCAGCGCAGTCGATGCGGCGCCGACCGCGAGCAGAGTTCCAAGACCGAGACCGATCGCAACCCGCCGGCGAATCATCACGGAGGCCCTTCGGTGCGGGATGTGATCAGCCTATCAAGCGGCATCGTTAGTATGAATTGCTTTCAATCAAAATTGCGACGGCGAATAGATCGGCCGGAAACACACCACGACTAGCAGGAGGCGGCCTTGTGCCAACTGCCAAGTCTGGTTCCATTGGAGTTTGTGAGGACTACGCTAACACTGAGGTCGGCTCTGACCTCGCAATGCGCGGCACTGCGCTGACGCGACCGCTCGGCCGATCGGACATCAACAACCGATCTGTCGTGCCGGATCGCATCAAGCAAGTAGCGTGAGCCGGACCCTCGGGGCAAGCTCGGATTTGCGATGCGACCTGGTCATCAGCAAACCTCATTGTGCCGTCGTGTCACTTCGCATGCGAGGTAGGACATCCCGCACACCCCGCTCGATCGGCTGGTGGCATTCCGGTGCCTGGGATGCATCGGACCGGCAGGAGCCGTTGCCCATGCTAGCGCGACGACTGCTTGGCTGATCGAAGAGCTTCGACAGATCGAAGGGGCGGATCGCAGCCGGCAACGAGCGCGAGCCGGACCATCTGGGCGAGCTCGGATTTTCGATAAGGCTTGGTCAGCAGCAGCGCGTTCTGGTCGAGGCGGCCGTGCTCGACCATCGCGTTGTCGGTGTAGCCCGAGGTGTAGAGCACTCTCGTGCCGGGACGCTGCCGCAGCGTCTCCTCGGCGAGTTCCTTGCCGTTGACGCCGCCGGGCATGATGACATCTGTGAACAGGAGATCGAAGGCCTGCCCGCTCTCGATCTTGGCCAGGGCCTCGACGCCGGTCGATGCGGTAATCGTCCCATATCCGAGGCTGCGTAGCTGTGAGACCACGAAATCCTGCACCAGCGGATCGTCCTCCACGACGAAGATCGTCTCCTCGCCGCGGGGCGGCGGCGGCTCCGGCGGAGCGGGGCTCGCGGCCAGTCCCTTGGGGGCGGGGATATAGAGCCGGATCGTGGTGCCCCTGCCTTCTTCGCTGTAGATCTTGATGTGTCCGCCGGACTGCTTGACGAAGCCATAGACCATGCTCAGTCCGAGCCCCGACCCCTTGCCGGCCTCCTTCGTCGTGAAGAACGGCTCGAAGGCACGATCGCGAACCTCCGTCGACATGCCGGTGCCGGTATCGCTGACCGCGACCATGATGTAGGAGCCGGGAGCCACGCCGGCATTTGCGGCGGCATAGGCGTCGTCGAGTTCGACCCGCCGCGATTCCAGCAGCAGCTTGCCGCCGTTGGGCATCGCGTCGCGCGCATTGATCGCCATGTTCACGAGTGAGTTGGCGAGTTGAGCCGAGTCGATGTGCGCGATCAGCTCCTCCTCGTCGAGGATCGAGTTGATCTCGATCTGCTCGCCGAGCGTGGGCCGCAACAGCTTGGCGATGTCGAGGATGGTGCTGTTCACGTCGCTGTCGCGCGGGTGAAGCGGCTGCTTGCGCGCGAACGCCAGCAGGTGACGGATCAGCTCGGTGCAGCGATCGGCTGCCTGACCGATCAGCGCGGCCGTCGCCGCGGCGGCCGGACGGTCCCTGACCTCTTCGGCGAGCGTTTCGATGGTGCCGGTGATGATGGTCAGCATGTTGTTGAAGTCGTGCGCGACGCCGCCGGTGAGCTTGCCGATCGCGTCGAGCTTCTGCGCCTGCTGCAACAGCCGCTCGGTCTCATGCGCCTCCGTGATGTCATGATAGACCATGGCGGCGCCGGTGATGGCACCCGCAGCGTCGCGCAGGGGCCGACCGCTCACCATCAGCCGCAGCGGCTCGTCGCGGTCCTGCAACTGGACCATGAGCTCGCGCCGGTCGAATGCCTCGCCGCGCAACGCCCGGGGTGTCGGCAAGTCCTCCCCCGTGATTCGCGTCACGCCGTCGCTCTCGTAGACGCGAAGCTGGGACCGGACCTCGGTCAGCTTCTTGCCGGGGCTGTAGCCGAGCAGGCGCTCGACCGCCGGATTGGAGAACACGACGGTGTCTGCGGCGTCGATCACCAGCACGCCTTCCGCCATGCTGTTGAACGTGCTTTGCAGGATCTCGGCGGAGTGGCGCAGTTTCTCGTGCGCCGCCACCAGATCGAGATGCTGCTTCTCGGCCTTTTCGGCCAGCCAACTGGCTTCGGCCTCGGAGCGGACCAGCGAAGCGCGCAGCGCCCGGTCGCCGAGATAGGCGCGCCGGATCAGGTATCCGGCGATCAGCAGCAACAGCGCAAGCCCGCTCAGGTCGATGGCGAGCAGCAGCGTGCCCGTCGCTTTCGACGTGGCCGTGCGCGCCGCCAGCAACTGCCGCTGGTCGGCAACGAAGCGATCGAGATTGGCCGTGATCGCACTCATGAGCACCGGACCTTCGAAGCGCTTGCCGAGCGCTTCCATGCCGGCACGATCCGACGCCGCACGCAGCCGAATGAGGTCTGCGGCGACGCTGATCCGCTGGTCGATCAGCGCGGCGGTCTCCGCGAGAAGCGTCGTTGGTCCGGGACTGTCGGCTGCAGCGCGCTGCAGGTCGGCTAGTGCAGCTGGAACCCGCGCGCTGACGTCGCCGAACTCCGCCTTGAACGGTTCGGAACCGGTCAGTCCGAAGCCGCGCGACGAGGCCTCGGCTTCGCGCAGGAGCAGGCGCAGGTCAGAGGTCTTCTGCAGGATGTCGAGCGACGAAGCGACCCAGGCGGCATCATGACGCGACTTGATG
Source organism: Bradyrhizobium sp. HKCCYLS20291 (assembly GCF_051167715.1). Taxonomy (NCBI): domain Bacteria; kingdom Pseudomonadati; phylum Pseudomonadota; class Alphaproteobacteria; order Hyphomicrobiales; family Nitrobacteraceae; genus Bradyrhizobium; species Bradyrhizobium sp. HKCCYLS20291. The sequence continues at coordinate 27,697 of NZ_JBNPTO010000022.1, read as the reverse complement.
TCCAACGCTGTCGAGGCGGCTCCGATCGCCAGCAGAGTTCCGAGTCCGAGTCCCAAGGCGAGGCGATGACCAATCATAAGTGCAGCTCGATCATCGACAGGTCGGTTCGGCGTATCGCGTTCGCGCGTGGTGTGGCCGCGGTGCTGGCCATCGGTCGCGACTGCGTCGAAAGCAGCTATGAAAAGTGGGCATGGCGCGCCTCCTCGATCGAAGTCCTGGCGCATTTGACGGCGGCAGGCCTGGACGCTTGTTCGCTCCGAGGGGCAGGGCGCGGGACTGCAGACAAATGGTGCATCGGCAGAAGAGCAGTCACCCTCGCGAGCGGCCCGTCACCGGGCAGAATCAGGAACTCGTTTGATATTGAACCTGTTCGCGCAATTCATCTGCACGCCTAATGGCACATTGCTCAAATTTCGTCAAAAATCAGTCCGTATCGTGGCGGGTTGGACACACAACAAACAAGTTGCGACAACAATGAAGCGGCGAGGTACGTACCTCGCCGCTCTGCTTCTTTGCTAGACGTATTCGGGTAACTACGGACAGGGATGACGGATGCCGTCGTAACCGAGATAGGTTCCCGACGCTGGATCGTAGGAGCGGTAACGCCGTGCGCAGTAGCTCGGGTCGACACCTTCGGTTCCAACGACCGCGACCGGCGCGGAGTCGTCATAGTAGGAGTAGTCGTCGCTATAGTAGTTTGGTCCGTAGTAGTACGGATCATTGTAGTAGGCGTAACTGCTGCCAAGGCCGACACCGACCCCGATGCCGACGCCCGGCCAGAAGCCGCCGCCACGATGACGCCAGCCGCCGCCGTGGTGCCAGCTGCCGCCCCGGTTCCAGTTGCCGCCGCCGCCGCTCCAGTTGTTGGGCCGGCCGCCATTGTTGAACGCGACGCTGCCGCCGCCCGGGCCGCCGCCTCGACCGGCGAACGAAGGACCGGGGCCGGGGCTCATTGCGGCGCGCCCAGGGCCACCGCTGAACGCAGCGCCGCCCCCAATGCTGCCACCGCCGCCCATGGTTCCGCGGCTAGCGCCGCCTCCGCCGATCGCAGCGCCACCGCCGCCGCCGCCGATGCCCGCACCAGCGCCGGGGCCACCACCACCGGGACCGCCGCCGCGACCTTGCGCCAGGCTCGTCGTCGCCGTCGCGAGCGGCAGAATCAGCGCCACCGCCGCGACCGCGCTCAATGTCTTCAGGCTTCTCATCGAAGTCACTCCATCAGGGGAAAATGACCTAACCGCAGGCAGAGGATGTCGTTCCCTGCGGCAGATGGCCGTCATCAAGGCATATCGACGCCGATGGGGATGTGGCGGCGGGCGACACTGGACAAGTGGCGGGCGGGGTGGCATCAGAGCCGCGTCGCTCACCAACTTGGCCCGCGCGCATGAAACAGTTCTTTCTCAAGCTCTTCACGTGGTGGAACGGCCAGACCTTCGGCACGCAGCTGTGGACCTGGCGTTTCGGCGAGCTCGTGGGGCAGGACGCACAGGGCAACCGCTATTATCGGACCGCCGGCGGCAAGATCGATCCGGTGCTGCACTTCGAGCGCCGCTGGGTGATCTACAACGGCCTCGCGGAAGCCAGCCGCATTCCCCCGGAATGGCACGCCTGGATGCACCACATGGTGGACGTGCCGCCGACGCAGGATGGCTACAAGCCGCGCGAGTGGGAAAAGCCGCACCAGCCCAACCTGACGGGCACGCCGCTGGCCTATCGCCCCGCGGGCTCGACCCTGGCTAGCGGGCGCCGTCCGAAGGCCACCGGCGATTATCAGCCCTGGACGCCCGCCGGCTGATTCGTCTCAAGCGCGAATTATGGAACGAGAGATGGCCGTCTGCAGCTGCGGGCGGCCTTGTCGTTTGACGATGATGTGACCCGAGGCGCCTATGTGGCGACCCTGTTGAGGGCCGCTGCGGCGCGCTCGGCCGTCTCGATCCGCCGCTTCCGGGACGGCGCGATCCGCTCCAGCATGCGTGACAGCACCTCCGGAGGCGCGGTGTCGGGCGACCCGGCGCTGAATGGCGGGGCAGGGTTGTATTCGAGTCGCAGCTGGATCGCTTCGGCCGTCTGGCGATCCACCAGATGCGACACCAGCGTCAACGCGAAGTCGATGCCTGCGGTGACGCCGCCGCCGGTGATGCGGTTGCGGTCGATGCAGACACGCTCGGTGCTGATGGTCGCGCCGAACAGCGGCAGGCATTCGCGCGCGCTCCAATGGGTCGCGGCGCGATAGCCGTCGAGCAGTCCGGCGGCCCCGAGCGCGAGCGAGCCGGTGCAGACCGAGGTGATGTATTTGGCGCCATCAGCCTGACGGCGAATGAAGTCGATCACCTCGGGATCGTCGAGAATGGCGTCGACGCCGAAGCCGCCGGGAATGCAGATCACGTCGGCTTGCGGGCACTGCGCGAAGGTGGTCGTCGGCTGCAATGTCAGCACCGAGTCGGTGGGGATCGGCTCGATCCGCTTCCAGGCCAGATGCAGCGTGGCGCCCGGCACGCTGGAAAACACCTGGACCGGACCGGTGAGATCGAGCTGGGTCAGATGCGGAAACAGGACGAGAGCGATGGAGAGCGGTTCGGGCATAGCGGCACTCGCGAGCATGATGGGTTGACGTGCGCCATCCTGCATGATCCGTTCGCCGTCTGATATGTCGAAGTTCCCTCGATTTCGGACAGATGGAGCCGCCACGTGATCGGCATGCTCGTATTTCCAGATTTCCAGCTGCTCGATGCGGCAGGCCCGATCTCGGTATTCGAGATCGCCGCCCGCTACGCGAGCGCCGCGCCGAAAATCCGTCTGATCGCGGCACAGCCCGGACCGGTGCGATCGTCCTCGGGTGTGGAGATGCAGGCGCGCAAATTCGGTCCGATCTCGGCTTTCACCACACTGCTGATCGCCGGCGGCGATGGTGTGGAGACGGCGAGCCGCAATCCCTGCACGCTCAAATTCGTGCAGAAGGTCGCCCAGCGCGGTACTCGCATCGCGAGCGTCTGTTCCGGCGCATTCATGCTGGCCGAAGCCGGCCTGCTCGACGGCCGGCGCGCAACGACCCATTGGCAGCGCACGCGGCAATTCCTGCGCACCTATCCCAACGTCAAGCTCGAGCCGGACAGCATCTATGTCCGTGACGGCAGCATCTGGAGCTCGGCGGGGATCACCGCGGGCATCGATCTCGCGCTCGCCATGGTCGCCGAGGACCATGGCGAGGAGATCGCGCGCAAGACCGCCCGGCAGCTCGTGCTCTATCATCGGCGCAGCGGCGGGCAGTCGCAGTTCTCGTCGCTGCTGGAGCTGAAAGCCCCCAGCGGGCGATTTGCCGATCTCCTGACCTGGGCGCGCGAGCATCTCGACGCGCCGCTGACGGTCGATGATCTCGCGGAGCGCGCCGGCATGAGCACGCGACATTTCACCCGCGCCTTCGTCGCCGAGACCGGCACGACGCCGTCCAAGGCGATCGAGCGTCTCCGGCTGGAGGTCGCGCGCGACCGCGTGCAGGCGTCGCACCAGCCGATCGAACTCGTCGCCGCCGCGACCGGCTTCCGCGATCCCGAACGGATGCGCCGGGCCTTCATCCGCGCGTTCGGCCAACCGCCGCAGGCGCTGCGCCGCGCGGCCCGAGCCTTGGCCGATTGACTTGGCCGATTGATCTGCATCAGATTGCGGAACCGTTGCAGGCCTATCGTGGTTCGTCGATTGGCATCGTGCAGCGGGAGCAGGCAATCGTGAGTGACGGCGATGGGCGTGACGCTGGATCGATGTTCGATCGGCCGTTGCAGTTCGTCCGCTTGAAAGGCTTTCCCGACGCTCTGCTGGACGTCTCAGCACCCGAGCTATGGCGGCACCTTCCCGCGCCCACGCTGTTCGACCTGCCGGGACGACAATGCGGCGCGCTGTTTGTCAGCGTGCTCCTGCACGGCAACGAAGACACCGGCTGGCGGGCAATTCAGGCCGTCCTGAAGCGCTGGCGGGGGCGCGCGTTGCCGCGGCCGATCAAGCTGTTCGTCGGCAACATCGCGGCCGCGAAGGCCGGTGTGCGCACGCTTCCCAGCCAGCACGACTACAACCGCGCCTGGCCCGGCACGGAGCATCCTGCAACGGCAGAAGCTGCGATGATGCAGGCCGTCGTCGACATCGCAGCATCCGATTCGCTGTTTGCCAGCATCGACATCCACAACAACACCGGCAACAATCCGCACTACGCCTGCGTGACCAGCTGCGACGATGATCATCTCCAGCTTGCGCGCCTCTTCGGCCGCACGGTGGTTTATTTTACGGAACCGCTCGGCGTGCAGTCTGCGGCCTTGTCGCGCTTCTGCCCCTCCATCACCGTCGAGTGCGGCCGCCCAGGAGCCGAAGCGGGTGTCGCGCACGCGGTCGAACTGATCGAGTCCGCGCTGGCGCTCCAGCATTTTCCTGACCACGAGGTCGCAGCCGCCGACATCGATCTGATGCGCACCTTCGCGATCGTCAAGGTGCCGGCCGACGCGAGCTTTTCCCACGATGGCAGCGCGGCGGATTTCCGTTTCCGCTCCGATCTCGATCACCTGAATTTCGCCGAGCTGGAGGCCGGCACGTCGTTCGGCGCTCATGCCGGAAATTTCAGGCTCGAGATCGTCGCCTCGGAAGGCGGTGAGGGCGACTACTTTACTTATGCCGGCGGCGAGGTGCGGCTGGCGCGCGGCGCCATCCCGGCGATGCTGACGCTCGATCCCAACGCGGTGCGGCTCGATTGTCTCGGCTATCTCATGCAGCGCATCGGCCGCGACGGACGGCGGCTGGATCCGGCAGGCGGGTGACGCGATGGCGGATCTCGGCGACATGGCAAGTCCTGGCGCGCCGGAGGCCGATAGCGCGCGATTTCGTCAGTTGCAGGCGCAGTTCGCCGCTGATTACGACAGGCTGTTTGACGACCCAGGCCTGCCGCGCACGGTGCTGATCGTGCCGAGCCTCACGCTCGATCCCGAGGTGCTCGCCAAGGTCTCCGGCGTGCATCACTACGAGGAGCGCATGCTGTGCATGCTGCTGTTGCTGCGCCTGCCGCGGACGCGCGTGATCTACGTGACCAGCACGGCGATGTCCGAAACCATCATCGACTACTATCTGCATCTGCTCCCGGGGATCCCGAGCGGCCATGCGCGGGCGCGGCTGACGATGCTGTCCTGCGACGATGCCTCGGCGGCGCCGCTCACGCAGAAGATCCTGCAGCGGCCGCGCCTGCTCGCACGGCTCGACGCCGCGCTGCGGCAGGGCGGACCCGCGCATCTGAGTTGTTTCACGGTCACCGAGCTGGAGCGCCGGCTCGCGCTGGTTCTGGGCCTGCCGATCTATGGCTGCGATCCGGCGCTGGCATCGCTGGGCTCCAAGAGCGGCTCACGCCGCATCTTCAAGGAAGCCGGGATCGATCTGCCTGATGGCTTCGAGGATCTGTTCGATGCCGATGCGCTCGCGGACGCTCTCACCGAGCTGAAGCGGCGCAAGCCCGAGTTGCGCAAGGCCGTGGTGAAGCTGAACGAGGGCTTCTCGGGCGAGGGCAATGCGATCGTCGATCTCAGCGACGCGCCCGCCGATCGCAGCCTGCGGCACTGGTTGGGCGACCGGCTGCCGCTGATGGCGTTCGAGGCGCGCGGCATGGCGTGGGAGCTCTATGCCGAGAAGCTCAGGCTGATGGGCGGGATCGTCGAGGCGTTCATTCCGGGAGAGATCAAGACATCGCCATCCGCGCAGCTGCGCATCGATCCGCTCGGCCGCGTGCACGCGGTCTCGACGCATGATCAGGTGCTCGGCGGACCCAGCGGCCAGATCTTTCTCGGCTGCCGGTTTCCGGCCGACGACGCTTATCGCCGCGAGATTCAGGCGCGCGGCGTCGCCGTGGCCGAGGTGCTGGCGCGCAAGGGCGTGATCGGCCGGCTCGGCGTCGACTTCATCTCGGTGCGCGACGGCGCCTCGTGGCGCCACGTCGCGATCGAGATCAATCTGCGCAAGGGCGGCACGACGCATCCGTTCCTGATGCTGCAGTTCCTGACCGATGGGATTTACGACGCCGGGAGCTGTGCGTTCCTCACACCCTCCGGCGAGCCGCGCTGCTACTACGCGTCCGACAATCTCGAAAACGCGGCCTATCGCGGCTTGACACCCGACGACCTCGTCGACATTGCCGTGCTCAATGGACTGCACTTCCACGCCGCTGCCGGCGAGGGCGTCGCCTTCCATCTGATCGGTGCGTTGTCGGAGTTCGGCAAGCTCGGCGTGGTGTGCATCGGGCGCACCCATGAGCGTGCCGCCGAACTGTACCGACGCACGGTCGCGGTTCTCGACGCCAGCCGGTGAACGCAGTTGAAACAATTTCAAGTTGTATGTCTGTCGCGAAGCGCGCATAGTCTGCGGATTGCCACGTCAATGGAGATTATGATGCGTGTAGCTCTGTCGTTGATTTTGTTTGTTGCCATGTCCATCGGCGGTCTCGACCGCGCCGTTGCGGCCAAAGCCGACGTCACCGGAATGTGCGTCTGTAAGAAGGGCGGCAGTGTGCTGAACACCTACAGCGCAACGCAATGCGTGAAAAACGATCATGCAGGTTGCACGTCCGTGAAGGTCGCCTGCGTCAACGCCAATGCCGCCGCATGCCGAATGGCGGGCGGCACGATTTCGCAATCGACCAAGAAGTGCAGCGTCGGCGCCAAGTGCTGAGCGGCTGATCGCCGCGCCTGAGCTCTGCGCGCGAACGGCTGGGGTCACCGGCAGTCCCGCGCGAGCGACATCGCGGCATGTTCGCCGGCATGTTGGCACTGGAAGACGTCACACCTATAGTCCGCCCCGCGAAACCTTGGGGCGGGCTACGTCGTCATGCGTGTCACCATCATCACCGGCAGTGGAGCCGGCATCGGCGCTGCGGTGGCGCGCCGCGTCGCCACGCCGGGGCACGGCCTTATGCTGCACGGGCAGGGCGCCGACGAGGTCGCGGTCGCGCGCCTGCGTGACGTCGCCGCGGCGTGCCGAGAGGCCGGCGCCGAGGTCGATTTTCGTTGCGGCGATCTCGCAACGTCTGGAGTTGCGACCGACCTCATCGAGGCAGCGCGAACGACCTTCGGCCGGATCGACGCGCTGGTCCATGCCGCGGGATTTGCCGATCGTCGCAGCTTTCGCGAGCTGCCGCGCGACGGGCTCGACCGCGCGCTCGCGGTGATGCCGGCCGCTTTCCACGAACTCGCCAGCGCCGCCTTGCCCGACCTGCTGCACAGCGAGGCGGCGCGTGTCGTCGCCATCTCCAGCTTTGTCGCGCACCGCTTCGTGCCAGGCAGCACGTTCCCGGCCTCCGCCGCCGCCAAGGCGGCGCTGGAGGCGCTGGTGAAGTGTCTTGCGATCGAACTGGCCGCCACCGGCGGCACCGCCAATGTCGTCATGCCCGGCTATACGCGCAAGGACGAGGGGCGGCTCGGCTCGCTCGATCCCGCCGCCTGGCAGACCGCGGCAGCCGCCAATCCGCAACGCCGCCTCGCCGAACCGGACGAGGTCGCCGCGGCCATCGCCTTTCTGCTGTCGCCCGAAGCCGGCCATGTCACCGGCGCCGTGCTGCCGGTCGATGGCGGTCTCACCCTGATGTAGATGGATCAAACAGCAATGCAGAACATGACGCAGACGGCCGACGTCATCGTGCTGGGAGCAGGGATCGTCGGCGTCTCCTCGGCCTATGCGATTCGCGAGCGCGGGCTTTCGGTGGTGCTGGTCGACCGCAAGGCGCCGGGCGAGGAGACGTCCTACGGCAATGCCGGCATTCTCTCCTCGGGCTCGATCCTGCCGCTCAACAAGCCCTCGCTGTTTCGTTCGTTGCCATCCTACCTCAGCAACAGCAACGCGGCGCTGCGCTGGGATCCGGCCTGGACGTTGCGCAATGTCGAATGGGTGCTGCGCTTCCTCGGCAATGCGGTGCAATCCCGCGTCAGGCCGCGCGCGATCGCGCTGCACGGCTTGATCGGCGCATCGCTGGCGCTGCATCGCGACTGGATCGTGCGGGCCGGCGAGCCACAGCGCATCCGCGAGACCGGCTGGCTGAAGGCGTGGCGCAGCGAGGCGCTGGCCGCGGCCAAGGACGAGCAGGATGCGCTTGCCGAATACGGCATCAAGAGCGAGCTGCTCGACCGCCAGGCGATCTCGGCGCTCGAGCCCAACATGCTGCCGGTCTACAAGGTCGGGTTGCTGCACAGCCAGACGGCGTCGGTGGATTCGCCGGGCAACGTCACCAAGGCCTATGCGCGGATGTTCGAGGGCGCGGGCGGCATGCTGCGGCAGTCGGAGATCAGGGCCCTGCTGGCCGACGGCGAAGGCTGGCGCGTCGTGCTCGGCGACGGCGAGATCCGCGCCCGGCATGTCGTGGTCGCGCTCGGGCCGTGGTCGCCGGACATCCTGCGGCCGCTCGGCTACCGCGTGCCGATGGCGTTCGAGCGCGGCTATCACCAGGAGTTCGCGCCGAACCCGGCCCGCAAGCTGCTGCGGCCGATCCACGATGCCGAGGGCAGCTTCGTGATGACGCCGATGGAGAACGGCGTGCGCGTGTCATCCGGCGTCGAGCTGACCGATCGCGACGCGCCGTCGAACTTCTCGCAGCTCGAACAGGTCGTGCCGCTGGCGCGCGGCGTGGTCGAATTCGGCGAGGCGGTGGCGCAGCCCTGGCGCGGCGCGCGGCCGACCCTGCCGGACTCGCTGCCGATGATCGGACCGGCGCCGCGGCATTCGGGCCTGTGGCTCGCCTTCGGCAATCAGCACATCGGCTTCACCACCGGTCCCGCCACGGGCGCGGCGATCGCGGCGATGATCGCCGGCGAGGTGCCGTCCTTCGACACCACGGCGTTTGCGCCTAGCCGTTATCTGTAGCGCCGCGCCCGCGCCACCCGGGCTCATTCCGATGCAGGGCTGATCAGGCCGCGAGCAGCTTCGCCGGATTGGCCCGCCTTGCCGCGCAGCCGCTCGGCGAGCGGCCGCAGCAGTTGCGGCGCCAGGTGAATCGGAAACTGGCTCATCGCGAAATACAGCCAGGTCAGCGCCGGGATTGCGCCCTCGGTCGCCGCCAGCATCAGTCCCATGTTGCGCAGCGACACCATCATGCCGAGCGCCATGGCGCGCTCGCGGCCGGCGCGGCGGAACAGCAGCATCGTGGTGCCGAGCAGCGCGAAGAACATGGCGAAGGCGAGCCCGGCCAGGGCCACCAGGCGGAGCGGGCTCGCGATGAGATCGGCGAGGAAGTGGGCCATGATCGCGGAGGCGAACACGAACAGGATGAGGATGTTGAAGCCGTCGATCGGCGCACGGTGGCGGCGGATCGTCTCGATGCCCCACGCGATCCGGATCACGGTCGCGACGGCCAGCGCGGCGGCGAGAATGCCGGCGAGCTTCAGCCCGAGCGCGGCCGGCGAGAGCGACAGCGTCTGGCCCAGGAAGACATAGGCGAACAGCGGCGCCGTCAGCGGCACCAGCGCCGTCGACGTCACCAGCGTGATCAGCACCAGGGTGGCATCGAGCCCCATCAGCGCGGCGAGCGCGGGCGAAGCCATCATCGGCGACGCCGTCGCCTGCAGCATCAGCGCCAGGTAGAGATCCGGCGCCGCGTCATCGACGCCGGTGACCCGCGCGATCGTGCCGACCAGTGCCGGCACCGCGATCGTCGTCCATGCGGTGGCCGCCAGCACCAGCAGCGGGCGGCGCAGATGCGCGCGCAGCATCGCGACGTCGACCCGCATGAACGAGATGCAGAGCAGCAGGAAGATCGCCTCGGTGACATAGGGGCGCGCCAGATCGCCGAGCGGCGGGACCACGATCGCGGCCAGCAAGACGCCAACGATGGCGCGCGTGCCCTGATTGCCGAGCCAGCTCAAGGCCTGCAGGGGACGAGCGAGAGGCCCGGAGAATGACATCGGCTTCCGAAGGATGTGAATCAAAGAACGCGCGAACCATGCGTTGGCCGCGCGTTCCTGCAAAGTCACATCTCGTTACGGAGAATGTCGGCGCCGGACGTAACCGGACGCCGTCGCATCACTGCGCCGTGGAGCCGCCCACCACGATCTTCTCGTTGAGCTTGAAATCGACGGTCTGCACCGTCTGGTCGATCTCGGCGCTGGGCATGCCGATCCGCTGCGAGATCAGCTTCACCAGCAGGTCGACGCGCTCGATGAACGGCGCACCGGCGGCGACCGCGCGTGCCGCCGATGATGGCTTGAGCAGGCTCTCGGCGGCCTTGGCATATTTCTCGAACGGCACCTGGTCGGTCGGATCGGCGCCGAGCTTGCGCGCGATCGCATCGACATGCTCGTAGATCGCCTTAGAGCGCGCGAGATCGCCGTGCACGGCATCGCGGATCGCCTGCGGCTCGCCGCGCGTGATGCAGCGATAATTGCCGGTCAGCAGCATCGACCATTTCGCCAGCGGCACGAATAGCGAGTCGAACACCTTCAGCTTGACCGGCACGTCCTGGCCGTCGAGCCTGACCGCATCGATGTCGCGCTCCAGTTCACGCAGCAGGGCGTTGTGCTTGTCGTCCTCGAACGCGGCGGCCTTGAAGTTCGTCGGCAGACCGACATGCAGCACGTTCGCGCCTTCCTCCGGCGGACGGAAAGCCTGCGGATCCGGCGAGCACAACGTCACGAGCCCGGGCGTGAATCGCTCCCAGACCATGGCGTTGGTATAGGCCTCCTCGAGATCGCTGTTGGCCAGCGCCGGAATGCGCTTCAGATAGGGCAGCGGCGGCATGTTCATGATCGACAGGCACGGCAGCTTGGCCTCGGCGATCTTGACCATCAGCACGCGGATGGTGTGGTTGGTGTATTGCGGCTCCTGCATCGCCAGACCAACGAGGTCGTAACGCGACAGGTCGACGGCATCGGGCGTTGCGGCGTCGAGCTTGCCCGGCAGGTCGCGCGAGAAGATCGAGCGATGGTTCGGCTCGTCGCGCAGCTTGATGCGGACTTCCGTCCCCTCGCGATTGATCAGCTCGGCAGTCTTCTTGCGGCAGACCAACGTCACGTTGTGGCCGGCCATCAGGAGCTTGGTGCCCAGGAGGGAGCCATAGGAGGCTCCGAGAATCAGGATATTGCGTGCCATGCCTTGGACTCCCCAGGATTGGTTCGGATTGTGCTTTTGCGTTTCTTATGGGTTTGCGTTTCTTGTTGGCGATCCAGCCGCACCGAGGAGACCGTCAAACGCCCCTGAAGGGCGGACGGGGGCGGTAGCCCCTTGCCTCGATTGCTGGCATACCAGAGCCTTCATCACATGGAATGGGCCATCTGGCAAGGTTTGTTGCGGCAATGCGGCATTCGGAGCAGGGGGCCCGCGGTGGAAACTGTCCCTCAGCTCAGCGCCATGTAGCGCCCGGGCTTGTGGTTGATCGCAATGATGACATTGACGACCACGATCCCCAGGACCGAGAGCGCCAGCCGGTCGACCGGGATCACGAAGAACGCCGCGATCATGATCAGGCCGTCGACCGCGAGCTGGAAATAGCCGGCGCGGATCTTCCAATGCTCCTGCAGATAGAGCGCGAGGATGTTGATGCCGCCGAGCCCGGTGCGGTGGCGGAACAGCATCAGCAAGCCGGTCCCGGTCAGACCCGCGCCGATCACCGTCGCGTAGAGTGGGTCGATATGGCTGATGTCGATCCACGAGGTGGTCAGCCGCGAGAACACCGCGACCAGGCCGACCGCGACGAAGGTGCGAATGGTGAAGGGCCATCCCATGCGTTGGACCGCAAGGACATAGAACGGCAGGTTGATCAGGAAGAAGCTCAAGCCGAAGCTATAGCCGCTGACATAGCTGAGCAGCAGCGACAGGCCGGCGGTGCTGCCGACCAGCAGCACCGTCTTGCTGTAGATCAGCATGCCGAGCGACACGAACAGCGTGCCGAGCGTCAGCGCCATCGCGTCCTCGTAGAGCTTGTGCCGCTCCTGCAACACCATCTCGGTCACGGCGCCGGTCCTCGCTCGCAACGGCTCAGATCGCCTTGAACAGGCCCGCGACGCGGGCGACGTCGGCGAGCTTCAGGCCGGCGACATTGATGCGGCCCGAGGTCGGCATGTACACGCCGTGCTTCTCTCGCAAAATCATGACCTCGGCCGGCGTGAGCGGCAGCAGCGAGAACATGCCTTCCTGCTTGCCGATCGCGATCGAGTTCGACCAGCGGCCGCCCAGCGCCTCGGCGAACGAGCGGCGCAAGCTGGCCAGGCGCTCGCGCATCGACTCCAGCTCACGGCGCCAATCCTGATACAGGTCCGGTGTGCCGAGAATGGTCCTCACGATGGCCGCGCCGTGGTCCGGCGGCATCGAATAGCTGGTGCGGGCGATCGCGACCAGGTTCGAGCGTGCCGTCTCGGCCGCGGCCTGCGACGCTGCGACGGCATAGAGCGCGCCGGTGCGCTCGCGATAGAGCCCGAATGATTTCGAGCAGGACACCGCAACCAGCGCCTCTGGGACCGCCGCGATCAGCCCGCGCAGGCCGGCGACGTCGCCGTCGAACCCGGCCCCAAAGCCCTGATAGGCGGAGTCGATCAGCGGCACGAGGCCGCGCGCGGACATCACGGTGGTGATGCGCGTCCAGTCTTCGGCCGACAGCGGAGCGCCGGTCGGGTTGTGACAGGAGGCGTGCAGCAGCACGGCATCGCCGGGCTGGGCGCGCTGCAATGCCTCCAGCATGCTGTCGAGCTGCAGGGTCTGCGAGGCGACGTCGAAATACGGATAGGTCTCGATCTGTAGCCCGGCCGCGGCAAAGATGCCGGCGTGGTTGGGCCAGCTCGGCAGGCCCAGCCAGATTGTGCCCGTGCCGGCCTGACGGATCAGATCGGCAGCGAGCCGCAGCGCGCCCGACCCGCCGGGGGTCTGCACACCAGCGGCATGCACCGGGGACGCCTCGCCGCCGACCATCGTCCACAGCAGGTCCAGGAAGGCCTGATCGCCTTCGGGCGCCACATAGGCCTTGCTGTCCTGGCTTTCCCAGATCGAGCGCTCCGCCGCCTTGACCGCGCGGAAGATCGGCGAGTGGCCGGCCTCGTCGCGATACACCCCGACGCCGAGATCGACCTTGTCGGCCCGCGGATCGGCTTTGAAGATGCCGATCAAGGCGAGGAGGGGATCAGCGGGCTGGCGGCTCAAGCGTTCGAACATCAGAAGCATTCCTGTATGGGTGCAGCCACGAGGCGAGCATCGACGGTCCTCGCGGGCGATCGGACACTATCTTGGTTGCGGCGCAATAACAGCGGAAATTTCCGCGATGATGAGGCGACGAACGGGCATCCGGCGCGCGCCAAAATCGTACGCGTGAGATGGCTACGTTTGCTCAGTGTTCGCCTGGCCAGCGCGCTTGGCCGCAAGATGCGAGCGAACCCGGCCATCCACTTTCCGCCCGGTCGCACGTTGCCATTTGCGGAGTTCGCTTGCGGTCAGAACGACTTTCACGAGATCCGCGTTGAGGCTGCCCAGCTCATCAATGGTCTTCTGCACGCTCACCAGCCATTCGTCGTAGGTGTCGTGCAGATCTGGGCAGATCCGCCTGATATCGTCCCATTCTTCGCGTTTGAACCACGCGAGGGCAATCCTGCTTATTTCCTGGTTCATCATGCCCTCGCCACGGATGCCAACTTGCGCCCACGCGAAAATCTGCGCCCGTCAGTTCAGCTGCTTCAGCCATCCGCCGATGTCGCGCGCGGCGACATTGGCCTGGTCGAGCAGCTTGCCCATGGTGAAGAAGCCGTGGAACTGGCCGGGATGCGTCCGATACGTCACCGGCACGCCGGCATCGCGCAGGCGGCGCGCGTAGTCGTCGCCTTCGTCGCGCAGCGGGTCGGCGCCGGCCGTGAGCACATAGGCGGGCGGCAGGCCGGCGAGCGTCTCCGCCTTGGCCGGGGAGGCGCGCCAGTCGTGGATGTCGGCTGTGCTGTTGAGATAGTGATCGCGAAACCAGCGGATCACCGAATGCGTCAGCAGCACGCTGGTCTCGGGCTCGCTGTGTGACGGATGACCCATCGTGAAGTCGGTGGCCGGATAGATCAGGACCTGGCCGGCGAGCTTCGGACCGTTGCCGTCACGCGCCGACAATGCGACCACGGCGGCGAGATTGCCGCCCGCGGAATCTCCGCCGACGCTCAGGCGCGAGGCGTCGATGCCGAACGAGGCGGCATTGCCGGCGACCCATCGCGTCGCCGCCACGGCGTCGTCGACGGCCGCGGGAAACTTGTGCTCGGGGGCGAGGCGGTAGTCGACCGAGATCACGATCAGTTCGCCTTCATGCGCGAGGGCGCGACAGGCGGCGTCATGCGAATCCAGATTGCCGATCACCCAGCCGCCGCCGTGAAAGAACACCAGCGCCGGCGCGCCCGCGCCGTTCTGCCGCACCGTCTTCGGTCGATACAGCCGGGCGGGGATCGCTCCGTGCGGAGCAGGGATGGCGAGCTCCTTGACCTCGGCAAGCTCCGGCGGCTCGGGATTGCTCACGACGCGCGCGGCGAGATAGTAGTCCCGCGCCTCCTGCGGCGTCAGTGTCTCATAGGCCGGACGGCCGGCTTCCTGAAACGCCTTGTAGACGGCAGCGGCATCGGCATCGAGTTGGACGGGCATTGACGATTGACCTGTGAGTTGAACGGTGGGTTGATCTGAAGTGTCAGGCGGCGGTGCGGCCGCCGTCGACGGTGTAGGCGGCGCCGGAGACGTAGCTCGCGTCGTCGGAGGCGAGGAAGGCGACGATCGATGCGACCTCCGAGCCTTGGCCGAGCCGGCGTGCCGGGACGCGGTCCACCACCTTCTCGACCGGGACGGGGACGCCGTTGCGCCCTTCGATGATCGCGCTCAGCATGCGGCTGTCGATCAGGCCGGGACAGATGCAGTTCACGCGCACGTTGGTGCCGGTGCATTCCCAGGACGCGCTCTTGGTGAGGCCGATCACCGCATGCTTGCTGGCGCTGTAGACGGCGATCTGTGGCGAGCCGATCAGTCCGGCGATCGAGGCGGTGTTGATGATCGAGCCGCGGTTCTGCTTCAGCATCACCGGCAGCACGTGCTTGAGCCCGAGGAACACGCCGACGACGTTGACGTCGAGCACGCGGCGGAACGCCTCGAGCGGATAGTCGGTGATCGACTTGATCTCGCCTTCGACACCGGCATTGTTGAAGAACACGTCGATGGTTCCGAAGCGGTCGCAGGCTTGGCGCACATAAGCGGCCACCTGCGCCTCGTCGGTGACGTCAGCGGTGATCGCGAAAGCCTCGGCGCCGGCGGGCAGATCGGCGATCGCCGCGTTGAGATCCTGCTCGCGCCGGTCGACCGCGACGATGCGGGCGCCGCGTGCGGCCAGCAATCGCATGGTGGCGGCGCCAATCACGCCAGCCGCGCCGGTGACCACGGCCACCCTGCCGTCGAGACGGATCGAATCGGGCATGTGCTTCCTTCCCTTCGCCGCAGCCATTGCGCGCCGCGGCCTTGTTGCGCGTTGGTTCCACGCTATCTCCTGGTGATGCGACTATCTCATTGGATGCCCCCGATGACCACCTCGCGGCGCGCCGGTCAGACGCCCTTCCCCCGCCGTATTCGGCATGTTAACGGGAGGGCTGATCGAGAGCGGCGGATGGGTCATGACGCGATTTGATTGTCCCGAACCCCGATTCGCCTGATAAAGCCGCGCGAGATGCACCGAACAATCGTCCTGACCGGTATCGCGGCATTGCTGGCCGCCACATCCCTCGCGCTGAGCGTGCCTGCACGCGCGCAGATCGGTACCATTTTCTCCGACCCCGTTCCCCGGCCTCCGGGCAACATTCCGCGGCGCGGCGAACCGATGCCGCCGCAGCCGGACGAAGAGGAAGAGGTCCCTGAGCTGCCGCAGGGGCGCGTGCTTCCCGCCCCGAACCGGCCGCCGCCGCCGGGACAGGGTGCCGCCCTTCCGGGCCCGGTCCAATCGCAGCCGCTCGCGCCGCCTCCGGGTGTAGCGCCGCAGAACAATGCCCCCGTGGCTGTCGCGCCCCCCGGCCAGCCCGGTGCGGCGCCGGCCGGCCGCGGCCAGCCGCCCCGCGGCGCGCCGCAGAATGCTGCTGTTCCCCCCAATGGCCCGGTGCCGCAGACGCCTGCCACCCTGCAGCCGGGCGACGAGGTCGTGACCGAGCCGCCGGCGCAGAAGATCGTGAACAAGAAGGCGAGCTTCTCCGGCCTGGACAAGATCACCGGCCGCATCATCAATTTCGACGAGGATATCGGCGAGACCGTGCAGTTCGGCGCGCTCCGGGTGAAGACCGACGCCTGCTACACGAGGCCGGCGACCGAGGCCGCCAACACCGACGCCTTCGTGCAGGTCGACGAGATCACCCTGCAAGGCGAGGTGAAGCGGATCTTCTCGGGCTGGATGTTCGCGGCAAGCCCCGGCCTGCACGGCGTCGAGCATCCGATCTACGACATCTGGCTGGTCGACTGCAAAGAGCCGCAGACCACGGTCGTCAGCGCCGCGCCCGAGCAGAAGCCGGCGGCACAGCCGGCGCAGAAGCGCCTGCCGCAGCAGAAGCAGGCGGCACCGCGGCCTCCCGCGCCGCAGCAGTATCAGACCCAGCAGGTCGCGCCGCCGCCTCCGCCAC
Organism: Bradyrhizobium sp. HKCCYLS20291; assembly: GCF_051167715.1. Taxonomy (NCBI): domain Bacteria; kingdom Pseudomonadati; phylum Pseudomonadota; class Alphaproteobacteria; order Hyphomicrobiales; family Nitrobacteraceae; genus Bradyrhizobium; species Bradyrhizobium sp. HKCCYLS20291. The sequence continues at coordinate 11,108 of NZ_JBNPTO010000022.1, read as the reverse complement.
CGGGTGGCCTTTTCGGCGGGGTGGTCAGGTAAGCTCGGCTCAGCCGCGCTCGGCGATGATGGCGAGCGCCTCTGCCCCTGGTATGGGACGGTCGACCGGAAGCCTCGCGAAATTCGCCGCGGGGCCGGTCAGCGCCCTTTCGAGGAGGCCGGTATAGCGGCGCCGCGGAATCTCGACGGCACCGAAGGTCTTCAGATGCTCGGTGACGTATTGGGTGTCGAGCAGCTCGAAGCCGCCGACGATCAGCCGCGCCACGAGGTGCACCAGCGCCACCTTCGAGGCGTCGCGGGCGCGGTGAAACATGCTCTCGCCGAAGAAGGCCCGCCCGAGGCTGACGCCATAGAGGCCGCCGACGAGCTCGCCGTCCTGCCAGCATTCGACGCTGTGACAATGGCCCATCGCGTAGAGACCGCTATAGAGCTCGCGGATGCGCCGGTTGATCCAGGTGTCCTCGCGCCCCGGCTGCGGCTCGGCGCAGCCGTCCATCACCGCCTTGAAGGCCTGGTTCACGGTCACGGTGAAAGCGTCCGAGCGCACCGTGCGGGCCAGACGCGAGCCGATGCGAAACCCGCTCAGCGGAATGACGCCGCGCAACTCCGGCTCGACCCAGAACAACGACGGGTCGTCGGCGCTTTCGGCCATCGGGAAGATGCCGCAGGCATAGGCACGCAGCAGGACCTCGGGCGTGATCTCGGACGCTGCGGAGTTGCGCGAATTCATGGACGAAGCTTAGCAGGATGCGGCAGGCGAGGCGATGGGCTGTCGGGCGGGCAGGGCACGTGCGGCTCAGCCGACCGCGGCGGCCGCCCGCTTGGGAGCCTCCTTGGTCAGGCGGAAGCGGACCACGATCCTGGTGCCGTCATGGCCTGGGTCCGGAGCGACCGTGGCGTCGAGCTTGGTCGCCATGGCGCTGACGATGCGCTGGCCCATGCCGGTCGAGCGCGGGTCGCTGGTGGCGTTGAGGCCGACGCCGTTGTCGGTGATCGACAGCACGACATCGTCGGCCTCGATCTTGAGCTCGACGTGGATCGGGCCCGGGCCGTCGGGATAGGCGTATTTGACGGCGTTCATGACCAGCTCGTTGACGACGATGCCGATCGCGACCGCGCGGTCCGGGTCGATCTCGACCGGTTCGGCCTTCAAGGTCAGCCGGGACATCCGGTTGCCCTCGGCCGAGCGGCGGAGATCGTCGAGCAGCGAGTCCAGATACTGGTTCAGCAGGACGCTCTTGAGATCCTGCGAGGTGTAGAGCCGGCGATGCACCTGGGCGACCGCCGCGACCCGGCCCATGGCATTGGTCAGCGCCGCCTTGACGTCGTCCTGGGTGCTCGAATTGGCCTGCAGATGCAGCAGCGAGGCGATGATCTGCAGCGAGTTGCCGACGCGGTGGTTGACCTCCCGCAACAGCACCTCGCGCTCGGCGGCGAGCGCCGCGAAGCGGTCGCGCGACGCCCGCACTTCGGCCTCCGCCTCGTCGCGCGCCTTCTGCAGCCGCGCCTGGCGCAGCGCGCCTTCGGCCGCGACCTGCAGCAGCGGGATGAACTCGCCTTGCACGTCCTTGACCAGGTAGTCGGCCGCGCCGGCCTTCAGCGCCGTCACAGCGATCTTGGAATCCTGCGAGGCGGTGACGAACACCACCGGCGGCGCCTCCGGCAGCGCCATGATCCGTTCCAAGGTCTCCAGCCCGTCGAGGCCCGGCATGTACTGGTCGAGCGCGACCACGTCGATGCCGCCCTGCTTGATGCGTTCGAGCCCCTCGCTGCCACCGGGTGCATGCTCGACGACGAAGCCGAGCCGCTTGAGCCCGCGCTCCACCAGACGCGCCAGCCCCGCGTCGTCGTCGATGTAGAGCAGCGTGGGTGCGGCGGAGCTCATGCGGCGGGCGGAACCTGAATGACGGAGAAGAACAGGCCGAGCTGGCGGATGGCGTTGGCGAAACTCTCGTAGTTGACCGGCTTGGTGATGTAGACGTTACAACCGAGCTCGTAGCAGCGCTTGATCTCCTGGGAGTCGTCGGTCGTGGTCAGAATCACCACGGGCGCGCTCTTCAGGAAGCTGTTCTGCTTGACCAGCTTGAGAATGTCGATGCCGGTCATGTCCGGCAGGTTCAGATCGAGCAGGATCAGCAGGGCATGGCCCTTGTGCTCGAGGCCGCTGCCGTCGGGCCCCAGCAGATACTTCACGGCATCTGTACCGTTGGTGAACGGCTTGATCTCGTTGTTGACGCCGGAACGGCGGATGTTCCGCTCGATCAGGCGGGCGTGGCCTTCGTCGTCCTCGATCATGATGATCGTCACGGGCATGGTCATCGGTCTGAGTTCCGGTTTGAGACGTTCCAGTTGATCGGGAGCGTAATGGTGAACGTGCTGCCCTGGTCGAGCTCCGACGCGACCGACATGGTTCCACCGAGCCGCCGCACCAGCGCGCGCACATGCGCCAAGCCAATTCCCTGACCCGGACGGTCCTGGGTCCCGGCGCGGCGGAACAGGTCAAAGATACGTTGGTGATCCCGGGGATCAATCCCCCGGCCATTATCCGTGATCTCGAAGATCGCGAAACCCAGCTTGGTCCGCGCGCGGATGGCGATATCGCCGGGAACACCCGGCTTGAGATATTTGATCGCATTGTCGATCAGGTTTGAGAAGATCTGTTCGAGTGCCAGGCGGTCGCTGACGATGGCCGGCAGCGGCTCCACGCGGATGGTCGCCTGCGCCTCCTCGGCCTGATGGGCAAGGGTGGAGACGATTGCCTCGATCAGCTCGCGCGTGTCGATCCGTACAGGAACGAACTCGCGCCGCCCCTCGCGGGTCAGATTGAGGATCGCCGAGATCAGCCGGTCCATCTTGGCGATCGAGGATTTGATGAAGCCGAGCGCTTCGGAGAAATCCTCGGACAGCTGCTTGTCGGCGCCTTCGAGCTCGGGCTCGCTGCCCTCGGCCGGTGGCGGCGACGCCGACGCAGCGCGCGCCAGCGCGGCGATGCGCCGGAAGATGTCGTTGCGCAGCTCGTCGAGCTCGCTGGTGAAGCCCATGATGTTGACGAGCGGCGAGCGCAGGTCGTGGCTGACGATGTAGGCGAAGCGCTGGATCTCCTCATTGGCCTCGCGCAGATCGGCCGTGCGCTCGTCCACTGTTGCTTCGAGGTTGAGGTTGCTGTCGCGTAGCTGGGCTTCGGCTTCGTCGCGGGCGCGGGTGGAGCGGCGCACCAGCAGCACGGAGATGACGGCGAGCACGATCACCAGCGCCGAGCCCGCAATCGTGACGATCGCCGCCAGCTGCTGGCTCGCATCGGCGTTCGCCGTGCGCTGCGCGAGCAGCCGCTCCTCCTCGCTGCGCATGATTTCCGCGGTCTGGCGCATCCTGTTGCTGCTGTCGGTCGAGCCGGCATCGCGCACCAGCGCGACGGCGCCGGCAAGATCGCCCGCCGCGACGAGCGCCTTCTCGCGCTCAAACTGCGACAGCCGGGTTTCGATGACGCTGCGCAGCCGGCCGAGATTCTCGACCTGCGTCTTGTTGTCGGCCACGAGCGCGTCGAGCTTGTCGAACACGGGCCCGATCGCGGCGACGGCGGCCTCGTGATCGGCGAGGAACTCCTGTCCCTGGGTCAGCACATAGGCGCGGGCGGCGCTCTCGGCACGCCGCACCTCGAGCAGCAGCGCGTTGATCTGGTTCTCGGCCTCGACCGTGTGCACCACCCAGGCGCTGTCGCTGCGGGCCTTGTTGACCAGCAGCACCGACGCCGTGCTGACGACGACCAGCACCACGAACCCCGCCGACAACAGCAGGATCTGTCCCAGCGTGCGCCGTCGTCTCACCTCAGGCGCCACTGCTCACTCGTACGTATATGGAAATTCCCAGCCCCCTGGCGGAACCGATCCGACCCAGCAAAACACCGCTGCGGACGATTGGTTCCCGCTCGGATGGGATTTTCGCGAGGCGGCCTCAGTCCGTCTTCTGGCCGGCCAGATACTGCTCGAGCCAGTGGATGTGGTAGTCGCCATCGATGATCGCGGGCTCGCGGACCAGGGCCCGGAACAGCGGCAGAGTGGTCTCGATGCCGTCGACGACCATCTCGTCCAGCGCGCGGCGTAGCCGCATCAGGCACTCGACCCGGCTCTTGCCGTGCACGATCAGCTTGCCGACCAGCGAGTCGTAGTAGGGCGGAATGACGTAGCCCTGGTACACGGCAGAGTCGATGCGGACGCCGAGGCCGCCGGGCGGGTGGTACTGCAGGATCTTGCCGGGCGAGGGCCGGAAGCTGACCGGGTTCTCGGCGTTCACGCGGCACTCGATCGAGTGGCCATTGATGACAACGGCATCCTGGGTCATCGGCAGATCTCCGCCGGCAGCAATGCGGATCTGCTCGAGTACGAGGTCGATGCCGGTGATCATCTCCGTGACGGGATGCTCGACCTGGATGCGGGTGTTCATTTCGATGAAATAGAACTCGCCGTCCTCGTAGAGGAATTCGATGGTGCCGACGCCGATATATTTCAGCTCCTGCATCGCCTTGGCGACGGTGTTGCCGATCTTGGCGCGTGCTGCCGCATCGAGCACCGGAGAGGGGCCTTCCTCCCAGACCTTCTGGTGGCGCCGCTGCAGCGAGCAGTCGCGCTCGCCGAGATGGATGGCGCCGCCGCGGCCGTCACCGAGCACCTGGATCTCGATGTGCCGCGGCTTCTGCAGGTACTTCTCGAGGTAGACGGAAGCGTCGCCGAATGCCGACTTGGCCTCGTTGGCCGCAGTGGTCAGCGCGAGCTGCAGGTCGGCCTCGGTATGCGCGACCTTCATGCCGCGGCCACCGCCGCCGGCGGCGGCCTTGACCAGCACCGGGAAGCCGATCTCCCTGGCGATCGCCAATGCGTCCTGGTCGGGCGTCACGGCGCCGTCGGAGCCCGGCACGACGGGAATGCCGAGCCGCTTGGCGGTCTTCTTGGCCTCGATCTTGTCGCCCATCAGGCGGATGTGCTCGGCCTTCGGGCCGATGAAGTGCAGATTGTGGTCGGACAGAATTTCGGCGAAGCGGGCATTCTCCGACAGGAAGCCATAGCCAGGGTGGACGGCGTCGGCGCCGGTGATTTCGCAGGCGGCGAGCAGAGCGGGGATGTTGAGGTAACTGTCCTTCGACGGCGGCGGTCCGATGCAGACGCTTTCATCGGCGAGGCGCACATGCATGGCATCGGCGTCGGCGGTCGAATGCACCGCGACGGTGGAGATGCCGAGCTCCTTGCAGGCCCTGAGGATGCGAAGAGCGATTTCGCCGCGATTGGCGATGAGGATTTTGTCGAACATGGTGCCTCGGACGCGAGTAGCGAATAGGGAGTAGCGAACAGGGAATGGACAGCTATTCGCTATTCGCCATCCGCTATTCGCAATTATTCAATGATCACCAGCGGCTCGCCGAACTCGACCGGCTGGCCGTCCTCGACCAGGATCTGCGTCACCGTGCCGGCGCGCGGCGACGGAATCTGGTTCATCGTCTTCATCGCCTCGATGATCATCAGCGTCTGGCCGACCGAGACCTTGGTGCCGACATCGATGAACGGCTTGGCGCCGGGCTCCGGCGCCCAATAGGCGGTGCCGACCATCGGCGAGGGGACGACGCCCGGATGCTTGGACAGATCGGCGCCGGCTGCGGCCGCAGTCGCCGCGGCGACCACGGGAACGCCCGCAGCAGCGGCCGGAACGGCCGACGGCATGGCGGCGGCAATGGTCACGTTGCGGGCGACCCGGATGCGCAGGCCGGCGCGCTCCAGCTCGATCTCGGTCAGGCTGGTTTCATCCAGCAGCGCCGCGAGCTCACGGATGAGCTGGCTGTCTTCGGACTTGGCCGTGGTCTTGTCTTCGGGCTGGGGCGCCATGATCGTGATCCAGAAACCTTGTGTGACGTGAGGACGTGGGACGTCAGGCTTGCGCCATGATGTCGGTCTGCGGGTCGGTCTTGGCACCAATCTTCGCAGCGAGGCCGGTGATCGCGAGCCGATAGCCTTCGATCCCAAAGCCACAAATGGACGCAAACGCGGCTTTTGCGGTGAAAGAGTGGTGCCGGAAGCGCTCGTGGGCGGAGGTGTTGCCGATATGCACCTCGGCCATGGGAATGTTCACCCCCATCAGCGCGTCGCGCAGTGCGGTCGAGGTACGGGAGTAAGCACCGGCATTGAGGATGATGCCCGCCGCGCCCTCGGAGCCGGCTTCGCGGATGGCATCCACCAGCGCGCCCTCGTGGCCGGATTGCCGGCATTCGGCGGTCAGGCCGAAACGGGCCGCCGCCTCGACACACAGGCTCTCGACATCGCCCAGCGTGGCGCAGCCGGCGGTGTCCGGCTCGCCGGTGCCGGGCAGATCGGGGTCGTGTCCGTTGAGGACGTAGATCGTCTTGTGCGTGTCGTCGGCCATTCCCATCCCGGCGGTGTGGCGGCGGTGGGCGGCGTTATAGGTAACAAAGCCGTTCAGGGGAAGCCTTTCGGCGCCGCGTGTGGGAATAGGGACGCTTGCCCGTCACACGAAAAAATGCAGCCAAGTCCCGGAAAAGGCTTGTTAACCACCGGGACAGCAAAGGTGCACGTATTGCGCGAGTCGCATCAGCACAAAGGGGTGGGCATTGCTGCCCACCCCTTTTCCCGTCGCCTGCCTGGTCGGGGATCAGGCGTCGAGAACCGCGACGATCTCATGGGTCCGCGGATCGATCACGATGATCTGCTCACGAACCAGGATGTAGTCATATCCGCGCCACTCCGGATAGATCGTGACGACTTCGGCCGGAAGCGAGTGGAAGTGAACCTCGCGCGGCACCCGGGTGCCGACCGAGATGTTGAAGTTGACGTTGGTCACCGGTTCGACGCGCTGGCTGCGGATCACGCTGGTGATCTTGGTGCGCTGTTCGGTCGAGAGCTTGCCGCCGGCGCCGGCCTGACCAGTGGTCGTCTGCGAGCGATCACCGCCAGTCTTCGTCTCGGCGTTGGTGCTGGTGCCGCTCTTGCTGTCGCGGTTCTCGGCCTTCATGTTGTTGTCGCGACCCTCGCGACCCTCGGCCTTCATGTTCTTGGCGCCGCCCTTGCTGTCATCGGAGCTCGCGCCCTTGGTGGCCGGGCTCTTCATGCCGTCTTCGGCATGCTGGCCTTTGGTCGCACCGGATTTCTCCGACTGGCTGGAGCGCATCTCGGACGAGCCGCCCGCCGTCGGAGACGCGCTGTCGCGATGCATCGCGCCGCCACCGGTCGCGTTCATGCCGCCGCTCGAAGCTCCGCCGGCTGCGCCAGCTCCGCTCTGACCGCTCTGCGCGGCGGCGCCGCCGGACTGTCCGCCCGCACCACCCCCCGCGCCTTGCGCGTGGGCCAAACCTGCGCCGGCCAGCAGCGCGATCGCAGCAACTGATACCATCAAGCGATTGGTCATCCTCTATCCTCCTCGGTCATTGGCACTGCCCGCGCCGACAACTGCAGGAGGTTGGACTCGTTCCCGTGCGCCGCCGATGGTTCCGAAAAAATCTCCGACATCGCGACCATATGAACGAATGCTCAGCGTGATGAACACAGCATGAGCAGGAGACGAACTAACCATCAGAGGACTATGCCGTCGTCCCGCGGCGCTCCCGGGCATAGCGGACCAGCGCCAGGAAGCGATACAGCCCGTGGACAAACTTGCCGTAGGGCATGCTGACGAACAGCGCGAACACCGCACCGAGATGCACCGCGAGGATGATGCCCATGGCGCTCGTCTCGCGGAGAAGCAACAGGCCCAGGCCGGTCGCACCAGTCAGGACGAGCATCGCGAGGAAGGCCACGTCCATGCCGCGACTGCCCGCGTCCACCATGGCCGACTCGCGCCTGCGCTTCGCCGCATGGAGTCCGAGTGGGCCGATCACGATGCCGATGCCGCCGAGTGTGCCGAGCACCACCGGCAGATCCCAGAGCGGGTAGGGCGCCTCGCGATGCAGGAGGTAGTGATAGAGCGTCGCGACGCTGGTCGACGCGAAGCACAGCATGAAGCCGTAGAACGTGAGGTGATGATAGAATCGTCTGGTGTCGGTGGGCTTCTCATCCTCGTTGTAGCAGCCGACGCCGCCGCCATCGAGGTAGCGCAGGCTGCCGGCGTCGCGGACCGCCTGCAGGAATTGTCGGGGCTGGCCGAGCGTCGCATGCGGCTCGCCGATATCGGTCCAGAAAGCATGCGCCCCCATGATGAACGCGACCATCGCCCACAGGAACGCTGCGCCGAACAGCAGCGCCATCGTGTTGTGCGGCATCAGCGCGTAGAACGAACCTGCGCCGTGCCTGGTCGCGAACAGCGCCGTGGGATCGTTGAAGGCAACGAAGCCGAGGATGAAGAGGGCGATGCTCACGACGGCGATGAGCGCAATCGCGAGGCCGTTCCGCCTGAACATCGGTGCGAGCGCGCGCGGCCAAGCGTAGTCGGCATAGCTCTCGTGCCGCACTCTTGCGAGCACGGCGGGAACGCGAACGTCGAATTCGTGCGGCGGCGAAAACTGGCAGTCGACGTAGCAGGCGCCGCAGGAATGGCAGAGATTGGCGAAATAGTTGAGGTCCCCTGACGTGAGGGCGCGGCGCATCTCCATCGCCGGAAACACGGCGCAGAGGCCCTCGCAATAACGGCAGGAATTGCAGATTGTCATCAGACGATCTGCCTCGGTCAACGTTTCACTGCGCTGCATGTCGTGCTGCTCCCCGGCCTGCGATGCGTCCGAACACGCTGCCGATGGTCATGCCGATGCCGGCGGCATAGCCGCGTCCCAGCACGTTGCCGGCCATGATCTCGCCGGCGGCGTACATGTTGTCGGCCGGTCCTCCGGTTTTCATCATCATCCTGGCGTCATGGTCGACGCGGACGCCGAGATAGGTGAAGGTGATGCCGGGCCGCACGGGGTAGGCGTAGTACGGGCCGGTGTCGATGCGCCGCGCCCAATGTGTCTTCGGAGGCGTGAGATCCTCGGTGCGGCAATCGTCGAGAATGTCGGGATTGAAGCTGCCGTCGCGCACCGCGGCATTGAACTCCGCGACCGTCGCGGACAACTTCTCGGGATCGAGGTCGAGCTTGCCGGCGAGCTCGCCGATGCTGTCGGCTTCGATTGCCGGGTAGAGCGACGGCATGAACAGATTGGCCGACTTGGCGTCGAAGATGATGTAGGCGATCTGATCGGGCTGCGTGGCCACGAGCCGGCCCCAGATCGCGTAGCGCTTGGGCCAGACGTCCTCACCCTCGTCGTAGAAGCGTTTCGCGTTCCTGTTGACGACGATGCCGAACACGACACAGTCGAGACGCGTGATGATGCCCCCGTCATATTTCGGCGCGCGCGCATCGATCGCCACCGCGTGGCACTGCGTCGGATCGCCGATGCTGTCGACGCCGGCGCCGAGCAGCATGTCGAGCACGGTGCCGCGATTGTTGGGCGTGCCGCGGATCAGGAAGTTGCGCGCGATCTCGCCCCAGCCTTCGACCAGCTTGTCGATGTTGGACTCGAAGCCGCCGGCCGCCGCGACCAGCGCCTGGCCGCGGATGCGGATCCTGCCGCCGTTTTGCTGGACGATCGCTGCGCGAAAACGGTCGTTGTCGATGTCGAGCGCCACCACCTCGGCGTCGTAGCGCACGTCGACGCCGAGACGCTCCGCGGTCAGATACAGCGCATTGAGCATGGCGCGGCCGCCGCCGAGGAAGAACGAGTTGGTACGCCCCAGGCTCAGCGTGCCGCCGAGCGAGGGCTGGAAGCGCACGCCCTGTTCGACGATCCAGTCCAGCATCTCCTTGGACTCGCGGATCATCATCCGTGCCAGCTGCTCGTTGGTCTGGCCTTCAGTGACGCGCAGCAGATCGTCCCAGAACTCGTCCTCTGTGTAGGGCCCGCTCAGGGTCGCCGTCGCCGAGTCATGGGCACAGCGCATGTTGCGGGTGTGGCGGGTGTTGCCGCCGCGATAGAACTTTGAGGCGGCCTCGATCACGACGACCGAGGCGCCCGCGCGGCGTGCCGCTATGGCGGCGCACAGGGCCGCATTGCCGCCGCCGACGACCACCACGTCATAGCCTTTGGGATGGTCGGCGATGTCGCCGTCGGTCGTCATGACGTGGTTCTCTCCGGGCAAGGAAGATCGGGCATCGCGCGCCCCGGCGAGGTCGCGATTAAATTCGTATACTATTGTATACAAAAATATGCAATAGGTCTTTCCGCGGCATCCCCGCTGTGAGACAGTGGGATCCATGACCTCCGACGCGCCCACCCTCACGATCGACCGCGACAACGTCTCCTTGGGCGAGGCGGTGTTCCGCGCGCTGTGCCAGGGGCTGGAGAGCGGCGTCTATCGCTCCGGAGACCGGCTGCGCGAGGACGAGGTCGCCCAGCGGCTGAACGTCAGCCGCACGCCGGTCCGCGAGGCGTTCGGCAGGCTGATGGCCAAGGGCTGGGTGCAGCCGGCCGGAGGACGCGGCCTCATCGTGCGCAGCCTGGACCCGAGCGAGGTTCTCGAGCTCTACGCGATGCGCGAAATCCTCGAGGGCGCGGCGGCGCGGCTCGCGGCCCAACATGCCGCGCCAGCCGAGATCGCGGCGCTGCACGACATCCACGCGCGCTTCATGGCCGCAACTGGGGACCCAGCCGAGCTTGCCCGGCTGAACCGGCTGATGCACGGCGCGATCCAGCGCGCCGCGCGCAACCGCTATCTCGATTCCGCCCTGGCCGACATGCACGTCGCGATATCGTTGCTGGGAACGACGACCTTTGCCGCCGAGGGGCGCCCGGCCACGGCTGCTGCCGAGCATGCCGAATTGATCGAGGCGATTGCGGCGCGCGACCCACACGGCGCGGAGGCGATTGCGCGCAAGCACATTCGCGAGGCGTTGCGGACCCGGCTCAGCATGAGGCTGAGCTAGCCCCTTGGCAGGAGCGGGGAGCCCCTGGTTGTTCTCGCTGAACATGCGCGCCTGAAACATGGAATTGGGCTCGCTCTTCGCCTCGGCGACGCACCACCGCTGCCTCGCGGCGCAGTTGCGTCCGAGCTTTGCCTTGGGACATGCCCTCTTCGAGAAGAGGGCACGGGGAATGCCGGGAGCTGGCCGCCCCCATGGCCCGCCTGCAGAAAAAAATGCAGGCGGCAGGTACCA
>NZ_JBNPTO010000021.1:0-124582 GCF_051167715.1 Bradyrhizobium sp. HKCCYLS20291 | reverse complement strand
CTGGTGGGCCCGGCAGGACTCGAACCTGCAACCAGACCGTTATGAGCGTGTGGAGTTTCCCTTATCTTATTGATTTCATTGATATTTTCGACTCCGTTTTACACTGTTTTTCGATGTTTGTTCACGTTCATGCTGTGCCCAGTCTGTGCCCGGCTGAGATGCAGCAAACCCTATAAATGAAGGGGTTTCTATGCTGCTCGACGTCCCAGTCGTGATCGTGTGACTGCCCGCTTCTTCGTGATCATCTCCGCCGCGTCGCGCATATAATCCGGGTGGTGATGGCCGTAGTTATCGATCAGCGTCTTCTCCGACATGCCGAGGAATCCGGAGGCCTGCCACAGCTCGACACCCTGCTGCATCAGCCACGTCGCAGCGGTGTGGCGCAGGGTGTGAGGCGTCACATTGCCCTCCGAAAGATCCAGCTTCGCCAGCTCCACGGCGTGCGTCATTCCGGTCTTAACGCTCATGACCGGCTTGCCGTGCCACTCGACGAAATGGCTTGCGACGATCTCCTTGTCGACCCAGCGGCGCATGTGCGCCAGCAGTCGGTCAGGAATAGGCATTGTCGGCTGCCGCTTGTTGGTCGCCCTGTGTCCAATCCGCTTCCGATAATAGAGACCTTCATCGAGATCGACGTAGGCCTTGCCGGGCGCCTTGTGGATCGAAGCTGATGCGATCGACGCCGCACGAGTGCCGGTGTAGAGGCCGATCAGGATGAACTTGGCAACGTGGCGAAGAGTGTATTTCTCCGTCTTGATCTTGACGCCCTTGTTCTCGCCGCGGTGGATCGTCTGCTCCTCCTTGTAGCGCCAGCAGACCCAGACTAGGCGAGCGGCTTCGCTTCGGGTCAGCCATCGCTCGCGTGACCCGCCCTTCTCGGGCATTGAAATGTGAACGACGCCGTGGTGGAGGTTCTGCTTGGCGTGATGGCCAATGGCAGCTCGCAGGACTTCGAGATCACGCCGGGCGCCGCCCTTGCCTCCGACCCTACCGCCCTTGCGGGTGGCGACGGTCTTGCCCGTGCGATGCGAGACGTAGCCGTTGGTCAGGTCGGTCGTGATCTGACCAAGCTTGTACTTGCCGAAATAGAGATCGAGGCGACCTACGGCGGAGGCGAGCCGGTCGATCAGGACCTGCTGCGTCTCATCATCGTATTCCTTGAGCTTGTCCACCAGGTAGATCTGGAGGACGTCTCGAATTGGGATGCGGTCGATGTCCCGCAACTTCCGCTCGGGCGCGTGCTTCGCGGTGAGGTAGTCCTTCAGGAACTCTTCCGCAGCCGCTGGCGGGTTCTTTTCACGAGGTCCTGCAACGATCCCTGTGCTGACGAACTTTGATCCGTCTCGGACGACCCATACGTCGTCACGACCGTCTGATCGAGATCGTCGGTAGAGTCGGGGACCTTTTCCTTGCTGCGACATCTTTCTCTCATACGCTTGATGTTGTTGAGGGTAGTGAAGTGCTTGTTCGCAATCTTCTCGACAGTGAGATTGCCTCTTTCGATCTCCTTTCTGAGACCTGCCACGGTCATTCCCCCGAGGGGGAATGCGTACTTCACTGCGTCCTCAAGCCTCATCGGGGTATCGGCGTCGATGAGGTTGGCGCCAGCACCTTCGATCTTCGGCATTACGCTCATTACCGGCTCCGCTAAAGCGACTCAATGTTTTGGTGAGTTGGATCGACCGCCACGGCCGCTCCTGGGATGTTCCAGTGGCTGAACGAGGGCTCGCCGCAGTCAACACCGCCGAACGGGCAATCCGGCTTAGTGGCGTCGTTGTAGATTGCGACGAAGGCGGCCAGCGCAGCAGCTACCGCCAACACGAGTCCGATCTCTCCCCAATCGCCCGGGATGATCATCATTTCTTGCTCCCGAAAACTGATTCCACCGTGTGCTCTTCCTTCCGCTCCTCAGCTCGGAAGGCTTTGATCCCGCCGCCGGCCTTTACAGAGCGGTAACCCTTCATCTCGAATCGCTGTGTATCGCGGGCGCGGTTGAGACGAGATGCCATCACTCTGAAGCCTGCCAGCTCAGCTTCCATCGCTGACGTGAAAACCTTGGGTTTGGCATCGGGTCCGGTGACCCACAACGCCGCCTCACCAGGGGAGGCGAAGGAGCCCATGTAGCAGCCGGGCATCTCGCGATGCTCGACCGCCGTCGAATAGTAGTACTGCGAGCCCTTCGTCATACAGCCACTTCGGCCCTGATAGCCGGATGAGGATCATAGCCAAGCAGGGTGAAGTCGGCGTACCGGAAATCGAAGATGTCCGTGATCGCTTGGTTGATCAGAACCTTCGGCAAAGGTCGGTCTTTCCGCGTCAGCTGCAGCCTCGCCTGATCCAGGTGGTTCAGGTAGAGGTGCGTGTCGCCGAACGAATGGATGAACTCGCCAGGCGCAAGGCCGGTGACCTGAGCGACGATCATCGTCAGCAGCGCATAGGATGCGATGTTAAATGGCACGCCCAGGAAGACGTCGGCCGAGCGCTGGTAGAGCTGGCACGACAGCTTGCCGTTCGCCACGAAGAACTGGAACAGGCAATGACAAGGCGGCAGCGCCATCTCGTCGACCTCCGCCGGGTTCCACGCGGAGACCATCAGGCGACGCGAGTTGGGGTTCGTCTTGATCTGCTGGACGACGTTGGCGATCTGGTCGATCGTCTCGTCTTCAGCCGACAGCATTACACCGTCTTCATCGAAGATCTTCCGCTCGCGTCCGGTCCCCCAACTGCGCCACTGCTTTCCGTAGACCGGACCGAGATCGCCGTTCTCGTCAGCCCACTCGTCCCAGATCGTGACGCCGTTGTCGCGCAGGAACTTGATGTTGGTATCGCCACGCAGGAACCACAGCAGCTCGATAGAGACGGCCTTAAACGACAGCCGCTTTGTGGTCAGCAATGGGAAGCCTGCGCTCAGGTCAAAGCGCATCTGGTGTCCAAAGATGGAGATGGTGCCAGTACCAGTCCGATCGTCCTTTTGCACTCCTTCGTGCAAAATGCGTTCGAGCAAACGTTTGTATTCGAGCATGTACTTTCCTGCTGGTAGGATTTATTGCGCGACGGTTGGAACAACTAGGTCCTTGTAGGTGAGCCAAGGTCCGGCGAGACGCCTGGCGTCTTCCCTTGTGTCGTAGGGTCCGGCAGCGTCGTAACAGCCGGCCTTGGTGCCGTCCTCGTTCATGTCAAGGTGGAGGATCCACCATCCAGCTTGGTCTTCACCGACCTCTTCGGGCGGCAGGTGTTTGACGATCGTCTTGCTCACGGTTTCCTCCTTCAGCACCAGACCACGTCGAACAGCGGGTCTGTGATTTGCGAGCGGACCCACTTCCGCATGCGGATGAAGCGCTCTTCCGGGCTCTCCGGGCGCCAGCGGCGCTCGCTCTCGATCCACTCTCCGGTCGAGCCGACTTCGTCGTTCATCCAGACGATCTCGCGGGCGAGGCAATCAGCGATGTTGAACGTGCCGGCGACCGTGTCGGGGTCATCGGGATCGAGGCCGGACATGTCGACACCGCGGACCTTGCCGGCGGCTCCGATCGCACAGACCGAGCCCTCGGTCTCGAGTTCATCGGCGATCAGGCGCTTGCAGATCATCCCGTTCATGCCGATCAGGATGTCTCGGAAGAGGGATTGGCCTCGCTTGCCGCGCGTGGCACTTGCCACCATGCCGCGGTACCGGATGAAGCCCCACTGATCATCGATGTAATCCTCGCTGTATCCCGACCTGCTCATTCCTCGCTCCGCGCTCTGAAAATGGACAAATTGAAAAGGAAGAGACGGCCGCCCGGAGGCGACCGTCATTGCAATGGCGTGGGTTACTTCGGCTGAACGAGCTTCTCGATGTCCGGCTTGGCGTTGGCGAAGCCGTCGACGATCTTCTCGAAGTCGCCCTGGTGGGCAGCGATCCAGTCGCGGTTGGCGACGAACACGGCGTCGACCTGGATGGTGTCGACCGACTTCGAGCCGCCGAACATGCCGGTGGGCTGGATGCCCTTGTAGGTGCCGGACGGGATCTCGCCGTAGGTGTAGACCGGGTTACCGCGGTTATCCTTGGCGTTCTTGGTCATGTCCCGGTCATCGGTCGAAACCAGCGTCACGCTGCTGGCATACTTCGGCGCCTCGTTCTTGAGGAACGGAGCGTTCAGCGCGGTGATGATCAGAGCGCACTGCACTTCCGAGCCATCGGCGACGGCGCTGAGAGCCAACGTGCCGGTGAGGTCGGACGTCCGCACCTTGCCGTAGCGGGCCTTGTCTGCCGCCACGAACGCCGCCCAGGTGGTGTTGGCACCAGAGCCCTCGGGGCCAATGGCGACCGTGAAGTTGGAGTTCAGGTCGACCATGCGCGACGAGGTGTAGGCCTTGCGGTTGCAGATCAGGTTGGCCTGCTCCTGGTAGAGCACACCGGACCGCTGCAGCGCCGAGATCGCCTTAGCGTTCTTGCTCGAATAGACGAGCAGAGCGTCGGACTGCACGAAAGCGCCGTCGCACTCGCCGGCTGTGACCTTGTCCAGGTTGTCGAGCGAGCCCTTGGACTCGATGACCTCAACCGAGGGAACGTTGCGCTTCAGGTACTGACCTGCGGCGTAGTAGTTCAGCTTGGTGTTGCCGGTGCAGAGCCGGAACTTCTCCGTCGCCTCGGCGGAGCTGGCAGCCATGACGCCCATCACGACAGCAGCGAGCAGATAGATCTTCTTCATACAGGTCCTCCGTTTGTGTGCATTCAAGCAAATACCTGAGCGTTAGAAAAACCAGCGGCTGATCGGATAGCCGCGGGAGATCTTGACGGCTGCGGTCACGACCAAATAGAGGCCGCAGGCATCGAGAACGTGGTTGGCGAGAAAGACGCCGAATACGGGCATGTCAGGCCTCTATGGTTGCCGGCAAACCAGTCACCGGGTTGTAGGATTGGTCGGGCCGGCGGGAGAGTCGGGTCGGATCCTCGCCGTTCATCAGCAGCCGCTTAGTCTCCTGGATGAGGAAGGAGATGCCGACAACGATGTTCGGGATATCGCCGCCGTAGCTGCGGAACCCGCTCCATCCCTCGGGGTAGATCGGCGGCGGTTCGTCGAAGGCCGTCTCGTCGCCGTTGCGCCGATCGAACACCGCATCCAGCTGACCGACGCCTGCCTCAAACAGCTCGCCCCTGCTGACATCCCGGCGAGCGTCGAGCGGCCCCCACATCTCGTTCTGGCGGCCGATCTCGGCAAAGATCAGCTCGTAGACCTTGGCCTCGGCCTGTTTCGCGTCCAAACTTCTCACTCCTGTTTGCATGCAACTCCATTTGCATTCAAGCAAACGAATCGTCAAGCGAAATTTCAGCGATCGTCGCCATCACCCTGGAGGGTGCCTCGGTCGACACGGCCGCGCAGCTCGCTGATGTTGGCAAGCGCGATCTCGCCGAGGCTCATGCCCATCCCGTGGGCGAGTGCTGCGAGATACCACAGTGCCCCGCCCATTTCCTTGACGATGGCCTTCTTGCGTTCCTCGGTGAGGATACCGCCGTCGTCGCGGAAGATCTTCTTGACCTTATTCTGAACCTCACCGGCCTCGCCGAGGCCGAGCGCTGGGTACCAGAGCTTCATGTGGTCAGGATAGGCGATCGTCTTGATCGACTGCTCCTGGTAGCGGTCGAAACCGCGGATCAGCTCTTCAGCTCTGATCGGTTCCTTGGTATCGATGTTGGTGTTCACGATGCTCATTTCTGCTCCATAAATCGTAGTTCGTCAGCGAGGTCCTCAAACATCCGGACCACCTCCTTCTGGATGCGGCCTCGCTGGTCGTTCCAGTCGAATGGCTGCTTGCCAACCTGGCTCTTGATGAGGGGAACGAAGCGCGCATACGCGCCTCGGTCTTCGATTCCAGCGGCTCTTCTGATGCAGCCCTCGATGTCAAAGGACCGCGCCGTCTCGCTGAATACGGGGACCGGCTTACCCTGTCGGTCCCTCGCGAGCGTCTTCTGTGTCCAGCGACCAGGCTTGGAGAACATCAGCAGACAGCGCTCGACGATCTCCAGCTCGGTGAACATCAGGCAGCCGGACTTCCGACTGTTTTGGTCTGGCGCCACAGATGGACGATCCAGCCTGCCGTCACCACGATCATCAGGCCGGTGAAGGCGTTTGGACCCCAGGGCCAGGGAAACAACGGATCAGCGCCGATGATGCCGCCAGCAACCCAACCCAATAGCGCAGCGCCAGCCCACTTCAGGGCAGGGAAGCGTTCGATCACCATCGAGATGATTGCGCTGCCGGCGATCACGAGCGGGATCGACAGGAGGACGCCGATCGCCATCAGCCCAACGTGGCCGTGTGCGAGTGCCGCGATCGCCATGACGTTATCGGTGCTCATGGTTGCGTCGGCGATGGCGATGGTGGTGATCGCCGACCATAGCGTCGTGACAGGCTTCTCGCTCACGTCATCATCATTGGCGATGATCAGCTTGATGGCGACCCAGAGCAGATAGGCGCCGCCGAGGATGCCGAGCGCAGGAACGTCGAGCAGGCTGTTGGCGATCGTAGCCATGACGATGCGGAGCAGGATGGCCGCGATCGTGCCACCGATGATGCCCCACTTCTGCTGGTCCTTCGGCAGCTGCCGGCTGACCATGGCGATGACGAGGGCATTGTCGCCAGAGAGTAAGAGGTCGACCCAGACGATGCCGAGCAGCGCGACCCAGAACAGGTGGTCCATGAAAATCTCCAGTTCAAGAAAAAGGGCGGCCCCGAAGGACCGCCCCGTTCAGGCGAAACGCCGGATCAGAGGCCGAGGAACTTGACGGCGTCGATGCCCAGGAGGCTGCCGATCTCGATCAGCACCTTCTTCTCCTCGGCGCCGATGTCGCCCTGGTCGGCGACGTCAGCGGAGATCGCCAGCACGTCCTGACGCGCGGTGATGTCGTAGGTGACCAGTGCCTCGATGGCGCGCTTGTTCTCCAGGCGACCGGAGCGGGTCTTGGCGCGGTTCAGCGCGTTGGTGAGCGCCTCTTCGATCTGCGAGCCCGTGTACGACGCGCCGAGGATCTGATTGGCCTGGATGCCAGAGATGGCCGCGTCGATCTCTTCATTGTCGATCTGACCATCGGCCGCGGTGACGTTGGCAGCAGCCGCGGCGACGCCGGCCAGGAACTTGGAGTCGCCGGTGTAGCTGTTGAGGGTCTGCTCGGCCTGCTTCATGATGCGAGAGAAAATGCCCATTGAGACTTCCTTTGGTTGGCTTGCAGGCCGCCCGCCTGCGTGGATTTGCATTGCATTACTGCAAAAATTGCATTCAAGCAAGCAAAAAAGCGAACGGACCCGTGGATCCGTTCCGTTCTTGTGGTTCTTGTGGTCTACGGCTCACATGTCGTGGATGCCGAAGCCCGTCTTCCTGCAGCGAGGGCACTTCCAGCCGTAGCTGCTGTACGCCCCGACATCGTCACTCTCTCGACGGTGATCTATGACCAGGCAGAGCAGTCGCTTCACCCAGCTCATGAACACCCCGTCGTTTCGCCGCACGTGTCGCACTTGAGGCAGGTGCCGTTGCGAACCATGGTGACATTCCCGCAAGAGCCGCAGGTGTCCCCCGTGTAACCGCTCAGCTTGGCGACACAGCGCTTGTCGAGCGTCGGCTTGACCTTCGTCACTTTGCCGTCGCTGGTGATCTCCCACTTCTCCGGACCGGACTTGTAGTCCGGAGCGCTGTTGGTCGATCCCTTCACCCCATCGCCGATCGCGGTGTGACCGCTCTCTTCGGGGGTGACGTGGGCCAGGTCATCGCGACCGAGGTAGTTGATCGCCAGATGTCGGAATACGAAGTCGATGATCGAGGTCGCATTCTTGATCCGATCGTGCTCCTGGACGAACCCGGAGGGCTCGAATCGGAAGAACGTGAAGGCATCAACGAACTCCTCCAACGGCACGCCATGCTGCAGGCCGAGGCTGATCGCGATCGCGAAGGCGTTCATCATCGACCGGAAGGCGGCACCCTCCTTGTGCATGTCGATGAAGATCTCACCCAGCCGACCATCCGGGTATTCCCCAGTGTGGAGGTAGATCTTGTGGCCGCCGACGACCGACCGCTGGATTGATGCCTTCCGCTTTGAAGGCAGCTTCTCCCGCGTGCGGACCAGCTTTTCGACCACCTGAACGACGGTCTGCGGCTTTTCCTCCTCGACCTCCGTCTCGTCGACCAGCGCAGCCGACAGCGGCTGGGACAACTTCGAGCCGTCGCGATAGATCGCATTGGCCTTCAGACCCAGCTTCCACGACAGCATATAGGCCGCCTTCACGTCCTCGATCGTTGCTTCCGAGGGCATGTTGATAGTCTTGCTGATCGCGCCAGAGATGAACGGCTGCACTGCCGCCATCATCTGGATGTGGCCTTCGGTCGAGATAAACCGAGTGCCCAGCTTGCCGCACTTGTTGGCGCAGTCGAAGATCGCGTAGTGCTCCGGCACGAGATGCGGAGCGCCCTCCAGCGTCATCGTTCCACAGACCGCGACATTCTCCGTATCGATCTCATGGTCCTCAAACCCGAGCGCCTTCCAATTCGCCAGGAAGCGGATGTCGAAGGTCGCTCGGAGTTGCTCCACGCTGATCGTGATGCCGGCCGCACGTGCCGCACCCACGAACCTGGGCGAGAGCTTCCGCACGTCGCCAGTCGCGTACGAGACGATCTCTTTGATCTCGCTGCCGCTGTAGCCGAGACGCTCCAGCGCCGGCTTCACGGCCTGGTTGATGATTTTGAAGTAGCCGCCGCCGGCCAGCTTCTTGAACTTCACCAGCGCGAAATCCGGCTCCACGCCCGTGGTGTCGCAATCCATGACCAGGCCGATCGTGCCGGTGGGCGCGATGACCGTGGTCTGGGCGTTGCGGAAACCATAGGCCTCGCCCATGTCGACCGCCCGAGCCCAGATTGCAGACGCACGTGCCGGCAGATCAGCCTGCGGGCAGTTGTCCCAATCCAGCGACACCGGCTTGATCGTGAGCCCCTCGAAGGACGTGCTGCCGTTCTCCGCAGCCGCATAATGGTTGCGGATCACGCGCAGCATCGCCTCGCGGTTCTCCTCGAACTTGACGAACGGACCCATCTCCTGCGCCATCTCGGCGGAGGTGAGGTAGGCCGTGCCCGTCATGATCGCCGAGAGCGATCCAGCTAGAGCCCGAGACTCCTTCGAGTCGTACGCCAGACCCATGGTCATCAGCAGGCCACCGAGGTTGGCGTAGCCGAGGCCCGTGGTTCGGTATTCATAGGAGAGCAGAGCGATCTCCTTCGACGGGAACTGCGCCATGTAGATCGAGATTTCGAGCGCGATCTGGATCAGCCGACAGGCGTGGATGAACGAGTCCGTGTCGACCTCGCCGCGGTCGACCCGCGACGGATCATTGATCAGGAACTTGATCAGGTTTGCCGATGCCAGGTTGCATGCCGTATCGTCCAGGAACATGTATTCCGAGCACGGATTGGACGCGCGGATGCTGCCGCCGGCCGGGCAGGTGTGCCACTCGTTCATCGTGGTGTTGAAGTGCAAGCCAGGATCGGCTGACTCCCACGCCGCGCGAGCGATGGTGTCCCAGAGATACGTGGCATCGACAGTCTTCACCACCTTGCCGGTGGTGCGACCGATCAAATCCCACTTCGAGCCCAGCTCGACCGCAGTCAGAAAGTCGTTGGTCACGGACACCGTGTTGTTGGCGTTCTGGCCGGACACGGTCTCATAGGCCTTGGACTGCCAGTCGAGATCGAATTCCTCCGCGTAGAAGTTCTCACCCTGCTCGGCGAGTTGGATCACCCGGTTGATGTAGGTGTCCGGGATGAATGCCCGCTTGGCAGCCAGTATGGCTTCCTTCATGGACGGGGTGTCGCGGCTCTCGCCGTTGCCCCATGCTTCCCAGACCTTCTGCAACAGCCTTTTGGCAGCTTTGGAGCCGGCCACCAGAGCTGCGACCTTCTGCTCCTCCTCGACCTTCCACGTGATGTATTCCTCGATGTCCGGATGATCGACATCCAGCACCACCATCTTGGCTGCGCGCCGCGTCGTGCCGCCAGATTTGATCGCGCCGGCAGCCCGATCGCCGATCTTGAGGAACGACATTGCGCCGGACGACGTACCGCCGCCGGACAGCTTCTCGCCGCGGCCACGCAGGTTGGAGAAGTTGGTGCCGGTGCCGGAGCCGTACTTGAACAGGCGAGCCTCGCGGACCCACAGGTCCATGATGCCGCCTTCCTGGATCAGGTTGTCCTGGATGCCTTGGATGAAACAAGCGTGCGGCTGCGGGCGCTCATAGGCCGACGTGGACGCCATGACCTGGCCGTAAACCTCGTTGCCGGTGCCGTCGATGCTAACGGGCTCGACGTAGAAGTGGCCCTGCGCCGGACCATCGATGCCGTATGCCCAATGCAGACCGGTGTTGAACCACTGCGGCGAGTTGGGCGCGAACATCTGGGTGGCCAGCATGAAGCGCATCTCGTCGAAGAACGCGCGAGCATTTGCCTCTGCATCAGCTGTCTTGTAGACGTCGCCCTTCTTTGTGCCAGCCGGAGCGAAATACCCGCCCTTCCAGCCCCAATAGGTCCAGCAGCCAGCGAGGCGGTCGAATACCTGCTTGGCCGATGTCTCGGAGCCGAAGATCAGCTCGCTCTCGGCAGGATCAGCTACGGACTGGAATGCCCGGTTCGGGATGTTGCGCGACAGCCAAGCTGGTACGCCTTCCTCGTAGACGGGTTCGAGATGGTTCGGGACGCCCGCCTTGCGGAAGTATTTCTGCGCCACGACGTCCACGGCGACCTGCGACCAGGCTGCCGGCACCTCGATGCCCTCCATCTGGAACACGATCGAACCGTCCGGGTTCTTGATCTCGCTAACGCCTTTGCGCCACTCGATCAGGCTGTACGGATCGACTCCAGCAGTGGTGTATCGTCGTTCAATTCTCATTCGGCACTCGCGCAGTACGGCCAATCGGCCGGGATGGAGTCATAGTCGTTGGTGGGTTTCGAGGGTGCCGACCAGGTCTCAACCTGGTAGACATTGCCCGTTGCCGTCCGGAAGACGTTTGGCTCGATCTCTGCCACCACCTTCGCGGTGTAGAAGAACCAGCCGTCGCGATAGCGGCCCTTGGTGTCGCCGTAGATCACGCCACGCAGGTTGAAACCGCCTGCGTCGATCGCGACACGCTGTGCCTTCCGGATGCGTGCGGTGATTGCGGTCATCCGCAGCGCTTCGTCGATCGATAGGGATAGGTCTTCGAATAGTCGATCCGCATCTCGCGCTTGACCGGGAAGAAGGCGACCGGCAGCTTCGAGATCTGCTGCATGATCTCCTTGACCTGGTCCTGCTGCGTCTTCGGATCGAGGACGGTCAGCTGCTGCACCAGCTCGGTGATGTGGCTGCGTTCGAACTTGGTCAGGCACCGCGTGGCTCGGGTGGTGCTGCCAACCGAGGCATACTGAAACTTCGGCTTGACCTTCCGTCTCTGATGCTGCGTGGTGATGAAGTGCAGTGCCTTCATCAACCCCATCGACGTGTCTTCAACTCGTAAAGCGTCCATGTCTTCCTCTCTGGTGGACTAAGGTGTCCGCAGCCGTGCGATCTGACGTCTGATCTGCTGACGAACGAAGTTGTTGGCGTAGGGCGTGCGAGGCGTTGACGGAAAAACGGTCGAGTACCAGGCGCCACGGAATTGGAAGTTGACCGTCCGGTGCTTCTTGCTGTGACCAAGCTTGAAGTCCTCGATCTCTCCGCTATCCTTCAGGATCTGAACTTCCTGCTGGACCTCTCTCACCGCGCGCTTCATGCTTCTTGCCCCGCTTCGGAAAAGGCCGTTTCGGCCATGCTTTCTTGGGGCGTCGCGGCGGCTCATCGACCTCCGCGTCAGGGTCGACCTTCGCCAGCATTCGACGCCTGAAATCCTCGGTCTCTTTCGCGATCCGCCTGGTGCGGGCGATCTCAGTGACGTCACCGCGTGCCAGCTCGCCGTGGGCGCCGAAGGTCTTCTTGTCGTGGCAGTCAGAGTGCTTGGCCTCGATGAATGCCGGATCGTTTGCCCGCGGCGTCGTGTCCTTGGCCTCAGCGTCCCAGCAGCGCAGCCCAAGTGCTGGGAAGTGGTCGAACTCCGTGTCCTCGATCTTGCCAAGACGCTCACCGCACTTCGTGCAGATGGCGTTCTGTCTCAGCACGACCTGCAACTTCACGGTGACCAGGATGGCCTTCCGGAAGCCTTTCGGCGGGGCAAGATCGAGGACAGTTTGCATTCGCCTTTCATATTTGCATTCAAGCAAACGGTCAAGCAAATGTTTGGTCGTCTCCTGGCATGTCAGGGAAGGGCAGCGGGACGCGGCCCAGACATCCATCGGGGGTCGGCAGCCCAGGCCTCCAGCCGTGGTCCCTGGCGCAGCCGTAGGCCTTGGGACAGCCCTCGGGAGGACAGAACTTCGTCTCACCCGGTTTCTCTTGCCCGCATCTCCAGCTCGCCCAGTGGTCGAGTCCGCCTTCAGCCATCTTCGCGCCCCATATCCTTGTAGAGCCGATACTCGGTGCCCTCGCGATGCCACTGACCATCGCAGACGGCGATGATCTTGTGCGCCGCCAGGAAATCCTCGTCGGTCTCGGCCTCGTCCTCGTACAGCTCGCGCAGCTCGGTTGCCGTGGCCAGCTCGTTGGTCCAGACCAGCTCGCCATTCCCGACCTTGATCCGGGCGTGATCTGTGATGGCGTTCTCGACCCTGGAGATGGCGTCACGGAGATCAGCGAGTTCCGAAAGCAACAGGGCGGCGTTGTTCGGGCCTCCATCTGGATGCGGCTGGTGATGCCGAAGCGACCGATCTTGCCGTTGACGCGCAAGCATCTGCCGATCGCCTCGATCACCTCGCCGGACTCCTCGGTGATGCGGTCGATCTTGCCGTGGAGCGTGGTTGGTAGAAATTTCGGGTTCACGATTTCACCCCCAACGTTGATGCGATCGTCTTGGCGACATCAGCCTGGATCTGCTTCAGCATCTCGACCTTGACGTTGTGCTCGATGTATCCAGAGATCTTGCCGAGCCGGGTCATGACTTGCTCCTGCACCATTTTGGCTTGGTCTTCGACGATCTTCGACACTTTGCCGAGCTGGCGCTCGCACTCCTCGCGCACCTTGCCGTCAACGAAGATGTTGACCTTACCCTTCAGGTCATCCGACAGCTCCTTCTGCTGGACATAGCCCCAGGCTCCTCCGCGGATGGATCGAACCAGGCTGCTGAGGCGCTCGTCAATGTAGGCGCGGACCGCCTCATCCTCCTTGACAGCCTGGATCAGGTCCGTCTTGTGCTGATGGAACGCCGCATGGACTAGGCGCTCCATGTCGCCAACAACGTCCTTCATGTAGATCTTCCGGGTCACCTCGGCGATCACGGCGCGCTGTAGTTCCAGCTTGAACGCCGAATCATCATCGATCAGCTTGGTCAGAGCCGGTGCGTCAAGCTTGATTGCAATGCTCATTTGAGTGCCTTCATCTCGATCTTGATGGTGGTGAGGTTGTTGCCGACCAGGTAAGCGAGCAGCCGCATGGCGGGGATGCGGTAGACTCGATCCCCCGTGTTAGGGTTGGCGGTCGCGAACTGTCTCCGAGGGAATTTAGGCGGGGCCTTCCATCCCTTTGGAGTCGTGATCATGATTCCGGCGTCCTCTGCCGGCAGGCCGTTCAGCGTATTGAAGTTGATGTTCTCCACACATCTCATGACCAGTTCGTCAGCGTTGTTCATGCGGTGTCCACTTCACCTTGCCGGCATCGATCCGCCGCCTGAGCATCCGGAAAGCGTCACGTTCGGATTTTGCGAGGAACACCCATACCCCGCCCCAGAAGCCGGTCGGCAGGCTGATGATCGGCCGGTAGACCTTCAAGCCTGCCATTTGAGCTTCACCAGCTCGGCCTTCACACGCTCGATGACTCGGTGTGAGAAGTTGTCCGGATGCCGCTTGTCGGTGATGATGCCGTCCGTGATCTCGACATCGTCATGCAGATCGAACGCTGTGTGCGGATTGTCCGCATGCCACAGGCCGTAGAAGTTGCGGATCGACATGCCAGCGAACATCAGGCAACCGGCATGAGCAGGATATTCCTCCTTGGAGCGGAAAAGCCTGATATCAGGCATGTGCCAGCTTGCTGGATCAAGCCAGCGCTCAGGCGCAACAGGATCCGCCTTCACCTTCGCGACGATGTCGGCAACCATGCCGTCCTCGTCCAAATAGGAGCCATGCCATTCCTGGCTGTTGCGCGGCTCGCCTTCCACTACGTTTGCCATCACGCTGCATCCTCGTCCTTGTGGCGATCGTCGTTGTCGTTCGCCGGTTCCTTGTAATTCGCCTGCTTCCGGGCCTCTTTCAGCAGCTCATCAATGTCGACCCCCGGGAGGATGTTGGTCTCGATGATGCTCATGGCCTTGTCGAAGAACGGCTTGAATGTTTCCTCGGTCATCGCATCGTAGGCCGTCGACGACGGGACCATTATGATCTCGCCAGTCACCGTCATGATGGGTTCGACCACGCCGCAACCGACCAGCAGCGTCTTGTGCAGGCTGTCCTCCGACACGAACAGGTCGGTGTTCTGGACGACCAGGCGTAGGATCACCCGATAGAGCCGGTGCCGCGGCGCATTGCGCTGCTGGACGATGTTGACGCGCAGCAGCTTATTGACCGGCAGCTCTTCGAACTTTTCACGGTCATAGCTCGCATACGGAACGAGATGGCCGTCCTCGTTCTTGAGGGCATAGATCCAGGGGTTGCTCGACTTGCTCGTCGTCTTGCTCATCTGCTCATTCCCGTAGCTCTCCACCGAGGCGAAGGACACGCTCCTTGCACGCCTCCTTGAGCCGCTCGATCTGATCGTCCGTCAGGCCGTAGTCGTAGCGGTGATCTCTCTCGGCCGCCCACCAGGCCCGCAGATCATCCGCGCTCTGGGCAAGCTGGATGACCTGCAAGGCGAGCTGGACGTATGCGCGTGACTTAGCCCGCATTCGCTTTGGTCTTGGCCGCCTTCAGCTCCTGCGAGCGATCGCTGGCCTTCTTGCGGATGAGAGCCTCATCATCCTCGTGGAGCTTCGCCAGATCCTCGGCGAACGCCTTCTCGCCGATGATCTCCATGATCTCCTTGACCGAGCCGGCCTGGGCGATCTGATCCTCCCAGTGGTCGAGGATGGAGTCCTGCTCCTTCTCGTCGACGGAAGCGGCACGCTTGCCCTTGCTGCCCTTCGAGGAGCCGCCCTTGTCCGAAGACTTGCCGCCGCGATCCTGATTATCGTTGGCGCCGTCGAACTCGTCGGAGCCGCGGAAATCCTGCTTCAGATCGCTGACGTAGCGGTTGTCATCGTACATCCCGAGGTGGATGTCGGCAGCGAAGCCTAGCGTCGACAGGCTCTTGCTGAGCGCGTCGGTCAGCGACTTCTTCGGCGCCTCCTCATCGGTGTACCAACCGTTCTTGTTCTTGCCGACGAAGGTGGTCTGACCGAAGTGCTCGATCTCGCCCTTCTTGTCGCCCCAGATGTACCAGAGTTTCAGCTTCAGAACGTGGATCACGTCCTTATCCTGGCCCGGCTGGTAGCGCTCCTCCATGATGTTCCAGCCCCAGCCGATGCCGATCGGGCCGAACATCTTCGTGGCCTTCTTGATCAGGTACGTGGCGTTGGTCGCCGTACCCTTGAAGCCGCCGCCGCGATTGAACGACTTGGTGAAGTTGGGATCGGTCTGCTCGACCTCGTTCCAGATCGCGAGATTTTCGGATGCGTTGCTCATGATCGTCCTCTTGGTGAATGTAAGGGCAGGGGCGGTTAGGCCGCCGCCTCTGCTTCCTCGGTGTTGTCGTTGTCGGCCTTGGTCTTCTTCTTGCCGCCGCCCTTTGCCTTCTTCGGCTCCGGTGGGAACCAAGCCTGCTCGTCGTCGATCTTCGCGACCTCGGTCTTGTCGCAATCGATCAGCTTCTTGCCGTCCTTCGACAGCTTGACTGTCACGCCCTTGCCGGCCGCCTGGATGGCGTCTTCTGGCATCAGCTTCTTGATGGCGGTCTTGGCAGCCTCATGCTTCTTGGCAGCAGTGAACGTCTTCAGCAGGACCGCTGCCTGAGCGCCCCACTCGTTGCTCTCGTTCATGTCGACGACCTTGATGCGCTCGACGAGCGGCACTTCGATCACCGGATTACCCGGGATCCGGCCGGTCTCAACGCAGTCCCAGAAGTCCTTCTCGTGCTGGAGAAGCTTGACCTGGTAGAAGATGTCCGCCTCGATCTCGACGCGATACCACTGCGCCGCACCGGTCAGGATGCAGAGCTGCGAGGTCGGCAGACCGGTCACCATCATGTTGTGCTGGCACTGCGGGAAATACTTCTCGATTCCCTTGTCCAACGAGAAGCCGAACGGGAACATGAACTTGAACTCGACCATCGAGATGGCCGGTCCGGTCTCAGTCTCGCGGACGAGTCCGTCCAGCGTGGCATGCGCCTTGTCCCAGTCCTCGTAGAAGACCTTGTCCTGCTCATTGGTGACCCACAGGCCGGTGTCCTTCTCGAACAGGTCGGCATTCAGCGGCTCGGTCAGGTTGCCGAGATTGATCAGGATGACCTCGGACAGATCCTCTGGAGCCATCTCGCCGCGCTTCTCGGCCCACAGACGCTCGATGGCGAGCTGGTCACCGGACATGATGATCTTGGCGTCCGATCCTCCAATGGAGAAGCGGCGAGCAGCGCGGGCTTCATCGGACATGCCGTTCTTGCCCGTGCGCCTGTAAAGGGCGGGTGCGTTCATTGATCTCTCCTGGTTGGCTAAGCTGCGGTCTCGAGTTTTTGGTCGCGATAGTCGTTCCAGATCGCGTCCGTCATCTTGCTGATGAACTTCGCGTGCAGGGCGCGGTCTTCGTCTGTGACTCTTGGTGCGAGCGGAACAGGCCGCTGTCTGATGACGACGGGTGCGACCTCCGAGGACGCTGCGAACAGGTCCAGGGACATCCCCATCTGCCGGCCACCGCGCAGCTCGCAGTAGACTTCCGCGAGCAGCTGGGCATCGAGCAGCGCGCCGTGCTTGTCGCGCTTGGTCAGGCCGATGCCGAACGCCTTGCACAGCGAGTCGAGCGTGTGCCTGGCTCCAGGCCGCTTCTCGCGGGCAAGTGCCAGGCTGTCGACGATCTCGTTCTGCAGTGGCGGCAGATCGAGGCGCTCCAGCTCGGCGTTGATCATCCCGACGTCGAAGCTGGCATTGTGGGCCACCAGCGTCGCACCCTCGATGAAGGTGAGAAACTGGTTGACCTGCCGGCGGAACGTCGGGAATTTCTTCAGGAACTCGTTGCTGAGCCCGTGGACCTTGAACGCTTCCCGGTGAACGGGATGCGTCGGGTTGATGTATTTGTGGAATGTCTTGCCGGTCGGGATAAGGTCGATCACCTCGACACAGCCGATCTCGACGATCCGATCGGTCTTGCGATCGAGTCCCGTGGTCTCCGTGTCGAGGATGATCTCGCGCTTCAAATCCGTCTCCCGTTATGCGGCGGTGCGGGCGCCGATCGAGCTGAACACGATGCCGGTGCGCTCCTCGAACTTGCGGAGCCGGCTGATGACCTCATCGGCCGTGAACTTGGTGTAGAGGCCCTCCAGAGAGGGCGCACTTCCCCCGCAATACGTCCAGGTCGGCTTGTCGATAGGTACGACGTCCTCGAACTGCACCAGCATCAGCAGCGTCTCGCTCTGGACGATGCGGATCGTGTGCAGGTCCTCCGCGTGCATGAAGTAGGAGTCGCCAGTCCCGAACCGGCCACGCTTCGCCTCGAACAGCTCTTCCTCACCGGCAAAGGTGAAGCCGTCACCGCCGTTGAGCGGGGTCCGATACTCGAACCAGTTGAAGATCTTGCCCTGATGCTCCGGACGGAGCGCCGAGCGCGTGAACCAGACGTTCTCGCTGAGGCCGGCCGCGACATAGGTCTCGAAGTCGTAGCGGTGATTGTGCGGAGCGATGACCTCGGGCAGCTTGGAGATGTCGCCGTCGAAGAAGTACAGCTTCAACGTCTCCTCCGGCGAACGCTGCAGGCAGAGATAGTCGAAGCCCTTGGTGTGGTAGTCCTTGAACGAATGCTCGACGATCTGGTCGACATCGATTCTCTTCGGCAGCGGCAGGTCATGCAGCATGGTTCAGCTCCTGGAATGAGAGGCCATGACCCGGCACGATGCCGAGGTCGTTCTTGAGTCCGGTCAGAATGAAACCGACCGTTCTGGTCTTGATTTCCCAAACGTTCTGACGATTGGGTCTGCGCGTCGGGCAATAGAGACGATGGACAATCTCGGCATCCCCGCCGCGAGCCAGTGTGACAGCAGCCTTGATGAGACGTTCTGGGAGGCGAGCAGCGTTGCACCACCGCATCCACGCCAGAACGCCAAGGGATCGTTCAACATCGTCTCTCTGAGGAGCGAATTTGGTCTGTCCGTCATAGGGCTTCATCGCACTGAGGAGGCGGATACGCTCGATCACGAGCAGCTCGGCACGCGACATGCCGACCATGTTCCAACCGCCTGAGCGGTTGCCGGAAGTCAGCCAACGACGTTCCTGGTCGGGCGTCTTGTCGATCACTTCGATCGCTTCGACCAGGAGCTGCCAGATGACGTCACTGTGCTTGGCTTGATCGCCCTTCAGCTCGAAAGCCAGCTGGGCACCGTGCGCCAGCCAGCTCAAAGCATTCGTGCGATCCTCATGCGAGGACGAGGTCATGCGGTGTGATCTTCTTGCCCGTGATGTCGCTGCCGAAAGCTGGCTGCCGGCGGCGGGTTGCTCGGTATTCGAAGATGTTCGTGCCGATCCGCTTCTGCGTGAGCAGGAGGTGACCATGCTTGGCGTCCTCCAGGACGCGGTCGGCGAGAACGTTGAGGGTTGCGAGACGGAGCCGCTCGTTGCCGCGCAGCACGTCGGTCTCGGGGATCACGACCTGGCGGTCGTACTGGAGATCACCGCTCCAGTAGACCAGGACATCGCCGGCAGGCGCGGCCTTGAGCCAGTCGTAATAGTCGGAGAGGGCGCCGGGAGAGACGTCCAGGACAGTGCGAGCCATCGCTCAGTCCTCGTCCCGGCTGCGGTCCTCGTGGACCATTGTGGCGTAGAGACCGGCGAGCGCGGTCACATCCTCGACGATGGAGCCGAGCTGGTCGAGCTGATGGGCTCGCGAGACAGGCTCGTCGCTCAGCTCGAAGTCCGGCTCGAACTCGATGACGAAATCGTCGTCCTCGTCCTCGACGTCGAGATCATCCTCGGCGAGGATCGACATGAGGCCACCCACGATCAGGTCCAGCGGCGTCGGAAAGTCAGCAGCCTCCGGTTCGACCGGTTCGGTGCCTTCGAGGCAGAGGCCAGGCGGGCAGGAGCAGTCGCCGTGCTCTGCCGCTTCCTTGGCGTGATGCGCGTCGAACAGCGAAGCCATGCCGTCCGGCGTAACCTGGAAGATTCTCATTTGTTTTTTTGTGCTCCAGTTGGTATTCATGCAAATCAAAAGGCAGAGGGGCGCCTCCTGCACGCCAACCAAGTAGGAGGCGCCCCCGCATTTTCCCCGCTCAACGGGGAAGCTCTATAGACGACCCGTCCGCATCCGGGTCAGGAGGTCGTCACCCCGCTCAAAAGGGGATGTCGTCGTCCATGTCGTTGTTGCGCGACGAGGAGCGGCTCGACGAGCGCGAGGACCCTCTGTCATCAGCCCGACCCCGATCATCACGGGACGAAGAGCGGCTCGACGAGCGACCACCGCCGCGATCGTCACCACCGCGGTCATCATCGCGGGAGCGGCTGCGGCTGCGGCCACCCTCGTCACCACCGCGCGAGTGGCTACCGCTGTCATCGTCGCGGCTGCGCGAGCGACCACCACGATCGTCGTCGTTGCTGCGGCCACCGCCGCCATCGCCCTTGGTCGACAGCATGACCAGGTTGTTGACGACGATCTCGGTCGAGTAGCGATCCTTGCCGTCCTGGTCTTCCCACTTGCGGGTCTGGATCTTGCCCTCGACGTAAACCTTGTCGCCCTTGGACAAGTACTGCTCGACGACCTTGATCAGCTGCTCGCCCCAGACCTGGCAGTTGTGCCACTCGGTCTTCTCCTTGCGCTCGCCGTCACGGTCGCGCCAGGTCTCCGAGGTCGCGATCGAGAAGTTCGCGACGGACTTGTCGTTGTTGAGGTGCTTGACCTCGGGATCCTTGCCGAGATTGCCGACCAGGATCACCTTGTTAACCGAACCTGCCATCTATGGTCTCTCCTTTTCCAGTTTGCGCTACCATAACGTTTGCATTCATGCAAACACTTTCTCAAAAATCGAACTTGCGGAACAGGCTTGCTCGATCGTCGAACGTCAGGTCGACCGTTCCTGTCATGCCGGCGATGCGCTTCAACCGCACCTTCGGGATGATGATCTGACGTTCGTTCGGAGCCTCCGCCGCTCGCTCTGGATCGGCGTTGACGACGATGCCTAGGTCCGCCTTGTTGGCCCAGTGCGCCGAGTCCGAGATGTTGTAGAGGCCAGGCGTGACCTTCGGGTCCAGCTTGGTCGGGTGAGCGACGACGATGACGCAGACGCCGAACTGCTTTGCGAAGCGCTTCATCTGCTTGATCGCCTTTCCAACATATTCCGTCAGCGACACGCTGGGCGGACGGGTGTGCTCCAGCTCGTTCCAGGGATCGATGATCAGCAGCTTTACGCCGTCCCGGAAGACCGCGGCAGCCGCCGTGTCCAGGACGAACTTCAGGTCGATATCGCCGTCCATCGAGTCGTCGTAGTCGATGAACTGGAAGTAGCGCTGGACGAAAGCCGTCGCACGCATCTTCTCTTCCATCGACCAGTCCTCGCGAGGCTTGTCGAGAAAGGCCGTCATTAGCTCGTGCGCCAGGAACGGCTTGACGTCCTTCTCGCCCGAGAAGATCGCAACCGGCCATTTGTGCCGCTTCGCCAGCAGCACGGCGCACTGGTTGATGAAGGTCGACTTGCCGACGTTCGGGATGCCGGTGGCAACCACGAATTGGCCGGGGTAGAACTTCATGTGCTTGTCGAGGATCTCCGAGATCCCGACCTCCGCCATCGGCGGGATCTCAACCTCGGGATAGTCGCTCAGCCGAAACAGGCCCTTGACTGGCCACGGCTTGGCGTTGTCGATCAGCTCCCGTACTTTCTCGGCGCCGAGGTAAAGCTTGACCTCGTTCATGTCCTTGCAAGCGCGCTTCTTGCCTCTGCGCTTCTTGTCCGGAACGACCTCGTCCTTCGGATATTCGACCCAGAGACACTTGGCCGCGCCGAGGCGCCGCACCAGCTCCTTCGCGAGCCGGCCACCTGGTTCATCGCCATCGACTGCGATGATGTGGTGCTTGACTCGCTGCAGCGAGTCCATCAGCCGGCCCATGAACGAGAACTTGTCGTCGTCCTCGGGGTCGATATCGCGATCGTCGTCCGGAACGTGGATCAGCTTGCCGTTCTTGTCGCGAGCCGGCGGCGCTCCGTCCGGAACGGAGACGCAGGTGTCGTAGCCGGACAGCAGCACGGCGTGGCAGTCAGGCTCGCCCTCCGTCCAGATGAGCG
The DNA here is from genome assembly GCF_051167715.1 of Bradyrhizobium sp. HKCCYLS20291. Taxonomy (NCBI): domain Bacteria; kingdom Pseudomonadati; phylum Pseudomonadota; class Alphaproteobacteria; order Hyphomicrobiales; family Nitrobacteraceae; genus Bradyrhizobium; species Bradyrhizobium sp. HKCCYLS20291. Next base: position 103,062 of record NZ_JBNPTO010000021.1, on the reverse strand, counting down.
ATTCCGCGCCGGCTTCGAGCCGGTTCATAATCGCTTCGTCCCAGAAGATCTTCGCGTTGTAGAGGGTTTTGGCAGCGTTCCGTTTCTGCATGAAGCGGCGCTCGCCGTCCTGCGCCCAGCGGTACTTGCAGTTGACCTCCGTGTCGCTCTCTTCGAAGTAGGGCCAACACAGAACCTTACCGTCCGGGTCCGGAACGACGATGACCTGGTCCTGCCCATCGCGCGAGAGACTCCCGCTGTAGAGCCCCATAGCCACCGCCAGTTCGGGGCACAGGCCTCTGTCCTCCAGTCCTCTCGCGTGCTTCTCGCTTAGCATTCTCTCCGTCACTCCATGTGCAATGGTGGCAATTCCAGACGACGCCTCGATCGTCTATCTTGACGCTGAGGCATTTGATCTTCTTGTGAGCCCCCTTCCTCGTGTGCGAGCACATCGGACAGATCGCGTACTGATTGCCGAACTTCAGGGACTTGACCTTGATGCCGTGCTCGGCCAGCACCTTTCCGACATCGATCCCGGCCATCAGATCGCCACCGTGCGTCGCGCCAGAACCCGGCGATGGCGATCATCGGTGGACTCCGGCGGCAGGCCGTCCTCGTCCGACCACCGGCCATGGTTGAGCCAGGTGACCGGGTGGACGATGAACCGGCGGCGATCGGGATCACGGAGATCGCGACGCACATCTGGGCTGTTGGCATACCGGCGCATTGCTGCGATGATGACGTCGAACTCGACCTTGTCTTCCCGCTCGATGCGGGCGAGCTTGGTGAGTGCTGCGTCCTTCCCGATCTTGCGAGGAACGACCGCCCAGAACTGCTCGCGATAATCGGAAGGCCACTCCGCCGTCCGTCGCCCCTTGCGACGCGGTTCTGGTTTCGGTTCTAGTTTCGGTTCTAGTACACGGTTATTGTTGTCATCCTCGCCGACACCCCTTGTCGGCGTATTTGACAGGGGTCGTCGGGGAGGCGGACACCCCCTGTCGTCGTCGCTGACATCCCGTGTCGGCGGATTTGACACCCCCGGTGTCGGGGAATTTGACAGGGGTTCGTCGTCGTTGATGCTCTCCTCCAGGGCAGCCGGCACGTTCAGCCGGTAGACCTTCGAGCGGTATCCGCCGTTGTCGTAGTAGCGCTGGGTTGAGGAGATGAGGTCGAGGTCTTCCAACTTGGTCAGCGCCGCACAGACCGTCTGCCGGGTCAGGCACGTCTTGACGGCGATCGTGCTCTGCTTCGGATAGGTCTCGGACTTCTCGTTGGCGTAATTGGCCAGCGTGATGAGGACCAGCTTGAGGGTGGGCGTGAGATCCGCGTCGACCAGGTCGAACGCCCAGGTTAGTGCTCTGAGGCTCATGCGATGATTTCTGTTGGCTGTCGCCAGCTTGACGGCCGGCGAGGGGTGATGTATTTGCAGGAATGCAAATGCAAATGCAAGCCACGAGATGTGGTGATGCGGCAACACCGTCACCCACTAGGGACCGATGAACCCCATCCTCGTAGCCGGACTCGATCCGGCCTTCGCCAATTTCGGGGTCGCCCGAATGTGGCTCGACCTCAACACGCTGGAACTGACGCTCGATAGGTTCCGAACCATCTCGACCGAGAAGCTGGCCGGCAAAAAGAAGCTAATACGGCAAAACTCGGACGACCTGCGTCGTGCTCGGGAGCTGCATGCCGGGCTCCATGAGGAGCTGGCCGGCTGCACCGTGGCCTTTGCGGAGATCCCGTCAGGTGCCCAGGCTGCGAGAGCCTCATACGGCTTCGGAGCCGCGGTTGGCATTCTCGCTTCGATCCAGATTCCTCTCTTCCAGGTCATGCCCTTGGAGACGAAGAAGGGCAGCGTAGGAAATCCAAAGGCCGAGAAGCCGGAGATCATCTCCTGGGCCGCCCGGCACTATCCCGAGGCTTCCTGGAAGCTCTACGACCGTGACACCACGGGAAAGGGCGGCAAGATTTTGAACCGGAGAGGCGAGTTGCATCTGGACAATGAGCATGTTGCAGACGCGATCGCCATCGTACATGCAGGACTGCATTTGCAGGAGTTCAAGCAGGTGTTAGCAATGCTCAAAGTTGCCTCACCCGCACCGCAAATGTTAAGCGACTGATTTCACTTGCATTTCATGAAAAATAGTGAACAAATAGCGAACAAAAATTTCGTTGCAAACGAGCGAAACCTAGACTAGGGGAGAGGTGTTAGCATCCAAACAAACGGATGGAGCCAATATGCAAACGGACGTTTCGACCAGAAGATCACGCTCAGAAGACGATTCTGGGAGGAAGTCCCGTTCAACCCTAGTTTCATATTTCAAAGACTGATAGAAAAAGGCGCATTGCAATGACCATGGCGCTCAAAGTGGCAGCAAAGACGAAAGCACAGAGTCCGAAGCATATTGTGATCGAGTGGATCGACTACATCCTGGATCGCAAGCGATGGAATGCGACGGAGCTTGCAAGGAAGGCGGAACTCGCCCCTTCGACTTTGCTGCGCTTGCTCAACAATCCCGATCATCCATTCATCCCAACGCAGAAGACTCTTACGAAGATCGCGGAAGCTTCTGGTATCCCGATTACGAAGAAGGTCTTGGAGGCTCTCGGAGCCGAGACCGAAGAGAACGCAACGGATGTCCCGGAAGGGGTGTCAAAGCGCGCGGGGCTGCGTCCTGCACCCGGCAGGACGGCGACCGTAGAGTTCAAGCACGTCTCGGCGCTCCCAGCTTCATTGCAGGCTGCAGCTTCAAGCCGTAGGGACGGCTATGTCCCGGCTCCGCCCCAGCTCGACGGAGACGAGACGGGCTTTGCATTCCATGTGCCGGATGATTCGTTCGGTCTGTGGCTGAAGGCAGGATCGCTCTGCTACGGCACGAAGCGCCGTGACCCCGTTGCGGGTGACATGATCCTCGTGACCGGCAAGGACGGTAAGTCCAAAGTTCGTCTGCTGACGAGCATCGACGAGAAAGGTCTCGTCATGACGAAGACGATGCCGGTCGGAGATGAAGAGCGAATGGCGTTTGACGATGTCGCTGAGATCGCCATCGTCGCCGTGATCGTGCGTTTGTAAGTCAGCACTGACTTACGTCGATTGCTCCAAAGAGCGTTTCGACCCTTTCCACCATTGACCTGATGTAGCCTGAAGGGGTTGTCATCAGGTCGATGTCGAATTCTTTCCGGAACTGACGAAGCTTCGCAAGCCACTCCCTGGCATCATCTAGCTGCGCTCGATCGACTCGATCTTGCCACTCCGTTTTCTCGATCTCGAGACGGACCTTCTCGATCTCAAAGTCGAGATACTCTGCGAACTCCCGCAAATAGACTTCGAGCTTCTTAATCTCGGGCTCGATCCTGATCAGGCAGTCACAGGCCCTGCCAATGATGACTGGCAGCCGGCTCTTGAAACGCGGATTGATCTCCCTGCGAACCGGATCAGGGGGATCCTCGACAATAACAGCCTTCATTCCCTTTTTCCCTTCCTCTCCTTCTCGGCGGCGTCGTAATCGTCCTGGGTCGGACGGAACGGCGGCAGGCCACGATCAATCGCCGCCAGTGCCAAGGCAACAATCTTTGATACGCCGCGGCGCTCCTGCTTGCTGACCGCCTGAGGCGTGATGCCCAACCACTGCGCAAGTTCAGCCTGGTTGAGACCACGCGATATGCGCCACAGCTTCGTCTCCTCCCCAGTCAGAAACTTCTCGTTGTCGGGTACCTGCAATGGCATTTCCAACCTCGTTGCTGCGGTCCCGAGTGCGTCGTTGCGGAGGCCTTTGAGCCAGTACACCACGCACAAAGGAATGTTCCTACCGACATGTAGACACCGGTCCCGTCATTGTTAGAACACAAGCTGTTGCATTTGAGCAAATCTGAGGCCACGATCACGCAGCCTTCTTGACCTGGTCGGCATCCTTGATGCGAGCGAGGTTGCCTTCCTTCCACGCTGACGCGACGAGACGTACGGCGGCCGACCTGAGCATCGGCTCGGTCGCCATTAGAATCCATTTCCCGTTTTTCCGCTGCGCCACGTAGAATAACTGGGGTGATCGGAAATTAGGCTTCTTCACAGTGCCTCCAAGAAATTGGTGATGGGACCGTCGAGCTGGTCGAATGAATTGACGATGCCGCGCTCGTTGGTGTCGTCGACGGGGATCCAGACGTGGAAGACGATCCCCTGGCTTCCGGTGTAGACCTCGATGTGGTCGATGATGCCGATCGAGCCGGCCGGCATCGTGTGCTCGATGTCCTCGTGATCCGCGCCCTTGGTCTCGATCTTGAGACGCACGCGTTGCTCAGACTTGAAGCCGAACGCCTCCTTAAGCAGCGGGGCCATACTGACCCTCCAGCTCGTCTGAGAGCTTCTCGGCGCCGGCCAGGACCGTTGCCAGGCTGATCGTGTAATCGCTGATCAGGTGGTAGCGGTTGCCGTAGACCAGCCACACCCAGCCGCGCTTGCCGTCCTTGGTGAGGTACAGCCTGTCCTCGTCGGTCGAGAACATCGCCTTGAGGATCGCCTCGCGGTCGCTGCTCTGCTTCAGGGGGAAGTCGCCACCGTCCCACACGTCGATCGTGTAGCCGGCAGCAAGAGCGTCATCGACCACCTTCTCGGCGATCTGACGCTCGATCTGTTCGTTGTCCAATATCGTCTCCTATGCGAAGTCCAATTCGTCGTAACCATCCTCCGCCTCATCGTGGCGGCGATAATCTGTGGTGCGCAGGGTGGAGCGGCTGCTACCGCGCGAGGTTCTGATGAGGCTCGCGATGTCCTCCTCGCCGTCGAGCGATTCGAGCAGGCCAACAGAGCCGCGGCCGAAAAATCCCCTGTTCTTGGCCATTACGCAGCCTCCAGCACTGGTTGGAAGTTGTTGCGGCCAGGCCCGTGGACCTGGATGGTGATGTCGGCTTTGGCGTTGGACTTATGGCCGCCGCAGAGCAGGCACTGGGCGCACTGCGTGGCCTTGCCCATCTCCTTGGACGCGGGGCAGTGACCCTCACCAGCGAGCTTCGGAGCGCCCTCAGGACGTACGCGGTAGGTTCGGAATCCGAGCGCCTTGGCGAGCACCCGGCCGATCTCCGTGTCGCAGGAGGCCATGCAGAACGCCGCCAGCTCAGGCTTATCGCGCCACATGTGGGTGAAGCCGGTGACGTCATGGACCTTCGCCAGGATCGTCTCCCAGACGGCCATCGGGATTGCGCCAGGATCGCCATAGGCGCCAGCACGGACGCGCTTGCCGGCCAGCAGCTTACGGGCCTTGGCCAGCGTCACCTCGGGGTAGACGCCGCGCTGGTAGGCATCGAAGACGACGTGCGGGCCGCGCCACAGCATCACGTAGCAGGACCGTCCGACGTTCTTGCGAAGCCCGGTCTTCTCGTCCGTGACCACCTTGCCCATGTGAACGCAGCTGCCGCAGATCGCCTTGTCGGCGCCGATCTGGCTCGCCTTCAGCGGGTTCATGTCCTGGCGCAAAATGTACAACTGGCACATGCTGCCGGTTTTGCTGTTGCTGCCTCCATCCTCCAGACCGGTGGCGATGAGCATAATGGGGCTGCCGTCCACCTCGGACGGCCCCTTCCAAACGATGCATCCATTCACAGTTTCTCTCCGATTTGCATTCAAGCAAATGACGTTGCGTAGCGAAGCGACTCGGGGCCGCGCGATGCGGTGCGCAGCGCTGAGTAGCGATGCGCTGGGGCCTATGACCTAATGAAACGTTGCGTGCGGTGCCTTGCGATGCGTTGCGGTGCGCGGCGGCGCGTAGCGCTGCGCGGCGGCGCGAGATGGGTTAGATCTTGTCGTCAGGGACATCCCGGTTCGATACCGGCTTGATGGACCTGATCATGGCGTACTTTGCTGAGGCGATTGATGCCTTGGCCTGCGTCCGCTTGTCGTTTGACTTCATGGCTTCGCGAGCCTCGAATGAGCCTTTGCGAGCCGTCCGGCGGATGGTTCCGAAGCGATGTTTTCCCTCGGCCATCTCGTTGTCGGCCCGTCGCCTGAAAGAGCGCTTGGCTTCGCCCGCCATGATCGAGACGCCATCGCGAAGCACGATGTTGACCGCGCTCCGATAGCCGGATGTCTGGCTGTTGACCGGAAAGCCAACGGCTTCCGACAGGGCTGCGTAAGTCATGCTGCCGCCGAGCGGTAGTCCTCGCAGAACGGATGCGATCTTCTCTGTCTGCTCTGATGCTTTAAATCTCATGCCACATTACTCCATTCGAACTTGCTGACGGTGAACCGACCATTGCTGCCACCCTTCTCCGGGCGCCACCGACCAACACCCTGGCACCGGCCGGCGGCAGTCATGACGCGCTCGAACACTTCTTCCGGAAGCTCCGGGTCCGTGATGAGAACGTTGACCACTCCGGACCAGGTGGGCAGGATCGGGAATATCCGAAACACGCGCTTTCCACTGCCTCGGATGCCGTCAGCGTTGGCGTGGATACGGATCGATTCAACATCGTTGGCGTGAACACCTAGCTCAACATCGCCTTCGACCAGAACGCCGGTTGTGAACAGCTTCGAATAAGTTGCGTTGCCCTTTCCAGGGATCTTGCCGCCAACCATCTTGGCTGCGCCGTCGATCGCTTGCTTGAAGCCGCCCCGAGGGATGACGACCATACCGTTAGCGTCTGTGGTGAGCTTGTGGCGCCAAGTGCGCCTGTCATAGTCGTCGTGCGTTTCGTTTGCGAGCTTCTCCTCCTCGTGGGCACGAGAGGCTGAGTACGGTGACACGCTTTCGATGTGGACTGCGCACGAACGAAGTGCTGTTTCTACGGTCTTTTTAGCCATGGTCGTTTTCCGTTGATTGGCGGTGAAGTCGTTGCGTCGAGTTGCATAGAGTTGCGTAGCGACACCTTGTGTTGCCGCGCGATGGTCAACTATGACCTAATGAAACGTTGCGTTGCGGTGCGACTCGTGGCGAAGCGATGCGCCGCGTGGCGTCGAGCCGCGAAGAAAGTACCTCCTAATGAAACGTTGCGTTGCAGGGCGAAGCGTGGCGGTGCGGCGAGTAGCGTAGCGCGGCCGTGCCTCGTTGTTATGCACACCTGAGGGTAGGACGAAGGGGGTGCGCGAGGGCCATATCCTCCTCCACGCGCTTGAGCTGCGCCATCAGGACGCGGATGTGCTTCTGCTTCCTGGCGATGAAGGACTCGATGGCCTCTTCCTGGGTAGGACAGGCCCACCGCTTGGTTGCCGTCAGCAGCACGAAGCGACCGCTGATCCACGCCCCTTTTGGGGTACGCCTGGTGATGGCGTACCAGGTCATCTGCAGCTCTGGTTCCGTGACGCCGTACCTGTCGGCGTCAGCGTCGATGACGTAGGAGTAGCGCTGAGCCTCGCAGCGCCACAGAACCTGCATGTTGGTCCCGGACGGATATCCGAACGGATAGACGACCTTCGGAGGCTTCAGGAAGACAGCATGATTGCTCATGCTGCCTTCTCCTTTTCCGCAGGCTGCTGGTTATCGTTGACCGGCTTGACTTTGGGCAGAGGCGGCATCAGGTCGATCAGCTCGTCCATGGCGCGTGTGGCGGCCACGTACTGCAGGTTGACCTCTTGCTCCCTTTCCCAGGGCATGCTGGCGTACTTGGACGGACAGGTGCCGAACCGATCCAGCCAGTAGACCCGCTTCCATTCCCGGCCCTTGGACCGGTGGATGGTCGCCAGCGTCAGGATGCCCTCGACGTTGTCGGCGAAGATGTTGTCGATATAGGCGACGACCGCGGTGATGCTGTCGTGCTTGTCCTCACGGCAAGCATCCATGATGACCTTGAGGGTTTCGAACTTGTCCTCGGCCTCCTGGACCTTCGACATCTTCTTCTTCGGCAGCCAGCGCTCCTTCTCCTTCTCCAGCCAGTCCTCCAGCTTGTCCTCCAGCTCGGGGATGGTGTTGATGGACTTCCATCGGGTCGCCAGCTTCTTCAGCTGCTCGCCGATGTCGCGGCCCTCGATCCGGCACGGCACCTTCTCCCGGATCAGAGCGAAGGCTGCGTTGACGAGTGGCCTGGTGTTGCGGCACAGGATCGCCGATTCACCGTTCAGCCGGTCGCGCTGCTGGATCATCTGCTCGAAGGTTTCGAGGCTGATCCTGCCTTCCGGAGCGCTCGGGTGAGCCTGGATGTGGTTGACCCAGGTCTGGGCGAACTTGACCACCGTCTTCGGGCACCGATAGGTGACCGTGAGCGGCATCTCCTTCGCGCCAAACTCCTGCTTGATGATGTCGAGGCTGTCGTTGTCGGCTCCGGTGAAGCCGAAGATGGCCTGGTGCGGATCGCCGACCGCGAACAGCCGGCCGGTGTTCGGCTTCATCAGCGCGCGTGCCAGCAACCGGCGCACCGTGTTGGTGTCCTGCGCCTCATCGATGATGACCGTGTCGTACTGCCACATCTTGACCCGGTAGAGCAGGGCCAGGTAGATCATGTCGTTGAAGTCGATGACCTGCGGATTGCTGTTCGACTCGTTCAGAACCTCGATCGCCAGCTCGATCAGGTCGTCGGCCTTCTTCTCCAAAGCCTCTTCATCGAACAGGTCGAAGTGCTCGGCGAGATCCTCCCAGACTGAGGTGTCCTCGATATCGCCACAGCCAGGGATGCCAATGCCTGACTGCTTGGCAAGGCCAACGAGCTGGACCACGACGCCGACATGCGGGGCGAGCGATGCATCGATCCGGTTGGTGTCGATCCATCCGGCCGTGATCCGGCCGACCTTCTCCTCATCAATCCGCACGCCGGAGAAGCGACGGTCCTTCCGGAGATTCCGGAGCGCGATCGCATGGCAGGTCGAGGCCTCGGCCTTCTTCCAGTCGATGCCCAGCTTCTGGAGCTTATCCTTCAGCTCTGCAGCGATCTTCTTGCCGAACGCCAGGATGACGCTGCTGCCGCGCATGCGGCTAACCGTGTGGACGATCGTGGTGGACTTGCCGGCGCCGGCCACGGCGATCAGAACGATTGAGCTAGTCCCGTTCCAGGCCTCATCCTGAAAGGCGGCCTGCTGTGGCGACGGAACGTAGATTGCGGGCGCTGCCGCGGTGCTGGACATTTGTTCCTCGTCTGGTTGGGTGCGAACACGTTAGCATTGATTCGCATTCATGCAAATAAAAAAGCAAATCAAGCGGCGGTTTTCTGCTCAAGGCGCTCCTGCTCGCGGAGCACCTTCAGCGCGGCGACGATGCGCTGAGCATTCTCCTCGCTCCGCGGCTTGGCGATGACCTTGCGGTCCTCGAAGATGATCCAGCAGTTGTCGTAGATGTCATGGATCGCGAACACGTCGCCATGTTCGGCGAAGAAGGCTGCTTTGCCCTCCGGCGTTACGTGATGGGTCTGTACCATCGTGTAGCAGTGCTGGTCGATGAAGCCCTTCTTGATCAGGCTCTTGCACGAGGCGATGTGACCCTCACGCAGGTACAGCGTCTCGCTGGCGGACTGCGCAATGGCCCGCGCCATGATGCGCTTCTGCAGGTCAGTGAACGTCTTGCTCACAGGAAAACCCTCCCGATGAATGGACGGCGAGCGAAGATGTCTCCCATCTGGCCGTAGGTGGTGAAGGACAGGTGGACTCCGAGCAGCTTTAGCTTGCGGCAGAACGCGAAGTCGCAGGCCTCCGGGTAGAGGCGCTTGTTCGGTGACAACGAGCTGGCAATCAGCTTTTCGCCGCAGTCGTGAAACTCCGGCTTTCCGCTATCGCCAATGTAGATGGCGTGGTGCAGCCAGCCCTCATATTGGTAGACATGCCACGTTTGGCGATCGGTGTTGTATCCGTAGCAGGGTGCGCGCCGGTCCGCCGATGGGTCCGATCATGACAGGCTGCTGGCTTATCGTTCGAAGCGTGTTGAGCTGGTCCTCGGTCATGTCAGTCTTCGTCCGTAAGCTCTTTGCCGCAATCGTGGCAGCGATAGCCTTCACCTTCATAGGGCGGATGGTCATCGTCGTAGCCGAAGCAGTTGCCCCGGCCGTCCGGGCCGTCGCCGAGGTTGCCGTAGCGCTCTTCGGCCTCATCGCTGTCGGGCGCGCAGTTGCCGCAAAAGTCGATCGGGTCGCTGCAGGATGTGTAAATTCGCATCGGATCACCGGAGGTATGCAGGGCCATACGGACCCATCTTGGCCAGACCGTTGTGCTCGTCGAAGATGTTGCCGCGTGCGTGCTTGGCCGGCTTGGACCAACTCTCGGCCTTGAGAACATCGCCTGTCGACTTGTCGACGAAGCAGTGGACGCCGGTACCCTGGATGATCTTCCAGCGCTTGTTCACCTCCACGATGTGCCAGGTATAGGGCGGGATCGACGAATAGTTCGCTGCGCGGTGTTCCTCGGAGATCCGCTGGCAGCCCTGGTAGAAGATGTCGAGCGCCTCGCGGAAGGTTGCGCGGGTAAGGTGCCCCTTGCCGTCGCAGCTCCAGTCCGTCACCTGGCCATCCCTGACCATGCAGCCGGTGTAGAAGCCGGGCGATTCCACCGCGGCGCAAAGGGTGCATTTTGCCGTCTCGGGCATCGAAGTTCTCCCGTGTGTTTGCATTCAAGCAAGTGGGCGGACAGCCGAAGCCATCCGCCCGAGGCCGGTTACAGGCTTTCGGCTAGCGCCCGCAGCTCATCGACCGACTTGCCCTTGAGCGAGTCGTCCTCTTTCTCGGCGATCAGCTGCAGCAGGCGCTGCTTCTTGGTCGCGTTGTCGCGGGCTGCCACCGCCGCGGCGTTCTCGTCCTGCTTGGTCTCGATGATGAAGCGCAGGATGTCGAAGCGTAGCTGGTCGGTCTGGTCGATCTCCTTCGTCGGCTGCTTGACGAACGACAGGCCAGACACCTTGTCGAGACGGCCCTTCGCCTCCAGGGCGATGTCGGCGAGGTTCAGCTTGCGATCGCTGGAGATCGGCAGATCCCAGAGATCCTCGGCCGCCAGCGGACCCTTCGAGGTGTCGAAGCGGAGCTTGATCCGCGACGCTTTCAAGAACAAATCAGACATTCCATTCTCCTTCCGTTAGAACATGACCTTGACGGTCCGGGTGAAATTGCCCTTCACTTTGGCCAGGATCTCGTTGCGCTGGGTGCTGGAGAATCCGAGGCCGCTGATCTGGTCGACCGACTCGGCGGTCTTCATCTTCGAGCCGACGATCTCGATGACCTTGCGATGCTTGCTCAACTCGTCCCGGAGGAACTCGTTGTAGAAGCCGCGCGCCTGTCCGTCGTTCAGGCAGCCTTCGAGCATGAAGAAGTAGTGCTTGTTGCCGACGCCGTGCCCGTCCCAGTGGTTCGGAGACAGCATCATCAGGTTGACAGGGTGGAAGTCCTGGGTGGCGATGTTCCACACCGTCTTGGTTGCCTGCGTCGATGGCAGGACGGAGCCGATCACGATGCCCTTGGCGCGGGAATAGCGCAGCTTGGCAACCGTGATCTTCTCCTTGTGGCGGACCGCCTTGGGATAGGCGAACCGCGTCACCTGGCCGAGCCAGTCGATCTCGACCTCGAAGCCGACGTCTGTCGTCTCGCGCCTGTTGAAGTTCTCCACGATCAGCTCATAGACGCCCTCCTTCATGGTCGACTGCGAGCTGTAGAAGATATTTTCGACCGCACTCCGGGTGTGCCCAGCGCCGGCATTCATGTCGACGTCCAGCATGCCGCCGCAGCGGGACCGCATGCCCTTGTTGCCGAAATAGATCTCGTGGCCGTCCGGCTCTCGCATATGGAAGTCGAGATCGTCATAGTTGTACCAGGCGAGGCGGCAGCACAGGTCGCCGCTGACGTTGCCGCCGGCCTGCTTGACGCGCTCGCGGACGCCGTCCGCCATGTCGCCGTTGTAGGACCAGGAGAAGTTGTTGTCCCACTTGAACAGCCGCGCCGCGCCCGGGTCCACCGGAGCGATCAGGCTGACCAGGTTCGAGATGTGCCGGTTCTCGAACATCACCTCGATCGAGTCGGCCTTCGGAACCACCTGCGAGATGAACTGCTCGATCGGCAGCTCCTCGACCTTGTCGAACTTCCTGGCCGTCGACTTCACCGGGATGGAGTCGAACACGTCGCCTTCGAGAACCTTGCGGGTGGCGCGGTTGGCGAAGATGATGTTGTTGACGGTGATGTCGGACTGGCGGGCGTAGCGGCGCTCCAGGGCGCCGGTCAGCCCCAGCTCGGTGATCGTGGCCTTGGCCTTCTCGATCATGGCCTTGGTCACGAGGGCGGTCGGCCGCTTGTAATTGGCCGGGGCCACCATGGCTTCGAACTTGCGGACCGCGCCCTCCATGTCCATGCCCTCGGACAGGTTGATGAGCAGGGTGCCGATCGAGGTGTTCTTGATGCCGGTCACAGAGCCCGGATTGGACTTCGCAGCGAGCCAGACGAACGGGTCGCGCCCTGCTGCCGGCAGGCGCTCGAACGCCACCTTGGCCTTCCTGAAGGCCTCCACGGCGAACTTGTGCTCCTGGCCGCGGTAGAGGGAGTTTTGGCCGATCAGCTCCAGGACCGTGTCGATCGAATCCATGGAGATGCTGGTCAGGGAACTCTGGAACACGTCGTGGGCCGAGCGAACCTCGGCGCGCTTGGTGGCGAGCATCTCACCGCGCATGACGCGGCCGGCCGGCAGGTGCAGGTGGAAGTGCTCCCAGGTCTGTACCTTGCCGAGCACATCCTCGAAGTTCTTGTCGGTGCCGACCGAAGCCTCGTAATGGAAAAACTCGTCCGCGATCGCCCGGGACTTCACGAGCTGCGACATCGCATCGGCGACCGTCTGGTAAGCCGGATCGGAGACCTTGCCGTCCCAGATCGAGATCAGCTTGCCGTCGACGATGGCGACCACGTTTCCGACCGCACGGATGAACTGACGGCAGCAGCTGCAGTCGTGCTCGGTGCGCTCGCGGAACATGGGGTTGGTGCCGGCCGGGAAGCTGCCAAGGTAGGCGTCCCACAGCTCGTCCTTCTCCACCGCGGTGCAGAACAGCTGGTCATCACGCATCTTCTTGAACTGCGCCGAGACGGCGTGCTTGAACAGGGAGAAGTCCATGTGGTTTCTCATTCCTTGATGATCTCGATGATGGAGGTGTTGGCGACGAAGCCGAAGAAATCCTCGTCGCTCTCGACGTAGACGCGCTTGTCGGCGTCGGCATTGTCGACGTCGCCGACCGTGTAGATGCCATCAGGCGCATCGGGATCGCCCTGGACGCGAACCCGGTCTCCCGGGCTCACGAGCAGGACTTTCATTGCATCCGGAGCCGCCTGAGCCTTTTGCTCCCACGCCTCCGAAAGCTTTTCGCCGTTGAGGAACAGCCCATCCTCATTGAGGACGGCTGCTCCATCGGTGGCCGCTTCGACCGCCACCCGAACGTCGGCGAGACAAACGAGCTTGTCTGCGTCGGCCTCACCAGCCTGCAGCAACTCCTTGACCTCGCCGAACCTCGGGTGGTCCATCGCCAGGACCCACGGCCGGCCCTGAGCGATGAACGTGATCGAAGTATCAGTGATGATGCTCGGGATCATGACGGTTTCCGTTGGTTTCAGGCCGCCTCGTCGAGGTCATCGTCGAGGTCGAGGTCTTCTTCGTCCTCAGCAACGATGACCTTCTCCTCCTTGGCCGGCACGAGCTCCGCGAACTCCTGGCTGTCAACCAGGAGGCCGAGATAGTGCGTCAGCTGTCGGTAGGTTTCGTTGTCGAAGCTGTAGTAGCCGGCGCGATTAACGATCGTCCTGAGCAACGGGTACTTGCGGCCCAGAGCGGCGTACTCCATCTCGACCACGACCACGGGATCATCCGCCTTCTTCACCTCGACGGAGACGCCGAGCTTCTTGAGGGCACCGTGGGCGATGTCGGATGGCGTGGTCTCCCGGCTGCCGCGGCGGGACAGGCTGGATTGGACCTGGTACAGCTTGAGCCAGAAGGCGCGCACATCGTCCGGCATCCGCTCGATCTGGCGGCTCTTGGCCCAGACCGAGAGGTTGTTTTCGAGCGAGGTGCGATTGTCCTTCTCGGTCAGGTGCTCCGGATCGACCTTCGACTTCAGGTCGGAGACGATATCCAGCTCCGACCAGTTGTCCGGCGTCACCGTGTCCTGTCCCTTGATCAGGAATACCTGACCAACTTCCAGGATGCCGAGCCGCACGCAGTCTGCGACGACGCTGTCGAGGTCGTAGAGGCTGATCGAGCGACCGTTGACATAGAACCAGCTGTCGTGGCGCCGGCGCCGGCCGTAGCCCCCAGTCGACTCTTCGATGTACTCACCACCATCGGCCAGATCGACGTCCTGCGTCATCTTGTGCAGGCCGCTTGCGCTGACCACCAGGGTGCGGCGCTTGCGGACCGTCTTACCGCGACGCTTCTCGACCGGGACCTTGAAGCTGTCGAGATCGACAAGGTTCTCGGGATTGCCGAGGCGAGCCAGCGTGGCATCGCGATTGATGCGCTTGCAGCGGACCCAGAGCACCTTCTTGCCGACCAACTCGGCCATCATGAAGCGGCTGAGCGAGTAGTTCGGATTGTGCTCGATGACGATCGTGGCGTCCGCAGCCCAAGACGAGCGAACCTCGACGTCCTCGAACTTGTCGAACGTCCGCCAGTCGTTGCCCAGCTTCGCCGTCTTGAAATCGTGCTTCAAGATGTGCTGGTGGAGCCGGCGACCATTCCACTCGATCTGGTTGCGCAGCGCCTCCAGCCTGGTCATGCCCAGCTCTTCCTGCTCGGTCTCGAATACCTGGCAGGCCTCGAACAGCGTCTTGGCCGCACTCACCTTCCGGCGGACCTGGTTGATGAAGTTCTGCTCGAAGGACGCAACCAGGCCCTTCAGCGTGGCTTTGGTATTCTCGTCGTAGGCCAGCTCCTCGCGAGACAGAGTGACCTTCAGCGAGCCGATCGGCGCGTCGAACAGCACAGTGTCGTCGTGATGCAGGAATCCGGTAGTCTCGATCTGGCGGAGATCGACCGGATACATGACGCAGCCCATGCGGACCTGCGGACCGTAGAACGGCACCGTCTCGTCCTTGTACCAGGTCCAGCCTTCGCCGGATGACGACACCTCGGCCTCATTCCAGTGCGGTGCCGGGGTGATCCTGGGGCGCGGATTGAACGACCAGAGGATCTGATGGGCGCGGGTGTTGAAGGCGTGGATGTCCTCGCGGCGGACCGGGAACGACACGTCAAGGCCTGACGGCTCGTCGGACGGAACCTCGGCGAGCATACGCAGCACCGGGAAACCGCCGGCAGCCAGCGACATCACGTAGGCACGCATCATGCCGCCCGTGTAGGAGACGACGTTGTAGGAGCCAGCGCCGTTCTCACCGATCAGGTAGGCAAAGGGCGAGAAGCGGCCGAGGCCCCAGCCTCCAACGTCGTTGTTGCTCTCACGCTTGGTCGACGCATACATCTTGGCGTAGACCTCCTGCATCTGCTCAGGCGTCATGCCCGGACCGAAGTCGCGGACGCGGAACACCGGGTTCAGGCCGGTCGGCAGATGGACCTCGTAATTGCCGCGTGAGGCATCCCATGCGTTGGTCGAGATCTCGCGGATCGGATAGCCGATCTTGTCCTTCGCCAGGCCCGACATCTGGGCGTAGAAGGCGACCGCGTTCATGTCGAACGTGACCTTTATCTCCGACTGTACACCGGACGCGACGTCGACGTGGTCCTGCATTCCAAGCTTCATGGCGTGGTCTTTCCGTTATCAGTGGTGATGGTGTGGATTGATCAGGAGGCGATCTTCGAGCCGAAGCCGAAGTCGTTGTCGTCATCGAACAGGTCAGAGATCGAGAGATTGCCGCCTTGATCGATGTTGGGCTTCTGGTTCTGGCACTCGATGATCGTGTTCACCTCCTTGAAGGTGAGACCGACCTCATCCTGCAGGAAGCGAGCGATTGGACCCGGGTTGTGATAGACCAGGTCGTAGACCGTTGATGGCCGCTTGCGCCGGTAGCTGGACAGCTTGCCCAGGATTGAGCTGGGCAGCTCGGGCTTCTTCGGATCGCGCTCGACCACGAACTTGCTCTGGTCTATTTTGACCATGTAGTCGCGCAGCTTGATCAGATGAGCGACATCCTGCTTCTCTTCCGGATGATGCTCGCTGTAGTAGCCGACCGACAGGTTGCTGCATTCCGGCACCAGGTTCATGTACTTCTTGGTGTCCGTCAGGAAACCTGTCGGGTCGAGCTTGTAGCCTTCGGGCAGCTGGGCTGCGATCGACTTTCCGAACGTATCCGAACAGCACCGCGCTCCCTGGTGAGTGATCACCGATTCCGTCCGGCGACGATCGAACGCCACCGCCACCTGGATGCCATCCAGGAACTCCGGCGTCTTCTCGGCGATCGCGCCGGAGCCGATGCATCCGATCTCCTCGGCCGCATGGAACATGTAGAGACCAGGTACCTTGGCCTTGATCATCTCCATCATGATCCACACGCCCGCGGCACAATCGGCTCCGAGGCAGTTCGACTTCGATTTTTCCGGCAGGCGGAGGAACTTGCCGTCGTACTGCACCTTCTGGTAGCCGGTCCGATTGTGGACGCTGTCGGTGTGCGACGACCACAGGACAGTCGACCTCTCCTCACCGATGATGAGGAAGTGGTTGTCGAACTGGTCCTTCTTGACGCCGAGCGGCAGAAGGAAGCGTTCGATGAACTCCGCTTCCGTCTGCGAGCCGGCCGGACGCCGGAAGGTGAGCATCGCTTGGATGGTCTCGAGGTCTTTGTTGCTCATTGCTCTTCTTTCGTAGGGATTAGGCGATGCGGCGACGGATCGTGCGGCCGTCGATGGTGCGGGCCGTCACGTATTCGACTTCTCGTGGTGCGGGGGGTGGATCGAAGCGACCTTCGATCATGTCGCGGATGGTGAAATCCGGACGTGGCATGGTGAGCCGGCTGCTGATCGGGACCTGTTCGTACTCATCGACCCAGACCTTGTCGGCAGTCATCCCGCGATAGGACCCGCGGAACGGATTTTCCATGTCCCGTCCCGCCCAATTGCGGGAGACCATCTTGCCTTTGTACTCGACGAGATCGGACTTTTTGCAGGGCTTGCCAGTCGCCTCGCAGACCGCACCGTTCTCATTGAACCACTTCTTTGAAACCCAGCGCGTGCCGCCGAGGCCGAGGCTCTGGAGGACGACTTTGTAATGGTCCTCGTCGGGCCAATACTCACCCGTCTCCGAGCACTGGAAGGCGTAGCGATCACAGGCTGACACCGACCAGTGCTGGTCGACGCCATGGACCTGCCTGAAAGATCGCTTGCCGTAGTAGCTGCGCATCTTCGGGCACCAGCGCTTGATCTCCGCGTAGCCGTTGGTGCCGCCGCTCTTGACGATGTCGGGATGCTCCTCGGTGCTGAGGGGAGGCTCCTCCTCCGCGGTGATCCAGTGATCGCCGGCATCGACGCAGACCTTGAGGTCGTCGAAATAGGGCATCACCGCGTAGTTCTCGTCGGCGTTCAGGAAGACCTTCATCATCCTGGCGCCGACGAAGGTGGGGCCGTTCTCGTCGGCGGAGTGACCCTCGCGCGGCGTCTCGAAGCCATCGGCTTCCAAGGCGGCTTCTAGGCGCTGCACGTCGCCGTAGCAGCGGCCATAGACCTTCTTCTCGGGCCAGCAGACGGCACGAGACTGGATGCGACCACGACTATTCACCGTGTAAGCAACGGCCAGGTCGCCAGCCCCATACACCGAGACCGGTCGGACCGGAGTCGAGAACTTGTGGTCGCCGTCCATGCACGAATCTGGGCCTTCCGCGTAGACGCGGACGATCTCGTCGGGATCGAAGGCGAAGTGGATCTCGCCGCTGGGGTCGATCGACGAGATGAG
Organism: Bradyrhizobium sp. HKCCYLS20291; assembly: GCF_051167715.1. Taxonomy (NCBI): domain Bacteria; kingdom Pseudomonadati; phylum Pseudomonadota; class Alphaproteobacteria; order Hyphomicrobiales; family Nitrobacteraceae; genus Bradyrhizobium; species Bradyrhizobium sp. HKCCYLS20291. The sequence continues at coordinate 85,330 of NZ_JBNPTO010000021.1, read as the reverse complement.
CTTTCGCCGCTGGTCGTCGGGGATCTTGTGATCATCCGTGTCGTAGTACCGGCTGATGTACCGACCAGGAGTGACCGAGGTGAACTTGTCGAGGATCGCGTCCTGTTCGGTCGCAACGAAGGTGATCATGGTGGGGGCGCCCACCAGCTGGATGTGGGCGAAGTGGTCCGCGATAGGCGGCAAATTCCACTTCTCGGGGAGCGCTTTGAGAATGCCGCGCTCGATGCCGTCTTCGAGGCGCTTGCGATGACGCTCACGCCAGTCGCCGGCCTGGCTCATGCGCCGGGGCTGAACACGGACGCCGAGATACTCGCCGACGCGCTTGGCCTCCTTGGCGGCCTCACTTCCCTTCTCGTAGGGTCCGTAATCCGGCAGCGGCACATCAGTGCAAACGCCGGGTTCATTCGGGTCCGGTTCGAGGCGGACGAGGTAGAACGACATGCATTTCTCCGGTTTGCATGTGATTGCATTCAAGCAAACGCGCAGGCGCGCGTCTGCCGCGAGGTCGGCTCTTCCGTTTGCCTGTTTGCATTCAAGCAAACAAAAGTGCAAGCGGAAAATGGGCGCTTGAGCGCCTCTTCTTATGGTCTATCCCTTGAGCGATATCGAATTGTGGTCATGAGCAACGCCTCCGATTGTCGGGAAGTGTTGGAGTTGTCGTTGGCCCAGCCGGTCTATCTCGTGAATGAAAAAGGCGGACCCGCCGAGCGAGACCGCCTGTCCTGTTGTGACGCATACCCTGTACTTTCTACTCTTCTTCGCCCGTCCTAGAAGAGTTCTCACCGTTGATTAAGTCCCTCTGTGTCAGCGATTTCAGTCACCGACCGCTCCCAGATCACGGTCGGCTTAAGTCGATTTTCCCTCCTCTATTCGTCTTTCCAGTTGATGACCAATTCACCGCCGAAGAAGTCGACGGCCTTGGCGATGTGCTTCATCACCGGGAGTCGGCGCTTCGCCTTTGTCCCCAGGCAATGACTCGAAAAATACGCCCCTGCCTTCAGCTCGCGATCGAGGTCGCGGACGGCGATGCCATCCTCCTCGCAGCGACGCCGAATCGCGTCCACGAGCTGGTTGCCCGTCATGGCGTACTTCGAAACCTCACTCTTGAATTTGATGCCGAGGGTCTCGGCTCGCGTGCGGACTGAACCTTCACCGCGCCCCATCAGCCGCGCTACCTCGATCGCGCCCTTGGTCTTGGCGTGCTCGATCAGCTGCCTGTCGTCTGATGGGTACCAGTTCTTGTACTCGCGCGTGGCGGCGAGCCCGAGATCGTCTCGCTTCCGCCTGATGGCCTGGATCGATCTGCCGGGAAGCTTCTTCTTCAGCTCCTTGACCGGCATTTGCGGATTGTCCCGCAGGATCTGCATTTCACGATCAGACCAGTACGTCAGCTTCATGGTGGTCTCCACGGCGAACGAAGCGCCTCACGGCACGACGTTCGCGTCCTCGCTTGCTTTTCGAGAATGGTTTGGGGTGGCGCTTCCAGGTGTGCTCTTCGAGCAGGAAGCGGAACGCGGCTCCGATGGCGCGCTGGGCTGGATGGCCCTTATCGCTGGGGTGCCTCCATCGGCGGTGACGCAGAAACATCGCGATGCTCCTTCAATCGACAAACGAGCTGTGTTTCGTCCTTCCCGTATTTGCCGGTCGCCGTTTGCTGATGTAGCTCCAGCGGCTTCGGGCAGCCGATCTGCCAGTTGCCGCATTGCTCGCATGTGCCGCCCCGACCGCATGGGTATTGAGCTGTGACCTGGGTGCAGGTCAGGCGCGGCTTGGGGATGTCGTTGTCGCCATCGTCGCAGGCGGCGAGCAGCAGAGCTGCCAGGAGGATGGCGCGCTTCATGCCGCCACCTTGTTTTCGTGCCGGTAGAACTGCGGCTTTCCAGCCTCGTACCAGAACATCACGCGAGGCGGCTCCTCGAATGCCACCACGACTGTCGGATCGGAGTCCTTGTAGCGCCGGGCGGCCTTGCGCAGCGTCCGGCCGCTCTCACGGGCAGTGTCGACGATCAGCAGCTTGAAGCCTGCTGGGCATCGGGCGCCGTAGGGGATGTATGGGATATGCAGGATGTGCGAGGCGTAGACGGCAGCGACGGCGCCTGATCGGCCTGGGCCGGTGACCGCGCCCACATGGGAAAGATCGGTGCTCGACAGCACCTCGCGGAAGCGAGCGGCGAAGGTCGGCTCGTCGATAACGCGGACTGGCTCTTTCATGCTACAGCCTTGTTGTTGACGGTGTCGAGGATGGTTTGGTGTTCGAACGGACTGTGCTCGGCGAGGAAGGCCAGCGCCTTCTGGTGGTATTCGCTCTCGCGGTCAGCGACCTCGACCACGTAGCGCCAGGCCTCGATGTCGTTGCGGAACTTGTCGCTCTCATCCAGCTTCTGCAGCTGATAGGGACCGTTCTCGCTGCCGCTGCACTCGAAGATTCCCCAGCCCTCATCGAAGGCTCTGTTGTTGTCGAAGATGGGCATCGTCGCTCTCACTGCGCCGGAGGGAAGGTGCCCGCCCTCCGCGGAGAGCGGGCAGGTCGCATCACCAGTTGCGGCTGATGTTCTTGTTCAGCGCCCAGTAGGGGGTCTCGCCATCCGCCTGGATGTAGAGCTGCTTGTGCGCCGGGTAGTGCCGGGTCTTGAGGATGGTGCAGGTGCGCGAACCGCGGTTCTTGCGATAGGCACGCACCTTGTCGCCGGCCTTCAGCGTCATGCCGGCGATGTACTTCGGGCCGGCATCGACCTCCTCGCCCTCGTCCTCCTCGTCGTCATCGTTGGCGGCAACGACCGGGAGCGGGACCGGCGGGATCTCCTGCTTGAGGGCAGGGATCGTGACCGGCAGGACCGCGAAGACGTCGCTTTCGTTGCGCGCCACGTCGAACGCCGCCTGCTCGGTGTCATACAGCTCGGCGCCGAGCGAGAACTCGCGACGGTCCTTGAAGATGATCACGAACTTCGTCTGCTCGATCGCGGGAGCAACGTTCTCGACGCTCAAGTCTCCGTTGAGGCTGTTGCCATCGGTGTCGAACTGGGTGACAACCTCCTCGCTGCCGTCGTGCGACACGACGACCACGGGATAGTTGTTGCCGGCCAGGACAGCCAGGACGCGGGCGTTGGCGTGCCGATCATCGTCGTCGTTGGAGTCGAACACCTCGAACGGCTTGTTGAAGTCGACGGCGCCGACCGGATAGTTGGTTGCCGGCGTCTCCTCGATGCTCGACACCGAAGCGATTGCCTGCGAGTCGACGCGTCCGGATCCGAAGGTGGTTGACGCATCCGGAGCGTCGCCGTGCGGGCTATCGTTCAGAGTGTCCAGCGGTTCAGCGAACGCGGCAGTCTCTCCCATGGTGGGATCCATGCAGTCTCTCCTTTGTGGTGGTTGATGCGTGCCGTGCATTCCCACCCCCGTCAGAGGGCGGCGCGCTGGCTCAACGGGGGTGTTGGGATGGCTTGAATTCAAGCAAACGGCCAGACGGAATACTCCCCGGCAGGTCCGTGCAGCTCGACACGGCACATCTTGCCGTTCTCGTCCTCGATCAGCTCTTTGGTAGGAACGCCTTCGATGTCGTAGTCCATGACCTTGACCACGATGTTGTCCGGGACCTGGGTGATGACGGCGAGGCCTTCCTTGACCTGGACGATCACCAGGTTCTCCGGCGATGGAGCGTTGATGATGTCCCAGATGGATGCATCTGCATCGCCGCGGAACATCTTGGGGTACCGGCCATCTTCCTCGCGGAAGGCGAGGCGCTCGATGCCCATGTCGTCAACGGCGAACAGCAGCGGGCCGCATCCATCGCCATTCCAGAAGCCACGGCCGATCAGCCGGGCGCGGCGACCCTCGCGGGTCTGCATGGGCTTGCTGAAATCAAGCATCTTCGACCTCGAAGGACTGGTCGATGCCGCAGGCGTGCTGCCATTCCGGGTTGCCGGTCGAGAGGAAGCTGTCGATCGCCATCAGGGCGGCGCCCGGCGTGATGTTGTCGTAGGTCATGCCGTCGAGTTCATCGAGCGGCGGATAGAACAGGAACTGCAGACGGTAGCTGCGATCGTTCTTGACGTACCTGGCGCCGCTCTTGCTCTCGGTCGTGCCGTCACGGCGCATGATCGCCCATATCCAGCCGCCGATGCAGGCGGTGGTGCCGCACTCACGGTTGTCGAACAGACACTCCATGTTGAAGCCCCTCGGCTGGTCGAAGTTCATCTCGTGGTCGTGGTGGAAGGCCTGGTTGGCGAACAGCTCGCGGACTTCGAGCAGCGCCTTGTGCTCCGCCGGCTTGATCTGAAGGGCGTCTGCGGAAAGCACGGGTCTTCTGTCGGTCATCTATCCCTCCTGCGTGGGTGTGATCTGGGTAATTTGCATTTGCGCTCGGCGCAAGCAAAATTTGCATTCAAGCGTATCCCGCTCCATAATGGTGGAATGGGGAAATCTGAAATCGTAAACGGCCTGCCCTGGTTCGCGACGAAGCAGGAGCGCGAGATCTTCACGAAGCTGGGCTTCTGCTCGGTCTATGCGGTGGGGCCTGACGGCGGCCGGCCGCTGCGGATCGGTGTCTCAGCGAACCTGCAGAGCAGCCTGAAGACAATGCAGCTCGGCTGCTGGAAGGAGCTGCAGGTCCACCAGATCATCTGGGTCGACGGCGAGCTGCTTGCCAACCGGATCGCGGGCGACGTGTGCAGCGTGTTAGACAAGGGGAACAGGCGCCTCGCCGGCAGCTGGTTCGATGTCACGGCGGAGTTCGCCGTGCAGGCCATGCGCCTCGCCACGGACAAGTCCCGGATCAGGTTCCTGTCGCATGGCGAGATGCTGGAGCACGTGCGGTCGGTGCGGAAGCGGAAGATCGAGGAGGCCATCGCTCGGGCCTAGCGGCTCGGAGAGCCTCCGCAGTCCTCGATCGCAACCTCACGGGTGCGCCGAAGCAGGAACTCCAGTGCGCCCTCGCCGTCATCCGACCAGCCCAGAGACCTCGCGGCCTCCAGCACATGCGCTCCGGTGCGTCGCTCGCGGTCCTTCTGCGCCTGGCGCTCGGCCTGGCGGTTCTTGACGGCGTCGATCTGCTCCTGCGCTTTCTTCAGCGCAGCATTGCGGCGGTCGTCCATGACCGCCTTGAAGTAGCGCGACTGGCCGCTGTAGCTTTCCCAGCACGGCGGGTCGATCGTGTAGGCCAGCTCCTTGACGTCCTTGTCGTAGGGCATCTCACAGCACCTGCCTCAGGTCTTCCGTAATGGACAGGATGCGATTGTAATCGTCGCCGTTCGGTGGCCTGGAGTCGTCGCCGCGAGGTGGTGTGCCGTTCAGGCTGCGATCGTACTGGTCGATCTCGAGTGTGACAGCCCTTGCTGCCTGCTCAATCCGCATCAGCTGCCTGATGCGGAAGAGCGCACGGATTGTGCGGAACATGTTGGAAGCCTCCTCAGGCTGCGATCTGCAGCTCGAACTTTGCCTTCTCAACCTCATCGAACGCCGCCCGCCAGAGCGGGTAGCACCAGTTCCTGGCGTTCACGAGGACCGGGATCAGAGCGGATTTCTCCGGGATGTAGACCTCGCGAGCGAACCTGTGATCGTGCTTTGCGATGTCACGTGTGTTGCTGATGGTGTCAGCGCACTTGATCATCTGGCCGAAGGCTGAGGCACCAGCCAAATACTGCCGATCGAGGCGCTTGCGCATGGGGCGGTTGCCGTGCTCGGGACGACTGACGTCCGAGACTTCCAGCACCAGATCAGCGATGGCCGCATTGAACTCGACTTCCAGCTGCGCGTGCGTGGTGTCGGTGTCCTCGATCGTGTCGTGGAGCCAGCCTGCGGCAACCACGATGGGGTTCGATGAGTAGCGCAGCAGGATGCAGGCCACCTCTTCCAGGTGGTGCCAGTACGGCACGCCGGTGTACTTTCGGAGCTGTGACCCGTGGGCGTGCTTGGCGAAATCTCTGGCTTTGTGGATCCAGTACAGGTCCATCAGGCGACTCTCTCGTTGTCGTTGTCGGCGGGGTGAATGGCGGCCAGGTCCAGCGCGGTCACGCTGACGCTCAGGTCCATCGGCTCGGTCCAGCTGTGGTTCTGGAAGTCGCGATGCACATGGTTCTTCCGAAAGCAACAGATGGTGATTGTGCCGAAGGGCAGGCGGTACTCCGGACCGGTTACGAAGGCGAACATAAGCTTCTCCTGCTCTGAATTGGCATCGCAATTAGTGCAAACGCAACACAAAAACAAACGCAAGCCGGGAGGAGATTGCTCCCCTCCCGAAAGTACGATCAGCTGATCAATGGGCCGAGGCGCTGAAGACGTACCAAGTCGAGGGATCGCTCTCGACGATGGTGCTCTTGGCGTAGGCCGGGTTCGAGAAGTTGTGCGACGGCCGGCTGTCGACCGAACCGGCGCCGATGCTCGGCCAGGTGTTGATGTCGCTCTCGACGACGGTCGACGGTGCCGTGTATTCGAGGTGCAGGTTGCCGGTGCCGACCTGGCCGGTGGCCGAGTTGTAGACCGTGTAGTCGCCGGCAGCAGCCGGGGATGCCATCACGGACATCGCAGCGAACATGGTGGCAGCGGCAAGAAACGCGAACTTCTTGATCATGTAGCAGACTCCTTCTGATGAAGCCGGAGGTTGTCCGGCAGAGCAGACGCATGTCGCTCCGTTCTGCGCTCCGTGATGGACGCGCAGGGCGGAAGGTCAGCGATGTCGGGGTGTGTTGAGCGAGCGCTCCCGGAAGGAATCGAACCTTCCTTTCCGCCTTGAGAGGGCGGTGTCCTTGCCGATAGACGACGGGAGCTTGCTCAGATCAGAAGCGGGAGACGAACGTCAGAGCACGCACGAGAGACGATCAACAAGGAACAAACCACAAGCAACGAGCGCTCATAGGACCGGACGATTGACGAAGCTCCACACAACGGGGAGCGGGTTCAGCCGGGTAACGAGGAGCGTTGCGACCTCGGGGTGAGGGCGTTTGCCATGATGATCTTTCGATCGGTGTGCCTTCGGTAAGTCTCCCGCCCACTTGCGTCAGATGAGGCCCAGCTGCCGGAGCAGGTTGGCGTCACCTTCAGCGAGTTCCAGATGCACCGCGGCGTTCAGCCCGGCGCGGTTGTCTTCGATCGCTTCGAGCGACCGCTTGGCTTCGATGTAGCCGGCCGCCGCCTTGTCCCGCAGCTCGGGCAGCACGACCGACACGGTCACAGCTCGGGTCGCGCCATAGCTGCGTTCGGGGATGCGCAGAGCATCGAGGCTGAAGGCCAGCTCTGCCTTCAGCTGCTCATCTGCCGGCGTCACACCAGCGGATGCCAGCTTCTTCAGGATCGCCATGATGCGGTTGTGGTGCGCCGCCTGGGCGAGGGCAGCCTCGACGCCTTGCTCGACGTTGGCCTTGGCGATCGCCTGACGCAGGTTCGCCAACACCAGAGAGAGCGCCATGTATTCGTCGATGCGTCGGGTCAGCGCCTGGACGCCGGGTCCGATCACCGTCGACGGATCATCGACGTTCTGCTGTATCAGCAGCGACAGGCTGAGGTTGGTCGGCAGCTCGATCTTGCCGAGCATCGCCTCCAGCTCCTTGCGGAGCTTCAGCGCCCGCTTGAGTGAAATTCTCATTCGATTCTCCGTTTGCAGCATATTTGCATTCAAGCAAAGCAAAAGTCAAGAAAATTCACAGATCGTAGCTGCGCTCCCCGGCGATATCGCGACAGATCGCCATTCGCTTCTCCTCGATCTCCTTTGGAGAATACTTGCTGGTCATCCACTCGATAGCGTCACCGTAGCTGGCGCATTGCTGCGCATCTCGCTCTCCCTCGTAGCCGGCATTCTCGACCACGACATAGACCGAAGTCCTCGCCCTGGCGTCGGCGATCTTGTTGAGCGCCATATCGAGCTGGTCGCGCAGGTTGCGGGCGTCGCTTGTGCTGAGAACGCCGCAGAACTTGGTCGCGCCTTTCGGACCGTAGATCGACAGGATGATCCGGTCGTTCTCGGGATTGTCATAGCGCCAGCCGGAGCTGGTTCCGGAAGCGTGCTCACTCACTCCCATCTTCGTCCTCCTCTTCGTCGTCCGCCGGCTTCAGCTGATCAAACGTCCACTCGGCGCCGTTCTCGTCGAGGAAGATCATCTTGCCGTCATCTGTCCTGGCGGTGACCTGATCGTCGTAGAAGATCTCGGTGCCACCCTGGTAGAGGGGCGTTCCGTCCTCTTCGATGCCCATGATCTCGGCGCGACCGGTCAGCTTCTCCAGCGTGCCAAGGATCGGCGATCCAGTCGGAGACACGTATTCCCTGCTCATAGCCGGTTCCTTACATTCCGATTAGATGAGGTGTGCCGAAGATCGACACGCACGGATTGCGCCGGCTGCTGCCGATGCATTGATCAGGTGCCATGATGGCGAGACGCCACCGATAGAGGTATTCCTGCGCAGCAGCCTGCTCGACCGTCTTGCCGTGAGCGATGCGGACTGCCAATCGAATGACCGTGTCCATGCCAGGGACGCGGGCCGGAGGACTTCCGGCGCAATAGCGGCGATAGATCGAATACGCCACCTCAGCCGAGAGATTGTGCGCGTCGAAGGCCTCGCGCGCCTCCTTCAAGATGCCGACACGAACTGCTCCGCTCATGCCAGCCTCTCGTCGAACTTCTGCTTGATCTCCTTCGCCACGCCGACCCAGGCGTGACCGTTGACCATCGGCGTGTCCATCTCGACCTGATCGGCCTTGGCAATCGCCTCGGCCATCTTCGACAGCGCATCCATCACGAAGATCTGCGCCATAGCGCCGTACCGGCTGTGGTTCATCAGGTCCTTGACGAACGTGATGTTGTCAGGCCGTGGTCGCTTCCGGGCCATTAGCCAGCTCCTGCTTGCTCGTGCGGCGGAATGCGCGGTGCATCTTCGCGTTGTCGCGAGACCGCGCCTTCTTCGATCGCCGGCTGTTGTAGGTTTCGGAGGGGTAGAGGTCGTGGCCTGGGCAGCAGCCGTAGTCACGACGATGCCGGCCATAGGGACGGCGATGGCGTTGCTTTGCCATCAGTTGTCTCCAGCCTTCACCTCGCCGCGATCGTACTGGCCGCATTGTGCTGCGGTCCGCACGTAAACCCGGCGGCGATGTGTGAAGCCGATCATGCAATTATCGAACGTCACGTCACCGTCCCGCATCTTGCGGGTGTACCAGTGGTCGCGATCGAGCTTCCAGCCGTCAGGCGTTACCTCGCGATGAACGTTGAGCTGCTGCATCACTCGGCTCCCGTGAAACCGTAGACCAGGCGCTTGGCGTCGCCCTTGCTCACCAGCTCCAGCTGGTCCTCGGATCGACCCCAGCGCTTGTTCTCGGCGCAGCGGACGATGTAATCCTGGCCACCGTGGCAGTTGCCGGTGATCTGGCCGACGAACGACTCCTTGGAGCCGACCGCAACTGATCTCACCCAGTCGTTGATCTCGATTTTGGGCATGGCTTCACCAGATGATTTGGCCGACAAGCCGGATTGCTCGCGAGCGGGACTCTTGGATCCACTCCTCGCTCCAGCTCACGCGGCCGGTGATCACGACGTCTTCGACACGGCGGATGATGCCGCACACGCCGGATGCGCTGACGTATTCGGCCTCGTCGCGCAGGCAGAACACGAGTTTGCAGTTGTCAGGTCCAACGTCTCGGGCCAGGCCGTGCTGACGCTTCGACCGCTTGAGCCATGAGCTGACGCGGAAGCCGTGTCTGAACGGCGGCTCGCCGTCCTCGAAGGTCTCGCCGATGTCGGGGACGCGGCGGATCAATGCGGTGCCCATCACTTGCCGTCCGTGCAGATCAGGTGGGCGGCCTTTTCGAGCGTCTTGGCATCTGCATCCCATGCCTTCGCCGTCGTACCGTCCTGCCAGTTCTGGCGAATGTGCTCGGCCTTCTCGGCACAGATCAGCGACAGGCCAGTGACGACATGCGTCAGGCCATGCCGGTCGATCAGGCCTTCAAGGATCTCGGTGACGTTCTCCATGTCAGCACTCCAGAGTCTCGAGATAGGCCATGCCGGCCGGTGTGATGTGCAGCTCGCCCCAGATCACGACAGCGAAGCCCGCCAACAGCGCGCTCCACTGCGGACCGAGGAAGGCCAGCGCTTCGTAGGTGGCTGCTTGGAGGGCGAGCATCAGGCGCCTCGGCTCGGTAAGACGTCGAGCCAGCCGGCGAACCGGCCGTAGTGATCGGGACGCAGCTCGATCAGCTTCACCAGGTCCTCGCGCGTCATCGGGTTTGTCGGGTGCGCGACCATCTCCATGAAGGCGATGTCGGCATCGGCGAGCCGGCGACGCGCCACTTCGTAGTGCTGCAGCTGTGTCAATGTCATTTGCATTTGCCTTCAAGCAAAGCCCAAGACGCACCTCGGGCGGGAAATCATCCACCGCAATATCGCTGGCGGTGGTCAGCGCCTCAGCAATCTCGATTGCTTGGGATGGGCGGGCCTTCTTTGGCCAGAACCGGGTTTAACGTCGTCGGGTTGACGCTGTGGTCAGCAGTGTTGTGATTGGCATCTGACGTGTTCGCTCGAAGCGGCAGCCACGTAGCGTGGCATCTAACCTTCGAGACCGACGAGAGTGCCGTCTTCGATTTGTTGCAGCGACTATGCCTTGATGGCCTAACCGGATGGGGCTGCTATGGGGGGAGGAGACGAACTTATAGTTTCATGACAGCACCTGTTGGTTGCCGGTTTGCGCCGGCTCGCCACTGCTTTCGGGTAGCAGCAACCAAATACGCTCCCGATTTCTCCCGGGTCGCGAACTTCCCCATGTCATGCTCGGTGGCCATCATCGCCGGGCGTGGGTCGACACCCATGTGGCTAGGCCGTTTTAAAGTTGGCAGTTCGGATCTCGTGCGCCGACTGCCTAGACCCTGCGGATTTCCCCTGCCTTTGCGAACATACCGCTTCTACTGCTCGCGGGGCCTCGTGCTGAGCCAGGATTCGAACTCCGACTCAGTCATTCCGAATTGCGTGATCGTGGTGCAGTGCCCGACGTTCTCGCCGGATGCGACCACCTTGAGCGTGCCGACATACATGACGCCCTCGACGAACGCCGCTCGCATGGCGCGGTGCTCGACCGTGTCCACCGACCAGCGTCTTCCAGCCGCGTCTTCAGCGTCCTTCTTCACGTCGCTCACTTCCGCCTCCTGACAAAGATCGCGTCCAAGATCAGCGCGATGATCAGAGCGATGGGGTTTGGAATTCCGATCATCACACCGGCTCTCCCAGGTACTGCCGGATGGCGGCCTTGAGCTGATCGTCGGTGACGCCGTCCGCGATCAGCATCTCCGCATGGGCGTAGACGCGCGGGATCGCCGTCATTGAGATGATCATGCCGGTGATGGCGCGCTGGATGCGATCGGCATCGATCTTCTGCTTTCTCTTGGATCGCTTCATTCTTGGTCCTCGACCAGTGTGCAGCGGACGGGAGCGCCGACCTGCTTGTCATATGCGATGAACCGGGTTGCGCAGGCCTCGCAGTAGTAGAGGCGCTCATCCGTGAAGGTCTCATGGTCTCGCATCCACCAGTGCGGACGACCTTCGAGCGGGGCGAGACATCCGGAGCGGTTGCAGTGGCCGTTCTTCAGGCCCTTGTCCTGCGGATAGCCCTCCTGCAGATTCCGCTTGCGCTTGGCGCGTTCGAACATGCTCATGCGATCACCAGTTGGGTTGGAGGTGCGCTGAGATGCGCAGGCGCCACAGCTCGATGATGAGCTGGTGGCCGTTGCCCTCCCAACGCCAGCCGAGCAAGTGACGGAAAAACGGGAAGCAGGTCCCGATCTTCATGGCTCACCCGATGAGGTCGGCGTAGACGCGCCAGGCGTCTCCGACCACGAACTCGGCGTCTCGGAACAGGGCGTCCGTGCTGCATTTCTGCGGCGCGGCGTTCATGCCGGCCGCCGCGGCAGCGATGCCGATCGTTGGGCCAAGCGTGATGGCGGCGATGATCATCACCGCGACAACGAACCTGAGCATGGTCAGCACTTCCAAATGTAGAGGAAGGCGGATAGGGCGGAGACGGTCATGCCGCCCACGATGAGGTATTCGCCGATGTGGCCGTGCATGGTCAGGCTCCTGGAGCGCAGCTGGTGAGGTGGGCGTCGTCGCCGAACATGTCGGCGGACAGCTTGATGAGGTCGCTGATCATCTCGTGCAGTTCGTCCTGCGTCAGCGACGGCGCCGGCTTGAACGTGATGCCGGCCGTGGTCTCCCCGTGACTCGGGGTGGTGCGGTAGATCGTGGCGTCGAAGAACTTGCTGGCCATGACCGAATCTCCGTTGGTGTGCGCATTTGCACGAAAACGAAAGCAAATGCAAGAGCAAACTTTCGCCACGGTTGTGTGAGAGAAAGGAGGCTGGGAACGGTGCGTTTTCGGGGGGTGGAAAATCCCCAAATAATTCGGCAGAAACCCCGTCAGAAATTCCCGCGAGGGAATTTCGGCCTCATTTTCCGAAGGCCGCCTGAAGGTACTCGAACGCCATACGGACCAAGCCGGCCGAGGCGTTACCAGACCCCAGAAGGTAGGCTACCTCGTTCAGGGCGTAGCACTGTTCCAGGGTCTTCGAGGGGGCAAAGCGAAGCTCCTGATAGAGCTTCTGAAGCATGTCGAGCATGATGGGCTCCGTGCGTTAGAGTTGACCAAACTTCCAAGAAACAGCCGAATTTCCAGGAGCCGCCCATTCGCGGTCCGCCGGACAAGCACACCCTCAAGAGGGCGCAGAGACAGGGGATGAAGCAGGGACAGGGGAAGGAGCAGAGACAGGAGCGACAGGAGGGGAGGGGCTTACGACCCACTCGGACCCCATGGTCGAAGCCATGTCATTCAGCCGGCAAATCGATGCAAACAGCAGCCAGAGCGCCAGGTTCGTCGATCGCCCCTTTCCCTCGCCATAAAAGACAAATTTGCATTTTCACGCCTCAACACACGGTCAAAGCACCAGATATAGTGTGCTGAGGGGTCAAAATGGTCCCGAAACCGGGTCTGAGACCCCATTTTCGAGGCCTCAGACACCAGATGTTGTGTTCACCACCAAATTCCTCCGGTGGCCCAGCCGGCGATCGCGGCTGCGAGCATGATGATGGCGCTCCAGAAGGGGTCGACGCGATACGAGAACAGACCCATGGGACCAACCTCACGCAGCGAACAGGTCGACGGTCGGCTCGGGCTCCTCGTAGGCGCCGTCCGCTATGACTTCGACCAGGTGGAAGCCGTGCTCTTCGTGGAATCTCTTGCCGTTCTGGAACGGGCGACCGGCGGCGTAGCGGGTCTGGTAGAAGGCGAGCCATTGCTCGGCCTCGATGCGCTCGACATCGCAGCTCAGCATGATGCGGCCGGAGATGTCGCGGACGTTGTAGAGGCCAGGTACGGGGGCGTCGTCCTGCGAGACCAGCTTGAGCCAGTCCAGGTTGGTGACGATGGTCATGGTTGGTGTCCAGGGTTGGAATGGGCGCGACGGAAAACGCGCCGCAGAGCCTGCGACGCGCTAACCAGGTCGGATGATGGTTGGGAGGGGTGCGCTTACGGGCGCAGCAGCCGGTCTATGACGCTCAGGAGCGTGACGCTGGCAGCAACCATGCCACCAATGCGCAAGGTCAAGCGCAGCACCGCGTTGTCGATTGCGGTGGTCAGGTCGGTCTTTGTCACCAGCTCACTCATGACGAAGTCCCGTGCGGCTTCTGCGTGGGCGTCAGCCTGGGGGCGGGGTACGCCTCCCTCTTGCAGACGCTTCGAATAGCCGAGCGTATCAAATGCGTAGGCCATAGTCATTCCTCATGTTCACCATTTCAGGGGGCGGTTCTGCTCGACCAGGTCATCGACGAGGAGCACGCACTGGTGCCCTCGCTCGTCCTTCGCGAGTGCTTCGTGGAACATCGCCGCGTAGGTCCGCTTCTGTTTGCGGGTCAGGCGGCAGCGGATGTGGCGACCGAGCCGGGACAGTCGGCCCTTCGCCTCCTCAAAGCGCGGGTGGGTCATAGGAAGTTGACCTCGATGCGCTTGGAGAACGGGTTGACCTTGATGGTCGCGGTGGGCTTGCCGCGTCCGTTGGTCACGGTGAGCGTGTGGTGCCGGCGCTGGTCCTGCGGCAGCTCGCAATCGCGCTCGTTGCGCTCGGCAGCCTTGCGCTTGCGTGGCGCTTCACGGCGGATGCGCGCGGCAGGGGCGGGCGAGTAGATCGACTTCGGCTCATACTGGCCGGTCTTGCCCAGGCGATCGGGGATCTCGTTGTGCTCGTACTCGTCGAAGAAGCGGTTGAAGGTGGCCACGTCTTCGCGGGCCTTCAGCTCGGCCTTCGTTGGCAGCGGGGGCTGAGGAGGCGGCGCATAGTTCGCGGCCAGCCAGTCCTTGGCCATGTCCAGCTTGCGTTCCAGCTGCGCCTCGCGCTCGGCACGGTCGACGATTTGGCGCGCAGTGGGGCGTTCGATGAAGCGCTTGCCCATCGTTGCAACTCCGAAGATTTGAGGGTGGGGGTCGCTCTGTCGTGAGCGGGAGAATTTCCAAACCCGGCCAGCTCGCGCTGTGTGTCAGCGCCGGCCCCTGCCGGAAAAAGTCAAAAAAAAGCCCGCACCGAAACCCTACCCGGTGAGCCGGGCAGGGCTTGGTCTACTCCGCGGGATTGGTCTCGCCGTGCCGCCCTTAGGCGGCTTGGGCCGGGATGAGAGTCGGCGCTTCCGCCGGGGCTTCGCCGAACACCGACTCAATGGTTTCGTCGGTTGCAGCGCGCTTGGCGACAATCTCGTTAAGGCGCCGGAGCAGGACCGCGAGTTCCCCGTCCGTCATGCCGTCCGCCCGCTTGACGATCGACTCGATTGCGTCAACCTGCTTTTGCGGCTTGTCGACCGAAAGCGCGGCAGTCAGCTTGCCGAACGATGGGCCATAGGTCCGCTTCACAAAATCTGTGAAGTTTTGAACCAAGGCGTCACCCGACGCGCCGGCTTTCTGCTTTGCCAGCATGTCCCGGATGACGTCCGCATGATTGGTGCAGACGTCCGTCATCAGGCGGAATGACCACGTCCGAAGCTTGGAAAGGCCTTCGTTCAGCTTGGCGCCTTCCGGCTTGGCGAACGTCGTTTTGCACGACTTGCCACCGTCAATGTACTCGGAAACCGCCGCCTCGCGCTGCTTCTTGTCGCGAATTGCCATGAAGCCCGAAACCAAATGGTCCGTATCACGCCAAACCGGATTGCCCTTGCTGGCGAAGTATTTCAGGAAGGCCCGAAACACCTTCTTGTTTTCCTTGTCATCGATTCCCTTGTCGGACTCGGCGAGTTCAACTTGCTTGTTCGCCATGACAAGCGCCAGCGAAACGGTGCCAGTGAACGCGGCGGCATCGTCCGCCTTGACAGCCTTAACGGCCGCATCAAGAACGATTTGGCCAAGGGTACGGGCAGGGGTAGCGTTTGCGGTAGTCATCTTGGTTTCCTTTCTCTCAAATGCTGTTTCCGGGGAGGGCCGGAGAATTTCGAGGTTGAGGCAAAGGTCTCCCGTGCTCTGGAAACGTCGTTTCCTGAGTTCCAAACGACTCATGCGAGTCGTATCGTGAGAGTCCCTAGTCCGTTCCGAATTCTCCGTTTGTCTAGTCCGTTTGCATTTGCACGAATACAATAGCTCAACGAATGCTTAGTTCAATCGGAAATTTGCATTTTTGGATCACATGATTGTGATGCAAATGCATCTTGACATAGTGTTCCCTGTGAGCGTGTGCGGGGTGCGGATTTTCGGAATTTTTTATCCGACATAGCCCCTGGGATGGGAGATACCCCCATACTTCGAACCGCCAAAAGGGCCTTTTTCACCCTCTGGACCAAGGGCATGCGCCAAACGTGTCTCTCCGCTGGCAGAAACGGGGGCAGGAGAGCGCAAAGCGGGCTGGCCGCCGCTCTGGTACCCTGGCTGGAGGTGCTTACAGGCGGCCCGCGCTGCGCCTCGGCGGTCCGTCAGGCTCAGAAAATGCAAATGGGGGTGGCCTGCAAAAAGACCCCACCCCTTTCGGGGGGTCATGCTCCGCGGTGGCGGCTGAAAGAGTATTTGTTGCGAACTGCCTGAACGATATATCGACCTTAAAGTCAGTGAGCCTGGTATCACGACCGAAGGTCGCCTCTTCTGGGGCTTCTTTCCGTTGGACGGCCGTTGGTCTGGAACGGAGGTGCTGACCCAGCAGCGATCCCGGTCGTCGCATGGTTGATGGTGTCGGACTTCAAGACAAGCGGTGGACGCGGGCGGCTTCAGCGTTCGACTGGAGCGGCGTGGTGACGCCGGTCACCATCTGGTCGATGCCTGGGTCAATCCGCCGCTCTATACGGCCAGGCTGCCGATCATCTTGTCCGGCGGCACTAGCAGGACAAGTGCAAGCGCAATCCTGATTCGGAACCTGCCCCTGCTTTCCACCCAAAAAGGGCCTTCTCGTCGATGCGGAGGCACCTTGTCGGAGGGTGTGTCCCAAATTGGGACAACTGTTTCCCAAATTTTCTGCTTGCGTGTTGTCCAAAGGCCACAGGTTAACCGATCTTTAACGCGAGGCCTTGCCTCTTACTTTTACGCGCGAGATGATCTTAATCGGTAGGGTTAATTGACCCTGCTGGTCCAGAAAGGACCTAACCGCAGGAGTAACGTCATGGAAAGCCTAGTGTTTTCCCTTGGAGCTGCAGCGGTCGCCGGCACCGGGATTATCGGTACCGGCGCCGCCGCAGTCGTGGCGATTGTCGTCGCGTGGTTGGTGATCCGGGCTGCCACCCGGGCCTCCTGAGCGTAGACGAAATCCACTGACAACAAATACCGGCGCCGGGGGCCTCTGCCGCCCGGCGCCGGCGCATTTGACCTCCATTTTTCAGGGATGGCAACCCTTGCGGTCGCCTCCCCGGGGCGTCCAGCGGAACGACGCCGCAGAAGAGGTGACCCTCAGGCCGGCGGACTTCAAGACAAGCGGTGGATGCGGACGGCTTCCGCGTTGGACTGGTACGGCGTGCTGACGCCGGTCACGATCAGGTTCGATGCCTGGGTCTAGCCGCCCCTCTCAGCGCCACGATGGCTACAACTGGCAAGAGCTTCGCGCTAATCATCGGGGGGGGGGCGGCTTGCAGGCGGTGCGCGATCGGAATGGACTGTGACAAAAAGGGCCGGCGAGCGCTTCGCGCTGAGACTCCAGACAGTCAGCGAAACTCCCGAAAAGGTGAGTACCGGCCGAGCGCAGGGCGCTGAAATCAGGTAACCCCTTTCATTGGAGCTTTTCATGACCGACATTCCCGTCACTGACGCCCCCGGCTACATCGTCAAGGTCTACGACCGCGGCAGAGACGACCAGGCCCGTTACTTCGTCGTCTGCGGTGTCTCTGATGGCGCAGAGGCCGTCTCCAAGGTCCTGAGGTGCTTCCCCGGCAAGGTCGGCGAGGCGGTGCGCAACGCCAACAAGCTTGAGGTCAAGGGCCTGGAGCCCGGCACTTTCGAGGAGGCGATCACGCAGTTCGGAATGACCGAGCCGGAGTTCGATGCCTGGCTCGAACGAGAGGCCGAGGTGCGCAGCAAAGGGGACTGACGAGCACGATCCGGCGGCATCCGCCCGTCCCCGCTCAGCTGGTCTAGGCCGGCGAGCGCTTCGCGCTAGACATCATCATCTGCGGGCGGAAGCTTGGCTAACAGGTGCGGCCAGTTCCGCTCGACTATGCCGCGGACCTCGGGATCGATCCCCTCAATCGAGTCAAACTCCTCGATCTGCTGGCGGATCTCCTCCAGCTCCTCGGGATCAAGCACGCGGCCATGTAGGAACTCTATCGGCATGGCGAGATGATACGCCCTCTCCGCGCTCAGCACCACACCATGTCGAGATACTCGGCATAGTTCAGGATGCAGTCCGACCAATAGCCCGGGCAGGGATTGTCGCCGTGCTCGGCGCGCTGCCGCTCGAACCACCTGAGCATGCGGTAGGCCCACTGCCAATCATCCATGGTCATGCTCCCGCTTGGCCATGGCGGCCTCAATGCGATCGCCCTCCTCCCCGCTGCAGAGGGCGCAGTCCAACAGGAACGAGATCTGATGGATCGGACAGGTCCGTGGGGCGTCAAGTATGGCGACGGCTTCGCCCTGATCTTTCAGAGGCTCGGGCCAGCCGAAGCCGACGAGGTCACCGCCCTGGAATATCATCGGTGCAGGCGCCGCTCTGCAGGCCTCGATGGCGGCGAGCTGGCGGATGATGTAATCGATCTCGGCGCGGATCGGCTCCACGCGGCCATGAAACACGGCCCATGCATGGCGGGCGGCCTCGGTATTGCCGAGGGCAATGGCGCGGTCGACCTTCTGACGGACGTTCAGCTCCTCCTCGGCGAGCTGGCAGCCGAGCTGGTCGAGCAGCTCCTGGACGGGATCGGGAATGGTCATACGAGCTCCGCGGCGCTCGGCGCCAGCCTGTAGGCGAACGGCGGTGACTCGCATCGAATTTCTATAGTCTCGACCAAGCCGATATTGACCAGGTCCTTCAGTACCCGCTTCATTTCAGAATGGGCAGCGCACCACCAGCAGCCGTCCGGATGCCACATCCCATAGGTTCGTAGGCCTCGCATCACCTCGCGCTGTTCTAACGTCAGTTTGGTCATGGCCGGCGAGCGCTCCGCGCTAATAATCCCAACTCAGGGCGTCGGCGCGCCCGGTGAACACCATCCACGCCGCATAGAAGCGATCGCGGAAGCTGCGGCGGCGGCCAGAGAAGCGTTGAGCAGTCTCGCTCATGATCCGCAGCGTGTCGGGGTGCGCGTAGACGATCAGCGTCGGCCTCATGGCACATCCCGTGACGCATGCAGCTCGCAATCCTTGAGCCCGAGCTTGGTCTCGACGCAGTGGGTCGTGATCCAGCGATGTGAACTGTATCGACGCCCCTCGATCTCCTCGCGGTGCCAGAAGTGCATGTTTGCCGGCAGCGGCGTGATCACCGTGCAGACGCGGTAGTGCTTCGCGTGGTCCGGGTTGTCGGGCACCTTGAGGTGGCGACAGGTGTCGCAGGCGCGGGTTACAGCGGTCATTCCGACACCATGTCGGCACGGTAGGCCAGGAGCAGCCGGATCAGCTCATCGAGCTGGTTGGCATTGTAGGCGATCCAGGCGAGCGGGCTGCCCTGGATGACCGTCGTCAGCGTGACCTCGCGTCGCGTCGCGTCCCGCATGCGGACGCCGATCATGTTCGGCGCCTTGGTGGCCTCGGCATTGGCGAGGGCATCGGCCATCATCCTGTCGACGGCGGAGGTCATGACATCCTCCGCTCGCAGGCCGTGATCACCTGGTCGCAGATGAACATCGCCTGCGCGTCATCGATGGTCGCGGCGCCGAGCTTCGCCATGACCAGGTTCTGGATCATCCGCTTCTCCGCCAGAGCCTCTGCGAGGGTCTGCTGGCAGATCGCGGCGCCCTGGAATTTATCGGACAGGCGAGCGGTCCGGCTCACTTCGGGGATTTCGACTTCGTGAAGTTGCATCCCGTCCGGTTAGCACGAATGCAAACAAAATGCAAACGTGGCAAGACAGCAATATGTTACCTATGATTGAAAAAGAACATTGCGTGTACAGAATTGTTGCGGTATTCTTCTGACATTCCGAAGTGGAGACTTGAATGTCTGATAGCCTGATTCAACGCATACGAACCCACCTGATTGACGAGCGGATCCACAACCGGGTCGAAGCCAACGCCGAGATCGACCTTATGACCAACGTCGAGCTGGTCGAGGTGATCAGCTTCGTGCTCGAAGATATTCTTGCCAAACGGCCGACATGGTCACCGCTTCAGGAACGCCGCTGCCGTCAGGAGTTTCGCGCGAGACACCGGGGAAACAGGCATCGCAGCCAGAGACATTTTCGGCCCCAGCCAGCAGCTGGCTCTCAGCTGCCCCATCGACCCTGAGCGGTGCGTGTTACCGAGTGATACGGTAGCTCTTCGCCCTCTTTTTGGGAGGCTTGGGCGCAGGCGCGTCCTTGCCGAGCGCCTGCTTCATCGCGATCCAGGCGTGCAGCATGAAATCACGACCCTCGGCAGCTCCGATCAAGATCTCGATCGCCGTCTGCCAGGCGCGATGCTGCTGCTCAACTTTTGGCAGGCTCACGATGTAGTCGGCCGCCTCGCGCAATGTTCTTGCGATCTTGCCGTTGGGGAGGGGGATTGGATCGTCGAAGGCACTTGACCAGGGCATTCCGCGTCAGTTCGCGGGAGCAAACGTCAATGGAAAATTACTACAATGGTATTTCGGTGCCACAGAATTGACCCTTCGTTAACTCCTGGTAGACCATTCTTAATTCTGTCGAAGCTCACGAAAAAGGCCCCGGGGTCCGGGGCCTTCGTGTCGAGTAGTTGCTTACCTGCGGAAGATCAGCAGGATAAGCTTGGCGAGATCGAGAAGTATCTCGATGAATCGCCATGGGTCGTCTTTGGGAATAAGCATCTGAGGTGCTCCAAAGGCGTTACGGAATGGGGAGAGGTGGTGGAAACACTTCTCCCCGTTTCACCGGGCCATTGAACGACCTGGCTTACCTTTGATCCTGCACCTATGGCCTTAACGAAATGTTGCCGTAAAAATTGGCCTTAGGACTTCGTTCGCTATGTGCGTCGTAGCGATCATCAATATGATTGATCACGTTGGCTTTTTCTGTCGTTCAATATTTACAAGAAGCTCCTCCACCTCGTCAATATCTTGTGGATCGAGCAGGTGGCCATCCGCAACCGCTTCAGCGACGAATCCATCCGGCATCAACGGCCTGGGCCGCAACCAGGGTAGAAGCCGCAGCGACACGCCGGATTCAGCACGCCTCAACCGAATATGCGGGAGGTGCGGTTCCCGATACCGCAAGATATGGTGCTTCTGTCAATCCGAAAAAGAACATTGCGGGAACGTGCGGGATGTGGCACACTGTTCTGGCAATCCGAAGGGTAAACCGCATGAGCGACAGCCTGATCCAACGCATTCACATTCACCTAACCGACGAGCGTATCGATAGTCCTGAAGAAGTCACGGCGGAGCTTCGGCTCATGGAGAATGACGAGCTAGTCGAGCTGATCTCGCTCATGCTCGACGACATCATGGAAGGTCGTCCGACCTCGCGTCGTATGTTCAATTAGGCAGGCTGGCGAGCGCTCCGCTGTGACTCACGTTGGCCGCACTTCCGCGGCGAACGCCTGTGTGTTGTTCGACCAGTAGTCGGCCCCATCGGGCCGCATGAGACTGACTACGCCGCCCGGCGTAGTCTCTGCCAAAGCAGCGCCCACGTCATAGGTCCTCCCGCAAACCCTTGAAGTAGGGGTGGCGGACTTTTCCTTCGGCCGACTTTGTCCGGTACTCGATCTCCGCGAGCAGCCTGGGCTCAACCCAGACGCCACGATGGTCGACGCGCTTCGCGTAGGGCTGGGTTTCCCGGATCAGCGGCCTGAGGCGGTTGCGAAGATCGTCTGCGGAGTTGCGGTCGAAGCCATGGTCGACCTTGCCGGCATAGACAAGGTCCCGACCCTTGTAGCGGCCAAGATAGATGCCATTCCATTCGTCACCGTCGAGGGCGAAGCCCGCGATCGGCAGCGTCTCGCGCTGAGCGCAGGTCTTCTTGACCCAAACGTTGCCGCGGCCGGAGACATAGCGGCTGTTGCGCACCTTCGAGACGATGCCTTCCAGCCCGATCTTACAGGCGTGACTGAACATTTCGCGGCCGTCGATCTCGAAGCTCTCACTGAATTGCGCATTGGTGCCCGCGATCAGCTTCTTCAGCTGCGTCTTGCGCTCGACCAGGGGCAGCTGGCGGAGGTCTGATCCGTTGAGATAGAGCAGGTCGAAAGCGACCAGCACGATCTTCTTAGAGCGGCCCTTCAGTTCGTTCTGCAGCACCGAGAAGTCGGTCGCGCCGTTGGCTTGGGGCACCACGACCTCGCCGTCGATAATCGCTGAGCCGACGCCGATCTCGCTGGCATCGCCAACGATCTTGCGGAAGCGCTTGGTCCAGTCATGACCGCGGCGCGTGTAGACCGTCACCTGGTCATCCCGCAGATGCACCTGGACGCGGTAGCCGTCGAACTTGATCTCGTGGATCCAACGCGCGCCTGCGGGGACGCGGTCGACGGAGGTCGCAAGCGCCGGCTCGATGAAGCCGGGATAAGGTATTTTGGTGCCGACGTTGGTCAGCCTACGAGCTTGCGACGCCACTGCGCTAGGACTCCACGCAAACAATCGAATCGAGTCCTTGAGGCGGGATTCGTTCCGCTTGGCCAGACCTGCCTTGTTATGCGGAGGGGCGAAAGGGTGAGGATTTCCCGAAGCTTGAAGTGTGTTTCTGGATGGGGCATCACATCGCCTCGCCAATAGCGCCGCGCCCAGTCGTTGGACTCATCGTAGGGGCCGGTTCCTTTCCAATCTGCCTCGTGGCTCGCGGCTGATGGGTCCACTACCGCGACCTCGTAGAGCACACTCAGTGGAGATTTCTGCGAAGTATAGTATTGGGCCTCTTCGAGATCCGCGATCATAAAGCCGCATTCCCACCTAGATGGGAGTTGGGCGAATTCGGCCTGCCTGATAGTTTCTAGGATTGTCTCTCTTTTCCACTCTGTATGCGATGGGCCGATCGCTCGAAGGATACGCCCCCAATTGCCCGGCCGAACCACAGCGCCAGGCTCAAGCAGCATCGTGCAGGAAAAGTATGGCATCGGACCCCAGGATGTTTCGGACTGAAGCTCGTGGTTGAGACTGCCACGCGCAACGATCGTGAGCAAATCGGCCGGCAGCGGCCACCGCAGCGCCTTGGCCTCCAACGGTCCAGCAACAAACCTGGTTCAAGCAAACAGATCTTTGCCGTCCTGCGTGAATTTGTAGTAGGTGCCGCTCTCATGCATCCAGAGCCAACCTTTCTGCACGGCAAAGTCAATGCCCGCGCGCCATTCGGCCGGCGTGGCGCCCAGCTCGAATAGCATCGGCCAATTGAGCTTCTCGGTATAAAGCCGACCATCCCAGACATCACCCAAGCCATTGGCAATGTCGATAATCTTCCGAGCGGCGGCTTCGGGATCAGCGTAGGGGCGCGGTTCAACAAACTTGCTCATGGCCTCCAGTATCGGGTTGGAAAGCTGCCGTCGAGATCAAGGCGTGGGGTCAGCCGCCGGCCGGACAGGATACAAGTTGAAATGTGGGTGCGCGCAATCGACAATTGTGAGGGGCCTCGATAGCCTCTGGAACCGGACAGAGAAATGGACGCTGATTCGATGGTGGGCTGTTGTGGCTAGTCTCTTCGATCTAGTGCGGCCAGTGCGTCGCGAAGTGTTCGTCAGTTATCATCACGGGGGTGACCAAACCCATTACGACGACCTCTCGTCGGTGATGCATGACCGCTTACAGCTTTTTACAGACAATTCACTTGAGCGTCGGATCAACAGTGCCGATCACGCCTACATCATGCGCCGCATTCGCGAGCATCACCTTCACGGCAGTTCCTGTACGATCGTGCTTTGCGGAGCTGACACTTGGCGGCGGAAGTACGTCGACTGGGAAATTCAAGCCTCTTTGGAACAGCAAATGGGATTAGTTGGAGTGTGGCTGCCGACGCTGCCGCTGTCCAACAACGGCGGCACCGTCAAACCCGCCCGCCTACAGGACAACATTGATAGCGGTTACGCTGTCTGGAGAACGTGGAGAGCCATTTCAGCGGATCCGACCGTGCTGACTGACGCCATTGAATTAGCAAATAATGCCTCAGTCCGCTTGATTGACAATACTCGCGCTCGACTGGATAGGAACCTGTGAATTCTGTTCAACGGGCCTGATTCACAAGATGCCGCGGACCTTGCGACGGCTCACAACCGGCGTGCGACGCCGAGATCGATTTGTTAAGGCGCCGGATCTTCCTTGACGCCTCGCGCGACGATCCGCAGCGCGTCGTCGGGTAGCGGCCGTTGCAACGCCATTGCTTGATCCCATGGTGCGCGGAGCCAGAGGTCATATTCTTCCGCGGTGCTTAGGATCACCGGCATGGCTTTAAGATGGATCGGCTTGACGAGGGCGTTCGGCTCAGTCGTCAGGAAGCCGTAGACATCGATCGAGACCTCGCCCTCCTTGATCTTGCGCACCGAGGTCCAGTGCGTCCACAGGCCGGCGAACGCGAGCAGGGGCCGGCCCTCGTCGGCGGCGAACCAGACAGGCACCTTCTTGCCGTCGACATCGTCGTATTCGCTAAACGAGGTGAACGGGACGAGGCAGCGATTTTCCGGACCCAGCCAACGTTTCCAATGCTTGCTCGCGACGTTGCGGATGTTCGTGGTGCCGCTGTTCGGCTCCTTGCGTAGGAGTTCCTTGAAATCGACCGTTTGGCCCTTGGCCTCGAGCCGTTCTGCTCGCCGCTTGGTCGCGTTCATCAGCGCCTGCTGCGACGACGGCATGCCCCAGCGCGCCATGACGAGTTCGCGGCCGGCCTCGCTGTTGCGCACGATCGGTGCAGGATAATCGGGGAAGATGCCAGGCAGGACAGGCAGGTTGCCGGTGCGGTCATGCTCAGGCGCGATGCCGAACAGGCGCCTGATCGCGTCCACGTTCTTGGTCATAGAGTAGAGATTGCACATGGAGCGATTTTTCTTTGCCTAGTAGCTATTGCGGTCACGATCCGGGTTGCCTATAATTTTGCCCATAAACTGCCGACAACAACTATAGAGCCTTTTCAGGCAGCTTTGCTGACCTCCCAATGGGGAAGGTTAGTGGCCTCCCTGAGTCGATCAGATTCAGGCGAGCCTCTGTTGCAAAATGAATCGAGCCGGAAGGGGTAGGGGGTGTCCATCTCCTTGACGGCCAGGTGTTGAACCCATCCGACTGGCGCCGCAACAGAGGGCCGAATCGGAGTCATCACTCTCGGTTTCGAGGGTGTGGCTCCGGCATTTTGCCAAAAGCCCATCCTCCGACGCCGAGCCGATTCGGCCACAGGAGGACTCATGCAGTCGGCTCTCATCGTCGCTACATTTTCTATCGCTTGCGCCGCGCTGGCGTTCATGCTGGCGCTCCAAACGGGCAATGCGGATGCTGTCCACGCCCTGATCAACACCCTGCTCGACACGTTCAAACTCGGGGCAGGTGCGGTGATCGCCCTCATTGGTGGAGGACAAGAGCGTTAGACCAAACATCAGCTCTTCTGCGCCCGGTCAGGTTCGGGGTCCGGCAGCGCGCACGTCAGGCGAAGGATGTGCGCGCGCTGCCGGCCCCAGCGTCTCTTGTTGCTGCACGGCTCGCAATAGAGGGCGGCCTCGAGCTTCCAAACAGGCGTCGCCGGCGGACGGTTGAGCGCGCGCAAAGGGACCAGCGAGATCCGCCGGCAACGATTACATTTTGCCTCGAGCAGATCGAAGCCGGCATTGAGCGCCATGCCGATCGTGGGGTTGGCCTGCGGCTCGCCCGGGGCGGGCATTGCCGGTCCGCCGGCCCACATGATCGCGTTCCAGGCTTCGCACTCCAGCCGATCGGCTTCGCGCAGTTTCTCCTCGGCCGCGCTGCGGATCAGCTGCGACTGAGCGAAATAGCTGTCGTGAAGACCATGAGCATTGCGCACGCCCTTGGCCTGCGCCTTGCGATCGCCACCGGACAGCGGGATTTGGATGATGCGCGGGGACATGGCGCCCAGGATTCCCGACATCGATGAGGAAGGGAAGCCGCTATGTCTGGGGGCGTCCGTTACCGCGGTGCCCCAATAGCCGGCCCCTGATCTCCTAACTCCTAGCCAAGGGCGAGACAGGGCTCGACCCGGTACTTGGGGTTGCCAGTTCTGGCCATGCTGTTTGCCCACGCCAGGGGCGGGGCGCTAGGCGCCCAGATCTAACCGAAACAGGGGGCCGCGGAGGGGGAGGGGGGTGTCAAAATGGCCGACGCCCCCTGTCAAGCTGGCCGACACCCCCTGTCAAATACGCCGACACCCCCTGTCAAACTGGCCGACACCAATAACCGTATACTAGAACCCTCACTACAACCCCCACTCCAACCATGTCATTTCCGCCTGGCGGCGGGCGCCGGCCGTGTCATCCGCAGCCGGTCATGGAACCGTCAGGTTCCGTCGTTTGCATTCACGTTTGCAGTTGACTTGACGAAGGGCGTATATTGGGGTAATGAACGGCTAGATTGGCATTCGTGCAAATTCAAGAAACCTGACAATTCGCCCCGATCCCGGGAACGCCGGCCTCCAACGCTGGCGTCGCCCGGGGGAAGGCGCGGAAAGGATCACCTGTGGCTCCCCTCGCATCCCTCGTCCTGACGCCGGCCGTGTTCGCCACCGTGCTCGGACTGTTCTGGATCCTCCAGCATTTCGGGATGCCGCCGGGAGCGCATTCGTGACGTTCGCCGACATCGAGTTCGTCGTCGTCATCAGCCAGCTGCTCCTCAAGCTCGTCACCCTCGGATTTGCCGCCATGGTCCTCGTCACGATCCTCGCTCTCGGCACTCGGCTCGTCGAGAAGCTCAACCGGCGAAAGGCGCCGGAGAAGACCAAACGGCGTCGGCCGTTCTGAACCAGTTTCCCAGAGACCGGTGCTCGCCAACGGCAGCCCGGCTCACCCATTCAAAGCGAGTAGGCAGACCTCATGGGCGTGAGTGCTGAACTGACCGCGAAGGCGCAACTCGCTTTCGACGACGAGCTGAAGCTGTGGACACGCCACGGCACCTGGCGGCGTGGCATGACCCAGCTCCGCCGTGATGAGACCCGCGCCACGATGGCGCCGATCGGTCCGGCTGACTTCCCTGTCGATGCTGTCATCGAGCATCACGAGATCTCGGACGAGCTGGTTCATGACTTCCTGTTCGTTCAGGCCATGACGAAGGCGCTCGAAGCCGTCCAGAACGACCTCGTGCAGGCCGCAGTCAACGCGGTGGCCTTAGCAGAGGAAGCAGCGTGATGGAGCAGCTTTACGCTGCAGCCCACGCCGCATCGCGGCTCTACGCGCAGAGTTGGCCCCAGGAGCACATCGCCATGTGCCGCCGACAGCTCAAGCGCTCGCTTGGGCCGCGGTTGCGGAGGTTTTACCAGGACGAGATCGAACGCAATATCGACCTGATCCTGATGGAGGGGAGGCTCGCATGCGGACATTCGTGATCGGTCTGATCGGCGCGTGCATCGGCGCCGGCCTGGCGCTCCTCATCAACGTGCCGGCCGATACCTGCCATGCCCGCGTCTCGTCCGCGCACCTCTCGGTCTGCCTCGATAGCAAGGTCGACAAAGCGAAGGCACTGTTCCGCTGATGCCGAAGGGTCAATACCAAATCCCGTTCGACAAGTACGGCAACCAGCAGCACTGGGCTAACAGCTGGATGACGGATCTCGAATGGCGCGACAACGCGCCGTTCGTGGCGACGCTGACCTATGTCGGCTACAGCCGCGGCCGGTCCGCTGCTTACTTCGACTTCAAGGATCACAACGGCAAGCTGGTCGTCGTCTTCCTGAAGGACTTCGAGGAAATGATCCCGCACCTCGTCAAGGGCTCGGTGTCGGGCTCGTTCAAATTCATCAAGCGCGGTCAGAACTACGGCTGCCAGCTCATCGAGTCAGGCCTATGACCACGATCGCCTACCGAAACGGCATGCTGGCCGCCGACACCCGGATGATCCAGGGAACCGCCATCATTGGCAACGTCGTCAAGATCGTGCGCCGGGAGGACGGGTTGCTGGCCGGAGGCGCGGGCGACTGCGCCTGGGTCCAGGCCTTCCATCGCTGGTTCCTCGGCCATGAGGAAGGCGATCCGCCGGAGCTGGACGATAACTGCAAGGGCATCATCGTCCGTCCGGACAAGACCGTGGAGATGTTCGAGCCGATGGGCACCATCGAGTTCAAGCCCCCATTCGTCGCCATGGGCTCCGGCAAGGAGTTCGCGCTCGGTGCGATGTGGATGGGCGCGACAGCCGAGCAGGCCGTTCGGGCAGCTATGGAGCTGGACCCAGGCACTGGCGGCAATATCACGGTGCTCACTCATGGCGAGTAGCGACTCGATATCGACCTCGCCGCTGGCGATGCAGGCCCACAACGTCATCAAGCACCTCGACGAGGTCGTAGGCACCGTCGAGGCGCAGTCGTGGATGCTCCGCAGCAACGAGCTGCTCGGCGGCATCACGCCTGTGAGTGCCATCAAGGAGCGTCGGGTAGACGACGTCCTCAAGGCCATGCGCGCCGTCGCCATGGAAAAGGGGCTCTTCGAGGAGCCCTTCCTGCCACCTTCGCCGAAGTAGTTCAGTGGGAGAACGCCCGCATGGGATGCGCTGGTTCGAGCCCAGTCTTCGGCAACCTGACAAATGAGGGACACGTGCGGATCAATCCGAAGCTGCTCTACTGGTATTTCGCCTGCATGCTCGTGGCTTGCAGCGCATGGATCACGCATGTCGTGACCACGATCATGGATGGCCGGACCGTGTTGCTGATCGCTGGCGCGATCGCATGGCCGGTCGGCGTGATCCACGGATGGGGCATCTGGCTCGGCTTCTGGCCGTAGAACCCGCTGGGGTAGCTCAACGGCAGAGCGTCTGCCTTCCAAGCAGATGGTTGCGGGTTCGAGTCCCGCCCCTCGCTCCAATTCAAGGATCTGTCCCATGAGCAACGCCATCGTCGCGGTGACTATCGCCGTTGCGGAGCAATACATCTCGGCCTTCGGCCTCGATACCAGGCACTGGCGCGTGTTTCGGCACAGCGACAATCCGGCGGGCCGCAGGTTCGATCGCCTTGTGATCATCCGACCTCACTGGCGCGTCACTTCGGAACAGATCACCGCGTTCGAGGACACCATTCAGAGCTGGTTCAGCCGCGTCGATAGCGCAGGCCACATCACGGTCATCTGACCATATCCACCGACAAGCTCGCCGGCACCGCGATCGCGGTGCTGCTGACCCTTTCCGCCGTCATGAACCTGGCTGCCGTCATCAGGGCGGAGCAGGCTACCGACAAGATCAAAACCTGTTCTGCATCGAGGCCCAATGATCCTCATCGAGACCATCATCATCGCGCTGGCGATCTACTTCGGCATGGATGCCATCGGCGACGGTTTGCACAACGTGGCGGTCGGCATCGAACAGGCGGCAATCCGCCTCGCCGAGGCGCTCGAAGAGCCCTTCGCCGAACTCGACGAAGAGGACGAAGACTAATGCCGTTCCCGCTGTCGATCTTCCTCTTCAGCTACGCGACGTGGCAGGCGTCGATCGAGCGCGCTTTCACCTTCAACCCGATTGAGATGGCCGCGAAGCCAAAGATCTGAGCGCTCGCTGGGGCGAGCCGGAGACACCCGACATGAAAGCCCTGGTTCGCCTGGCTCTGGCCGGGCTGCTGGCGCTCGGCTCGCTGCCGGCGCACGCCGACCCCTACACCATCTTCGATGATGGCGGCGGCATCATCGTCAAGTACGTCCGCAAGTACACGGACATGCGCGACAACCACATGAAGCTGCAGGTGGCCGGCGAGTGCGCCTCCGCCTGCACGCTGTTCCTCGGCATCCTGCCGGTCACGCAGTATTGCGTGATGCCGACCGCACGGCTCGGGTTCCACACAGCGAGCACTCGTACCGAACGCAAGGGCAAGGTCACCCACGAATACGACCCCGAGTTCTCGTACCTGATGTTCTCACTCTATCCCGTCTACGTCCGCCAGGTCATCAAGGGTCTCGGCTGGGACGGCGACAAGGATGTGGCTCATCCCGACCTGGTCTGGGTCGAGGGCAATGACCTCGACAAGATCGCACCGGTCTGCCCGAAGGACGGATCATGACCCGGCGCCGAAAGATGCCGGACCGCACACAGCTGCCGTCTGTCATCAAGATCGGCATCTACGAATACGAGCTTATCCACTGGGATCCCGCAGAGGCCGACGCCGAGGAGAACCTCGGCCGGTGTGATCGCTTCAACTTCGACATTCGTGTGCGCTCCGACATTCCCGACTCGTCGTTCGCCGAGGTGCTTGAACACGAGATCCACCACGCCTGCTGGCATGCAGCAGCGCTCAAGTCGAAAGCCAACGAGGAAACAGTCGTCAACCGACTGACCCCGATCATCATGATGGCACGCCGCGACAATCCAGAGATCTACGCCTGGATCGACCGCGCGATTGCCCAGAAAGACTGACCATGCGCAACGCAATGGTTGCCGACACCAAGAAGCATGCCGAGGTGATGATCACCTGGATGCGACTTGATCCCAAGGACTGGGAGCCCGTCACCTACGGACAGAAGATCGCCAAGCTGTATTCGAACTCCCTGTTGGTCTATCCGGCCCGCGGCGTTTCGGACGAGCACTATGGCTGGGTTCTTGAGCAGCTCATTCCGAGCACCAGCATGGCGATCGACGCGCTGCCGCAGCACTGGCGGCTCCCGCAGCAGAGTATCGCCTGATGGCCACGAAGAAGAAAAAGAAGAAGAAGGTCTCCAGGGCCAGGATCGTCACCGATCTGCGCCTGGAGCGCAAAGCGCGGTCGCGTCGCAAGGCCGCCGGCTGACGAACACGAATGACCGGAGCTGTTGTGTAAACAGGGAGCTGTGCCTAGAGCGCAGACCGTCTGACCCAGCCCGGCCGCACGGCTGCGGGGTTTCTCTACTTTACCCGCCCCGTGCTGCTCCGAGAACAAATCAGCCGGCGCCCACCGGCTGCAAAACCCCGGAGCAACCATTTTGCGAATTGGAGCGGTCCACGTCGGCCTTTTCGGAGCACGGAGAAACAATGCTGACTGTCAAGCAGAGAACATCGAGCGGATGTGAAAACATCATCGAGACGAGGAGCGTCTCGTACCAGCCGTCGTCGGTTATCGACGGCGTTCGCGCTCGAACCGTCTACATCCGGAGTGAAGACGGTGCCATGGTCCCGAATCGGGACGGTGTGTTCTATGTCATGAACGAGGCCGGCAACACCATCGCCAAGTATGACCTTGGCAGTTAACGCTAACCAACGAAGAAACGACAATGAACAAGCTTCGAGAGCACTGGGCTCGCGTGCGGTTTCGTTGGCACGCTTTCCTCGCCGCTTTCACCTGCGCCACGCCGGTTTTGCTGCAGCAGCTCCAGGTCATCGACCTGAAGCCGCTCCTGACCAGGTACATGAGCGCGGAGCTTGCGGCGGTGGTGATCGGCCTCCTGCCGTTCTACATCGCGCTGCTGCAGCCCATGATCCACTTCGAGGATCGCAAGGACAAGTGAGCACCGCTGGCACGGCTCGGGTCGCCCCCGCTGCGTGCCGGCAGACCCTGAGCGCTCAGGGACATCGGGCGGAAATCCCGAGACTACAACTTGCGGACCGGCGGGGACTTACGCACAGCCAATCAGCGCAGAGGTCCATGGTATGGCGCTGACGACCGTTTGAGACGAGTAACGCCTGAGGGTGCGTCGAGGTCGAAAGGATCGCAACTACCGCAAGATGCAAGCCCCAGCGAGCGACGATGCGAAATGCATCCAGCACAGGAACTGTGCCGTGGCGTTGCTGACCCACAAGCCCCTAAAGACGATAGGAGTCGGGTCGCTCTTGGGCGTGAATTTCTCGGTGCCCGCCGACTGTCACCTGAAGACATAGGGGTGGCGGGTTAAATGAGGCCATGCGTCAAGCCGAGCGCTGGCGTCGCGCCAGAGCAGCGCAGGATAGTAGTCAGGGAGTGGAGGGCCTGCGCCCTGTGGAAGCTCCAGCAGTTTTACACCAGAAACACCACGGAGAAGAGCGCTCATGGCGCGATATGCAATTATTGACACCAGCACCGGAACTGTCATCAACGTCGTCGAATACGATTCTGATCCTGGTAATCCTCCGCCGGGCTTCCCGGATGGCATCATTGCGGTGCAGTCAGATCAGGCCAGCCCTGGCTGGCATTGGGATGGCACCCAGTTCACAGCTCCGCCACCGCCGCCTCCTGCTCAGTGGCAGCTATTTGGCTATGCCAATTCGATGTATGGCACCAAGTCCAGCTATATCGTGACGATCGGCGACGCACAGGTTGCCGTTCCTGCGACGACCGACGTCCTGACGGTGATTAATGGTCTGATTCTTCGCCTGCAGCAGCCAAATCCGCCGACTTCGATCTACCTTCAAGTCGGCCTGTTCAACGTGATTGAGGTCTCTACAGAGGTCTTTGCTCAGCTGTCGGTCGAAATCTACGATCTGGCTCAGGCTGCAGCTGCAAAGCTGAAGGTCGCTTTCGAAGGCATATCGGCCGGAACGATCACGACCTACGAGGAGATCGACAGCATCTTCGCATAGAACAGAACAAGCGAGGCGCAGGATACACCTAACGTGGGCCTGCGCCCGCTAAGGCTTTGCCCATTTTCGTCAGGATAGCTCAGACGGAAGAGCTTCCGGTTGAAACCCGGAGCGCGGTGGTTCGATCCCATCTCCTGACACCAGCTTGGGTAGCTCAGTAGTAGGGCAGCGGGGTCACAATCCGCTTGTCGCAAGTTCGATCCTTGCCCCCGGCACCAAGCACGGTATCGCCATGACCTGCGTCGCAGCACTCGCCAACACCGACGGTTCGATCAGCGCTGAACGGGATCCGGAGACCGGCGTCGTTCGTCTGACCGTGCGCGGCAAATCAGAGACGTCAATCAACCTAACTGCTGCCGAGTGGCACGATTTCATCTGGCAGGCCTCACCACACAACAAGCGATCGTATCAGGGTCCTCCGGCGTAGGCAGCCGGTCTCCAAAACTGCGCTGAGAGAGTTCGAGTCTCTCCCCTGGTGCCAACAAACAGAAGAACAATGAGCACGTTGCGTTATCGGGTACTGGCACCCAGTGGCATCTACATTGGCACGGACTTCTACCCAGCGAACTCCATTGTCAAGCTGACGGCGAAGGGCGCGAAGTACTTCCTCCTCAACTGGCAGATCGCTATCGCATCTGAGCAAGCGCCGAACGGTCCGCCATCAGGGCCGAATGAGGATGACGTCTCTATCGACATCCTCATCAACAACCAGATCAGGACCGTCTCGCTCACCCAGCTCAGGGACATGTTCCCGAGCATCAAGGGCCCCCCCGGTCCAGCAGGCCAACCTGGTCCCAAGGGCGATAAGGGCGAGCCTGGCCGTGGCTTTTCGCTGAAGGGCGAAGTCGGTGCCTACGAGGATTTGCCGACCAATGCACCAGACGGTGATGCCTATGTCGTTTCTGCGACGGGCACAGGATGGGTTTGGAGCCAGGGTATCTGGATCGGCATTGGGCCTTTCCGCGGTCCTCAAGGGTTAAAAGGTGACATCGGTCCGAAAGGCCCCAAGGGCGACAAAGGCGATAACGGCGACAAAGGAGATGAAGGCGCCATCGGTCCTCAGGGGCCGAAGGGCGACAAAGGCTCCGCCGGAGATCAGGGGCCCCAAGGCGTCCAGGGCATCAGGGGTCCGAAGGGCGATACCGGCGACCAAGGCCCGCAGGGCATCCAGGGACCAAAGGGCGACAAGGGTGATGTCGGCCCGCAAGGTCCGAAGGGTGATCAGGGACTTCCTGGTCTCGGCGACATGCTGTCAGTCAACAATCTGTCGGATGTCGCGAATGCTTCGACGGCGCTCCACAATCTCGGCGGCGCCCCGCTAAATTCGCCGGAATTCGCCGGAACTCCAACCGCGCCGACACCGGCCACCGGGGATAGCAGCGCCAAGATCGCCACCACGGCTTACGTGAGCGACAATCTGGCGAGCTACGTGTCTTCCACCGCGCTGACGACCACGTTGGCCGCGTACGTCACCTCGTCGGCGTTAACTTCGACCCTGGGAGCTTATGCGCCGCTTGCGTCTCCAGCCTTTGCGGGCACTCCGACAGCGCCGACGCCGGCACCCGGCGACAACTCGGCCAAGATCGCGACGACCGCCTATGTTGACGCGAAGATTGGCACCGCGACGCCTCTCGCGCCCAGTGGCTCAGGAACCGTCGGCTCGAGTGCGAGGTGGGCACACGAGGATCACGTCCACCCTGTCGATACGACGCGGGCTCCGCTGAACTCACCAGCCTTCACGGGCACCCCGACTGCTCCGACGCCCGCCGCAAGCGACAACAGCACGGCGATTGCCACGACGGCCTACGTCACCAACGCGGTGGCGCCACTCATCGGCTCTGTGAACTATCAGGGTACCTGGAACGCCTCTACGAACACGCCGGCTCTTGCCTCTGGCACCGGCAGGAAGGGCACCCTCTACAAGGTCTCTGTCGCCGGGACGACTGCGATCGACGGCATCTCGCAGTGGAACCAGGGCGACTGCATCGTCTTCAACGGTACCACCTGGGACAAGATCGACGGCCTTGCGACGGAAGTGACCAGCGTTGCCGGTCGCGTCGGTGCGGTGACGCTGTCCTACAGCGACATCTCCGGCCTCGGTGGCGCGGCGACAAGGAACGTCGGCGCTGGCTCGGGCACTGTCGCTGCCGGCGACGACTCTCGCTTCACCAATGGTGCCTTCACGACGCTGACTGTCAGCGGCAATGGCGTCTGGCACGGCGGGAACTTCAACCCGGCGAACTATGTGCCGCTCAACGGCTCAGTCCAGTTGACGGGATCGCTGACCGGCGCTTCGGTCAGCCTGGCCATGTCGCAAGACGGCGGCGCAACGAGGGGGAGCTTCGTTTGTCGCGCTCCCAGCAGCGGCGACAGCAACCTCGCCGGAATGACCTTCTGGAACGATTCGTATGCGCTGAAGCTCGGTATCCGAGCTGACGGATATTTTGGATTCGGTGGCTGGTCTCGTGCACCGTGGTCCTTCTATTCGGACCCGTCAGGCAACGTTACTGCAGGCGGCAACATCACCGCCTATTCGGATCCTGCCCTGAAGGACGATATTGTCAGGATCGCAGATGCACTCGACATCATCGGGCGGCTCGACGGCGTGCGCTTCACCTGGAACGGGAAGACGAAGCTCATCGGAAGATCGGGCGAACGTGACATTGGGGTCTTGGCCGACCAGGTCGAGGCTGTCCTGCCCGAACTCGTCAATCTCTCGATTCCAGACGACGGCAACGACGGAAAACGTTGGCGCACTGTCGCCTACGACAAGCTCGTTCCCGTGCTCATCGAAGGTATCAAGGCGCAGCAAACGGAGATCGAGGCTCTGTTGAGCTGGGCGCGCTCGAACGGCTTTAACGGATAACGATCATGTGGGCTTTACTCTCTCTCATCCCAGGTCTGGCTAACGGCCTCCTGACTTGGCTCAACAAGAAGACCGACGCTGACTTAGAAAAATACAAGGCGGCGGTCGGCGCTGACACGACGATCGGCGTCGATGACATTAGATCGAGGATCGAAATCGCCAGGATGGTGAACCAGCAGCGGTCCGAAGACCGTGAACACTGGTTTACGGCCTGGATGGTGCCGGCGGCGTTCGGCGTCTTCCTATCGCACGCCGCGGCTGTTGTCTTCGACTCCATGCCGCTACTCGGCCACGAAATCGGCAGCTGGCATGTCGCGTCGCTGCCCGGCATGTACGCCAGCATGCAGAACAACATCATCCTGACCGTCTGCGGTATCGGCGGCGTGTCGGCCTTCAAGAAGATCTTCAGTCGATGAAATCCATCACGGACACCACCACACTCGAAACAATCTACGGGGCTAAGCGTCCCATCGTCGTCAAGTTCGAGGCTCGCTGGTGCAACGCCTGCAAGGCTATGAAGCCGCTGCTGGATGATATCGAGAAGCAGCTCTACGGCAAGGTGGACTTCTACGTCGCGGACGTCGAGCAGTGCATGAATGCAGCTCAGCTCTACCGCGTGAACCAGATCCCAGCTCTCCTAGCGATCGACAAGGGCGTCGTGACTGCAACACGCATCGGCGCCGGCTCCAAGGCTGAGATTTTGCAATGGATCAAGACGGCGATTCCCGGGGCCAAGGGATAGGCTCCACGGTCGACTTCGATTCCATGTCGATCGTCTACGACGGCGGTTTCGCCGTTCCGATCATCGCCATGTTCGATCGCTTCGACGACGAAACCGACGATCACAATGAGGCAGAATACATCCTGGTCGAATGGCCGGGTGAAGGCCTGGTGACTGCGATTTCGATCGAAGACATCATGTGCGATGGCGGAGCGCTGGTCGAAGACAGGACTCACTGAACAAGAAGAAGAACAATGACCGACCTGCCCAAGCGTCGCCGCGGCCGGCCGACGAAAGAGGAGGCGGCTGCTCGCGAAGCCGCAGCCAAAGCCGCCGCCGAGAAGGAAGCCAAGGAGACGGAGTTTCTCGATGAACTTCTCGCTCGCCCGATCGGTCGTCGCAAGACGAAGCTTCAACCTGATGAGGACACGCTACGTGCTCTGGCAGAGATTGCTCGCCTTTTCGGTACACAAGACGAGGCAGCCGCAATCCTCGGCGTAAGCCCTCGCACCCTGACCAACTTCTTCAACGTCTACCCCGAGGCGCGCGAGGTTTGGGATGATGGGCTGCAGCACGCCAAGGTGTCCCTGAGACGCAAACAGATGGCACTTGCCGATAAGAACGCACCAGCGTCGATCTTCCTCGGCAAGAACTACCTCGGGCAGAAGGACGAGAACCACACCAACCTTAATGTCCGCAAGGAGGCCTCCGAGATGTCGGAGGAGGAGCTGCTCGAACTTGCGAGCCGGGCCAAGAAGCCGAAGCCGGAGGAGAAACCCGAGAGCGTTCACTGATGGGGAGCCGGCGTCCACTCGACGAGAGTGTGCGCCGGCAACACATCGCCGCGCTCATGCGCCAGCCATCGATCGTGGTGGCCGCAGCGCGCGACAAGCCGGAGCTCGTTCGGGCAGTGCCGGCACCAATACCAGAGCCGGTCGCCGCTGTTGCGTCGGCATGACCGGAGCCGGAGCCATCGTGGACGCTCCGGCCATCATTTCAGAACCGGCGCCCATCGGCCGGAGTTAAAACTCGAGAAAAGCAAGAAGATGTCTGCGATTAGCACACTGCACCAGAAGGTGAACATCGAGGACGCCCGTCTCATCACCGTGTCGGACCTTGTCCAGGACACCGATGGAAACTGGCTCCGTACTATCCGCTTCTACGGCGACCCGATCACCAACGGTGCTCCTACCGTGATGTTCGAAGTCCAGTCGCGCTCCGCCAGAAAAGACGATCTCACGATCCAGGCGCCGGGCTTCAAGTTCTAAAAGGCTACCATCGTGAATTTGGTCACCGATGTCTCCCCCGAGGAGGCAGCGGCCGAGATCCTGCGTCGTAGGAGGGGCCGCGAGCACCTCATAGATTTCACCACCTACACGCTCCCGAAATACTACGCCGATCCGTTCCACTACAAGGTCGCAGAAGCCCTTGAGCGTGTCGAACGCGGCGAGTGCAAGCGGCTGATGATCTTCGCGCCGCCGCGGCACGGAAAGTCGGAGCTATCGACCAGGCGCTTCCCAGCCTGGTTCATGGCCCGGAATCCGTCGAAGAACGTCATCTCGGCATCCTACAACGGCGACTTCGCCACCGGCTTCGGCCGAAACGTCCGAGATATCATCAAGGGCAAGGAGTTCGAGCGCCTTTTCCCGCACATCAAGATCAGGCCCGACATCCGCGCTGCCGACGAATGGCAGCTCACGGACGAGTCCGGCGGCGGTCAGTATTACGCGGTCGGCGTCGGCACCGGCACCACCGGTAAGGGCGCCCATCTCTTCCTGATCGACGACCCGATCAAGGATCGCAAAGAGGTCAAGTCGGCCACATTCCGCGACGACCAGTGGGATTGGTACCGCGACGTCGTCTACACCCGTCTCGAAGAAGACGCGCCGATCATTCTGACGCTGACGCGCTGGCATTACGATGACATCGCCGGCCGCATCATCGATGCGATGGAGGATGGCAAGGGCCTCCCCTGGGAGATCCTGTACCTTCCGGCGCTGCCATGGGTGAAGAAGACGCCTGATGGTCAGCTGATCCTCAACGAGGATGGCACAGTTCCTGGCGACGCGCTCGGCCGTAAGCCGAATGAGCCTCTCGCTCCGCATCGCTTCTCCTACGCAGCTTTGCAGGATCGTCTCGACGTTCTCGGCGAGCGCTCGTTCTCTGCTCTGTACCAGCAGCAGCCGATGTCCGACGACGGCGGCATGTTCCGCGGTGACTGGTTCGCTCCGGTCGCCTTCGCTGAGCTGCCTGCGCGCCGGGCCAAGGTTCGCGCCTGGGATTTGGCGGCATCTGCTGACGGCGACTACACGGTCGGCGTCCTGATGTCGAAGGACTCCAACGGCCGCTTCTACACCGAGCACGTCATCCGCTTCCGTGGATCGCCGCTCGAAGTCGAGAAGAAGATCCTGGAGACCGCCAAGAACGACGGACGCTCCGTCCAGATCTTTCTCCCGCAAGACCCAGGCCAGGCCGGCAAGAGCCAGGTCCAGGGCTTCATTCGCCGGCTCGCCGGCTACATCGTTAAGACTGCCCGCCCCACAGGATCGAAGGAAGTCCGCGCTGCCGCATTCGCTGCGCAGGCGGAAGCCGGCAACGTCAAGATCGTTCCAGGAGCCTGGAACACAGTCTTCACGGACGAGCTGGAGACCTTCCCGCTCGGCACCTACGACGACCAGGTCGACGCTGCTGCTGACGCATTCAACTCGCTCCTCGGTCCCAAGAAGGCGGCGGTCCTTGACTGGTAACGTCAGGACATCCTACCACCATGGCAGCCGCCACCCAACAGATCAAGTATACGCCGTCTCCGAAGGACGGTAACCCTGGACTGCTGTCGTCCGCCGCGACGACGATGCAGCAGCGCACGAGGATGCTCCGCGCCGTCTACGGCGGCACCGAGACCATGCGTGCCCAGGGCGCAACCTTCCTGCCGCAATACGAGAAGGAATCCGACACCCGCTATGCGGCGCGTCTGGCCTCCACGTTCGCTCTCAACAAGCTGCGAGAGGCGGTGGATGCTGCATCTGCCAAGCCCTTCCGCACCCTGCTGAAGGTGATCAACAGCGATCCGAATCTGGATCTGTGGGTTCAGGACATCGACCTGATCGGCACGCACCTACACGTCTTCGCCCACCAGTTCTTCAACAACGCGATGCTGGACGGCATGTGCCACATCCTGGTGGACCATCCGGACACCTACAACATGAAGAGCCTGGCGGACCAGAAGGCCTCTGGCGCCCGACCATTCATGAAGATGTACAAGGTCGACGACGTGGCCGCGGCCTACGATGCGTATGTCGGCGGCGACACCAAGACGGTCCACGTCCGCATCCGCGGCCAGCGCGCCGATCGCGACGGCTTCAAGGAAGTGCTCTACAACCAGATGCGGGTCATCGAGATCGACCCGACGTCTAACGGCAAAGGCATCGTCCAGCTCTGGGAGCAGCTCGCCACCTCCGGCGGATCGAACTGGACCTTCGTCGAAGAGACCCCGCTCACCAACATGACGGAGGTGCCGTTCGTCACCCTGTTTGCCGGCGAGAAGGAGGCCGACTACCAGGTCCGGCCGGTCTTCATTGACCTCGCTTACAAGCAGATCGAGCACTGGATCTCCAGCTCGGATCAGCGGTCGATC
The DNA here is from genome assembly GCF_051167715.1 of Bradyrhizobium sp. HKCCYLS20291. Classification (NCBI taxonomy): domain Bacteria; kingdom Pseudomonadati; phylum Pseudomonadota; class Alphaproteobacteria; order Hyphomicrobiales; family Nitrobacteraceae; genus Bradyrhizobium; species Bradyrhizobium sp. HKCCYLS20291. The sequence continues at coordinate 45,968 of NZ_JBNPTO010000021.1, read as the reverse complement.
CTGTCGGCAGCTCGCTTCCCGATGCTGGCCTGTTCCGGTGTCCAGATCGACCCGGAAGACGAGGCGCAGTTCGCCATCGGCCCCTACAAGGTGCTCTACGCGCCCGAGGCCAACGGCCGCTGGTATTACGTCGAGCCCCGCGGCACCGCGATCGACTCCGGTATGAAGGACCTGGAGAAGCTCGAGATGCAGATGGACATGATGGCGTTGAACCCGGTCACGGGCACTCACCGTCAGTACGTCCCGCAGAACGAGCGTGACATCCAGGAAACCCGGGTCCACTCGGTCGTCCACGACATGGCGATCAACTGCCAGGACACGCTGGAGCGCGCCATCCGCATGATGGGCAACTGGACCGGCTCGGACTACTCCAACGTCAACGTGGTCCTCAACACCGAGTTCTCGAACACGGCCGATCGCCTGGCCGAGGTTGCCCAGCTGGTCACCCTGTGGTCTCAGCGCGGTCTGTCGCGCGAAGTGCTGCTGCAGGAGATCAGGGATCGCAACCTGCTCGGCGACGAGTTCGACCTCAAGGCGGAACTCGCGCTCTGGCAAGCGGTCGACGAGAACATTCAGGCTGCCGGCGAGAACATGCTGCCGGGTAAGTGGACCCAGGCAGATCCGGCGAAGGCAGGCACCGCTGCGCCGGCTGGAGGCAGCTCCTCGACGCCGCCGGCTGGCAACCAAACCCAGCCGAAGCCGAACTTCCCGGCCGGCTCAACGCGCCCAACGCCTCAGTTCTGATTGACTTGCATTCGTGCAACCTGTAGGCAAATTGGTCCATGATCGAGCGGCTGTCGTTCAAATGCGAAGGCTACGTGTGCGAGCCCTGCACCCAGAGGCAGGGTACGCTCGTGCGCGAGCTGGTGCGGATGATCCCTCGCTCGGTCGTGGCCTTCGGCAAGCTGGTCGGTGACGAATACTGGTGCTGCCCGATCTGCTTCGAGCCGAAGTTCACGGTCAAGGGGAGGAAGCCGGTCAATGGAGTCAGTCAAGCTGAAGTGGTGGGAAAAGCTCCTGGGGCTGCCCGAGGAAGGCGTTCTGCCGCCAAATCCGGCCCCCGTCTCGTTGCCACCTAAGGTTCCGCAGCCGAATCCTGAGCAGCTTGCCCTGGAGCGACTGGTTCGCGAGCAGGAGAAGACCAACTTCTGGCTCATGATGCAGCCCGTCCTGATGCACCCGTTCAAGGCGGTGATGGGGATTTTCATCCTCTACATCATCATCCACGTCTGGATTTACGGCTGAGTTTCCAAGATTTGCATTTACGTTTGCAGTTTTTGCATTCCCTATTGACAAAAGGCGTATATTGTGGTTCAACACTGTTGAAATGCAGATAGTGTGCAAATGAACCTGTTTCACCGCAAGATCTTGGTCCAAGCGTTCAAATTGCCTCTCTGGGGGCAGGCTGCCGAGGAGGTCGCGCCGCAATGGCTCGTCCGCCGTCTGCAGAGTGGTGAGCTGAAGGTCAACTCCCTCGGGGGTCTGACCATGTCGTCGGCGTGGGGCGTGCAATCCTGTGCCGCTGGGGACGTCATCCTCCTGACCGAGGATGACACCATCCAGTTCGCCAAACCGGAGGAGTTCGACAAACTCGAACCCGTCACCGAGCTGCAGATCGCAGCATAATCCGACGCTCTCTCCAGAGGGCATACAGAAGCCGCTCAGGACCTCCCTGGGCGGCTTTCTGCATCGGTCACTCACTCACCTTGCCCGCCCGGTCAACGCCTGGCGGGCATTTTTTTGGCCCGGCGGGCCACCTCTTTCGGTTCCGCGCTCCCTTGAATGGTCGAGCGCGGCTTCAGCGGTCTCAACTCGCATCCCGCACAAGACGAGCAGAGATACCCAAGAGCGTGCCGCACGCCCGCGCCGCCGCTGAAAAATTCGCGAGGAGTAGGCAGAAGGCGCGCAAACGCCGAGGTAGCTGATGCTGCTGGAGGGCTCACCCCAGCTGTTGCCGTGAGCGCTTTTGCGAGTGCTCCGGCAACGACAAATTCCGTTGGCATGTAGCTCAGACGGTAGAGCGCCTCGCTGTTAACGAGGAAGTCGCAGGTTCGAGACCTGCCGTGCCAGCCACCCAGTTCGCCAGCAATGACCCACCGAGCGCCGGGACGGCCTCGGAACGATCGCTGCTGGCATCTCCGATTCCCCGGTTCCTCGGGGATATCACCGGCCCTCAGGCGGGATGCTTGAGCGGCCTTTTATCACGAGGGGCGGGATGCCCCGCATTTCCGGGATGGATATGCTCAAAGCAGTAGTCACCGATCTCAACTCCGTCGAGGAGGCCCATCGTCCGTTTTACGTCGAGAAGAACGGGAAGTTCTTCCTGAACGTCACGCCGGCCGAGGGTTTCGAACTCGACGACGTCAAGGGGCTGAAGACGGCTCTCGGAGCGGAGCGCAACAACGTTGCGGTCCTCAAAGAGCAGCTGAAGCCCTACGAAGGTCTGGATGCCGCATCGGCTCGCACCGCGATCGAGCGCGTCGCCGCCTTCGGAGACATCACCCCTGACGCAGCCAGGACGGCTGTTGAAACCGCTGCACGACTGTCGCAGCTCGATCCCGCGAAAGAGGCGGAGAAGATCGCAGGCGAGAAGTTGGAGACCCTCAAAGGCCAGCTCCAGGCGCAATGGACTGCGCGTGAGACCGAGCTGAACCTGGCGGTCAAGAACGCCAACGCCACGGTCGAGAGCCTCACGGGGCAGCTCCAGACGATCATGGCCGACAGCCAGGTCAAGTCTGAAGTCGCAAAAGCAAACCCACTGGACGACGCGCGGGATGCCGTCGAACTGCTGGTGTCCAAGTTCGTCAAGACGTCCATGAAGGACGGCAAGGTCGTCGTCGAGGTGCTCGACACCAACGGCAACCCCCGCATCAAGGACGTCAACGGCACCCCCTTCACCGTCGCCGATCTCGTCGCAGAGATCCGCGAGAGCCGCGCATCACTCTTCAAGCCGGATGAGAAGCGCGGACTGGGAACCAAGCCCGGCAATGAAGGCGGCGCTCCGGCGGCCGGTGGGGTCGTGAACCCCTGGGCCAAGGAGACCCGCAACATCACCCAGCAGATGGTGCTGGAGAACACCAAACCCGAATTGGCCAAGCAGCTGAAGGCAGCGGCCGGCGTGAAGGACTAACACCTTCCTGCCCATCCGAGACTGCAGGCGCCCGGATTATGTCCGGGCGTTTGCTTGAATGCAAACCAGCAGCGAGGCCAGTCACCAACCTCAAGAGTGAGAAATGACTGAGACTCGTCTCGCGGACATGATCGTCCCGACCAAGTTCAACAACTACGTGCAGGTGCTGTCGACGCAGAAGTCGGCCCTGTTCCAGTCGGGCATCATCACCGACTTGACCAGCGTGATCGACAGCGAGATCAGCGGCAAGACGGTCAACATGCCGTTCTTCAACGATCTCGACGCCAGCGACTCCGAGCAGGTGCTCGATGACAACAGCGATCTGACCGTCAGCAAGGTCTCCACCGGCCAGGACGTAGCGGTGAAGCTGCTGCGCGGCAAGGCGTTCGGTGCGTCCGACCTGTCGGCGGACCTCTCCGGCGCCGACCCGATCGACCTGATCGCGAACCGTTTCGCCGACTGGTGGAACAAGCGCATGCAGACCGCCCTGCTCGCGACCCTCGCGGGTGCGATGGGCTCGGCCGGCATGGAAGCCAACGTCAACGACATCTCCGGCCTGACCGGCGGTGCCGAGAACTTCGACGCCGACTCGTTCATCGACGCCGCGTTCTTGCTCGGTGACGAGCAGGGCGGCCTGAACGCCGTCGCCGTCCACTCGCTGACCCTGAAGGCGATGGTCAAGGCCGACCTCATCGAGTTCATGCCGGACTCCGAGGGCAAGCTGACGATCCCGACCTACATGGGAAAGACCGTCATCGTCGACGACAGCATGCCGGTGTCGGGCAGCGGCGCGAACCGCGTGTTCACCACCTACATCTTTGGCCCCGGCGCGATCGGCTACGGCGAGAAGTCGCCGAAGACCCCGGTCGAGGTCGAGCGCCAGGCTCTGAAGGGCATGGGCCAGGAGTACATCGTGCAGCGCCGCCAGTGGGTCATGCATCCGCGCGGCATCAAGTGGCTCGGTGGCACTCAGGCCGGCGTTACCCCGGCGAACTCCGAGCTGGCGAACGTCGGCAACTGGCAGCGCGTGTACGATCCGAAGATCATCCGGATCGTGGCGTTCAAGCACAAGCTGGGCTCCTAATCGTCTGACCTCAGACGCAAGGATCTGAAATCGACCCTCCTCGGTGAAAGCCGGGGAGGGCTTTTTCGTTATTTGGAGACATCCATGATGGGAACGACTGGCTTCCGAGCCCGTGAGGCGGCTGCGAACATTCGTCTGCGCAAGCAGCGGATCGTGTCGCCCGAGGTGCGCGCCGCGCGCTTCGCTAACCTCCACGGCAATTCGCCGGCCGAAGACGCCGCAGCTGAGGCTGCTGCAAAGGCCGCTGCCGAAGCCGCCGCCAAGGAAGCCGCAGAGAAGGAAGCCGCCGACAAGGCTGCTGCCGATGCCGCTGCTGCAACGAGCAAAACCAAGAAGAAGTAACCTGACAGGGGTTCATGATGGGCTACGCGAGCAAGGACGATATCGACGATCTCTATGGGACCGATCTCCTCGTTCGCATAGCCGATTATGACCGTGACGGCGTGCCGGACCCGCTGGTTGTCCAGCGCGGACTGGACGGCGCAGACGAGATCTGCGACGCCTACCTGTCGTCCCAATATACGGTCCCGGTCGTCCCAACGCCCGGCATCGTCAAGAACTGCGCCATCGACATCGCGGTCTACAAGATCGCACTGGGCCGCACCGGCCGGACCGATGAGATGCGCGTGCGCTACGAGGACGCGCTTGCAATCCTCGAGAAAATTTCCACCGGCAAGGTTGGCCTCGGCCTGCCGCCGGTCACCACGACTGGCACCGATGCCAACGGCAACCCGGTGACCACGACCACTAACCCGAACGTCACACGAGGTGGCCGGTCATTCGATAGCAGGAGGGCCTGATGGCGGCTTTTGCGGTCGATCTCAACACCGAAGACCTCGCCCGCCTCAATGCCCGCCTCACCAAGCTGCTGCAGGACGCCGAGCACCTCCATCCCGTGATGGAGCAGGCTGCCGAGTACATGCAGCGCGCCACCATCAACCGCATCCTACGGACCAAGATGTCCCCGGAAGGGGAGCGATGGGCTGCGCTGTCCGATGTGACCATCGCCCTGAAGGGGCACGACAGGCCACTGTTCGACAGCGGCGAGCTGTCCCGCAGCATCGAGGTCAGCGACGTGACCGATCACGGTTTCGAACTGACGGCGGATACCGAATACGCATCCTGGATGCAGAACGGCTTCAATCATGCCGGCCGGAAGGCGCAGCGCGGCGGCAAGCGCTACAGCAAGTCCGACAAGGTGCCGGCGCGTCCGTTCATGGGCTTCTCGGAAGAGAACGTCAAGCGCATCTCGAAAATGATCCGCGACTACCTCGCGCACGGAGGCTGATGATGGGAAAAGTCGTCAACTTCCGACAGAAGATCATCGACGGGATCAAGGCCATGTACCCGACGATGGACGTCGACTGGTACGACGGTCTGTTCGACGAGCAGGATATTGCCGACTGGACGCTGAAGACGCCATGCGCCCGCGTCGCGGTTATGGCATCCAAGAGCGAGCCGACATTCACGGGCGAGCTGAATGCTCTGCTCCGAGTCGTTGTGGTCTTGATCGACGAAAACAGAAATGTCGCCCTCGATGGCGACGCCAGAGCCTGGGACATGGTCGAGACCGTGGCCACCTGGGCTCATCAGAACCAGTTCGGACATCCCGATGCTGCTCCCGCGCAGAACGTCCAGTTCAAGCGCATCAGCCAGCCGGTCTTGAGGCGCGAAGGCGTCTCGGTCGGCGTGGTCGAATGGCAGAGCGATCTCATGATCGGCACAAACCAGGTGCTGAAGCGTGAGTTCTTCTATTACCCACAGACCGGCGAGATGATCACCAAGGTGCCCAGCTCCAAGGTGTCGATCCTCGGTCACGTTGAAAATGCAGCGGGTCTGTCCAGGGACGAAACGGTCGATGTGACACCCGAGGTGCCGTAATGGTGCGTGCAATTCACGCGATGGAGCGCCGGCTCCAGGATCTAGAGCGCAAGTTCCAGAACAAGGAGCGACTCGGCAAGATCGTCGCCGTCAAGTTCGAGAAGAACCGCTGGTACGTCAAGATGAACGACGGCGAGGATCAGACCCCGAGTGGGAATGAGACCTACTCGAAGCAGGACACCTTCAAGAGCGACTGGCAGCCCTGGCAAAGCCACTCGCACGCCACGATCAAGTATTCTGTTCCGCCGAAGGTTGGGATGCATGGCATCCTGCGCTCGGTCGGCGGCATCCCCGAACTAGGGACGGTCGAGCCGTTTCATTACGGACCGGACACGCCATCGCCGCACGGCAAGCAGGACGAGACGGTCGCCCTGATCCACGAGAAAGAGGATCAGCAGCACTGGGTCCATCAGACCAAGGACTCGAACCACCTGATCATCAAGACCAAGAAGAAGCAGCAGGGCGCCCCCACGGGCCTCGGCGACATCTCTGGTCTCGGCGATCTCGCAGGCATCAGCCAGATGGCCGGCTTGAGCGGCATGGACTTCTCCAACATGCTCAGCGGCCTCAGCAATCTCGGCAACCTGGGCAATCTCACCAACCTCGACATCTCGAACATCGCCAACATGGCGGGGATCTCGCAGCTGTCGGGCCTCAACATCGACCAGCTCGCCAACGTCGGCTCATTGGCCAACATGTCAGGCCTCCCGGGCCTGTCCCAGCTCGGCAACCTCACCGGCATCGCCAACCAGGTCGCCTCTGGCAATCTCATGGGCGTAGTCAGCCAAATGATCGGCGGCGGCGCGGGCGGAGCGGCCGGCATCCCGGCGAGCCTCGCAGGTGGCGGTGGAGGTGGCGGCAGCTCGGGCAGCTCGGGCGCTTCGTCATCAGGTCAACAGCAGTTGCAGCAGACGCGGCCGCCCAAGCTTCCGGAAGTGCCGGAGGATGGCGATGACGGCGTTACGCGGCAGCTGGCCGACAAGGAGAAGATCCTCAAGACGGTCGGCAAGAACAAGTCCTACTACCGTCAGGATGAGAAGCTGGTTCACATACGCTACGGCGAGAAAGACGCCAAGGGCGACGTCCTGATGGATGAGAACCAGGTCAAGGTCCAGTTCAAGGACAAGAAGGCCGTCGTCAAGTGGACCGAGCAGGATCTCACGGTCCAGATGGGCGAAGATGATAAGTCGAAGGTTTATATGACCGAGGACCGCATCTTCATGACCCAGGGCGGAGATAAGGGTTCCTCCGTCCTCATGACCGATGGCGAGACCGTAATTCGGCAGGGCAGAGACAACTCTGTCGTCACTATCAAAGAAGATGGCATCGAGGTTAAAGGCGCGACTGAGTTGTCATGCGGTGTCGACGGTCGATGGATCTACATCACTCAAGGCCGCGTCAACCTTGGCGTCTCCGGTCCGAAGGAAATGGCCCAGACCAGGGTCATTACAGAGGGCGGCCCCTCACAGGTGGTGTGGGCCAAACTTGTATAACGAGAGAGAACAATGAAAACCTACGAAGTGATTAAGGATTTCTGGCATAGGGGCATCCTTGTGCCGGCCGGCTCCCTCATCACTGCAGTCGAAGCTGAGGTCAAGTATCTCAAGCACGCCGTGCAGGAGAAGGTTGAGCAGGCCGAGGCGGTCGTGGCCAAAGTCGAGGCGACCGTCACCAAGGCGGTGACCGCAGCGAAAGCCGTCGAGACTAAGGTGCTCGGTGCCGTTGCTTCGGAGAAGCCGGCCGATGGCAGCGCTTCCAAGTGAGCACCTGGTCGACATCGATCGTGAGACCGGCGAGCTGATCCAGGGCTGGCCCCGGATCAAGCAAAGCATCTTCGTCATCCTCACCACCCGCCTCAAGGTTCGCCTGATGCGGCTGTGGTGGGGATCGACGTTTCAGAACATGCAGGACAAGCCCTCCAACGAGGAGACGATGATGTCCGGCATGATGGCCGCGATCGCCGCGATCAACACCTACGAGCCGGAGTTCAAGGTCACGCGAGTGTCCATTGACGAGGCTGACGCATCAGGTGCGATCACGATCACCATCGATGGAATCGACCTCGTGGAACAGGTGCTGCGGAGAACTTCGGTCACCATCTAGCGAGGGTTGAATGCCCAATTACACGTCGCCCGCGCTGTATATCGACTTCGCGCGTCTTCCTCCTCCTGACGTCATCGAGACCATCGATTACGAGGTTCTGCTCCAGCGCTACAAGGACGAGGTTCTCGAAAAGAACCCGAAGCTGAAGGCAGCGCTGGCCCTCGAACAGTCTCCGACCAACATCATCCTTGAGCCGCAGGCCTATGGCGAGGTCCTGGTGCGAGCGCGGGTCAACGCCGCTGCACGCGCCGTCATGCTCGCCTTCGCCAAGGGCTCCGACCTTGACAACCTGGCCGCCTTCTTCGGCGTCGAGCGCCTGCCGGACGAGCTGGATGACGGCCTGCGCCGCCGCGCGCAGATGGCCCCTGAGGCCTATTCGACGGCCGGCTCCGAGGGAGCCTACATCTTCCAGGCCCTGAGTGCCGATGTCCGCATCCGCGACGCCACGGCGACCAAGGTCAACAAATTCGGCGGCGTCAAAGTCGCTATCATGCAGAGCGGCACCGACCCGGTACCGACCAAGGACATCCTCACAAACGTGGTGAGACGCTTGAACCAGAAAGGGATCAAGCCGCTGACCGACGTCATCTCGGTGTGTCCGGTAACGCCCCTCCGGACGCAGATCGTTGCCAACATCACGCTGTATCCAGGGCCTGACGCGGCGCTGGTCATGAATGACATCGGAACCGCCCTGACGAAGGTTCGCACCAACGTCTCCCTGATCGGACGCGATCTGACCAGGTCGGCGATCATTTCGGCGCTCAACCAGAATGGGGTCCAGAGCGTCGACCTGATATGGCCGGCCGCCGACATCGTGGCCGGTAATGACCAGTGCGTCGTCGTCGGGTCCGCAAAGGTCACGCCGCTCCCGACCAGATTGGAGTAAGCCATGGCCCCGTTCCCGACGCGCAGGATGGGTCAAATCCTGTCACCGAATGCGACGGAGTACGAGCGCACGCTGGCCTCTCAGGTCGAACGCCTGCTCGAAATTGACATCCCCATCCGTAAGCTCTGGAACCCGTGGACCTGCCCTGAGAACCTGCTGCCTTACCTGGCCTGGGCGCTCTCGGTCGATCTGTGGGACTCGGAATGGCCGCTGACGAAGCGCCGGAGCGTGGTCGCGAACGCGATAAAGCACCACCAGATCAAGGGCACGCTGAAGGCTATCGAGACCTACGTCGAACTCATCGACAGCAGGGTCATCAAGGCAACGACGCCGCTGGCAAAGGTGTTCTCCGGGCCCTCGCTCAACAAGGAGCAGCGGGAAGCCTGGCTCGCCAAGCTGCCGCAGGTTCGCATCTACCAGAATTACCTGCGTGGCGCCGCCCGGCGCCGCATCTTCTCAGGTGGAGGCCGCTACAGCAGCTTTCTGGAGAATAAGTTCCCGGCGCCCAACGAGGCGATCACGCGGCTTTCGAAGCGGGCGTCCTGGGTCGTCAATGGTGTCGAGACCGACACCAGGATGGACAACGAGGGCACTTACTTCAGGATCTACATCAAGGCTGTCCGGCCGTATTCGACCTTCTGCAACACGCCGTTCGGCCTGAAAAAGAAGTTTCCGATCCCGTCCACGGCATCCAACCGGATCGTCACAATCGCGCCGATCGTCATTGCGCCCTGGCGCCGAGCGGTCGGCCCGCAGATGGAGCCGGTGTCGACGACACCGGAGCTGATCACCATCAGCGGCAAGGAAGGAAAGGCGGTCTATTGTGGCCGTCCGGTCCACAAGCGGTTCTTTGTTCCTTCGATGGCGCCGTACCAAACCTACGAGCGGTACGCGGTCAATGACGGGTCCGTTTCTGGTGCCAAGCGTCCTACGATCCAGTTCATGGGCGTTGGACGGTACGGGATCGAGCCGCATTCGGCAGAGCTGAAGGTCCAGATGCAGACGCGGTGGAGCAAGTACAAGGCACGCCTCGCGCAGCCGTTTGCGCCGAAGACGCGCTTCTTCATGCCGCACGATGGCTCGCTGATGACCAAGAATCGACAGGCCATCATCGCAGCCAAGCGCATGACCGACAAGATCCTGCTCGACACCGACACCAAGCCCGGCTTCGTCGCCGGCCTGCCGCGGTTCGCGGGCGACCTGATCATCATCTGACAATAACCAGAATGCATTGAGCCCATCGTCCGCGGGGACGGTGGGCCTTTTCGCGTTCGCAGCAAGAGGCCCTTAGATGGACCAGCAAGTCATCTTTCGCGACTATCAGGAACAGACCGCGACCGATCACAACAACATCCAGGAATACGTCCAGACCGCGATGGACCACATCGTCGCCGACGCCGTTTCTGCCACTCGAAAATCTTCGGGACTGATGGTCACCAAGACCGGTCAGGTCGAGGTCACGGTCGGCGCAGGTCGTGTCTACGACACTGGCGCTGTCTACGCGCTCCGATCGGTTCTGACCCAGTCGCTCGCCACGTACGTGGCCGCAGCCGCACGGCGCATCGTGACGATCTCGGCCTATGGCCAGGAAGTCGAGACCGACGTCGAGCAGCGCGATTACCTGACGGACGTCGATACCGGCACCGTCGAGCCGCGCTCGGTCGCCATGACCCGCTCCCGCAATGTCCAGATCGTGTTCACGGCTGGCGCCGAAGCTGCCGACCCGGTCCCCGCCGCTGTGCCAGCGACCCACGTGGTGATCGCGAACGTCCTGCTGGACACCACGCAGATCGTCTCGATCGACATCCAGGATCAGAACCAGGTCGTCTCGACCGACGCTCTGGATAGCCGCACCGACCTGCTAGAGACCTTCCGCTCGATCATCGAGCCGCGCGTCACCTCGCTGGCATCCGATCTCGCCGATCTGGCGAACCGCATGACGGGCCTGAGTAGCGCCTCTGACCTATCCCGCGTTTATCTCGACCTGGCCCGCGTCAAGGAGAGCCTGCGCTATCCGGCCGACGCCTCTGGCTTCGACACCGACTTCTTCCTAGACCAGACGAAGTCGGACATGACTAACAGCAAGCTGCTAGGGTTCGACGCGAGGGTCGAGGAGGGTATTCGCTTCAACGACGCAAACAAGAACCAGTTCGAGATCTCGTTGTTCTCGGCGAACGATCCGAATGCGGCGCTGGCCGGCGGCTACCTGATGCCGAAATACAGCAACGTGCTAAAGATCCAGACCGGCAATTACACCGAGTCGCTCGGCATCGCGCAGTACGGCTACCAGGTACATTCGATGAAGGTCGGGTACATGTCCCGCACCCGCATCCGGTACGGCGGCAGCTACACGGTCTGCACCAACGGCAACGCCTGGAGCACCCCCGGCAACCCGTCCGATATCTCGAACCTCTACGACTTCAACACGATCGAGTATTCGACGGTCACGACGCTGCGAGACCCGCACGGGAACGGCGACGGCACCGTTGCCTGGCGCACCGACTATTACTGGCTCGACACCTGGGAAGAGCCGTACATGTACGAGGTCACCACGAACCTCGCCGTGACTGGCGCCCAGGTTGCGCAGACCTTCCTGGTCTCGAACGACATCATCGCCACGCAGCTGGGCTTCTACATCACCCAGAAGGCAGCAAACGAAGACATCCACATCGCTCTCTGCGAGGTGACTGCCGGCCAGCCCGACCTCGAAAAGGCCGTGCTCAAGACGGTCTACGCGCAGCAGAACATCGTCACGGGTTGGAACCTGTGTCCGATCCAGCCGACCTTCCTCGCGAAGGGCAAGCGCTATGCCTTCGTGTTCATCTCGAACGCGAACCATCAGATCGGCATGACTAACGGTCAGTCCTATCTGGACGGCACGTTCTTCTACTCGACGGACGGCATCTACTACATGGGCGACCTGACCAAGGACATGATGATCCAAGTCTACGGCGCCCAGTTCGCCTCGTCCCAGGTTGCGATCGAGTTCGCTCCGATCAACCTCGACGGCGGTTTCCGCGACATCGACATCCTCGCTGAGCAGTGGGTGCCAGGTTCGTGCGAACTCGTATTCGAGATGCGACCGAACGGTACCGGCGAATGGCAGCCGCTGATCCACGACAACTCCGGCGTCCTCGCTGTTGCTCCGCCGCTGGCTCAATTCCGGGCTCGCTTCGTCGGCACCAGAGACATGATGCCGATCCTGCATCTGACTGGGTCGCGCGTCAGCGTCTCCCGTCCGAAGACGGCCTTCAAGCACGTCTCGAAGACGATCACGGTGCCGGCGCTGTCCAACGTCACGCACAACGTGACCTTCGTCAACCTGCTCGAAATGTTCGATCCGACGCCGCACACCTACGCGATGACGGTTCGGGTTGGTTCGACGGAGTACTCGCCCGACACCACCGTCACGGTGCTGAAGGACGCGCAGGCGAAGCGCTACGAGAAGACCTACACCTTCAGTCTGCCGGCCGGAACCACGCAGTTCACGATTGAGCAGACCGGAACGACCAACTCGCCGCAGGTCACGTACCACGTCGCTGAGCGGTCGTTCTACACCAAGTAAGGAACCAACTTCATGGCCGACACTGATAACGCAGCCGCCCCGGCGGCTGCTACGCCCGTTGTTTCGCCGGCTGCTCCCCCGAAGCTGCCCATCGACCCGGCGAAGAGCTATCGCCTGAAGCTCGCTCGTGCAGTCGAGATCGCTCCCAAGATCTGGGCGCGTCCGGCGCACGAGGCGATCGTCAAGGGAAGCCTCATCGCTGATCTCGGCGACGCCGTCATCGGCTACGAAGAGGTCTAAGGCCGATGGCGCGCAGGTACGATCAATTCTACCGGGTCAAGGCGAGGGATAATCTCGGTGACCCCGAGTATTGGAACCAGCGCTTCGAAGACATCGACCGCCGAATCAACTCGAACGAGGACGGTCTTGCTGCCATCGGCGGCTTGACCTCCTACGTCGAGGGGCTCGCCCTCAACCGTCTCGATCTCGTTCTGGCGCCCGCGCTCGACAAGATCGCCCTGGTTTCCGAGCAGGGATTCCTGCTGGCACATGCCAACAACTCGGTGACGCTCGACGTCGCCACATCACAGACCTTCGCGATCTTCGACGCAGCGGAGCGGGAGCTGTTCGCGCCCTCGCCGTTCGTGACGGTGACCCGCCAGGCCAACAATACCGACTATGCGTTCTGCAGGGTGCTCGCTTGGGATCGCGTCTCCGGCCAGCTGACGCTGCATCCGATCCAGATCTTCGGAAATCCCGGCCCGTTCATCGACTGGGTGATCTATGTCGGCACCGCGCTCCCGCAGGTGGCGATACAGACCTTGACGGATGCCCAGGCTGCACGCGACGCCGCCAAGGGATATCGCGATACGGCTTCGACATACGCGGTCCAGACTGGACAGGATAAAGCTGCGGTCGCCCAGATGAAGATCGACGCGCTGGCTGCTCGCGACCAGTGCTCAACCTATGCGGCGAATGCTCAGATTTTCGATCCGTCCTTCTACATCAAGAGGGATGTGGGCGGCACCTTCAGCGCCTCCGTCAACTTCACGGTGAGCCCGACCGTCCCGACAGTGACGGCCGGCGACAATACCCAAAAGGTGGCATCGACCGCCTTTGTGAAGAACGCCATCGACGCTCTGATCAATGGTGCCCCTGGCACCATTGATACGCTCAAGGAAATCGCCGACAAGCTGACGGCAGACGAGGGCGTCGTCGGCGCTCTGACCTCCACGGTGGCCGGCAAGCTGCAGAAGGACCAGAACCTCGGAGATCTGCCGGACAAGGCAGCCGCGAGAGCGAGTCTTGGACTCACCGGGGCACAGCCGACCGGCAAGGCCACTATCAATGCCAGTGCTGGCAGCGCAGTGACCTATATGCGGTCCGATGCAAACATCGCGATCGACCAGTCGATGTCTCCGACCTGGACCGGGACGCACGTCTTCCTGCACAATACTGGCACGACGTACGGCTTCAACACTGCATCAGACGGAGCCATTCGGATCTACGCACCCGACCAGGGCACTGCGGTCCTCTCGTTCCACCGTCAGGTCTATGCTGTGCAGCTCAGCCTGGATGGTGACAACTGGTTCCGTATCGGCGGATGGTCTGATGGCGGAAACTGGCGCTTCGGCGTGTCTCCCGGCGGTGACGGATATTTCCGCGGCTCGCTCGGCGTTGGCACGACTCCAGTCGGTGGCGGCTCGATCGTTGCGACGGGCGATATCGTCTATGGCTACTCCGATTTTCGTCTGAAGGACGGCATCGAGGTGATCGAGAAGCCGCTGGAGAAGGTTAGGAAGCTCAAAGGTGTCACGTACATCCAGAGCGAGCTGGCAAAGCTGGTTGGGGCTCCGACGCAAGCGAAGCGAAAGGCCGGTCTTCTGGCTCAGGACGTTCTCGAAGCGCTTCCTGAAGCGATTTCGCTCGCTCCGTTCGACCGCGACGATAGCGGCGGAAGCAAGTCTGGCTCCGACTTCCTGAATGTCGACTACATCCAGACGATCGCGCTGCTTGTTGAGGTCGTGAAGGCTCTGGATGCGAAGGTTACAGCTTTGGAGGGCGCATAATGGCAGTGCCCTCCTCGGGACCCGTCGCCTTCTCGACGGTCAACGGCGTGTTCGGCTGGGGCAACCAGATGAGCCAATATGCCGGTCGGACCTATTACTACGGCCCACACCAGACGGCTGTATTCCCGACATCGAACTTCCCGATGTCCCGGTTCTACGGGACGTCCGGACATGACGAATGGAATTGCGCGACCGTTTGCGACTGCGTTTGCGGCAAGTGAGGATACATGGATCGGAAACTGAGCGCGACGTTCAGCTACAAAATCCTGGACTGTAGTCCGGATGGTTGGGCTCGCGTCGAATTTATCCACGATACGCTCGGTCGGCTGACCCACCCTCGCGTCTTCATCCCACTCAACCACTCGGCCGAGGAACAGCGTGGCGCCATCGTCATGCAGTTCCCGGCCAAGTCGTTTCATTTGCGATACCTCGAAATGCTGGCGCAGGAGCAAGGACCACTCGCTCCTTCCAGCATGGAGGGAAGCTTCACCTACCGCATCGATCGTCCGATGGAAGATCCGATCGGTTTGCCCATGGAAACCCCCAAGGTGTGAGATGCACTTCCGGCGCCTCCGTTTCGAGAATTTCACGATCACGATCTTCACGGCGCATGCCGGCGAAGAGCGCATCTGTCCTCCGTCTGAGCTGACGCGCGGCCTGACCGCGGCTGATGCTCCTGCCATCGCGCACCTGCTCGAAGGCAAGGATGACGCGAGGCCGCTACACACGATCCCCGTCTACACCAAGGGCGGCTTCGAGGCGCTCGGCGGAGACCATGCGCCAGACCCGCGGCCGGCGGGAAGCGGCGGCACGCAGTTCGTGCGCGGCATCGACAATTACCGTCTCCGGGCGACGGAAGAGGGCAGCGAATATCACTGCATCACTCCGAAGAGCGAGAAGCCAGTGTTCTTGCAGCGCGCTTTCGTCTCCGGAAAGTCCGGAGACACCTTCGAGGTGGAGCCCGGAAACTACCTCTACATCGCACAGGGAACGATCGAGATGGCCGGAAGGCCGTGGGTTGGCCCGACGATGCTTGAGATCACCAAGCCATACACGGCAACGATCACCGACCCGATGATGGGCGCTAAGCTCTGGCGCTGAGAGGTTGACTATGCCCACGATCCGCTATCTGACGCCTGCCGATTACGACGACATATGCGCCATCATCGACAAGCATTCGAGCGGACCGGGGGCATGGTGCAACGACAGTAGCGCTCCCGCAGCACCGAATTTCAGGAAGCTCGCGAAGGATCATGTCGAGCTGTGCTTTCCGCAACCGATGAGCAACTTCTGGGGCTACTTCGACGACAGCGGAAAGCTGGTCGCCTGGACGATGTTCGTTCGCTGGGCTGACCACGACAACGTCACCGTCCGCCTTCTCATTGAGGATCCCGAAGCGGACCTGCCGCGTGCAAATGGCGCGGTCTGGTCTGACGCCGCTGTTGATCTCGTGAACTGGGGGATCGGCTCGTTTTGGTGCGAGGGCGTGTCATGTTTCTGGTCCCGCACTTACGCGGGCAGGGAAGCCAGGCACGTCAGCGTTCATCCGAACTGTCTGCTCGCAGAATACGAGCGCAGGGACGTGCTGAAGCTGCCGGTGAACACCGTGTCTCCCGACGAATACCGCCGTGTCACATGGTCGCCTGTCGATTACGAGACAACGATCTGCCGGTTCAACGATCCGCGTCCCCTGAAGGACTATCTGGAAGGACCCAAATGATCCGCCTGGACATGCTGAGCAAGGACGGAGAGGTCGTGCCTCTGTTCTATGACCAGCACACCTCTCGTCTCACGGACGAAAACGGGTTTCGCGCTGTCGACTTCACGGGCAACCCGCTTCTCGATCCCGATCCGGCGCCCGGCCGGCCCTTCATCGCCGTGGATTACGATCAGCCAGGCCGCAAGGTACGAGCGGTCAAGAAGCTGAAGATCCAGCTCGGCCTGGGCTGCCAAAAGTCGTGCCTCTACTGTCTCCAGGCGATCCAGGTTCACAAGGCGGCATTGTCGTCTACCCGAGACGCCAGCGAGTTTCTCTCCAATATCGACTCCTGGATCGAGAATCCGGAAGGTGTCCAGAAGGTCGAGCTGTGGGGCGGGGAGCCGCTGCTCTACTGGAAGCATATCGAGATCCTGGCGCCGGAGCTGATCAAGAAGTTCCCGAACGCGCGGTTCTCAATCATCACCAACGGTGAATTGCTGTCACGGGAGATCGTCGACAAGCTGAAGGCTTGGGACTTCTCGATGGCCATAAGCCATGACGGTCCGGGCCATCACATTCGCGGTGACGACCCGTTCGAAGATCCAAACAAATTTGCGCTGATCCAGTATGCGCAGAAGACGTTTCATCCGCGTTTCTCGTTCAACGCGGTCCTGACCCCGGCAAACCACGACGTCAATGCCATCATCGACTGGTTCCAGGATTATTTCCCGGGTTGCAGGGTCGGCTTCGAGGGCGTCGTTCACAGCTACGCCGCCGATCCATCATCGATCTTCTCGGAAGATCAACTCGGCCTGTTCAGCGACACGCTGTCGCGCCAGATTGTCGACGGCTCTGCGATCAGGTCGCCGTCCATCCATGATAAGCTGCGCCGGGCGCTCAGCTCGATGGTGAATGAGCGACCGTCCGAAGTGCTGTTCCAGAAGTGCGGAATGGACTTGCCGGAATACCTTGCGGTCGACCTCAAGGGTAACGTCATGACCTGCCAGAACGTGGGCGCCAATGGCAACCACAAGATCGGGCACGTAAACGACTTCGAGAACATCGCTCTCAACACCTCGCGGCACTGGAGCAAGCGTCCGGAATGCCAGAACTGCCCCGTGCTGCAACTCTGTCAGGGCGCCTGCATGTATCAGGGTGGCGATAACTGGACGCACAGCTGCAACGCCGAGTTTTTCTACAACCTGGCCTTCTTCCGAGCTGCTCTGTTCATCCTCACCGGACGCTGGCTGGTGAGCTTTAGCGGAGACATCGTGCGCCCGAAACTTAAGAAGGACCGCAATGTCGAAGTTCGTTGAGCTTTCCTCCAAACTGGAGCGCATCCCGCACCTCGACCTCTGCAAGAAATACGACACAAATCTCTTACAGGCAGAGCTTGCGGCGATCGACCCGGCGTTGTTCGTGCCGTTCCGCTCCAAGAGCCGGCACAAGGACAGGATCGCAGAATGCTGGCATGGCCTTTCGTTGGTCGCTCCGCATGGCTCGATCCACGACGATCTGACCGAGGAGGGGTACGCGGGCCGGACGGACAGCACCTGGACGCCGATCGCCGACAACTCGCCGTACATCAAGCAGGTCGTCGCCGAGTTTGGTGGTGAGGGGCAGCGCGTGCGCCTCAACCGCCTCGGGGCGGGCAAGAGCCTGACATGGCATCGACACGGCACAGAGCTTTCGATGATCGCAGGTGTCGCGGCAACCGGCCAGAGACGGCCGAACTGGTACGAATTGATCGTACACGTCCCAATCGTTTCAAGCGATCGCGTCAGCTACGAGGTCATCCCGACTCAGGTCTACGAGTTGGCGGATTTCGCAGCAGGCGGCCTGGAGATCCACCAGAAGGCCTATCCGCAAGGCCAGGCGTGGTGCTTCAACAGCGCCCACTATCACAACGTCTTCAACCGCTCCGCCGATGACCGCTACGCGATCATGCTGACGCTGGACATCAGGATGCGGAAGACCTTCGAGATCGTTTTGAAAGCCGTCGAGCGATACATCGAAAACCGAGAAGGTCCGCTGATCTCCTGATCGGCGACCACCACCATCACTCCATGCAGCCGCCCCTGACCGGGCGGCTTTTTTGTTGGGAGAACCCTACGTGACTGTTCAATATCTCCACGGCATCGAGACGATCGAACTCGACAGCCCCTCGGGTCCGGTTGAGACCGTCAAGTCGAACGTGATCGGCTTGGTCGGCACCGCCCCGAACGCCGACCCGGACATCTTCCCGCTCAACACTCCGGTCGCGGTGTTCGCTGACGCCCTGAAGGCAGGCCAGCTCAAGAGCGACGGCACCCTGCTCGACGCCGTGGACGCCATCTACAGCCAGAAGTCGGCTGTCATCGTGGTGGTCCGCGTCGCTGAGGGCCAGAGCACCGAGGAGACCTGGTCGAACGCGGTTGGCTCGCCGACCGGTAAGACCGGCATCTGGTCGCTCCTGAAGGCGCGTCCGCTGCTGCAGGTCATCCCGAAGCTGCTCTGCGCCCCCGGCCTCACCTCGGGGCGCCCGACCAACGGCGTCAAGAACCTGGTCATCGGGGATGTCGGCAATGCCTACGTCCTCAACACGACCTCGATCACCATCGCAGCTCCCCCGGCCGGCGGCCGGCAGGCAAAGGCGGTGCCCCAGGTGGTCGGCGGCAAGGTGACCGGCGCCATCATCACCGACCCGGGCTACGGCTATACGGCCGTTCCCGCCGTGACCGTGAACGGTGCCGGCGCAGGCGCCACCATCACCGCGACCCTCGGCCATGTGGCAAACCCGGTTGGCGTTGCCTTCGGCTCGATCGTCGATCGCCTCCGTGCCGTCGCATTCCTGGATGGTCCCGGTACCTCGTATGAGGACGCTGTCGCGTACCGCGGCGACTACGGCAGCCAGCGTATCTCGATTGTCGACCCGGGCGTCCTGTCCTGGGACACTGAGAACTCGGTCTACGTGCAGAAGCCTGCTTCGGCCTACGCGGCCGGCATCCAGGCCCGCGTCGATGAGGAGAAGGGCTTCTGGTATTCGTTCTCGAACGAACTGATCCAGAACATCGGTGGCCCCGCTCGTCCGGTCGACTTCATGCCGAACGACCGCGACAGCGAAGCCAACATGCTGAACTCCAACCAGATCACGACCATCATCCACGATGACGGTTTCCGGTTCTGGGGTCTGCGCAACACCGGCACCGACCCGCTCTGGGCTCAGCTGTCGGTCCGCCGCACCGCGGACATGGTGTACGAGAGCCTGGAGCGTGCTGAGCGCGTCCGGCTCGACAAGCCGTTCAGCCTCCAGCTGCTCTCCGGCATCCAGGGCGACGTCAACGCTTACCTCCGTCTGCTCCGCTCGCGCGGCGCGCTGATCGGCGGAAAGTGCTGGATCGACCAGTCCATCAACACCCCGGCGACTTTCGCCAACGGTGAGCTGACGGTGGACTTCGATCTGGAACCGCCGGCCTGCTTGGAGCACCTGCAGTTCCGCGCCCGCCGCAACCCGAACTACTACACGAACTTCATCGAGGAGTTCGCGCGGCAGGTTGCGAACGGCTAAGCGCTTCTTCGTCTCCGCAACAATCACATCACCAAGAGCTAGTCACGAGCCGCTCGGTCCCTCCTGGGCCGGGCGCGCTCTGGCATGGCCGGAGAGTTAAATGGCAAACAACAACCTTCGCGACTCCAACATTCTCCAGGACTTCACGGTCTGGATCCAGGATATCGGCAAGATCGGCGAGTCCCCCGAGTTCCAGCCGCCCGAGATCAACATTGAGGTCGAGCAGTTCCGCGGTGGCGGTATGGACGGCACGGTCGAGATCCCGATGGGCATCGAGAAGATCGAGTTCGACTTCCAACTCCACACCTGGGACGAGCAGATCTGGCAGAACCTCGGCTACGGCCCCGGCTCGCTCGATGTTCCGGTCACCTTCCGCGGCTACATGCTGTCGGCAGCCGGCGCCGAGAAGGGCGTCATCATCGAGACCCGCTCGCTCATCAAGTCGATCAAGCCCGGAAAAGCGGCGCCCGGCAAGAAGGTCGAGATGACTGTCAATCTGTGTGCGAACTACTACGCGCACTATATCGACAACAACCTCGTCACCGAGATCGACGTCTTCAACAAGATCACGAACATCGGCGGCGTCGACAAGACCGCCAATGCCCGGCAGATCCTGGGCTTCACCTACTAAGTCCTGATCTCCCGAACTCAAGGCCTCGCCATCCGGCGGGGCCTTTTTCGTTTCCAGTCACATAGGTGTGCAAACCAATGACCCAGAAAGTCTTCAACCTCACCCAGCCCTTCGAGTATCGCGGCGCGAACTACATCGAGTTCAAGGCTCGCCGGCCGAAGGTTCGTGATCTCCGCAACTTCGTGAAGAACGTCGATCGCGACAGCGTGGCGGCCTTCGAGAAGGCGCTCGCCGACCTGTGCGAGGTCGATGAGAAGATCATCGCCGAGATCGACATCGAGGATTTCGGCCCGATGAAGGCGTGGTTCGAGGGTTTTTTGAAGCCCATGCTGAACGGATCGGACGAATAATCGAGGACTCGTTCCCAATCTTTGAGCGCTTCGGCTGGACGCTTGACGCCGTCGAAGCGCTCGAATGGGACGATTTCCTATTAATCGCCGATGGCGTTCAGTTCCTGAACAAGCGCGATCAGGAAGCAATGGAAGCAGCGCAAAAGGCCCGGGGGCGATAAGCCCCGGGCCACCCCTTTCCATTTTCAGGAGCGGTGATGGCCGACGAAACTCTCGATATCAGGGCCAGACTTACGGCCGAAGACCAGGCCTCTGCCAATATCAAACGGCTCCTCACCCAGATCAAGCAGCTCGAGACTCAGATCAAGAAGAGTTTCGCTGCAGCCCCGATCAAGGGGTCCATCATCGACCCCGAGGTCCAGGGCAAAGCGCAGAAGGCGCTCAAAACCACCGAGAAAAGCTTCAACCGCCTGACCGACGAACAAAAGCGTTGGGCTCGCGAGCAGAAGATGCTCGGTCAGATGAATACGACGGTCTGGACCAAGATCACCAACGACATCAACAAGTCGGTTGGCGCGTTCCAGCAGTCGACCGGCAAGAAGCGCGTCGAGCTGGCACGTCAGCTCCGTGACCAGATCGGATACGCCCGTGCGTTCCGCTACGTCTACATGCAGGAGCACGAGAGGCATCAGCGCTCCGTCTCCAGACACCATCAGGCCCTGAACCGATTGGAGCTGGCAAAGCAGCGCCGTGATGAGGTGATGGAGCGAGCCAAAAAACGACTCGCTGAAAGATCCGAGGCAGAGAAGAAGCGGGCGCTCGCCAAAGTCGAAAGGGAGCAGAAGCGGCACCTTGAGAAGTTGGAACGTCAGGAGCGCCAAGCGGCCCGTGAGCGCGCTCGCGCCGAGAAGCAGGCGCTTGAAGAGCGTGCCCGCGTCCGTCGCGGCCTGAGGCGTGGATTCAACCGCTTCCGGGAAGCGCCTGGTCAGCTGGCCCGCGTTGGCCGGACGGTCGGAATCGGCGGCGCACTGTCTGCCGCTGGCCTCGCCATGGGCACCAGGTCCGCAGTCCGTGCAGCTGTCGGCGTCGACGCGGCCGAGACCTCCGCGCGCATGAACATGGATCAGTCCAAGCTCAATGCCCGCGATCTCCGTGACAATTGGGCGCTTCCCACAGCCGTCAAGATGGGTATCGACCCTGGCACGCTGATGGGCGGGGCGGTTGAGGCTGCAAAGGCCGGCGTGCCGGAGGCTCTGTCCAAGACCGCCGCAGAGATGTCGTTCAAGACCGCCAAGCGGTTCGGCATCGATCCGAGCGAGATGATGACGGCCATCGGCCGTGCGGTTGCCCAGGAAATCGGCTCCGGACGTATGCAGGGCAACGACATCAGCGGCTTGACCCGCAAGTTCAACATCGCGTCGACCCTAGCGGCAGAGACCGCGACGGACCCCGCTGAAACCCTGTCGTTCCTGCGATCTGGTCTCGGCGCTGGTGCATCTGTCGGCATGTCCGACGTCGGCACCATGGCGTTCGGCAACTCCGCAATCCTGGCCGGCGCTCAGGCGCGCCAGGCCTCGCGCTTCCTGTCCCATCTCGGCGAGCAGTTCTCCGAGCTGGAGATGAAGCGCAAGATGATCAACAGCAAGGGTCATCGGACTGAAGAGGATCGCCTCTTCATGTCGATCCCGAGCAACCTCGGCTTCGGCTCGCTCGGCAACATGCGTGCGATGCTCAAGAACGATCCCGATGAAGGCTTGTTCAAGATCATCGAGTCCTTCCGCAACATCAAGGATCTCGAAAAGCGCAGCCAGGCGCTGCATGCCTTCTTCGGCTCCGAGTTCGGTCCGATCATCAAGAACATGATCGATGCGCCGGGCAATATGTGGGAGAACTTGAAGATCGCCCGCAGGGCGGCGGCCGAGAGCCCAGAGAACAACGGGATCACCCGGGCCTGGGCAGATTACCAGAAGGGTCTTGAGAACATGATGGACCGCCTCGCCGCGGTCTGGAAGGTTCTGAAGGCCGAGATCGGTGACACGCTGAAGCCGTTCATCGAGCAGATCAGCGTCTGGGCCGGCGACATGTACGAGTCGCTGAAGACCGGCGGCTTGAAGGAGCGCCTGAAGGCGTTCATCAACGGCCTGATCGAGGGCTTCACCGGGAAGAACGGAGCGACCCTCCGTGAACTCCTGGATCAGGTCTTCGGCAAGCCCGGCAGCCAGAACGGGTGGAGCGCCGAGAACATGGGCAAGTTCGGCAAGGGCCTGGCTGAAGGCATCACCTCGATCGTTTCGGCGATCAGCTCTGCTGGCAAGGCGATCATCACGATGTTCGGAGAGAACTCGTCCGATCCTGAGGTGATCGGCAAGTTTGCCGGCCGGATCACCGCACTGGTGGTCGCGCTGACGGCGCTGGCCCCAGTCATGAGCGTGTTCTCGTCTCTGGTCGTCGGCATCGTTGCCATCGGCGCAGCCCTCAAGGGCGTCGGCAAGGGCGTGATCAACAAGAGCATCTTGGCTCTGCTCGCCAAGCTCGGAGTTGGCGGCCTCACTGGCGGCATGCTCGGCGGCCTCATGATGGGCGACGGTCGTGCTGATAACAGTACCGAGGACATGGACGCGCTCCAGAAGGAGATGGGCAAGCAGAAGGGCCAGCCTAAGAGCGACAAGTTCAAGGGCAAGGGCTGGGTGCCGCCTCCGGCGATGAAGTCCGGGGAGAGCACCGAGGAATACCTCAAGCGCCTGGATCTGCTGAAGCGGTCGAGCTACACCGGCCCGACTGAGTTCTCTGGTCGTCGTCGCACCAGCGAGGTCGACGAGCTGACGGATCAGCTGAAGAAGCTCGGCGGCAACGTCGAGAGGGCCGCTTTCATCGGCGGCGGCATCAGCTCCACCGGCAGTGCCATCGCATCCTCGTTCGGAGGTGGCGGCTCCGGCGGTCGCATCGCGGCCCTCGGGTCGGGTAGCGGCAGCCCAACAGCGCTGTTCGGTAGCACGCCTGGCGGTGCGCTGCCTGACTTCGGCGTCGGCTCCAGCGGCTCGATATTGCATCGTAACGGCGGACTCATTCGAAACGGTTCGAACGGACGCATCATCAGCCCGAGCAACGTCCCCAGCTTTAGCGGCGGGGGAGGGTCGTTGGCAAATGATGGTGTCGGAGCTGGCTTGGCCGGTTCTGAGTTCCTGAAGGCGCGACGCGCTCGGTTCGCCGAGGAGTTGAAGAACGATCCGACTCTGAGAATGCACCTCGCGGCCATGCAGATGACCGAAGGGGCAAGCGGCGGCGGAACGATCGAAGCTCTGATGAACCGCATGGACATGACGGGGCAGTCGCTCCGTCAAGGCCTTGGCGCTGGCCAGGACGGTCTTCCGAACTCGAAGTTCCAGTTCTACGGACCGATCAAGAATCATAAGCTGCCGGCGGCGATCCAGAAGCTTCAGAGCAATCCGAAGCTGTTCGAGAAGTTTGATCGCTACACGCAGGCGGCGCTCGCAGGCAGCCACAAGATCGGTGGCTTCACCGACCAGGGACTGCCAACAGATCCGAACGGCACTGTCACGCGGCGCCGTAAGGGGTTGCCAGCGCTGCCGACCGTGAACTACGGCGGCAACGAGTTTACCGAATGGCTCGGCAACCAGCGTTCTCGCAACTATCGCCAGATGATCGAGAAGGGTATCGGAGGCGAGACCTCCAAGGTTCCGTCTCCCGGCGATGCCACGAGCAAGGTGCCGATGCCGGCAACGCCTGGTGCTGGTGCGGGTGACGTTCGCATGGGCGGAGGCGGCCAGGTCGCGATCCACATCAACGGTGGCTCGCATGATCCGGAGGCTCTCGCGCTGCTGGTCCAGCGTCGCATCGACGAGTCCATGAACTATCGCGCTCACGACAGCGAGTCCGAATACACCTAACGCGCCTGGCCCCACGGGGCCGGGACACACCTTCTACCGATAGAGGCCTCGCCATCCGGCGGGGCCTTTTCATTTTGAGAGGATTCCATGGCTTCTGTGCTCATGGGTTTGGGCTCGCTCGAGCCTACTGCGAGCGAAAACGTGATCCTTTTCTACGTTCCGCTGCCGAATAATGACACTCCCGGTTTCGAGCAGCTGCAGCGCGATCGCCAATACACCTGGGTCTCGAATGACCGCCTGTCGCGCGATCCCGCGATGCAGTTCACCGGGCCTGGAGAAGAGCAATTCGTCATCGAAGGTCGGATGTATCCGTACCACTTCGGCGGTCTCTCAACCATCAAGCTGCTCGATCAGGCCGGCCGGTCCGGCAAGCCGCACATCCTGGCGCGTTTCTATCCGCTGACGCAGCCGGGTGGCTCACTGTCCTATGGCAGCGAGAACCTCGGCAACTTCGTCATCAAGCGGCTCCGCACGGTGGAGTCCAAGATCGGTGCTGTCGGTATCGCACACAAGATCGACTTCCAGCTTGAGCTGTCGCGGTACGGCGACGACCTGAACACAGCAGCAGTTCAAGATTTCTGGGCCACCTGATGTCGATTTACGTCACCAAGATGTTCGATCGGCTCGACCGCGTCGTCTACGCACGATACGGCTCGACCAGCAACCGGCTCGTGGAATGGGTCATGGAGCAGAACGACGGCATCGAGCTTTATGGCTTCGTTCTGCCGATGGGAATCAGCATCAACCTCCCGGAGCCTCCGGTGAAGGTCACCGAGGTGTCTGTCCTCCCGCAGCTCTTTCTCTGGACCTGACGCATACGCATTCGCGCATAGCGTCGATTTATACGCAGTTGCGCATCAGACCCAGCGTTTGATGCGCCATAGCAGATCAAGGCCGTCCTTCGGGGCGGCCTTTTTGTTTGGGAGGCGTGCGTGCCCACCGGCTACACCCCGATCTACCGCATCTACAAAGGCGGGATCGATATCACCGATCACTTCAACGATCGGACCACCAAGATCAAGGTCGAGCTGACGTCGGGCGGAGGCGAGGGCGACCGATGTGAGATCGAAGTCGACGATCGTGACTGGCGCATCGCTAGGCCGAACGGCGGCGAAATGATCCAAGTCTGGCTCGGCTACAAGGAGATCGGCCTCGCCTATCTCGGAACCTATACGATCGACGACGTCATCTTCGAGGGTATGCCGCGGAGCATCCAGCTCACCGGCACGTCGACCGGATTCAACGATATCAAGAAGGCCCCGCAGATCGCCAACTTCAGCAACAAGACCGTCGGCGACATCCTCGGCGAAATGGCCTCACAATCCGGACTTCAGCTGTCGATTCCGAGCGACCTGGCTGGCCGGCAAATCCCCTTCAAGAACCAGCAGGTCAGCAACCTGCACATGATCCATGAGCTGGAGCGCATGTTCGGCGCCATTGGCAAGGTGGCTGACGGCAACCTGGTCTTCGTCCCGCGCGACTCGACCGAGAGCGTCAGCGGCGTCGCGTTGCCAACGCTGGTGCTCCATCCGGAGCACTTCGGAACGTGGCGCGTCCGCTACTCAGGCCGCAATGATGCGTCCGAGGTGAAAGCCGCCTACTGGGACAAGGACCAGCACATCCGGAAATGGATCTCGTCTGCGCTGCCTGGCGGCGATGGCGATCCCTTCACCATCGGCCAGATCTTCAACTCGCAGATGGAGGCAGAGGCTGCTGCGGCGGCCAAGGCCGGGGCGATCAAGCGCGCCTCAGTCGAGGCCATCTTCGACCTCGCCAAGGGCGATCCCTGGATCCGTGACGCGCAGACGATCCTAGTGACCAACATGCGGGACGGCATCAACGGCTCCTACGTCGTCGAAAAGGCGACCCACACGTACATCAAGAGCACCGGCATCCGCTCCAACCTGCAGTGCCGAGCCCCCGGCGACGGCGTCGATTACAGCGACCGCGCCGACGACCTGTTCCTCAGACCCATGCCCGGAGAGCCGATGGGCGGTGTGCTCCCTGGAGCGCCCGGCAGCGGCAACGCGGCTCCTTAAACCACGGAATCCAACATGTTCAGTCAAGAGATCATCGACGCCATCGTGGCGGCGGCGAACCAGCACGGCTGGCCGGCGTCTTCGCTGCTGGCCGTCGTCGAGTGCGAGACCTCCGGCAAGCCTTTCGAGGAGGACAATCACACCCCGACGCTGCTGTTCGAGCGCCACAAGTTCTATTCGGAGATGCAGTCGCATCAGCCGAGCAAGCTGAAGGCGGCGATCGCCGCCGGCCTCGCGATCGCAAAGTGGTCGCCGAAGACCCAGTACAAGGACCAGGGCAAGTCGGCCGACCGCCTGTCGCTGATCGCCAAGGCGCGTCACATCGACGAGGAGGTCGCCAACCGGGCGGCGTCCTGGGGTCTCGGCCAGACCATGGGCTTCAACGCCGAGGGCCTGAAATACGAGAGCGCCACGGCGATGGTCGCCGAGCTGTCGCGGGGCATTGCTGAGCAGGTGGATGCGCTCTGCCGCGAGATCCTGCACGCGAAGCTCGACCGGTTCCTGATCGCCAAGGACTTCACCAGCTTCGCACGGGGCTACAACGGTTCCGGCTACGCCCAGAACCACTACGACACCCGCATGCAGGCCGCGGACACGGCCTGGGCGCGGCGCCTGGCGAGCGGCGACTACGAGGCCAAGCCCGGAAAGTCGATCACGCTGGTCTATCAGCAGAAGTTGAAGGGCCTGAATTACAACGTCGGCAATGTCGACGGCGACTGGGGAGACCTCACCACGGGCGCCTGCGCGGCGTTCCAGAAGCGTGAGGGCCTCAAGATCACTGGTCATCCGAATGCCGAGACCACGGACGCGCTGGACAAGGCCATAGCGCCCCGTCCGGCCTCGCCTGAGCGCGCAAACGCCACGGCCGGTGATCTGGCAGCAGCTGGCTCCAAGACGATCAAGGCGGCTCAGAAGGGCTCCACGCTGACCAAGATCATCGTCGGTAGCGGCGCGATCGGAGGTGCCAACATGTCCGGCGCCCTCGACAAGGCGAAAGACGTGGTCAGCCAGGTTCAGGCTGCCAAGGGCATCCTGGATTCCGCCCACGACGTCGTTGTCTGGCTCCTGCCGTACTGGTGGGTCGGCGCGATCGTCGTCGGGTTATTGCTGTGGCGCTGCTATGGCGATGTCATCGAGGCCCGTCTCAAAGACCACCGGACCGGCCAGAACCTCAACAGGTGACTATGTCCATCAGCCGATCGAAGCCGGCATGGGCAAGGTCGCGGTCGTCGCCCGCTAGCGAGCACCCTCATCACCGCAAATCACATTATCGACGGCGTTGCCCAGTGCATCGCCGAGATCGACCAGATTGGAAAAAAACTATGGCCACGCCCCCGCCCATCGACGTGATCAGCCTCGAAAGCATTGCTGGCCTCTATGGCCCGACCGTTGCCCTCATCGGCCTCACCCTCACCATCTCCTGGCGTCTCAGCGGCAAGATCGATGAAGCGAAGGCCGCCGGAGAAGCTGCTGCGAAGTCCGCGACTGAGAAGGCTCACAAGCTCGAACGCGAGTTGGCCGAGTTCCGGCTGAAGGTTGCCGAGGAGTACGCCTCCTGGGATACCGTCAAGGCAATCGAAACCCGATTAACAGAGCGGATGGACGACATTTCCGATCAGGTGATGAAACTACCCGACGTCGTGGTCGACCGGATCATGAAGTTTCTGGCGATCAGGTGACCTGAACAAACACATGACTTGAATTAGCGTCAGGTTGTCGGTAACCTTAGGTCGTTTTGGCGATAAACGAATAGCGTCAGCGATCTTGACAACTTGGGGCACGGTCGCCGCCACCGCATTCACTATCTGCCCCCCTAAGATCGCTAACTTCAATGCGCGTCATCCGAAGCAGTTTGCTTGTCGGGCGTGGCAGACCCAATAATGTTATTGGCAATCATTGGTGCGATGGGGCCTGTGAGAGCACCATCAGCTCGGTTCACGGGTCGAACAGCTACATTAATTTCTAAACAACTTACGATTTCCAGTATAAAATAGCACAAATGACCCCGTGACAGTTTCACTGGAGCCTGAGCGGTGCCGCGAAAGCCGAGAACTGGTACTAATTCGCCCGATCCGCCATCGGTCCCAGCTACGGCATCACTGGCTCCGCTCGCCTCTCCCAGTTGGACGCGCGTAAAAATTGGAGAGACGCGTACTCAAGGCATCGTGGATTTAGCCTGGCTTGAGACCTCAGTGAATCAAGGAGACCCGTTTCATGCCCTCCCTGTCCGCGTCACAGTATCCTGCGGAAGGCCCTCTCTTACAATAGGTGACAATATCCTTATCCTGGCTACCTGGCAGGTATTGATTCGACACGAACTCGAAAATGCGCGCGTGAAGCATAACAGCCGCCGTAGAGTAGCGCTACAAGATGGAAGCTTTAGATCCCAATCAATTTCGAAGACGAAACTCCTAAAAGTAAAAGAGCACGCATTGGCACTTGGGATCGATGCGCGCGTAAAGGGGGCAATATCAGATCCTTCCCTTACTGCATCCTTGCTTGCCAAATGGAGGTTCAATCGGGCGCGAGCGATGGCCCAAGAGAATAACAGCACGGCCAAATCCATATCAGAGATCATTCTAATTGGATCATTTGGGGAGGCTACCGCCATTGGCGACCCGGATTTTGGAGATCCCCACAAAGAGCATGGCTTGTTAAGCCACACGTATCCGAAGACCAGTTCGGAAGAACAAAGTCCCCTCTTTGTACTCGAACCCGAAACTTCCGCAGAATCTATGCGTGTTACATTGATGACCACCGTGCCATTCGAAAAGTTGTGCTTACTTCCAGGGAATACCAGCGAACGCGTTGCGCAGCTGGCCCGAACGGAATTGGAGCAAAGAGCAGATGAGGCGGTGGAAGCTCATGAGATCCTTCGGCAGCAGATGCTGCGAGACGAACTGACAGCGAGGGTCGCGCGGAATCAGAGGGAAGCTGGCTTACCGGTTCGCGAAGGAGAATTCGTAGTGATGATTGAGATATTCGAAATCAGACCCACAACAGGCTAACTCTCAATGGAGCAGAAATCGATCCCGTTCCTAACGGCGGATGACCGCACTGCACTTGGTGCGATGATGGAGGCCGTCGTTCCTCGCCCCGAACTTGCGTTCGTGACCTTTGCAAGGGCCGCGGGCAGAGACATTAGAACTTACTATCGTGGCGCCGATCTGCGCGGGTACGTGCTTCGCGACCAAATACTAAGTGACGTTAACCTAGAAGGAGCGGATCTTCGCCACGCCGATCTGCGTGGCGCGATCGATTTTCAACAGGCGGGTACCCTCATCGAGGGGGCGGTTGTCTCCGTAGACGGCGAAAGGGCGCCGCGCGATCCTATATCGACGCGTCGTGCCCGCTCATCGATCTTGGCCGAAGTTGGTCGCTTTGCCGGAGCAACGGCATCGGTTGAGACCGGTCTAGCGTCGGATTTAGCCGAGACAGCCCCTGCGGCTTCGGTGTCCTGGGACCAACTCCATCGCGACTGCCGCGCGCTCGCCTCGCGGCTACAACGCGCCGGACCGTTTTATGCTATCGTCACCACCAGCAATGGCGGCCTTGTGGTGGCCGCGATCGTCGCGCGCGAGCTCAACATCCAGACGATCGAGACCTTATGCATGTCGAGCCAAGGTGAGTCTGGACCCGAAGAGGAACCGAAAATCCTCAAGAAGGTAGCCGACGAAGTGGCGGCTATTGCCGGCGGGGCAGGGCAGGGCGTGCTTATTATCGACGATGTCGCCACCAACAGCACCGTTGAGGTAGTGCGCAGCATGCTGCCGAAGGCGCATGTCGCCGCCGTTTATACTAGGCCGATCAGTCGCTCGCTTGTCGACACCTTTATCACAGAGGTATCAACGCACTCCTCCATCTACCTTCCTTGGGAGACGGCGGTCGCGTTTCAGCCGCCAATCCACGAAGACGGAAGTTAGGATCTCTCGGCGCTCGCATGCATGGTGAGCAAATAAGGAAGCAAGCGTATCCCGGCTCAGAGATCTTCGTAGGGTGAATTCCCGACGGCACGTCGTTTCCCAAGAAGGGAAGCCTTCGATCGTCTCGGACAACACCGCTGAGTTCACCAGCGATCCAGAACGCCTTAATTGGCGCAGTCTAGCTGCATGAGCGGAGAGCATATCTGAGGTCTGGCGGCAATTGCTGCCAGCAACCTCACGGCCGGCCCGGGGTAACCTCATATTTGCATGAATGCAAATAGCGTGATAATGCAAAACCACGGAATTTCTGTTGACTCGGTGTTTCATGAAACTATCGACCGAAGAGCGCGCCCGCAGAAAGAAGGTCGTCGAAGACCTCCTGAAGCTGGGGTACCACCCTCAGGGGTCTCGCGGTGGGCTGGCTTCCGCCACCAAGACCGCGGAGCGCCGCGAGGGCATCAACTATCCGAACTGGGTTCGCGCCGAAGAGGCGCTGAAGCGAAAGCGCAAAGAGCACTTCGCTGTCGACTGGTCTCTCTACATCCCGCCGCAGGCCGCCGCCACCGTGACCCGGGGCGCCGCTGAGGCCGGCGAGGAGCTGTCCGCCGAGGATCACGCGCACATGCGCGCCCAGGACCTGTCGGTGGAGGTGACCAACCTCATCACCAGATCCCGTTATCCGGTTATCAATCCCGAAGCCATCATCATCGACTCCTACCTGGTCCGCAAGTACGACCGCGATCTGCGCGGCTACGTGACCAAGGAGGGGACTCCGCGGACCTGGATGACCGACACCCTGCGTGTCGCCCCGATCCGGGACTCCCGCAACCGGAACTTCGTCTTCACGGGCGCGCAGAACGATGCGCTGCTGCACGAGGAGTTCTGGGCCAACCTGCTGGCCTATGCGGCATTCATCAACGCCGAGATCGTCGTCGGTCCCTGGACCTACGAGACCCAGTGGTGGGCCGAGAACAACCCGACCGCACGCGCGTACTCGAACGAGCTGACCGAATATCTGTGCTTCGGCCAGATGAAGATCGGCGACAACTTCATGTTCTGCGGCGAGATGAACACGCTGCCGACCGCGTCGCAGCCGATCTCCGACCTCGTGACCTATAGCCGGGGCCGCTGGGCCGTGTTTCCGCACGCCAAGCGCCAGCTGAAGAGCGTTCCGTCCACCGATCCGAACATCCAGGCGCACCAGGTCATGACGACCGGCGCGGTGACCCGGCCGAAGGTGATCCCCCGCAAGGCGGGTGTGAAATCCATCTTCCACCAGGTCATCGGGGCGACCGTTGTTCAGTTCGACAACGACGGCGACGTCTTCTGCCGCCAGATCACGGCGAACGAGGACGGCTCATTCTACGATCTCGACGCCCATGTGGCGGATGGCGAGGTCACGACCGGGCACCGTGCTCGGGCGATCACCTATGCTGACATCCATGTCCGCAAGCTCGATGCCGCCAACACCATGGCGACGTTTGGCTGGGACATGCGCGGCAACATCGCCCGCTATCGCAACAGCCTGACCGACGTCCTCAATCCCGAGTACCAGATCTTCCACGACATCTTCGACAATGAGCCGGGCAACCATCACCACGTCCACGACATCGCCTACCAGTACGAGATGGCGCTCCGCGGTCGCGACAATGTGGCCGACGAGGTCAACCAGTGCGGAGACTTCCTGCACCGGACGATCGGCGAGGACCGCCACGGCATCATTGCCGAGGGCAACCACGACATCGCGCTGGAGAAATACGTCCGTGAGGCTCGCTATCGCGGGCACGGCACCAACCTGCGCTTCGGCCTGCAACTCGAAGACGCCTACATGGCGCACGTCGAGAAGCGGTCGTTCGCGATCGACAACGACCTGCCGATCCCGCGCTTCTCGCTGCTCGAACATGCGATCCGCCAGATGTGGCCGCAGATCGGCGACAAAGTCGAGTGGTGCCATGACGGCTACAGCAAGCTGATCGACGGCATCGAGGTCGGCAACCACGGCTTCCGCGGCGCGAATGGCGCCAAGGGCACTGTGGCCGGCTTCGCCCGCATGGGCCGCAAGATGACCATCGGCGACAAGCACAGCCCAGAGATCAACGAGGGCGTGTACGTGGCCGGCGCGATGAACCTGCGGCACGGCTACAACAAAGGACCGTCCGGCTGGGCTGTCTCGCACGTCGTCCAGTACCAGGATGGCAAGCGCGCTCTAATCACGCTGCAAAAGGGCAAGTGGCGTCCGGAGAAGCCTGTCATCCGCATGCCGGCGGCTTCTGCTGCCTAGAGATTTGCATAAATGCAAATGGAGAGTTGATTCCGATGAGTTTCCCGTATCGTATGATGGTTGTCGGCCACGGTCGGCACGGCAAGGATACTGCGGCCGAGATCCTGCGTGACGATTTCGGCGCGACGTTCGTCTCGTCGAGCTGGTTCATGGCCGAGCGTGTCGTGTTTCCGTGGTTCGAGGAGAAGCATCCCGGCAAGTACGCATCGGTGCAGGAATGCTACGATGACAGGGCGAACCATCGGTCGACGTGGTTTGATCTGATCGCCGAGTCCAACAAGGCCGATCTCACCACGCTGGGTCGTGCGATCTTCAACGAATACGACCTCTATGTCGGCAACCGAAACGCCAGAGAGTTTCACGCGCTGCGAAATGCCCGCGTTTTCGACGCCTCGATCTGGATCGATGCATGCGAGCGCCTGGAGTATCGCGAGCCGCGTAACTCGCTGACGATCGAGCCCTGGATGTGCGATTTCGTGATCGACAACAACGGGACTCTGGATGAGCTGAAGCGGAACATCGCTTCGCTGATGCGCGGAGCCCTGAAGCTCCGGCCGGCCGCCTGATGGAGCAGTCCCGGCTGATGTCCCTGGTGGAGGTTGTGACGAATGCCATGATCGGCTTCGTCACCTCCGTGCCAGTGAACTTCGCGATCCTGCCGTTGTTCGGTGCCCCGGTGAAGCTCGGGGCGTCCATGGGCATCACGTTGGCGTTCACGGTCGTCTCGGTCGTGCGTTCCTATCTGGTTCGCAGGTTCTTCGCTGTCCACATCAAGCGGTTCGCTGCCTGGTGCCAGAAGATCCACGAGAACTTCGCAGCGCCTTCTCGGCACACGCTGAAAGGAGTCTACGGTCTCCTGCCAAGCTCGGCAGCTCCCGTCAGTCTCTTCAATTCAACGGTATCGAATTCCCATTTGGGCAACCTCGATAATCCTTGTTGACTGTAAAAGCTGTTAATCAGGTTGTGTAGATCTTCGGGCGTGGAAACGCCAAGGACTGGAAGCAGTCGTTGAAGATATCGCGCAGATGTCGCTCGCGCGAATAACTCAAAGGGCGAATACTGGCGTGAAGCCCATATCAGTGTCTCCGGCCACCAAGCGTGTTCTTCAGCGGCGGCTCGAAGAAAAAGGACTAAGTCGGCCTGCATAAGATCGTCTAAATTGACGCCTTGGGGCGGTACGCGATCTCGCAAGAGGTCGGCACGGACAGATAGCCGACGGAGTTCCAGCCGTACGTTTCGCCGTGCGAGCGATGGAAGATACGTTCGAAACAGCGTAAAATCTTGTATAGGCGTCCTTGCTCCATCCTGGGATAGAGCGGCGGCATAAAAGCCGTCACCAATGAAACTCAACAGTTCTGCAAATCGTTCGTTTTTCAGAAGCGAGGCAACAGTGTAGAGAAAGAGTTCGTGAATAATGAACCTATAGTTGTCAAACCAGTCTTCAGACCAGCTCATCATTCCCTTCGGTCGAGTCATAAATGGAATCAATCGCTCGAAAAATCTCTTGATGACCAACGCGCTATCGTCCGATGGAGGGGCCTTCACCAAGGTAGAGAGCACGCTGAGATACTCATCTCTATATGGCGTAAAAGCGCCAATCGATTTTACCACTTCTTCGTCAAAATCGTCCCGAGTGGCCCCCTCAATTCGGATCATATTGAAGCTATCTGATAGACTCTCAAGATAGTCCTGGAGAGCGCCGAGCGCTGCGGGGGACGCGGACCTAATTAGAGTCGTTGCGCGGTGTGCGCGCGAGCGTGTGGGTAGAGCTAGATAGCTGTCGTTCAAGAATTCAGGCGGTCGTCCGAGCGGAGGCTTTGGGTATGCTGGTTTACCGAAAACCCAGCGCAAGAGCTGATCGAAATTCTCTGCGTAAGTGTCCTGGTCGCTAAGATCGATATGGAGGCGGGATGCATAGTAGATGGGTTTGTACGGTCGGCCCTCGGGGTTCACTTCAGCGACTATGCCAATAAACTTATCCTGGTCGGATCGCTCGTAAATCTGTGATGTGATAATCTGCGCCTCAGTGCCGACTCCGCCAGTTCTGTCGTTTGCCTTTTCAACATACCGACGGTCGAAAATCATAATGACCTTTTCAATATCCTTGTCCGTGCCCATCCTTTCCATAAATGCGACGACATCGTGCCCCTCCTTGAGGTCCCATTTATCCAGTACGACATCGACACCGCTCTCACGCAGAGCAGTGGCGAATTCTAGTACCCACTGTTCTCGCTCCTTAGACGACCAGCTGTACGAGATAAATGTCTTTGGCATACTACAGCTCCGTCAGCGACCGGCGGCCTGAGCCGCTGCGTCGATCCAACTACCGATGTTTTGGTGCCCTTTATCCGCAATGTAGTCGTAGGTTGATGTACATCTAGAAAGTGGCGTGACGTATCCATCGGCTGGATCTTCAAGCCATCGAGGAAGCGGAACGGCCAGCGTGTAGTCGCTGTATCGGTGCCATTGCCATTCGTGGCCACCGAAGCCGTTCGGAATTGCCAATCTTTCGAATAGGAAGTGCCTCGGTGGCTTTAGAGGATGTTCCTGCACCTTTCCGACGGCCAAGAAGTCCAGCGGATTGTGTCCGCGGGTGTGCGGTGTCTTGGTCGAGTGGTGTCTGATGCTGTTTAGGTGCACGCTGAGCAGTCCGCGCCCGTCCACTACTGCTCTGGCTATTTCATAGCGCACCCAGCGCCTCACCCACGTGCCTGTACCGATAAGGACGCAAACCGCGGATGTGTAATCAACGCCTTCCCTGATGAGGCGCTTAATTGCTTCATCACCCTCAAGCTTTCGACTCTCCCACAAACTGCTGTCCTGGAAGCTACGCATGAGCACGTTGTCCGGATGGTCTATCCTCCATGCGTTCCGAACCACGTTCACTCGCATGATGTCGTCATAGTGGAATGAGAAAAAGGCCTTCCTCTTAATGGCTCGCTTTGGCGTGATAGCGGGCGCTATGCCGGGGGCCAGGGATCCAAAGAGATCGGATACCGCACTAGCCTTGGCAAACGGGTTTGGGGAGGGCGAAGGCGGGGGAAAGAGATCGCTTATAGCGCCACCGATACCGAACGGACCTGTCAACCCGGCGCCGAAGGTAGGTTTTGAAACCAGCGATCCAAGCCCGAGAGCCCGCTCAAGAGGCTTGTTAGCCTCGCTCGTTTTTACCAGTCCAAACAGGCCACCCATGCGATTCGCGTCGAAAGGATCGTCAGCCATAGACGTATGCCCAGAGCACCGCCATTAGGACGGCGATTGCCAGCGGTGCATAGAACCAGACAATCGACCAGCTCGTAGCGGCGGTCAAAAAACGTTCCGCAGGAGCATGCTTAAGATTGATGTCAAAGCTCGGTAACGTGTCCCAGGCCTCTTGGCGCACAACGTTGAAGAGTCCTCGGAAAGTTCGTTCAACGCGGAGATATTGCGCGTCGGCTACGGCGAACGCGAGCACCGGCAGAAGCGCGAGCGCAGCGACACCAGGTCGGTGCAGTGTGAAAGCGAATCCCACTACGGCGGTGACGACAGTGATGCAGTAGCTCTTAAACGAGGCGCCATATCCTGCCATTCGCGTGATAAGTGTCTGTAACATTTCAAGGTGCTTCACCCGCAGCTCTGCGATCTTGTCTGGCGTCATTGGGGCCTCGTAGCTTCGTATGAGATGTCAGCGTTAAACGGCATATTTCAAGGTTGCATAACGTCAAATTACCTGTTGACAGTTGTCGACTCGGACTAGCTGCGTCGGGATTCGCCTCAGCTGAGCTACGACTGAGGATCGAAGGATGGACAGCGTTTTGCGGGGGGATTGATCTTCCGGCACACCGTTTCTGATGCTGTCGCTAAATTGTTTAGATCCGTGCGCTCCTGGTCTAGGAGCGCCGTACCATCGAATTTGTTGGGCTTTGTCAGGCGTCGAGCGGGCGAGGGGAGGCCCCGCCGCAGGGCGGCGCGATGGGGAAACGACTTCGAAAACACGAATGCGCTCAATGGTCTATGGACATAGTAATTGCAAAGAAAGATCCATGTGCCAGTCAAGGCCAACTAAGCCGCTGATTTAACTTGCGGGCTGTGTCAGTCATTTAACGCAGTTCGGCAGATAGCCCCTTCTCAAGCGGCAGCGGCGAATCGCTCTCCATGTTTTAAAATGGAGAGCTGAGTCATGTCGGAACCAGGATCGGTCTCAAAAGCGGAAGAAATATCCCGCGATATCCGTGGCTTAGATGGAGCCACTTTGCGCTTGCCAAGCGGTCTGTCGTCAGCGATCAATCTAAATCACCCGAAAAAGGCAGCTCTGTATTTTCAAGGAGAGCTGCGCCATGTCTGATCATCAGCTTCGCTTCAAAGGCCCTGGTTTCGATTTCGATGCCAAAGGTTGGCAGGCGATTGTCGCCGCCGTCGCGATGGTGGGGATGATTCTATGGCTGTGCCACTAAGCTATGCGCGCTCGCTCATCGCAGCGCCTTTCCGAGTAAGTCGATCGCAAACTGCCGGTCTCGAGATCGGTATCCCTGTGCCTCGGACTTCTCGAAGGTCTCTAGCACCGCGGTGGCGAATTGGTTCAGCAGCTGGTTGCGGACGTAGCTCAGCGCCAGCTCGTGAACCAGCTCCGCCTCGCTGTAGACAGAGGCCTCGATGACATCCTTCACAGGACCGCCGGTCTCGGCGCATTTGAGGATATCGTTGCACACCTTGTGCAGATCAGCCGGATTGATCATTTTGGCGTCCTCCTCCGCTACTCAGATAGCTTGCGAAGCTCGGCCTTCAGATGTCAGCTCCGCTTTGAGCTGGGCCACGCGCTCGTAAGCGAGCGGCTGAGGTTTGATCTTGGTCGGGTTCGCCTGAATCTTAGCGCGAACCTTGGCCCAGTGTTCGAGGCACTTTGGCCCAGGCCTCCACGTCAGGTCGACGCTCATCGACGGAAATCCTTCGACGGATGCTTGTGGCCCTCGGCGCAGATCGTGTCGCCGTCCGGCCTCTTCTCCATCATGTGTCCGGGTTCTCCGCAGGTAGGGCAGCGGCCGAGGCCGATCCGCTTCTCGCGGCCCTTGAACCAGTCCTCGATGAAGCGATGCAGGTTCGGCGCATGCCGCGGCAGCTGCGACAGACCTGTGCCGATGCCGTCAAACGGCACAACAACGGTCCGGCCGGCGCGCAGCAGATCATCGATCTTCAGCAGATCGCACTCGACGACCGCCCTGCAGGCGATGGTGTCATCGAAAAATTCGAGAGGACCCATTCCGGGCGACCATTTTGTCGCCACGCCGATCGCGTTGGGCTCGCCGCGCATCTCCTTCGCCTGACCGCCGTAGCCGCGGCGCTGCATGTTGTCTCCGAAGACATAGAACTGGTTGGGATTGTCCCAGAGATGCTTTCGGGTGATCCATTGCTGACGAACGACAGGCATTAGGGATGCTCCTTCGTGCCGTAGGCGCAGTCGGCGCAGAAGATGGCGCGCTCGCCGCCGATGAACTCCTCGTCGCAGCTGAAGCAGCGCGAGTGATAGGTGCCTGGTGCCCAGCCATTGAGCTTTGCCCGCTGGTCAGCAACCAGGTGATGCCGCTCGGTTCTGGTGTGCGCCTTGATGAAATCCGTGATGAAGCACATGCGATCCCCCTTTCAGAAAACGTCGGTTTCCGAGGCTTCTTCGGCCTCGTAATCAGGAACGTCAGGCACGATGATCGGCTGGCGGCGGAGCAGGCTGACCACCAGCGGCCAGGACGGTGCGTCTTTCGATCGGATCGGCGCCGGCACGATGGTCTTGAAGGTCGGCCAGTTGCCCCAGAAGTGCGGCTCCTGGGGCTCCAGCAAGCCCGCCCAGTCCGGAATCTCTTCCGGCTTGAGCAGGCCCGGTGGCGTCACGAAGAAGAACTGATCCGAGAACAGGCGAGCGCCGCGCTGCTTCAGCGGCTGCTGCACGTCCTTCAGGAAGTCGGAGCGCGAGACCTTGATCTCGTAGCTCGTCGCCGTGCAGCCCTTCGTCGCGTTGGCTTCGATCACCCACAAGTCGATCGAGCGCTCAGCTCCGCCGGCATAGCCGCAGCCGACGCGCAGCTCGGGGATGGCGATACACCCCAGGCTGTGACGCCGAGGCAGCTTCTGCTTGAACACTTGAGCGGTGTACTTCCGCTCGGTCGACTTGATGGGCATCTGGTGCTCCTCAGGTCGGCGAGACCCAGGCGCGGATGCGGTGGCGCGGATAGACGCTCTCCGCCACGCGATGGCCGTGGTTGCCGCTGATGACGATCGGGTCACCCTTGGCGGTGAAGCCAGAGACGATGCCGACGTGCCCACCGCCGCGGCGGCCCATGGTCACGACAGCTCCGACCTGCGGCGCAATGTGGCGATGGCTCTCCCAGGACAGGGCGCGGTCATCGACGCCCGTGGCGCCTGTGATCTTGCGCAGGAATGCGGAGCACCACAGGGCGCTACGGACGCCGACCTGATGAGCCGTCTCACCAACGAACTGGCGAGCACGTTCGACGAAGCCTGTGCCAGCGCTGAAGCCCTGCTGGAGTCCGCTCTGGATGCCACCGAACAGGATCGGCTGCTCCTCCTGCACGGCAAAGGCCTGATGCAGGTGATGGTGGCGATGATGGCGATGGGGACGGGCTTCAGCCACACTGATTGGCGCGGCCAAGGCAGCGGCGCAGAGCAGCGCCGAGATTGCTCTCTTCACTTCATTCTCCTGACTAGGCGGCTAGGATTGCTGGTTCGCCAGCGACGTTCAGAACCGGCTCAGCGGCCGACTCGGAATTGAATTTCTCGATCTCGTTGCCCCAGGCATCCCAGCCTGGGCGCACCTGACGGCTGAAGATGTCCGCCTTCGGATACGGGCCTGCCATCTTGGCTGCGTTGAAGTAGCCTTCCTCGGGCTTGCGCGAATGCTCGCGGCGAGGCTGCAGGATGGCGGAACGGACATCACGGGCATGCACGCGCGGCTTGCCGATTTTGCCGATCAGGATGGGTTCATGGCAGTTGCGGAACACATATCCGGTCCCGAACGTCGGGCGGCTGTTGTCCTTGGTCATCTTCACCCAGGCGCCCTGGGTGACGTACTTCACGTCCCAGCGGCGAAAGGCCTCGCGGGCCTCGTCGTACATGACGCCTGTGGCGTAGAGCCAAACCCACATCCCATCTGGATGCGCCAACTCGGCGATCGGCAGCTCGTAGATGTCTTCGAGCGTCATGCACTTGTAGTGACGCTCTGCAGACTTGCCTTTGCCCTTTTGAGAATAGGTCTGGAACGTCCACGGCGGGTCGATCTTCGCCAGGCCGTAGTGACGTCTGAGCAGGGGGGCGAGCTGGAACTCTGTCATTTGCATTTACGTCCTTTGCATTTATGCAAATGCCAGAGCAAGCCAAGGCTGTCAACTTTTGGTCGTCAATCGATCAGACGCAGCTGCTCAGGATTGTAGATGTGAAGCGCGCCTGCGACTTCAGGGACGGTACACTCGACAACCAGACGTGGCTCGCCCTTGAGTGTCGAGAACGTCGAGACGACGACGCCGGGCCACTTGTAGCCCTTGATCTTCTCGACCTTGTCGCCGACCTTCATGCTTCAGCCTCAGCGAGTGCTGAGCGGCCGGCATCGGTGATCTGCCACTGCATGCCGTAGCCGCTCAGATTCTCCTTGATGAAAAAGCCGCGCTCCGCCAGCTTCGCGGTCGTCTTCGGGTTGAAGAGTCCCCAGCCGCCGGGCCGCTCAACAGCGTCCTTCAAGGCCAGCTTTTCCCTGCTCGTCAGCTTCATCAGTCCTCCTTCTTCAGCCACCGCGGCTGATATTGCATCGCTTCCTCGATCAGCTCTGGTTTGAGCACATCTTCCTTGCGCTCTGCGAGGATCGCCTGGACCAGCATGGCATCCGGCAGGATAGACATGCATGGCTGCTTCTTGTCCTTCCGATCGCAGGTCGGCTCCGTCAGCTTGGCTCTGACCACGAACATCTCGCGGTCATGACCGAAACGCTCCAGCAGCTTGACCTTGCTCGCACGACCCTCGCGGTCGCACTGCGTGCACTTCACGCGGACATGTGCCAGGGGCCAGTCTTCAAGTCGCATCGACGCGCTCCGTAGCTGCCTTCACTCGGATGCGGGGCTTCGTTTTAGGAGGCCCCCAGTTCTGGACGAGATGGTAACGGTAGCAGTCATCGCCCTTGCGGATGGCGCACTCACGAAAATCCCATCGCTCCTTGCCGCACGGGCAGCCGCGGTCATGCGACATCTTCGTCCTCCGGCAGGCCGACAATATCGCACTGGATGCCGCATTCGTCGTAGATCGAGCGTGACTTTGCCATCGAGTCCTTCCACCGTTCGCGCTTGTCTTCCGGCAGCTCAGGCGCGACGACGCGCTTGATGCCTGCCTGCACCATATGGAG
Organism: Bradyrhizobium sp. HKCCYLS20291; assembly: GCF_051167715.1. Classification (NCBI taxonomy): domain Bacteria; kingdom Pseudomonadati; phylum Pseudomonadota; class Alphaproteobacteria; order Hyphomicrobiales; family Nitrobacteraceae; genus Bradyrhizobium; species Bradyrhizobium sp. HKCCYLS20291. Next base: position 4,618 of record NZ_JBNPTO010000021.1, on the reverse strand, counting down.
GGCGCAGCGGTCGCAGGTGAGGAACGGCCAAGTGTAGAGCGTGTAGCCGTGGAGCGGCTCGCGAGCGGTCAGCACTGCGTTGATCTCAGCGTGGATGACCAGGGAGATCTTGGTGTCCCGGTCCTGCAAGCGCTCGAAGGTGTCGGCGATCCCACGCGGGAAGCCGTTGTATCCCGTTCCCGCGATCGTCCTGTCCGGTCGCACGATCACAGCGCCGACTTGCGTGCTCGGATCCTTCGATCCGCTGGCGATCTCGCGAGCCACGCGCAGGTGGTAGCGATCCCAGTCAAGGTTGTTGCGCTTGATCTCGGTCCTAACTGGCGCAGCGACCGGAGCGATTCCGGACGCCTGGCAGCAGATGTCGCAGATCGAATTCGGATCGCGCTGCTGATGGGAGCAGGGACTTACGGCGGAACAGCAACCCAGCATCAACCGGCTCAACACTTTGCCTCTCCATTTGCATAAAGCATTTGCAGTACAACATTAAATGCAAACATGCAAGTTTTGGATCGGAACCCACTGGAGGGATTTCTAGGCTGGAAATGTTGGGTTTTTGCTGTTTTCACTTCCTGCCGAAATAGCATTGTAGCTTAGGCGAAAACTTGCATTTTGACGCAAGCCCAGCTAATGCAAACGACGGAGCCGGGACGTTGGGGTCTCGACTATGGTCTGGCGGCGGAACACCATGAAGCGTTCTTTTTGTTATCGGGGTTACGAAATTTCGGCTGAAGACGGCCGTTACCAGGCGAAGTCCTTGGATGGGGACGATTTTTTGATGACGTCCAACCACCTCTTGCGGGTCCTGAGAAGCGTGGATGCGCTCTGGGTCGCAGCAGAGGAAGTCCTTGATCAGCATGTCTCAAAAAATGAACAACCGTCGTGGATCCGCGACCTGCTCGAAAAGCCCATGTGCCGTATGGATCTCGATTTCGCTGATGGTGCCGCGCCAGTAAGCAGCCCGGCCGGAGTTGTCGCATTCCGCAGCCGCTTCACCGTCAAGTCCGGCCCTGCCAGCAGCAGCGGCGATTGCATAGCCGCTTCGGGATTGTCTGGGGCTCACGGCCGGCGATCGTCGTGACCATGCTCGGCGACGTCTGCTACAACTGGTGCATCGTCCCGCCAATCAACGAGGTGAGCGCGTCGACCGCCGCGGAGTTCCTCTATATCGCTCTCAACCTCATCGTTGCTGTCGCAGTGCCAAGCCTGATCAGGTGGGCTTCGGAAGCAAAGGGGCGAGTCCGTATTCCCAACACCTGATCGTCATGTCCCGGGTGCCGGTCCCGCCAGGGAAGCCTACCGCATAGTCCGGCTTACCCTCGCGAAGCATCTTCTCGTTCCGGAATGGGCCGGCAGCTGCATCATACAGCTTGCCGGCCTTGTTGCGTCGGACCACGGCGCCGGGGCGGGTGATATCGTTCCACGCAGCTGGGTACGGATCGAACAGGACACCGCGGCTCTTGGCCCATTCCCGGGCCATCCTATCGGCTCCAGACGCCTCACCCTCAATGATGCAACTGATCGTTGAACGCGCATCCAGCTCGTCCAGAACGCGATAGAGCCATCTTCTATCGACGAAGTCCCGACCGCCGTAGACCAGGACTCGCATTATGGCGTTCCGTCCATCTTCTTGCACTTCGTCAAGTCGCTCTTCTGGACCCAGCCATAGGTGCCGTCGTGAATGACGAACCACCAGCCCTGATACTCGTCGCGGAAGGCAACCTTGTCGCCCTTCGCCACGGGCTCGAACCTGGGATCGGTTTTGCCGTCTGGCCGATTGAGCAGCTCGATTTCCTTGATGGCCGTGCATTCGGTGTAGAATGCTCTGGCCGGGGAGGCGGTAAGAGCAGCAGCCGCAGCAAGCAACAACATCATCTTCGACATCTTCATCAAGTCCTCTCGGCGAGCCAGCTCAGCTGCCGGCCCATCGTCAATCCATACATCGGCACTTCTACAGAACCGAACTTATCAAGCAAGATCCAGTAGGCGTGTTCTCTGTGTCGCTTGCGGGCGAGCATGATGGCCGTCTCGCCGGTCAGCTTCTGGCGTTCCACCTGGTCGAGCACCCGATCCGCCCAGTCCAGACGCTGTTCGTTCTTCATCCGGTTCAGGGGTGACCTCGTACGGAGCGATCAGATCGTCTGGTCGCAGCAGGCCGTACTTCGCCGACAGGATGAACTATTGGTCGGCGTTCCGCTCGGCCCAGAACCTCGCCATCTTGAACCAGGGCGAGGTGTACATCTCGCCGGCCCTGCAGATGCCATCCGCCTTGGTCTTCACGCAGGAGACGAAGGCGACCTTCATCGCACGATCTCGAACTGCGTGCCGGCCCGCCAGTCCCGCGCTCCCCCCACCATGATGAGGTACATGTGGGTCTTGGTGACGCGCTTCGGCGAGGGCAGGTGCTCATCTTTGATCGGATCGCCGTCCCAGATCCCCTGCTGCAGGATGTCTCCGACCGAGGCGAACGCTGTCGTGAGTCCCCTGCCGGGCGGCAGGTGGATCGTGGTCAACCTGACAGCATTCGAGGCATGATCACGAAAACGTGATTAACCAAGTTCGCGTAGAGGAACCAAGGCGTTGGGCGGACCGAAGGTATATTTCGAAGGGATTCCTTCGAACGGCCTCTGATTTCGAATTGATTCCTTCGAAAACAGGTCTAGAAGGTGAGAGACCGCTCGGACGGAACCCAAGCGGCCTCTCTGATAGCGATCATCCCTGAAAGGACCAACCGCCATGCCCACCCTACTTCCTTCTCTCGCTGACGTCACGGTTCCTCCTCACGTCCACGTCGAAATCGCCTCCAGCATGGACGCGCTCATGACCGAAATCGGTCGCCGCTCTATGATGGGCTTTGCCGGCGAAGTGTTTTTCGGCACCGCGTTCTTGCAGGGCTCCCGGCTGCAGTTCACCACCGCGATGCCTGTGGCGAAGATGATCCAGGTGTCCAAGACAGATCGTTCAAAAAAGAAGGACGGTGTCGTCGGGGCGATGGAGCATTCTAACCGGCCCCAGGAAGCCAGCCACGCCAAGCATGTTCGTGAGTACCTCACCACGACCGCCTGCATCGGCGAAAAGTTCATTCTCCCGGCCTTCACTTTCAACTATGGCGTAGGCCTTGACGACGAGTCGCCGGACGCATCCCTCATTCTTTTCGCGAATGCCAATGACGGAGCCAACGCCTGGCCCGGCATCCTCTGCCTTCCTCCGACAGCCAAGCTCGATACGACTGACGGCGCCCACCGTCGCGGCCAGATCGAAGCCATCATCAACGACTCGAAGATCTCGACGGAATACAAGGACGCGCTGAAGCGCAACGCGGTCGACGTAAAGATCGTCTTTGAGTCCAGCCGCTCTGACAGCCATCAGGATTTTGCCGACTGCGGCAAGGCCAAGGCAATCGCGAAGTCCCTGATCACCACCTTCGACGTGCGGGATCGCCGTAACAACCGAAGCCGCGAACTCGTAAGCAATATCCCATTCTTGTCGTTCTATGTTGACGCGACCGCCTCCAACGTGAACCTCTCGAGCAAGTCGCGGAAGATCTGGTCAATGAGCGCGATCAGGATGTTTGTCTCGCACATCGTTGATCATCACGCCCAGGAAGACGCCAGCGTGCAGGAGAAGACCCGCGCTGCGGAGGCCTTCATCGAAGCTCTGGTCAGGCACATGCCGCAGCTACGCCTTCTCGACGCCGCTCGCAACATGCGGGATCCGGAAGTCACCACCGGCAGCTTGCGCGAGAAGCATGGTGGCGACGTTGCCCTGCGAGGCATCGGCATGGCGATCTTCGCTCGCGCATACCTTCACTGCATCGAGAACGAGATGGACTTCGACGTGATGGCTGCAAAGCTCGCAGACGTCGACTGGAATATCTTAGACTGTGAAAAAGATCAGCTGCCCACGGGCGAGGACTTCCAGGCCGGCGTTCGCCAGCATGCCAAGCCGATGTGGGGTCACATACTCGTCGTCGGCGAATCGAAGTACCGCGTATCGTCCTCGCAGGCGGATGCTGACGGAGCTTGGGACAAGATCAAGGCACAGATCTTCGCCGAAGAACGCCAGGCCGCCTAAGGCGCAGAGAACCTCACGCGCCCCCTCGGGGCGCGTGTCGAGGCGGTGCCCGAACAGGTCACACCAGATGCTCATCGGAACGCCTTGCAGTAGTCGCCGCTGCGGAAAGTCCCGGACGGGCAGGCAGCGCCTGGAACGTACGGGTAGGCGCGGGGCGTGTCGTTGTGCAGCGCCTCGCACTTGTCGCCCAGGCCGACGTAGCCGGTCGGGCAGGTGCCGTGCCGTTGTAGGCGTTCCCGGCCGTCACGGGTTGGGGTAGGATAGGGGCTCTCGGCGAGCGCCGCAGAGGCGCTGATGATGATCAGAGACAGCGCCGCGATCACGCAACGCAAGCATGCTTTGGTCATCGTTATCTCTATGTTGATGTCGTTGTGACGAGGTCATAACCGCACCAGAAACGGGTGAACGTAGGAAGCACAGATGGGGAAAGATTGACTAACCAATCTGTGCCCCAAACTGTGCCCCAAATTTTTGGGGTTTGTGTAAGTGCTTGATTTGCCTGGTGGGCCCGGCAGGACTCGAACCTGCAACCAGACCGTTATGAGCG
>NZ_JBNPTO010000020.1:0-127975 GCF_051167715.1 Bradyrhizobium sp. HKCCYLS20291 | reverse complement strand
TCGCTCCGCTCAGAGAATCATATTCGCACCACGGCTGGCATCAAAAGATTCACAGCCTCGTAGGGTGGGCAAAGGCGCGTGGCGAAGTGGCCAATTCAATCACCGCTACTGGCGCGCCGTGCCCACCATGCCTGCCGGGTGCGCGCATCGAAGATGGTGGGCACGTCGCGACGCGCGGCGCTGGCGCGTCGCGATCGCGCCTTTGCCCACCCTACGAACTCAGCCGAGCCGCTTGATGGCGAGCACCTCGCTGCCGCTCGCCTTGATCCGCGCGATCGCCTCGCGCGTCGGCTCGATCGCGGTTGCCATGTGAAACGCGTTGGCGTGCACGATCGTGTCGGCATCGCGCACGATGGCCACATGGCCCTTCCAGAAGATCAGATCGCCGCGGTGGAGCGGCTCGCCGCTGTCGAGCTTTCGCCCGAGCGCCGCGAGCTGCATGTCGCTGTCGCGCGGGCAACTCACACCCGCGGCATTCAGCGACACCTGCACCAGCCCCGAGCAGTCGATGCCGAGGCTGCTCTTGCCGCCCCACAGATAGGGCGTGCCGAGGAAGCGCTCGGCGACCGCGACGTAGTCGGGCGCGACATGGTCGAGATCAGCAACGTGCTGCTTCGGCACGAACCAGCCCTCCTGCGTGACGACGAAGCCGGCGTCCTCACGGCTCACCGCAACGGCCGATCCCATCAGCAGCGTCTCCACCGGCGGCAGCTTGATCGACGGTCCCGGAAACGCGAAGCTGCGCAGCGCGCTGATCCTGTGCGTCGGCGCAGCAGTAGGCGCAGCCAGCGCGGCCTCCGGCAGCCAGCCGACATAGCCATCGGCTGCGAGCTGGCCCCAGGCCCAGCCCTCGCCGTTGCGATCGTAGACCGTGACGCGCTCGCCCTTCAGCGCCTGTGTCGCGAGCTCCGCGCCGGATTGCGGCTGCTGACGCAACGGCGCGATCGCATCGGTCACGACGAGCGTCTCGCCGTCGACGAAGCGGTCGGCGGTGACCTGCCTCTGCAGATGCTTGGCCGCGATGTCGCCGCGGGCTGGTGTCAGGCGCGGATCAGCCATAGCGCTCGCTCAAGAGCTTGTAGAGCGCGCGCGCCGCCTGGCACTCGCCGCCTTCGGGACGGCCGGGCTTGGCCGACGGTGTCCAGGCGAAGATGTCGAGATGCAGCCAGCGTGTCGTCGGCTCGACGAAGCGCTGCAGGAACAGCGCGCAGGTGATCGAGCCGGCGAAGCCGCCCGACGGCGCGTTGTTGAGGGTCGCGACCTTGGAGTCGAGCCACGCATCATAGGGCGCCCACAGCGGCATCCGCCACAGCGGATCGTTCTCGGCGGCCGCGCAGCGCGCGACGTCGGCGGCGAGCGCCTCGTCGTTGGTGTAGAACGGCGGCAGCTCGGGACCGAGCGCGACGCGCGCCGCGCCGGTCAGCGTGCCCATGTCGATGAGGAGGTCGGGCTTGTCCTCGTCGGCCAGCGCGAGTGCATCGGCCAGGATCAGCCGGCCCTCGGCATCGGTGTTGCCGATCTCGACGGTAAGGCCCTTGCGCGAGGGAAACACATCCATCGGGCGGAAGGCGTTGCCGGCGACGGAATTCTCGACCGCCGGGATCAGCACGCGCAGCTGTAGCTTGAGCTTCGCGTCCATCACCATCTGCGCCAGCGCCAGCACATTGGCTGCGCCGCCCATGTCCTTCTTCATCAGCAGCATGCTGCTGGACGGCTTGAGATCGAGCCCGCCGGTGTCGAAGCACACGCCCTTGCCGACCAGCGTGACCTTGGGATGCGATGGATCGCCCCACACAAGCTCGATCAGCCGCGGCGCCCGCGTCGAGGCGCGGCCGACGGTGTGGATCAGCGGATGGTTCTGCGCCAGCAGATCGTCGCCGACGATGCTGCCGAAGCGGGCGCCGAAGCGGTCGGCGACCTGCTTCGCGGCGGCTTCGAGCTCCTCCGGCCCCATGTCGTTGGACGGCGTGTTGACGAGATCGCGCGCCAGCGTCGCCGCCTCGGCGAGGCGGTTCAGCTCGGCGGCATCGACACCGTCCGGCGGCACGAGCCGAACCTCGGGCGTCTCGGACTTGCGGTAACGGCCGAAGCGATAGCTGCCGAGCGCGAAGGCCAGCGCGGCGAGCCTGCTATCGTGCGGTGCGTTGGCGAAGCGGTAGGTGCCGGCCGGCAGCAGGCCGGGCAGGGTGCCCGGGCGGAACAGGTCGCGGTGCCTGGCGTCGTCATCCTCGATGCCGAACAGCACCTGCGCGATGCGCCCCTCGGCATCCGGGAGCATCAGGCAGCTGCCGGGCTTGGCGCCGTAGACATTGGCCTCGGCGAAATTGCGCGCCGGCGCGGACAGGCCCTGCTTGATCCCCGGCCAGCTCGACTTCGTCACGAAGGTGATCGGGATGGCGGATGCTGTGGGAGCAGTCTCGAACATCGACGGCATGCCTAATGGTTCCTTGAGGGGCGCGCTGTGGGCAGACTTCGCAGAGTTTGCCGGCCGCCGCAATCGCGCCGGCCGACGCCTGCATGGCGCCATTAACCGGCTGTTAGCGTTAACAGTTTATTGCTGTCGCGTTCAATCCGCTCGTCCCTCGAGTCCCGTGACCATGCGTCAGCAGCCTCCCATCGCCCGGCTCTTCGCCTCCGTTGCGCTCGCCGCACTTCTCGTTGCCGGCCTCGGCGGCTGCCAGACCGTGTCCGACGTGACGGGATCGCTGGGCAGCCGCGCCGAGCCGCCGCCGGCGACGCCGCAGCGCGCGGCGGAAGTCTATGGCGAGCGCTATCGCGCCAATCCGAAGGATGCGGTCACTGCCGTCGCCTACGGCCAGGCGCTGCGCAGCAACGGTCAGCGCGAGCAGGCGGTCGCGGTGCTCGAGCAGGCGACGCTCGCCAATCCCGGCAACAAGACCGTGATGGCCGCCTACGGACGGGCGCTCGCGGACAATGGCAATTTCAAGCTGGCCTTCGACGTGCTGTCGCGCGCGCACTCGCCCGAAAATCCCGACTGGAAGCTGCTGTCGGTGCAGGGCACCGCGCTCGACCAGATGGGCCGTCACGACGAGGCGCGGCGCTACTACGAGAGCGCGCTGAAGATCGTTCCGGGCGAGCCGTCGGTGCTGTCGAATCTCGGCCTGTCCTACATGCTGACGCGGGAGCTGCCGAAGGCCGAGGAGGCGCTGCGCCAGGCCTACGGCTCGCAGCGGGCGGATGCGCGGGTGCGTCAGAACCTGGCGCTGGTGATCGGCCTGCAGGGCCGCTTCGCCGAAGCCGAGCAGATCGCGCGCGCCGACCTGCCGCCCGACGAGGCCGCCGCCAACGTCGCCTATCTGAAGCAGATGATCCAGGGACAGAGCCAGGGTCAGGGACACGGCAAGGGCAAGGCGCGGTCGGCGACGCCGATGGCGGCGCTGAATCCGCCCGACGAGTGAGCGCGGCTACGGCGTGCCGGCCAACAATCGTCGGCATGCGTCGACGAACACGTCGGCGCCGGTGATGATGTCGGCGTCGGACGTGTTCTCCGTCCAGTGATGGCTGATTCCGCCGATCGACGGCACGAACAGCATCCCGGCCGGCATGATGGTCGCCAGCACCTGCGCGTCATGCCCGGCGCCGCTCGGCATGCGTAGCGATTGGCCGCCGGCGAGATCACGGCTCGCGGCCTCGATGGCGTCCTGGAACGTGGCGTCCATTATCGCAGGCGCGCCGGTGCGGATGCATTCGACGGCGACCGGACACGGGCCTGCCGACGTGGCCTGCGCGGCCATCTCGCGCAACAGCGCTTCGAGCCGATCGACCACGGCGGGATTGTCATCGCGGATCTGGAACAGCATCTCGGCGCCACCGGGGATGATGCTCGGCGCGCCCGGATCGAGCGTGATGCGGCCGGTGGTCCACACCGTGCGCGGGCCGCAGGCGGCGGGAAAGCGCGCATCGATCGCCACGCAGAACTTGGCCAGCGCGAGCCCGGCGTCCTTGCGCACGGCCATCCGCGTGGTGCCGGCGTGGTTCTGCGCGCCGGTGAAGGTGATGCGGTATTGCCAGATGCCGACGATCGAGGTGACGACGCCGACCTTCAGGCTGCCGGTCTCGAGCGTATCGCCCTGCTCGATATGGGCCTCGAGATAGCCGATGTGACGACCGCGCGCAGCGTGCACGCGCGGACGTCCGGCGAACCCCATTTCGGCCAGCGCCTCGCGCATCGTGCGCGGGCTGCTGCGGTCGCGCGCGGCGTCAATCTCGGCCTCGCTGACGTCGCCGACATAGGAGCGGCTGCCGAGCATGCTGCCGAAATGGCCCTCCTCGTCGCACCATGAGGCGACTTCCACGGCGCCGCCGATCGACGGATCCGGATTGAGCACGCGCGCCGCCTCGAGCGCGTAGATGACACCCAGCGGACCGTCGAGCCAGCCGGCCTGATTCTGGCTCTCCAGATGCGATCCGGCCAGCAGCTTGGGACCCGGCTTGGCGCTCGTGCCGAGTACGTTGCCGATGCCGTCGATCTCGGGCGTCAGCTGCGCGTCGGGCAGACGCTCGGCGAGCCATGTCAGCGATTGGCGATGGGCCTCGGAGAAGGTCGGCCGGTGGACGCCGGTCTTGTAGGTGCCGAACGCGCGCAAGGCGTTCAGGTCGGCGAGGACGCGGGCGCCGTCGGCGCGGCGGAGCTGGTCGGACATCAGGCGGAGACCTCGGTCATGCTCCGCCTAGCTTCCAGCTGCCCGCGCCGTCTGCAAGCGAAATTACTGCATGGCAGCGACCTTGATGCCGGTCGGTCCCAGAATGACCACGAACAGCACCGGCAGGAAGAACAGGATCATCGGCACCGTCAGCTTCGGCGGCAGCGCCGCGGCCTTCTTCTCGGCCTCGTTCATGCGCATGTCGCGATTCTCCTGCGCCATCACGCGCAGCGACTGGCCGAGCGGGGTGCCGTAGCGCTCGGATTGCTGGAGCGCGAGGCAGACCGACTTGACGCCTTCCAGCCCGGTGCGGCGGGCGAGGTTCTCGTAGGCGACCTTGCGGTCCTGCAGATACGAGAGTTCCGCGGTGGTGAGCGTGAACTCCTCGGACAACGCGATCGACTGGCTGGTGATTTCCACCGCCACCTTGCGGAACGCTGCCTCGATCGACATGCCGGATTCGATGCAGATCAGCAGCAGGTCGAGCGCATCGGGAAAGGCGCGTTTGATCGACAGCTGGCGCTTCGAGATCGCATTGCTGAGGAATAGCATCGGCGCCTGCAGGCCGAGATAGGCCATGCCGACGCAGATGCCGATCTTGACCGGCATCGACTTCTCGAGGTGAGCGATCACGAAGACATAGAGCACCGAGCCCACGAACAGCACCACCGGCGCCACCAGGCGCGCGAACAGGAAGGTGATGTAGGGCGCCTGGCCGCGATAGCCGGCCATGATGAGCTTTTCGCGGGCGGCTTCCTGGGCCAGCCATTTGGTGAGGTTGAAATCATCCACCACCTTGGCGACGAGCTGTTTCGGAGTCTGCCGCAGCGAGACCTTCTCGCCGGCGTTCAGCCGCTCGCGTTCGCGCTGCTTGATCCGCTCGCGCTCGCTGGCGACCGCCTTCATGCGCTTGTTCAGGTTCTCGCCCGCGAACAGCGGCATGATCAGCGTGTAGACGGTGGCGCTCGCCGCGATCGCGGCGAAGAACATCGTCATGAAGTGCGGGTCGTGCAGCTTGGTGACCAGAAAGTCGACCATGGTTCACCTCAGAAATCGAAGTTGATCATCTTCTTCATGACCATGATGCCGATCGACATCCACACCAGGCAGCCGACCAGCATCAGCTGCCCGGTCGGATGGGTCCACAGCAGGGAGATGTAGTCGGGGGTGCTCAGATAGACGAGCAGCATCACGATCGGGGGCAGCGACCCGATGATGCCGGCGGAGGCCTTGGCTTCCATCGACATCGCCTGGATCTTCTCGGACATCTTCTTGCGGTCGCGCAGCACCTTGGACAAATTGCCGAGCGCCTCGGAGAGGTTGCCGCCCGACTTCTGCTGGATCGCGATGACGATGCCGAAGAAGTTGGCCTCGGGCAGCGGCATCCGCTCATACAGCCGGGTGCAGGCCTCGCCGAGCGGCATGCCGATCGCCTGGGTCTCGATGATCGCGAGGAATTCGCTGCGCAGCGGCTCCGGTGCGTCGGCTGCGACCACCTTGATGGATTCGAACAGGGGCAGGCCGGCCTTGATGCCGCGAACGATCACGTCCACCGCATCCGGCAGCGCCGCCAGAAACTTCTTCTCGCGCCGGCCCTTCAGGAACCCGAGCACCCAGCGCGGCAGGCCGAAGCCTGCCGCAAAGCCGAGGCCGATCGCGCCGAGCGGACCGCCGCCGCCGAAGAAGGCGAGGGCGCAGGCGGCCAAGCCGAGAATGCCGGAGACGATCCAGAACTTCTGAACGGTCCAGTCGAGGCCGGCCTGCGAGATCCGCAGGTTGAGCGGCACCTTGCTCTGCTTCTGCGCCTTCGCCTCGAGATCCTTGAGCGAAGATTCGACCTGCTCGCGGCGCGAGCGCTGGGTGCGCTCGGCCTGGCGTACGACGGGCTCCGACTTGGCGACGGTGCTGCGCCGCTGCTCGGCCTTCCGCTCACCCGACAGCAACGGATAGATGAACACCCAGGCGAGACCGCCGATCGCGGTCGCGGCCAGAAAGGCAAGGGCGAGAGCCTGAAGCTTCATCGGTCTGCTCCTCAGTCCTTGCTCGCGACCTCGGCGGCGTCGAGCGCCGCCGCCAGCCGCTTTTCTTCGCCGTAGTAGCGCGCGCGCTCCCAGAACCGCGGACGGCCGATGCCGGTCGAGCGATGCCGGCCGATGATCTTGCCGTTCGCGTCCTCGCCGACCAAGTCGTAGAGGAAGACGTCCTGGGTGATGATGGTGTCACCTTCCATGCCCATCACCTCGGTGATGTGCGTGATGCGGCGGGAGCCGTCGCGCAGACGGGCGGCCTGGACGATGACATCGATCGACGCACAGATCATCTCGCGGATGGTCCGTGATGGCAGCGAGAAGCCGCCCATGGTGATCATGGATTCGCAGCGCGACAATGCTTCGCGCGGGTTGTTGGCGTGGAGCGTCCCCATCGAGCCGTCGTGACCGGTGTTCATGGCCTGGAGGAGGTCGAATGCCTCCGGGCCGCGGACCTCGCCGACGATGATGCGTTCAGGGCGCATACGCAGACAGTTTCTCACCAGTTCACGCATCGTCACCTGGCCCTCGCCCTCGATGTTGGGCGGCCGGGTTTCGAGGCGGACTACATGCGGCTGCTGCAGCTGGAGCTCGGCGGCGTCCTCGCAGGTGATGACGCGTTCGTCGTGGTCGATGTAGTTGGTCAGGCAGTTCAGCAACGTGGTCTTGCCGGAGCCGGTACCGCCGGAGATCAGCACGTTGCAGCGGACGCGCCCGATGATCTGCAGGATCTCGGCGCCTTCCGCCGAGATCGCGCCGAACTTGACCAGCTGATCGAGGGTGAGCTTGTCCTTCTTGAACTTACGAATGGTGAGCGCAGGGCCGTCGATCGCCAGCGGCGGCACGATCGCGTTGACGCGGGAACCGTCGGCGAGGCGGGCGTCGCAGATCGGCGAGGATTCGTCGACGCGGCGGCCGACCTGGCTGACGATGCGCTGGCAGATGTTCAGGAGCTGCTGGTTGTCGCGGAACCGGATGCCCGTGCGCTGGATCTTGCCGTTGACTTCGATGAAGACCGTGCCGGCGCCGTTGACCATGATGTCGGCGATGTCGTCGCGCGACAGCAGCGGCTCGAGCGGACCGTAGCCGAGCACGTCGTTGCAGATGTCGTCGAGCAGTTCCTCCTGCTCGGCGATCGACATCACGATGTTCTTGATCGCGATGATCTCGTTGACGATGTCGCGGATTTCCTCGCGCGCGGATTCGCCGTCCAGCTTGGCGAGCTGGGCGAGGTCGATGGCCTCGATCAGCGCGCCGAAGATCGTCGCCTTGACCTGGTAATAGTTGTCGGAGCGGCGCGTCTCGACGGCCGGCGGCGGTGGCGGGGCTGATCGGGTCGGAGCCAGAGGCGGCGACGACACGGCCGGAGAAGCCGCGCGCGGCGCAGCCGGCGCCGGCTCGGGCGCAGGCGCGGCCGGCCTGAGAGCCCTGGTATCGTTGTCCAATCCGCTACGCTTACCAAACACGACCTAGAACTCCACGCGTGCTTACTTCGCCCTCAGCTTGTCCAGCAGAGGCGACAGGAAGGAGCCTTTCGGCTTCTTGGTCTCGCTGCGGCCGGTGAGCCGCTGCGCGATCTGCAGAAACATCTCCGTCGTCCGGTGATTGGGGGACATTTCCGCGATCATCTGCCCGTTGTTGGCGGCCGCGCCGAACACCTGCGGCTCGAACGGGATCGAGGCGATCGGCTGCGATTCGATCGCCTTGGCGAATTCACTGGCGTTGATCTCCGGCCGCTTGGGCACCCCGACCTGGTTCAAGCAATAGAGCGGCATGCGATCGTTCGGCCGCGCCGCCTTGAGCAGATCGAACATGTTCTTGGTGTTGCGCAGCGACGCCAGGTCCGGCGCGGCCACGATCAGGATGTCGTCGGCGCTGATAAGCGCCCGCTTGGTCCATCCCGACCATTGATGGGGAACGTCGAGCACGATGCAGGGCATCGACGCCCGCAGCGTGTCGAAGATCGCATCGAAGGCTTCGGCGCCGAAATCGTAGACGCGGTCGAGCGTCGCCGGCGCGGCCAGCAGGCTGAGATGGTCGGTGCATTTCGACAGCAGCCGGTCCATGAAGGCGATGTCGACCCGGTCCGGCGAGAATACGGCGTCGGCGATGCCCTGTGCCGGGTCCTGATTGTAGTCCAGCCCGGCGGTGCCGAAGGCGAGATCGAGGTCGGCCACGACCGAATCCATCGCCAGATCGCGGGCGATCGCCCAGGCGATGTTGTGGGCAATGGTCGATGCGCCGACACCACCCTTGGCGCCGACGACCGCGACGATGCGGCCGACGGCCTTGGCCTCGGGTGCGGAGAACAGGTTGCAAATCGAGCGAACCACGTCGATCGGCGTCACCGGAGACAGCACATAGTCGCTGACGCCACGGCGCACGAGTTCACGATATAGCGTCACGTCGTTGACGCGCCCGATCACGACGACGCGCGTGCCGGGATCGCACACGGTTGCGAGATGGTCGAGGCCGGCGAGAATGTCCGTGCGCGCGTCGGTCTCCAGAATGATGACGTTGGGCGTCGGCGCCGAGCGATAGGCTTCGATCGCCGCCGCCATACCCCCCATCTGGATCTTCAGATGCGCCTTGCCGAGACGCCGGTCCTCACCGGCGGCCTGGACCGAGGCCGCGGTTTCCACCGTTTCGCAGAACGCCTGCACCGACACGCGCGGGGCCGGCGCGATATGATCGTCGGCCGGCGGCGGCACGACGTCAGGCTGCTCCTCTTGGGTCTGTCGGGCGTAGCTGATCATTTGCCTGTGTCGCTGAGTTTGGCTTTGTCGGCCTCGGGATAGACGATCGCGGTTGACGTTCCCTTGCGGTATTTGTCGAACAGCGCAGTCCGGCGCGTGGTGTAGGACGGCGTTTCTGCGCGCGGCTGAACGAAATCCGCCGGATTGTCGACCATCGCGGCCATGTTGCGCTGATAGGCGCAGCCGTAGTTCCAATCCGGCTTGTTGTCGAACCAGTTGTTGTTCTTGATCGATGGCCCGAGATCGTCTGGCCAGATCCCGCAGGGGCCGGCGGTGGCCGACAGCTTCGGATAGCTCAGCCGGATCGCCGCCATCTGGCGCGGGTCCTTCGGTTGATAATTTCGGACGGTGACGGCGTGCGGCGGAACACCCGCGGCGGCGAACAGCGACTGGATCTCGCGTATCGAGTCGGATGCCGCGCGCGCGTTGGGCGTCCCGGTCGGGACGTCGGCGCTGATGCCGCCGGTGCCCTGGCGGCCCCAGCTCTGCGCCAGCCCCATCACGTCCGCGCGCTGCTCGGCGGTCAGACCGCCGCGGCCCTGGCCGACGAAGACGACCAGCGAGTCCGGCGCCTCCTGGACCGCGATCGGATGACGCAGCCGGTAGTCGTCGGGAATGCTGGCGATCGTGGCCGCGTCGCGGCCGTGATTGCAGGCGCCGAGCAGGGCGGCGGTTGCGGCCAAGGCAGCCGCGAGTGGCAGACGGCGGCGAGCGGAGCTGGATTTCGTTGTCATCGGTGCAAGTCCTTGTCCCAGCTCAGTCCGTGATGAAGCCGTAAGTGCCGCGATAGTTGCGCCCGGACTCGGTCCGGCCGGGCACGCCGTAGATGCGGTTGATGCTGCCCAACAGCTCGGCCTGCGGGTCGGACGCCGCGGCAAAGCCGTCGTCGGGACGGGAGAGATCCTTCTGAGCGACGGCGCGGACCACGAAGGGCGTGACCAGCACCATCAGCTCCGTCTGGTTGTTGACGTAGTCGCGGCTGCGGAAAAGCGCGCCGAGGACGGGAAGCTGCATCAGGCCCGGCATGCCGCTGATGGCCTGCTTGGTCTGCTGCTGGATCAGGCCGGCCATCGCCATGGCGCCGCCCGAGGGAATCTCCAGCGTGGTTTCGGCGCGGCGGGTCTTGATGGACGGGACGGTCAGCGAGTTCACGGTCGTCGAGCTGACCGCCTGCGACAGCGTGATCGAGTTCTCGTTGGAGAGCTCGGACACCTCGGTCATCACTCGCATCGAGATGCGGCCTTCACTCAGGACGACCGGGGTGAAGTTCAGCGAAATGCCGAACTTCTTGAAGCTGATCTGCGTGGTACAGACATGGGTCGTCGGGTCGCACGAATAGCCGGCGGGGACCGGGAACTCGCCGCCGGCGATGAACGTCGCCGACTCGCCGGAGATCGCCGTCAGGTTGGGCTCGGCCAGGGTGCGGATCACGCCGGCGTTTTCCATCGCCCGCAATGTGGCCTGCACGGTCGGAGTCGCTCCCAGCGCCGCGCTGATGGCGTTGTTGGAGACGAGATTGCTGCCATAGGCGGTGAACGGATTCGAGTTGGCGAACTTGACCACGGCGGTGCCGTAGTTGAGCTGGCCGGACAGATCGATGCCGAGCTGCTTGACGATCGAGCGCTGCACCTCGGCGACCGTCACCTTGAGCATGACCTGGTCACGGCCGCGCACCGTGATGGAGTTGACGACCTTGTCGGCGCCGCCGGCCAGCCGTGCGGCGAGCTCGCCGGCCTGCTGAGCCTCGATCTGGTTGGCGGCCGAGCCGGTCAGCACGACGCCGTCGCCGAGGCCTTCGATCTGGATGTCGGCATTGGGCAGCAACTGCCGCAGGGCGGCGCGTGCGCCGTTGAGGTCGCGCTTGACCGCGATGTCATAGGCGGCGATCTGCTGACCCTGCGCGTCGAAGAACACGATGTTGGTCTGGCCGACAGTCGCGCCGATGATGTAGGCGCGCTGCGATGAGCGGACCACCGCATTGGCGATCTTCGGATCGGCGACCAGGACATCCTTGATCTCGCGGGGCAGGTCGATGACCACCGACTTGCCGATTCCGAGCGCCAGGAAACGCGCATTCATCTGTCCGTCGGCTGCGGCGGCCGTGACCGCCGGGCGGTAATCCGCCGCGATCACCGGCGCCAGCGCCGGATTCAGGGTCAGCGCAGCGGCCGCCGAAAACGACAGCGCGCGGACCACCGAGGTCCGCAGTTTCCGCTGATTTTCGCTGCATGTCATTGTAGAGGTCCTCTCGGTCACTTCTGCGTCGTCATCGTGCTGGGAATGCCGAAGCGGATGACGGCAACACTGTCGCCGCGCCTGCGGGTGGTCTCGTCCGTGCGGTTCTCGGCGACGTTGACGTCGGCGATGCTGCGGAGCGCCAGCGACAAGGTTCCGGTCTGCCGCGAGCGCGCCAGCGTCTCCGCCTGCGCCGGCTTCAGCTCCAGGGTGACCGTCTTGCCCACGACGGTGGTCTGGCCATCCTTCTCCTTGGGCGCCTGGTCGATCGCCAGCACGCGGATGTTCGACAGAATGATCTCGGAGCTGATGACGTCGCCGGCGTTCGGCTGATCGGGATTGCGCTCGCGCTTGGACAGGATGACGTCGACGCGGTCGTTCGGCAGGATGAAGCCGCCGGCGCCGGTCTCAGGCGAGATCTCGGTGGACACGGCCCGCATCCCCGAGGGGAGGATCGCCGCCATGAAGCCGGAGCCGTCGGATTTGACGAGTTTCTGCTCGCGGATCGGCTCGCCGGCAATGAAGGGCGCGCGCGCGATCGTGCCGGTGACCTGCGCCTGGCCTTCGGGACGATCGGTGCGGCGAATGAAGCTCGCGCTCGCCGTCGAGGCCGGCCAGCTCTGCCACTGCAGGTCCTCGGGCTTGAGCGAGTGGCCGAGGCCGATGTCGGATTTGGCGACGAGAACGTCGACCGTCTGCACCGGCGGAGCGGCCGCGGCGACCGGCGCCGGCCGCTCATCGGATCCACTTGCGAGATATGCGGCCACGCCGCCCGCGCCCACAGCGATGGTCAGAACCACAATGCGTGCGGTATTCATACGCTTCACTTTCCACATTACGCCGCGACGCTTCCGCCGCCGTAATGGGAGTTGAGCAGTTATTCGTCAAAGCATGGTTAATGAGGCGTATCTAAATCGCCTTAACACCGCGTTCACACGGTGCATCAGGGCATCGCGAAGCGCGCGGCGTCGATTGCCTTCACCCAGTCGGTGTCCGGATAGACCATCAATGCGCCCAACGCGAGCGCAATGCCATAGGGCACGCCGCTCTCCTTGGCGTGCAGCCGCGCAAGCCACGACTGTCCGGCCAGCATATAGGGCAGTGGCCACTGCCGGAACTGCATCAGCACGAGCGTGAGGACGCCGCCGAAGATCGATGCATAGAGCAGGTAGTTCATCAAATGTGCAAAGCCGAACCATAGGGCAGCCGCAGCCGCAACCTTGGCGTCGCCGCCGCCGATCCAGCCGAATGCGAAGCATGCGAAGGCGATGGCGAGCAGGGCTGCCCCCGCGCCGAGATGAGACAGGATGTCCTGGAGGCCCATGCCGCTCAGCGGTGCCAGCACCACAAATCCGGCGATCAGAGCCAGCGAGACCCGGTTCGAAATGGTCATCGTGAACAGGTCGCTCGCCGCGGCGAACGCCATCAGGGCCGGAAACAGCAGAAGGCGCGCAAGATCGAGGGTCATGAGTTCCGACGGCGTTGGCCGGCGCGGGATGCGCTGATACCCGAACCTAGCGGGAAGACCTAAATGATCGGAAAACGGCCGGGCGGGCAGGCCGGCGGGAATTACAGCAGGCTGAGGATCCGGGCGGCGAGCGTGATGATCGACAGACCCAGGGCCAGGCACACCCAGCGTGTCGTCGCATCGGCCTGGCTGAGGGGCCGCCTGGATGCAGCGGCGGGCAAAACGTGGTTACGCATGACTGAACGCCACCGGTCAGGAAACTCAAAACAATAAAGGCCCCGGATCGCCGGGGCCTTTTTTGCTCGATCGTGACGACCGCTTACTTGAGCGACGTGTTGATCTGGCCGAACTTGGAGCTCAGGCTGGTGCCGAGGCCGTTCACGGCCGCGATGATCGCGAGCGAGATGCCGGCAGCGATCAGGCCGTATTCGATCGCGGTCGCGCCGGATTCATCCTTCACGAAGCGAGCAAGAAGATTCTTCATAGGTAACTCCATGTACACGTGGCTGGTCGAACAAATTTTGGTCGTGGCGGCGTTCTCAGCACCGTGACCATGCGGGTTACCCTAGGCGTGAGGCATTTCGGCGTAGTTAATTCGGTCCGCGAAACTCAGGGACAAATGGCAGTTGTTGTGCAGAGTAAATTTGGGCTGAAGTGCGCGACAAAAATTCGAAACTTTTCTACGCGGCGGTTTCAGCCGGTTCTTGGCTAACCGCAGCGCTACGGAACGGCGACAGACGCTCTCGATCCGTTTGCGTGTAAGACGACCAGTCCACGCGCGCTATGACATTTGAGTCGTGCACGGATTGGCGGTTGGGCGCCGTCCGCTCCGCTCACACCGTTGCCCCGCGGTTCACGGCTCCTTAAGCGCAACGGAGTACGCCTCGGGAAAGTTCATGAGATGAGGCACGTTATGTCCGGTCTGCCATGGGAGGTCGCGCTGATGCTCGGCCAGACCATCGAGAAGGTCCTGCCGATCACGCTGTGTCTGGCCGTCGTCTTTTCGGTGCTCAGCCATTTCTGGGCGTGCAATCCGGGCAAGCCGTGGTGGCAGAAGCGCGAGCTCGTCACCGACATGGTCTACTGGTTCTTCGTCCCGGTGTTCGCGCGCGTGCTCCGGATCGGGTTGCTGGTGCTCGGAGCGGGGGTGGTCTTCAAGATCCACGACGCCGATGAATTGATCGCGTTCTACGAGAACGGCCATGGCCCGCTGGCGCAATTGCCGGAATGGCTGCAGGGACTGTTGTTCCTCGTGCTCTCCGATTTCATGCTGTACTGGACGCACCGGCTGTTCCACGGTGGCGAGTTCTGGAAATATCACGCCGTCCATCACTCTTCGGAGGACCTGGAGTGGATCTCGGCGGCGCGGTTTCATCCGATCAACCTGATCCTCGGCACGATCGTCGTCGATGTGATGCTGCTGATGGCGGGCATCTCGCCGAACGTGATGATCTGGGTCGGTCCGTTCACAACCTTCCACTCCGCCTTCGTGCACGCCAATCTCAACTGGACGCTCGGACCGTTCAAATATGTCCTGGCCACGCCGGTGTTCCATCGCTGGCATCACACCTCGCTCGAGGAAGGCGGCAATACCAATTTCGCCGGCACGTTCCCGCTCTGGGACATCCTGTTCGGGACGTTCCGGATGCCGGAGGGCCGGCTGCCCGAGAGCTACGGCAAGGACGAAGCCGCGATGCCCGGCGAATTCGCCGGTCAGCTCGCTTTCCCGTTCCGCCGTTGAGCGGTGACGGAGGCTTAAAGGGAGCGGCTGGTGTTTGCAGATCGTTCACCAATTGAGCGCAGATTTGCCGCGTCGGGCGCCGTCACCGCTGCGTATCGCTTGAGACGGCTCGTCAATGTCCCGGGGTTCTAGAATGTCGTTCAGTGTGCGTCGTCCTCGTCTTTCCCTCGCATGGTGCGCCGTGGCGGCCGTCATGCTGCTGTGGCCGGCCGCTGCCTCGGCCGATCCCGATCCTGCCATCGCCGTGAATGTCGACCAGGCCAAGCTGGTCAAGCTGCCCGACAAGGTCGCCACTCTCGTCGTCGGCAATCCGATGATTGCGGACGTGACGCTGCAGAGCGGAGGCATCATCGTCGTCACCGGAAAGAGCTACGGCGCCACCAACTTCATCGCCATGGACCGCGCCGGCCAGGTGCTGGTCGATCGCCAGATCCAGGTCGCCGGCCCGACCGACCGGCTGGTGACGATCTATCGTGGCGTGGATCGAGAGACCTATAGCTGCATGCCCGTCTGTCAGCGCCGCGTCACCCTCGGAGACGGCGATTCCTACTTCAAGTCCGCGCTCGATCAGGCCGGAACGATGTCGAGCACGGCAAGCGGCAGCGCGGCGTCCGGGGCGGCAAAGACTAATTAAGCCCTGCGGCAGCGCCCGTATGGCGTTTCCTTCACTGACAGATGCGTCATGGAGCGCATTCACGCGGCCCCTTTCAGGGGCCGCATCGCGTTCGCGCGCCGGGCGCAGCGGCAGGGCAGAAGCGGCGGCACTCGTGCATGGTTAGCGGATGGTTGACGGGCGGCCCCGGCTCGTTCGGATTGTAGGAAACTCTTTGCCAACAAGTTTCCGCTATTTCTTTCACCCAGGTTGATGTGCCTCCTCATATTCGGATGATCTCATGCAAGCGTCCTCGACCGGCTCCTTTCGCAGGCTGGTGCGTCGATTCCGGCGCAACCGGCGAGCCTCGGCCGCCCTCGAATTCGCGCTGGTCGCGCCGGTCTTCTTCGCGCTGCTGTTCGCCATCATCGAAACGGCCCTGATGTTCTTCGCCAATCAGGTCCTGGAGACTGCGACGCAGGATTCGGCGCGCATGATCCTGACCGGACAGGCCCAGAGCGGCGGCTACAGCCAGCAGGATTTCTCGGATTACGTCTGCAACAAGACCTCGGTCTCGGTGCTGTTCAGCTGCGCCAAGATCTATATCGACGTGAAGAGCTACTCGAAATTCGCCGACGTCTCGATCAGCAGCCAGATCGACAATTCCGGCAACTTCATCAACAACATGACCTACAGCCCCGGGGCCGCGGGCGATATCGTCGTCGTCCGGCTGTTCTATCAATGGCCGATCTTCGTGACCCAGCTCGGCTACAACATCGCGAACCTGTCCGGCAGCAAGCGGCTGCTGGTCGGCACGGCCGCCTTCAAGAACGAGCCCTACTCATGAACCCGGCAGGAACTGTCATGCAAGGTCGGAATCTGAAGGATCGTCTGCTCTGTCGCTTCGGCGCGTTTCGCGCCGACAAAAGCGGCGTGGCCGCCACCGAATTCGCGTTCATCGTGCCGCTCATGCTGGTGATGTTCTTCGGCACGGTGGAGTTCTGCTCGGCTATCGCCGTCGACCGCAAGGTCACCCTGATGGCGCGAACGCTCTCCGACCTGACGTCGCAATCGACCACGGTTGGCGACAGCGACATGTCGAACTTTTTCGCGGCCTCGACCGGCATCATGTATCCGTACGCGACATCGCCGGTGAACGCGACGATCACCGAGCTCTACGTCGATCCGACATCGAAGCAGGCGACCGTGGTGTGGAGCAAAGGGTCGGCGGTGCGAGCGGTTGGAACGACGGTGGGCGTGCCGGCGGACCTGCTGGTCAGTGGCACCTATCTGATCTTCAGCGAGGTGACCTATCAGTACGTGCCGACGATCGGCTACGTCATGGCCAAGACCGGCATCAATCTCGGCGACGTCGCCTATACGCGTCCGCGGCAGTCGACCTGCGTGTACTACTCTCCCAAGACGAGTTGTTGAGCCTCATATCGTCGAACGATCCCGCCATCGTCCGATGGCGGGGCCATCGCATATGGAGATGCGGGGCTGTCGCGACGAACGATCCTGACAGTTAGTTACTCCGTCATGCCCCGGCATCCACGTGGTCCCCGCGTGTTGAACGACGTGGATGGCCGGACAGGCCCGGCCATGACGACGTGGGGGAAGAAGCGCGCACCACTCCCATCGTCAGATGCGATAGCCCTGGGTCTGCTTGGGAGGGCGGTAGCCGAAACAGCAGACATGAAAAAGGCCGCCCGAGGCGGCCTTTCGTTTTGGTCGGGACGATCTGGCGATCGTCTCACGCAGCTCAGCTGGCCGCGCGGAGATTGTCGGCCGAGGACTTGCCCGAACGGCGGTCAGCCACGATCTCGTAGGAGATCTTCTGGCCTTCGCGCAGCGTGCCGAGACCAGCGCGCTCGACGGCGCTGATGTGCACGAACACGTCGTTGCCACCGTCGTCCGGCTGGATGAAGCCATAGCCCTTGGTCGCGTTAAACCACTTCACGGTTCCCATGCTCACGGGGGTAGTTCCCTTCTCAGATATCAAATGTCGTAACCCAGGATTCTGGGCTGGTTAGATCGAATTTTTGGAAGGGTCGTCAGCGTCTGAACCGGCTGTACCGGTAATAGCTAATCTCGTCCGGCCGAAAATCGATTGCCGCATATATTATTGGAAATGGGCGCGCAAAACAATCCTGAGGTGCGTGGGCGCGCATGATTTTTTACCGCGCCGGCCAGGGGGCCGACGCGCTGATTGCGCAAGATATGATCATGCCCAAATGGGCGGAACAATGTTCCGCCCGGCGACGGCAGCTCAGCGGCGGCGAAACTGCCCGCCCCGTTGCGCCCCGCCCCGCGGGGGGCCGCCCGGGCTGCTGGGCCGCTCGTCCTTATGGCGGAAGATCAGGCGGCCTTTTTCCAGATCGTAGGGCGACATTTCGACGGTCACGCGGTCTCCCGCGAGCGTCTTGATGCGATTCTTTTTCATCTTGCCGGCGGTATAGGCGACGATTTCGTGCCCAGCGTCGAGCTGCACGCGGTAGCGCGCGTCGGGAAGGATTTCGGTGACCAGCCCTTCGAACTGGATCAGCTCTTCCTTAGCCATGTCTTTCTCCAGATCGATAGACGTCTAGTTTGGCCGGTGGTTGCGGTTTTGAGCGTGGTTTTTGGGTCTGCCCTCGCGATGCAGGAATGCAACGCCCTGAATCGACCCGGCCTTGCCGCCGCCTTGCGACGGACGTTGGGGCTCCTGACGATTGCCTGGCAGAGACGCCACCTTAGCATTGGAACGGCGACGTCCGCGAGGGCCTTTTGCGGCGTTGCCCCCGTCGTTGGGCCGCGCATTCTGCATGCCAGGACGGCCGCCACGATGCTGCTGCGGCTTGGCCGCCGGGGCTGCTTCGCGGTGACCCGGCGTGCGGCGGTCGTCGCGCGGCAGCGAGATCTTGATCAGCCGCTCGATGTCACGCAGGTAGGACATCTCGTCCGCCCCGGCCACCAGCGAGATCGCGACGCCTTCGGCGCCGGCGCGCGCGGTGCGGCCGATGCGGTGGACATAGGTCTCGGGCACGTTCGGCAGGTCGAAATTGACGACATGGCTGACGCCGTCGACGTCGATACCGCGCGCCGCGATGTCGGTTGCCACCAGCGTGCGGATCTCGCCGGAGCGGAACGCCGCCAGCGTGCGCTCGCGGTGGTTCTGCGACTTGTTGCCGTGGATCGCCTGGGCCGGGATGCCGGCCTTTTCCAGGCTCTTCACGACCTTGTCGGCGCCGTGCTTGGTGCGCGTGAACACCAGCGCGCGGTTGACCGGCTCGCCCTTGAGCAGCTGAGCCAGCAGGCTCGGCTTGGCCGAATGATCGACCTGGATGACGCGCTGGGCAATGCGCTCGACGGTCGACGACACCGGGGTCACCGCCACCCGCGCCGGATCGCGCAGCATCGCGTCCGCGAGCTCGGCGATGTCCTTCGGCATGGTTGCCGAGAAGAACAGCGTCTGCCGCTTGATCGGCAGCTTGGCGACGATCTTCCGGATGTCGTTGATGAAGCCCATATCGAGCATGCGATCGGCTTCGTCGAGCACGAGAAATTCGACATGGCTCAGCTTCAGGGCGTTGCCCTGGACCAGGTCGAGCAGGCGGCCTGGCGTCGCCACCAGCACCTCGAGGCCTGGCATGACGGCGCGGACCTGGCGTCCCATCGGGACGCCGCCGATCGCGAGCGCCGAGCTCAGCCGGATGTGGCGGCCATAGGTGTTGAAGCTGTCGAGGATCTGGCCCGACAGCTCACGCGTCGGGCTCAGCACGAGCACGCGCGCCGTCTTCGGCTGCGGCTTGATCCGGTTCTGCATCAGGCGATGCAGGATCGGGAGCGCGAACGAGGCGGTCTTGCCGGTTCCCGTCTGCGCGATCCCGACCACGTCGCGGCCTTCGAGCGCGAGCGGAATGGTCTGGGCCTGAATCGGGGTGGGGGTGGTGTAGTTCTCTTCCTTCAGCGCGCGCGTCAGCGCGTCGGCGAGGTTAAAATCCTGGAAGGATGTCAAAGACTGGGCTTTCCATAAGAGGATAAGGCCCGGGTCGGCAGGCAGCCGAACGCGGGTGGGTGATCAAAGAGACACCCGCGTGTTTGGAGCGCCTAGATTGGATTGGTGAGGATGCAAAGCCAGAAGCTCGAGTCGAGCCAAAGAACACGCGGCTTGCAGAGATCCGGCCGATTCGCCTCGATCTATCAGGTATATGGAACAGGTGGACGACACTTTCAAGGCCGTTGCGCAACGGATTGGCGAATGGGCTGGTACTCTGCTGCTCTAAATTTAGCCAGTCGAAACAAAGTGCATATTTTATACGCTTCTTGCCGGCTGATTAATCAGCGGGCTTGCGCGAGCTTTAGGCAGGTCGTTGCGACCTTCCGTCGCGATTGTGACGAGTTTTATATTTAAAACAAAGACTTAACAGAAGTGCTCGGCATGGCATGCTTCTTGCGATTCTTCCGCCGCAGACCGACGGCCGCCTTGGCTGCAAAGCTTGTCTGCGTCAGGGAGACATTATCGCATGCTTACTCGACTCACTCAGGAATTAACGGCGCCGTTCAGCCGCCGTCGCTGGCTGGCTGCTGCTGCCGGCCTGGCACTCGGCGCAGCCGGCTTTGGCCCGGCGATGGCCGCCGACGACACCATCAAGATCGGCGTTCTGCATTCTCTGTCCGGCACCATGGCCATCAGCGAAACCACGCTGAAGGATACGATCCTGTTCCTCATCGACGAGCAGAACAAGAAGGGCGGCGTGCTCGGCAAGAAGCTCGAGGCCGTCGTCGTCGACCCCGCCTCGAACTGGCCGCTGTTCGCCGAGAAGGCCCGCGAGCTGATCACCAAGAACAAGGTCTCGGTGGTGTTCGGCTGCTGGACCTCGGTGTCGCGCAAGTCGGTGCTGCCGGTGTTCAAGGAGCTCAACAGCATCCTGTTCTACCCGGTCCAGTACGAGGGCGAGGAGAGCGAGCGCAACGTGTTCTACACCGGAGCGGCGCCGAACCAGCAGGCGATCCCGGCGGTCGACTACCTGATGAAGGAAGAGAAGGTGAAGCGCTGGGTGCTGGCCGGCACCGACTACGTCTATCCGCGCACCACCAACAAGATCCTGGAAGCCTACCTGAAGTCGAAGGGCGTGGCTCAGGACGACATCATGATCAACTACACGCCGTTCGGTCACTCCGACTGGCAGACGATTGTCGCCGACATCAAGAAGTTCGGCTCGGCCGGCAAGAAGACCGCCGTGGTCTCGACCATCAACGGCGACGCCAACGTTCCGTTCTACAAGGAGCTCGGCAACCAGGGCATCAAGGCGAAGGACATTCCGGTCGTCGCGTTCTCGGTGGGTGAGGAAGAGCTCGCCGGCATCGACACCAAGCCGTTGATCGGCCATCTCGCCGCCTGGAACTACTTCGAGTCGATCAAGACCCCGGCGAACGAGAAGTTCATCAAGGAGTGGCAGGCCTACACCAAGAATCCGAAGCGCACCACCAACGACCCGATGGAAGCCCACGTGATCGGCTTCAACATGTGGGTGAAGGCGGTCGAGAAGGTGAAGTCGACCGATCCGGACAAGGTCATCGACGCACTTCCGGGCATCGAGGCGCCGAACCTGACCGGTGGCGTGTCGAAGATGCTGCCGAACCACCACATCACCAAGCCGGTGTTCATCGGCGAGATCAAGGGCGATGGCCAGTTCAGCGTCGTCTACAAGACCAAGGATCTCGTCCCGGGCGACGCCTGGTCGAAGGAGCTCGAGGGCTCCAAGGACCTGATCGGCGACTGGGTCGGCAAGAAGTGCGGTAACTTCAACACCAAGACCAACAAGTGCCTGGGCTCGGGCACCTGATCTGAGCCTTGCGACGTCGTTACGACCTGAGAAGGCGGCAGTCTTGCCGCCTTCTCTTGACCTCCTGAACTCCTGCCGGGGTTATCCAGTGCCTGCGATTTTTCTCGCGCTTTTGCGCGGCCTTGTTCTATCGATTGCCTTGACCGTCGCGACCGCTCCGGCTTTCGCCGCCAGCTTCGAAGAGTCCGTCGCCAAGTTCGCCAACGATGATTTCTCCGACACCGACGAGGCGGTGGGCGAGATCGCCGTCTCCGGCAACCCGCTCGCCTACGCGATCATCAGCGCGCTGCAGGATGAGCGGCTGATGTTCGATACCGAGACCAAGAAGGTCTATGTCAAGCAGGCCGACGGCAAGATCATCGACGCCGCCACCGGCGCCGAGGTCGACAAGCTGCCGGACAACGCAGCCGCAGTCAGCCTCAACAACCGGCTGCGCCGCACCGTGGATGCCGCGCTCGGCGGCTTGACGCTGCTGTCGCCGGACACCAACACCCGCCTGACCGCGGCGAAATCCGTCTTCAAGTCGCATGACGAGGCGACGCTGCCGACGGTGGAATCGGCGCTCGCCAAGGAGACCAATCGTGCCGTCAAGCAGGCGCTCAGCGAGGCGCGTGCCGCCATCCTGCTGTTCAAGTCCGACGCCAGCGAGGTCGACAAGCTCGAAGCCGTCGCGACGGTGAAATCGCGCGGCGACCAGGAGGCGCTGGCCCTGCTCACCGAGGTCAGCGGCGGCGATCAGCCCGCCAACGTCGCCAAGGCGGCGGCGAGCGCGATCTCGTCGATCCAGGGCTCGCTCGCGATCTGGTCCGGCGTGCAGAACGCCTGGTATGGACTGTCGCTCGGCTCGGTGCTGCTGCTGGCTGCCATCGGGCTGGCCATCACCTTTGGCGTCATGGGTGTCATCAACATGGCTCATGGCGAGATGGTAATGCTCGGCGCCTACACCACCTTCGTGGTCCAGGAGGTCATCCGCACCAGCTATCCGGCGCTGTTCGACTATTCCTTGCTGATCGCCGTTCCGCTCGCCTTCCTGGTGGCCGGCGCGATCGGCGTGCTGATCGAGCGCACCATCATCCGCTTCCTCTACGGCCGGCCGCTCGAGACGCTGCTCGCCACATGGGGCCTGTCCCTGATCCTGCAGCAGGTCGTTCGTACCGCGTTCGGACCGACCAACCGTGAAGTCGGCAATCCCTCCTGGATGAGCGGCGCGTTCGAGCTCGGGCAGATCACCATCACGTATAATCGGCTCTGGATCCTCTGCTTCACGATGGCGGTGTTCGCGATTCTGCTGGCGATGCTGCGCTACACCGCGCTCGGCCTCGAAATGCGCGCGGTGACGCAGAACCGGCGCATGGCCGCATCGATGGGTATCGCCACCTCGCGCGTCGATGCGCTCACCTTCGGACTCGGCTCCGGCATCGCGGGCATCGCCGGCGTGGCGCTGTCGCAGATCGATAACGTCAGCCCGAATCTCGGCCAGAGCTATATCATCGACTCCTTCATGGTGGTGGTGTTCGGTGGCGTCGGCAATCTCTGGGGCACCCTGGTCGGCGCCTTCACGCTCGGCATCGCCAACAAGTTTCTCGAGCCGGTCGCCGGTGCCGTGCTCGGCAAGATCGCGATCCTGGTGCTGATCATCCTGTTCATTCAGAAGCGCCCGCGCGGCCTGTTCGCGCTCAAGGGCCGGGCGGTGGAAGCATGATGCCGCATCTCCTGACGAGGTCGCTGGACCGCGCCGCGACCATCTTCGTGCTCGTGGTCGCGGCCTGCGGCATCCTGATCCCACTGTCCAACCTGCTGCTGCCGGCGGGCTCTGCGCTGCAGGTGCCGACCTATCTGGTCGCGCTGTGGGGCAAGTATGTCTGCTACGCGATCCTGGCGTTGTCGATCGACCTGATCTGGGGCTATTGCGGCATCCTCTCGCTCGGCCACGGCGCGTTCTTCGCGCTCGGCGGCTACGCGATGGGCATGTACCTGATGCGCCAGATCGGCACCCGCGGCGTCTACGGCAATCCGATCCTACCGGATTTCATGGTGTTCCTGAACTACTCCAAGCTGCCCTGGTACTGGCACGGCTTCGACATGTTCTGGTTCGCAGTCCTTATGGTGCTGCTGGTGCCCGGATTGCTCGCGTTCTGCTTCGGCTGGCTCGCCTTCCGCTCACGCGTGACCGGCGTCTACCTGTCGATCATCACCCAGGCGATGACCTACGCGCTGCTGCTCGCCTTCTTCCGCAACGATTTCGGCTTCGGCGGCAACAACGGCTTGACCGACTTCAAGGACATTCTCGGCTTCAATGTCCAGGCGGAAGGCACCCGCGCTGCGTTGTTCGCGCTCAGTTGCCTTGCGCTGATCCTTGCGTTCCTGATCTGCCGTGCCGTCGTGTCGTCGAAGCTCGGCAAGGTGCTGATCGCGATCCGCGACGCCGAATCGCGGACGCGCTTCCTCGGCTATCGCGTCGAGTCCTACAAGCTGTTCGTGTTCACGCTGTCGGCCTGCATGGCCGGCGTCGCCGGCGCGCTCTACGTCCCGCAGGTCGGCATCATCAACCCGAGCGAGTTCGCCCCCGGCAACTCGATCGAGGCGGTGATCTGGGTCGCCGTCGGCGGCCGCGGCACGCTGGTCGGCGCGGCGCTCGGCGCCGTCGTCGTAAACTACGCCAAGACGTTCTTCACGTCAGGCATCCTCGCGCCGTACTGGCTGTTCATGCTCGGCGCGCTGTTCGTGCTCGTCACCCTGCTGCTGCCGAAGGGCATTGTCGGCACCTTTAATTCGTGGTGGGAGCAGTTCAGCGCCAAGTCATCGAGCGCCGCCCGCAAGGACGGTGTTACCGAACCCAAGATGGCGGAGTGAGCGTCATGAACGTGATGGATACAAGATCGACCTCCGCGCTGCTCTATCTCGACGGCGTGCACGTCTCGTTCGACGGCTTCCACGCCATCAACAATCTCTCGCTGACGCTGGAGCCCGGCGAGATGCGCGCCATCATCGGCCCGAACGGCGCCGGCAAGACCACGATGATGGACATCATCACCGGCAAGACCAAGCCGGACGAGGGCACCGTGCTGTTCGACGGCAAGACCAACCTCACGCGCCTGGACGAGACCCGCATCGCCGAGCTCGGCATCGGTCGCAAGTTCCAGAAGCCGACAGTGTTCGAGAGCCAGTCGGTCGAGGACAATCTGCTGCTCGCGCTCAACGTCGACCACAGTGTCAAGGGTACGCTGTTCTGGCGCGGCTCCAGGGGCGAGGCCGAGCAGATCGACCGCGTGCTCGAGACCGTGCGCCTCAAGGACGTCCGCCGCAAGCTTGCGGGCAGCCTGTCGCACGGCCAGAAGCAGTGGCTGGAGATCGGCATGCTGCTGGCGCAGGATCCGAAGCTGCTGCTGGTCGACGAGCCGGTCGCAGGCATGACCGATGTGGAAACGCATCAGACCGCCGAGCTCTTGAAGCAAATCAACAAGGATCACACCGTCATGGTCGTCGAGCACGACATGACCTTCGTGCGCGAACTCGGCGTCAAGGTCACCTGCTTGCACGAAGGCACGGTGCTGGCCGAGGGCACCATCGATCAGGTGTCGTCGAACGACCGCGTGATCGAAGTGTATCTGGGGCGCTAAGGCGATGTTGGACGTCAAGGACATCAACCTCTATTACGGCGCCGCCCAGGCGCTGCGCGGCGTCTCGATCGCGGCGGAGCCCGGCAAGGTCACCTGCGTGCTCGGCCGCAACGGCGTCGGCAAGACCTCGCTGCTGCGGGCGCTGGTCGGGCAATATCCGCTGGCCTCCGGCACCATCACCTTCGATGGCGCCGACATCACCCATCTCAAGCCCTATGAGCGGGCGCGCAAGGGCATCGGCTTCGTGCCGCAGGGCCGCGAGATCTTTCCGCTGCTGACCGTCGAGGAGAACCTCAAGACCGGCTTCGGCCCGCTCAAGCGCGCCGACCGCAGCATTCCGGACGACGTGTTCTCGCTGTTTCCGGTGCTGGAATCGATGCTCGGCCGACGCGGCGGTGACCTCTCAGGCGGCCAGCAGCAGCAGCTCGCGATCGGTCGCGCCATGGTGATGCGTCCCAAGGTGCTATTGCTGGACGAGCCGACCGAGGGCATCCAGCCCTCGATCATCAAGGACATCGGCCGCGCCATCTCCTATCTGCGCAATCTCGGCAACATCGCCATCGTGCTGGTCGAGCAGTATCTCGACTTTGCCTGCGAACTCGGCGACAACTTCGCGGTCATGGATCGTGGTGCGGTGAAGTTTACCTGCACCCGCGCCAATCTCGATCAGGCCGAGATCAGCCGCCAGATGGCGCTGTGATCGTCATCCAGTTTCGTCGACGCGGCCTCACCCGCGTCTGATCCCAGGGGGAGGGGATCGATGCCGGCCGATCCCGTCAGTGCAACTGCTGACATCTTCGAGGCCAACCGCGCCCGCGGTGCGGTGCGCTTCGACGTGCGGCTGCAGGACGGTGTGACGCGGCGCCATCACCTCCATGAGTCAGGCTCGCTGCGCGTCCGCTTTCCCTCGCCCGAGGACGACGGTCTCTCGGCGATGTTCGTCAACACGGCCGGCGGCATCGCCGGCGGCGACCGCTTCGCCGTCGAGGTTGCAGCCGGCGAGGGCACGCGGATCACGCTGT
This sequence comes from Bradyrhizobium sp. HKCCYLS20291, assembly GCF_051167715.1. Lineage (NCBI taxonomy): Bacteria > Pseudomonadati > Pseudomonadota > Alphaproteobacteria > Hyphomicrobiales > Nitrobacteraceae > Bradyrhizobium > Bradyrhizobium sp. HKCCYLS20291. The sequence goes on along the minus strand of NZ_JBNPTO010000020.1, from coordinate 102,022 downwards.
CGAGCGCAGCGGCCGAGAAGGTCTATCGTGCTCCCGGCAGGCCCGCCGAACTCGACATCGCACTGACAGCTGCGCCCGGCGCGCACATCTCCTGGCTGCCGCAGGAGACCATCCTGTTCGACCGCGCCCGCATCCATCGCCGCATCGACATCGAGCTCGCCGACACGGCCTCGCTGCTGCTGTGCGAGATTGTCGTGTTCGGCCGCACGGCCATGGGCGAGCGCATGCGCGAGGGCGAGTTCGTCGATCGCTGGCGGCTGCGCCGTGGCGGCAAGCTCGTGTTTGCCGAGACCGTCCGTCTCGACGGCGACATCGGTGACAAGCTCGTTCGGCCGGCCATCGCCAACGGCGGGGCGGCGATTGGGACGGCGCTGATCGTACCGGCAGAGGCCGCGCTGATCGAGCGCATCAGGGAGAGTCTGCCGGCCTTCCGGGGCGAGGCCGGACTATCCGCCTGGAATGGATTTGCAATGGCGCGCTTCTGTGCCCAAGATGCCGCGAGCCTGCGCGCCGACATGATGGCGGTGCTCGGCTCTGCCTCGCCGGTGCCGCTGCCGCGGCTGTGGCTGAATTAGACGTTTACGAAGCAACTATTATCCAGAAGACGATCACCAGAGAGTCCGCATGAACCTGTCTCCCCGCGAAAAGGACAAGCTCCTGATCTCGATGGCCGCCATCGTGGCCCGCCGCAGGCTCGAGCGCGGCGTCAAGCTCAACCATCCCGAGGCGGTCGCGATCATCTCCGACTTCATCCTGGAAGGCGCGCGCGACGGCCGCACCGTGGCCGAGCTGATGCAGTCCGGCGCCCAGGTCCTGACCCGCGACCAGGTGATGCCGGGCATCCCCGAGATGATCCACGACATCCAGGTCGAAGCGACGTTTCCGGACGGCACCAAGCTCGTCACGGTGCACGAGCCGATCCGGTGAGGTGAGCACAAACATTTTGGCCGTCATGCCCGGGCTTGACCCGGCATCCACGCCCTCTGATCCGAAAGGTGGGACGTGGGTGGCCGGGACAAGCCCGGCCATGACGGAGTGGAAACATGCGAGGTAACACATGATCCCCGGCGAACTCTTCATCCAGGACGGCGAGATCGAGCTCAATGCCGGCCGCAAGACGATGACCATTTCGGTCGCCAACACCGGCGACCGGCCGATCCAGGTCGGCTCGCACTACCATTTCTTCGAGACCAATCCGGCGCTGAAGTTCGATCGCAAGAAAGCGCGGGGCATGCGGCTCGACATCGCCGCCGGCACCGCGGTGCGCTTCGAGCCCGGCCAGACCCGCGAGGTGCAGCTCGTGGCGCTCGCCGGCAAGCGCACCGTGTACGGCTTCCGCGGCGACGTCATGGGCAAGCTGTAGAGCGATGCTGACCGGATTGCGCCTCGTTTCCGAAGCGGCCGAGCTGGCGGCGCGCCGTCACGCCGGCCAGAAGCGCAAGGGACGCGACGAGGAGCCGTATATCAACCATCTCGCCGAGGTCGCGAACATCCTGTCGCTCGGCTGCAACGGCGAGGATGCAGAGCTGGTCGCGGCCGGCTGGCTGCACGACGTCATCGAGGACACCGATACGGCGGTCGACGAATTGTCGGAGCGCTTTGGACGACGCGTCGCCGGCATGGTCGAGGAGGTCACTGACGACATGACCCTGCCGAAGAGCGAGCGGCGTGCCGTCCAGATCATCGCGGCTCCTGGCAAATCCGATGACGCCAAGCAGATCAAGATCGCCGACAAGATCAGCAACATCCGCGCCCGCATCGTCTTCGAGCCGGACCTCGAGCAGCAGCTCGAGTTGATGGAGTATGTCGGCTGGGCCGAGCAGGTCGTCGCCGGCTGCCGCGGCGTGAACGCACGGCTCGATGCGCTGTTCGATGAGACAGTGGCCAATGCGCGGGGGACGCTGTGAGCGGCTTGGCGCGGATGTCCTCGGCCGCCGTCTATGGCCTGTGCGCGGCATCGGCTGTCGCGTGGTTTCCTGCCTCGGCCGCGGACGACCGGCGCTGGCGCGTGTTCGAGCAGGACGAGGGCGCTCTGCTGGCGCCCAGTCGGAGCGATGAGGCGACCGACGATGTCGGATCGCCGTCTTTCCGCTGCAAGGCCAAGTCCGGGACCATGGCTGTCACGGGCGATGCCAGTCAGGAACTTCGCAATGCGGTTGCGGATCTTCTGCGCTCGAACGCCTATCCGCAGGTCGAGATGGTCCCGGCAAGCCGCTTCGGGCAGACGCTGCTGAGCGTGTCCTACAGCGAGGCTGGATCGGTCTGGGAGTACAGCTTCGATTTGGACGCCGATGCGCCCGCTTTCGAAGCCTTCAAGCGCAGCGGACGACTGACGTTCAAGATCGGCAAGACCACCATCCGCGAAGAGTTCAAGATCGGTCTCGAGAACGTCGCCAAGTTTCAATCGATCTGCGCGCGCCCGAAATGATCCGCGCGCTGGGAATAGTTGAGAGCTAGAGGCTGGAGCACGACATGTCCGTCAAGATCAAGCGTTCCGTCTATGCCGACATGTTCGGCCCGACCACCGGCGACAAGGTGAGGCTCGCCGACACCGATCTCATCATCGAGGTGGAGAAGGATTTCACCACCTACGGCGAGGAGGTGAAGTTCGGCGGCGGCAAGGTCATTCGGGACGGCATGGGTCAGTCGCAGGCGACCAACAAGCAGGGCGCCGCCGACACCGTCATCACCAACGCGCTGATCGTTGACCACTGGGGTGTCGTGAAGGCCGACGTCGCGATCAAGGAGGGCATGATCGCGGCGATCGGCAAGGCGGGCAATCCCGACATTCAGCCCGGCGTGACCATCGTCATCGGCCCTGGCACCGACGTGATCGCGGGCGAGGGCAAGATCCTCACAGCCGGCGGCTTCGACAGCCACATCCATTTCATCTGCCCGCAGCAGATCGAGCACGCGCTGATGTCTGGCGTCACCTCGCTGCTCGGCGGCGGTACTGGCCCGTCGCACGGCACCTTCGCCACCACCTGCACGCCCGGCCCTTGGCACATCGGCCGGATGATGCAGTCGTTCGACGCCTTCCCGGTCAATCTCGGCATTTCAGGCAAGGGCAACGCCTCGCGGCCGGCAGCGCTGGTCGAGATGATCAAGGCCGGCGCCTGCGCGCTGAAGCTGCATGAGGACTGGGGCACGACGCCGGCCGCGATCGACAACTGCCTCTCGGTCGCTGATGACTACGACGTGCAGGTGATGCTGCACTCGGACACGCTGAACGAGTCCGGCTTCGTCGAGGACACCATCAAGGCCTTCAAGGGCCGCACCATCCACGCCTTCCACACCGAAGGCGCCGGCGGCGGCCACGCGCCTGACATCATCAAGGTCGCGGGATTGAAGAACGTGCTGCCGTCCTCGACCAATCCGACGCGACCGTTCACGCGCAACACCATCGACGAGCATCTCGACATGCTGATGGTCTGCCATCATCTCGATCCGTCGATCGCCGAAGATCTCGCCTTTGCCGAGAGCCGCATCCGCAAGGAGACCATCGCGGCCGAGGACATCCTGCACGATCTCGGCGCGCTCTCGATGATGTCGTCGGACTCGCAGGCGATGGGCCGGCTCGGCGAGGTCATCATCCGGACGTGGCAGACCGCCGACAAGATGAAGAAGCAACGCGGCGCCTTGCCGCAGGACAAGGGCAAGGACAACGACAATTTCCGCGTCAAACGCTACATCGCCAAATACACGATCAACCCGGCGATCGCACATGGCGTGTCGAAGCTGATCGGCTCAGTCGAGAAGGGCAAGCTCGCCGACCTAGTGCTGTGGTCGCCGGCGTTCTTCGGCGTCAAGCCGGACTGCGTCATCAAGGGCGGCACCATCGTGGCGGCGCCGATGGGCGATCCCAACGCCTCGATCCCGACGCCGCAGCCGGTGCATTACCAGCCGATGTTCGGCGCCTTCGGCAAGTCGCTGACGGCGTCCTCGGTGATCTTCACCTCGAAAGCCGCCGTGACCGGCGGGCTCGGTCGCAAGCTCGGCCTCTCCAAGAAGCTCTATGCGGTGCAGAACACCCGCGGCAGGATCTCGAAGAAGAGCATGATCCACAACGACGCGACGCCGAACATCGAGGTCGATCCCGAGACCTACGAGGTACGGGCGGACGGCGAACTCCTGACCTGCGAGCCGGCCGAGGTGCTGCCCATGGCGCAGCGCTATTTCATGTTCTAAGCTTCTTCCCGGTACCCAGAACCAGAAACGTACCGGGAGGACTGCTTCGTGATCTATGTCGTTGCCACCTTGACCATCAAGCCCGAAACGCGTGCCGAATTCATTGCCGCCGCGACGGCCTGCATTGCGGGCACGCGCCAGGAACCCGGCAATATCGCCTATGATTTGCACGAGAGCGTCACCGATCCGAGCAGGATGGTCTTTGTCGAGCAGTGGGAGAACGCCGAGGCGCTGGTGCCGCATCGCGCCACCGAGCACATGAAGACGTTCGGTCGCGTCGCGGTGAAATGCATGGCCGCGCCGCCCAAGATCGAGATCATCACGCCCGAGAAGGTCGATGTCCGCTGAGCGGAATAACAGAATGAGGATTTCAGCATGATCCGCGCCACGCGTGTGCTCGGGCAGCATCGTTGGACACAGGCGGCTGCCGATTCCGTTCTGCTCGATTTCGATGATCGGCACCGGCGGCGGCTGGCGATGACGGGCACGCGCGGGCTCGAGTTCCTGCTCGACCTCGAGCACGCCACCGCGCTGCGCGGTGGCGATGCGCTGGTGCTGGAAGATGGCCGGCTGATCGAGGTTGTCGCGGCAGCAGAGCCGCTGCTCGAGATCCGCGCCAGCGACCCGCACCACCTGGTGCGGCTCGCCTGGCATCTCGGCAACCGGCATCTGCCGACCCAGATCATGGCCAAGAGCCTGCGCATCCGGCGTGATCACGTGATCGAGGCGATGGTCAAGGGCCTCGGCGCCCGTGTCATCGAGATCGAGGCGCCGTTCGATCCCGAGGGCGGCGCTTACGCCGAGCCCAGCCATGCCCACGGCCATGATGACCACGACCATCACGGCCATGATCATCATCAGAATGATCACCACGGCCATGATCACCATGGCCATGATCACGATCATGCCGGCCACGCGCATGCGCATCATGGCCATGATCACGGCCACGCGCATGATGACCATCATGAGCATGATGAGCATTGCGGCCACGACCATCATCACCATGGTCATTCCCATGCTCATGACCACAAGTGAGCGGCCGAGCTCCCCGGTCGCCATGATCGACACGGACAGCGCGGCGCTCTACCGGTTGATGACGTGGCTGTCCCCGGCCTTCCCGGTCGGCGGTTTCTCCTATTCCAGCGGCATCGAATGGGCGGTCGAGGCCGGCGACATCGGCGATGCCGCCTCGCTGCGCGGCTGGCTCTCGACGATGCTCACCGACGGCTCGGGCTTTTGTGACGCGGTGTTTCTCGCGCATGCGCATCGGGCGGTCGAGCTCGACGATGCCGAGGGTCTCCGCGAGGTGGCTGAGCTTGCCGCCGCCTTCGTGCCGTCGCGCGAGCGCCAACTGGAAACGAGCGCGCAAGGACGCGCCTTCATCGAGATTGCACGTTCCGCCTGGTACTGCGCGGGCCTCGACGAGGCGGTCTCGCGATGCGAGACGATCGTCTATCCCGTCGCCGTCGGACTGGTCGGTGCTGTGCACGCGGTCCCCTTGCGACTGCTGCTGCACGCCTTCCTTCATGCCGTGACCTCCAATTGGATTTCGGCGGGCAGCCGTTTGATCCCGCTGGGGCAGACCGATAGCCAGCGTGTGCTGGCGGCGCTCGAGCCGGTGGTCACGGCAACGGCCATCCGGGCGTCGTCCGCCTCGCTCGACGACATCGGCAGCGCGACGTTCCGGGCCGACCTCGCCAGTTTCCGCCACGAAACCCAGTACACGAGGTTGTTCCGCTCGTGAGACGCGCGCTCCTCGCGATGAGCGGAGGTGTCTATTGAGTCGAAGGTGCGGGTGACCACGCGGCGCGGTAATTTGAAATGTGAGTTACTGGTCCCGGCTGACGCGGGACGACAGAAGGACAAATGCTATGGCTTCGTCTCATGGTCCGCTTCGCGTGGGCGTCGGTGGTCCGGTCGGCTCGGGCAAGACCGCGCTGATGGACCTGCTCTGCAAGTCGATGCGCGGGCGTTACGACATCGCCGCGATCACCAACGACATCTATACGAAATGGGATGCGGAATATCTGGTCCGCTCCGGCTCGTTGACGCCGGACCGCATCGCCGGCGTCGAGACCGGTGGTTGTCCGCATACGGCGATCCGCGAGGACGCGTCGATGAATCTCGCGGCCGTGGCCGACATGCGGGCGAAATTTCCCGGCCTCGACCTGGTGCTGATCGAATCCGGCGGCGACAACCTTGCCGCGACCTTCTCGCCGGAGCTGGCTGACATCACCATCTACGTCATCGACGTCGCGGCCGGCGACAAGATTCCGTCGAAGGGCGGTCCCGGCATCACCCGTTCCGACCTGCTGGTGATCAACAAGATCGATCTCGCGCCGCATGTCGGCGCCTCCCTCGAGAAGATGGAGACCGATGCCAAGCGCATGCGCGGCGAACGCCCCTTCGTCATGACGAACATGAAGAAGAGCCAGGGGGTGGACCGGATCATCGCCTTCATCGAGGCCAAGGGCGGGCTCAAGCCGCCCGCATGAACCTTGGCGAGGCGCCCGATACCTCTCACTGATCCGGACCTTGGGCTACAGCGTTGACAGCTGCGCTGCTCTGAGCCGAACTCAAAAAAGCCGTACCGCATCGGAACAACTTGACGGCCCGGCGGTTGGCTCGTGCCGGGGTCTGCCTGTCGAAAACATGCGCGACGGTCGGATCGCCGGAGACGTCCCGCCCGATTGATTTTGCTCGCATCGAGGTGCTCATTGATTGAGTAACAGGCCCGGTTATTGGATGTCTCGTGCTGCCTTTCGCCAACCCTTGATCTCAGAGTAAACGAGTGCTCCGGCTGGGTGTCATCATTGGTGTGATCGCGCTGGTTGGAACGGCGCTCTCCGGCTTGGCCGCCTATCGCGTTCACGAACAGGAACTGGCTATCGATCGGATCGCCCTGGCGCGCGCCATCGACGTTCACGCCAGTCTGGTCCAGGACCGGCTGACGGAGCGCGAGCTTCTGGCCCGGGTGGCTTCCGGATTGTTCAGGGCGCCGTCCGTCATCAAAGCCAACATGCTGGAGCCGCTGCGCTCGTCGATCTATGCCTTCAAGGCCGATTTCGTCATTGCCTCCTGGGTCGCACGGCTGAGGCCAGAAGAACTCCCGACCGCGCAAGCCGAGCTGCGCCAGGCGGGGTTTCCGAATCCTGTCATCCGCAACTATGACGACGCCCCGCTGGATCCTGGTACCCTCACGCACCCGATCGACGTCCTGATGGATCTCGAGCCACGCAACGCGGAGACCTCCCGGCTGCCCGGCGTGGCCCTGGACAGCCAGCCGATCATCGGCCCAATGCTGGGGCGGGCCATGTCGGAGGGCAAGCCTGTCGCATCCGATCCAACGCCTCTGTTGCGTGCCGACGGACCGATCGGAATCGTGCTGGCTGCTCCCGTGGTGCCTCAGGGAGCGACGGCACCGGCCGGCTTCGTCACGTTTTCCTACGAGATCGGACCGCTGCTGCTCACCAACGACGATCTCTCCCTGTTCTCCGTCGCGCTGAAGGATCCCCGCAACGCGTCCGAAGAACTGGTCGCCAACGATCAGGGCGCGGTGTCGGAGCGCACGCGTGGGCCGGACGACCCTGCACCGTCTTCGACCCGCACCGTCGCTTTCGGCAATCACGATTGGTCGCTGGTATACTATGCCAAGAGCAACACGTTGCGGCGGGCGCAGCAGACTGCAGCCATCGTCGGCGTCATCGGACTTGCATTGACCGGAATCATTTGCGGGCTGTTCGGCTACGTCGTCTACAACAATCTGCGGCTGAGCCGCGAAATCCAGGTGCGGATCGGCTTCGAGCGTCGGCTGACGGCCGTGATCGACGAGCTGAATCACCGGGTCAAGAACATCCTGGCCGTGATCCAGTCGATCGTCACCCGGACGCTGCGGCATGGCAGCGACATCGACGTGGCGCGTGAGCTTCTGATCGGTCGGATTCACGCGATGTCGAACGTGGTCACGCTGCTGAGCGAGAGCCAATGGCAGGGTGTTCAACTGCGCGGCCTGTTCGAAGCCCGCGCCATTCCTCACGCAGAGCGGATCGCCGTCAGCGGTCCGGACATCACGGTCAGCGCGCGGGCGGCGCAAAGCCTGTCGCTGTTGTTTTTCGAGCTCGCCTCGCACTCCGACGAGGGCCTGTCGCTGGTGGGGAAGCATCCGCACATCACGGCGAAATGGGACGTCACCGGCGAGGAGCCGAACGCCGTGTTTCAGTTCCGCTGGGAGGAGTTCAACACCAGTGAAGCCACCCGCAGGCCCGACAGCGATTTCGGCCTGATCCTGCTCGATCGCGTCGCGCCGGAGGCCCTCGGGGGCACGTCCAAGCGCTTCTTCACCGAAGCGAGCTATGTCTACGAGCTGACCGCTCCGATGGACACGGTCGTCGACATCACCGAGCGTGATCGCACGGAGCAGTTCTCGGCTCCTGTGCATCCGTCTCGCTGAAGCGCCGCGGCCGACAACAAGCAAACGGCGGCCCTCTTTCGAGAGCCGCCGCTTGTATTCGCCAGCCGCTACGCTGCAGGTCAGCCGCCGCTGCCACCGATCACGGCGCGGACAGTTTCATCCGGGCCGAAATCCTCGGCACCTTCGACATAGAGCAGCGCCGCCAGCTTCGAGCGCGCGCGGTTGACGCGGCTCTTGATGGTGCCCACCGCGCAGCCGCAGATCGCCGCAGCGTCCTCATAGGAGAACCCCGAAGCTCCCACCAGAATGAGCGCTTCGCGCTGATCCTGCGGCAGCTTTTCGAGCGCCGCCCGGAATTCCTCGAATTCCAGATGAGCGCCCTGCGACGGATGCGTCTTCAGCGTCTTGGCGTAGTTGCCTTCGGCATCTTCCACCTCGCGCCGGCGTTTGCGATAGTCGGAGCGGAACAGATTGCGCAAAATCGTAAACAACCACGCGGGCAGGTTGGAGCCCGGTTGAAATGAATCGATATTGGCCAACGCCCGAAGCAACGTCTCCTGCACCAGATCATCGGCGCGATCGCTGTTGCCACTTAACGAAATCGCAAATGCGCGGAGGCTTGGGACGGCCGCAAGGATATCGTCCCGCAAGGAATCAGTGAGAGGCATTCACTCCCTCCCGTCGTTCTGGTCGTTGGATCCCCCGCCGTTCTCCACGTGGGACTGTGCTGCCGGAACATCAAGCTTACGGATCAAATCCGTGAACCGATCAGGCACCCCCTGACGAACGACATCGTCGTACATCGCGCGAAGTTGATGACCAATTCGGGATTGGATTTCCGCGTTCAATCCGCCGGGCTTGCGCGGTGCCGCATTCTTGCTGGCTTGAGACTTTACATCTTTCATGACCTTTTCCACGTTTCCCCGAGAGTTAAGTCCCTGAAGCTTCAAGAATTATCCTCGCCACCGAGGGGGTCTGTCGGGAACTAATGCAATCGACCGATAAAAGTTCCACGCGCTTTGGGAACTTTTCTTTGTTTCGTGCGTAGACAGCCCATCATGGAACCCGGGCGGGAAGCCCAGATGAGCGAATGGAGTGGGGATGAGCCGATCACAGCTAGTTGCTGAACATTTGCCGCTATTGCGCCGGTATGCCCGTGCCCTCACCGGTAGCCAGGGCTCCGGAGACGCTTATGTCGGCGCGATGCTGGAGGCTCTGATCCAGGATCCGGCGCTGTTGGACGAACGTTACGGACCGCGGGCTGCGCTGTTTCGGCTGTTCACACAGATCTGGAACTCGGTCGCCCTGAACGACGATGCGGAGGTCGCTACGCTGCCAATGCCGCCGGAGCGGCGCCTCTCCAACATCACTCCATTACCGCGTCAGGCGTTCTTGCTCCTGTCCCTGGAGGGCTTCCCGGAGGAGGAGGTCGCCTTCGTCCTCGATATCGACGTCGCGGAGACGCGCCGGCTGGCGGATGCGGCCGGCCGCGAACTGGCGGCTGAGATCGCAACCGACGTGCTCATCATCGAGGATGAGACCTTCATCGCCATGGATCTCGAGAGCCTGGTCAAGAATCTCGGTCACAACGTCATCGGCGTGGCGCGGACCCACGCGGACGCGGTCGCATTGGCCAAGAACAAGAAGCCCGGCCTGATCCTGGCGGACATCCAACTCGCGGATGGCTCCTCGGGTCTCGACGCGGTCAATGAGCTGCTAAGGACGTTCGAAGTCCCCGTCGTCTTCATCACCGCCTATCCGGAGCGTTTCCTCACCGGCGAGCGGCCCGAGCCAGCGTTCCTGATCTCCAAGCCGTTCCAGCCTGCCATGGTCTCGGCGGTGGCCAGCCAGGCGCTGTTCTTCCAGCGCAACTCGCGAAACCGGATGCCTAAGCCGGCCGCCTGATACTTGCTCGAGCTTTGTTTTGTTTGCGGCGCGCTCTACGGAGCGCGCCGTTTTTCATTGCCGGGCTATGTGTGACAAACGTGCCATCAGCAGCCACGGCAAATGCTGTTCAGCTTTGCCCGCAGTTCACGGCCCTCAGGTCCGACGTCTTGCATTGTCCCCGGGACCGGCTTTGGTGCGAAGACGATCTGGACTCGCATGGTGAGGTTGTCATCGCTCACCTCCCCGGGAGGCGGCGCGAAGGGCTGAGCGCGTTCGACCATCGCCAGCGCCTCCTTGTCGAGCGCCGGGTCGCCGGTGCTTTCGAGAAGGGCCGCAGAGATAAGACGGCCCGAACGGTCGATGTGGAGCAGGACCTTCGCTGCCCCTCCTTGTCTGCCCGCCTGAGGCGGATAACGTTGCTCCGCTTTCAACTGAACGGCTAGGCCCTTGAGCCAGGCGTCCTTCATGCTGTCGGCCGCAACCGGCCCAGGGATAAGGCAAGCGAGCGCCACGGCCCAAACCACTGCCTGTAACCGGTTCACGGACCCACCCCGCTGTCGCGCCCATCCTGCCGGCGTCGATTTCGACGCGTCCATCACCATACAGTGTGAAGGGAACCGGCTGGAACCGCCGCATTCGGCGCGAGGCAAAAAAGATGCGGGGCACCGCCGGCATCACCACGGCGGTGCCCCGCGTCGCCGGTCAATGGGGCAGGGGGAATAACCGGCTGCCTTGACGACGCGCAGCGCCCGGAGTCGTTCCCTGCTCATCGAAGTTTTTTCCGCAGGGCTGCTCACGTTCACACACGGTTAAGTGATTTGCCCGTCCGCGAACCCTGTTCCCGCGACTTACGTTGAAATGCCGGTCGCCCGCGCGGCGAGGGAGCAGAACATGTCGCAAACCGGAAAACTCGTCATTTTGGGCACGCTCGCAGCGTCGGCCATGCTGGCCGGTGCGATGCAGCTCGCCTCGGGCCACGATCTCGTTTCGGACCTTTCTGTCCAGAGCTCGAGCCAAGTCGCTCTGAACTCGGCCGCGAGCAGCGTCAATCGCGCGACGAAGACAGACCGGGCCGCTCCGGTGGCCGACGCGGCACCCACCCGCACGGTGTCGATCAAGCTCGCAGCGTTTGCCGACACCTCATTCCTGCTGCGCTTGCCGCTCGCCAGCACGTCTGTTCGCGACGGGCAGGGCGCGCCGCCGCAGGGATCGCAGATCATCACGACTGAAACTGAACGCCGGGAGGCCAAGCGGCCGATCGCTTGCGAGCCATCCGTGTCGGTTTTGACCGAGATCGCAAAACGATTGCAGCCCGGCCGTTGCGTGACCTGATGGTTGTGCCCCGACGGCGCGGACGATGACGAGATCGACCGCGGCGTCCTTGTCTCCAATTCAAATGATGAGCCGCTGTCCGACGCTCCCGCTCACTCAGCGGGTTCAGCCTCTTCTGTCATCTGGCTGCGTGCAAGCAGCCCTAGCGCCAAGCCCCCCACGGCCAAGATGGGTATCAGGCGTTTCATCCCGATCATGCGCACCACTTGCAGACCGCTGGCCAGTAGCATCGGATCGGCGAGGAGCGACTGTGCAGCTGAACGTGCAGCCTCGGCCGGACGGGCCTCGGGAGCTCTTGGCTTCCCCAGCGAACGCTTGCGGACCATGTAACTGATCGCAGCAATCAGCGTCACGCTGAAGAAGATCGCCGCGCCGGTCAGGCAAGCCGCGATCAGGCCATAACGCTGCAGCACGGCCACGAAGGCTGCTGCGCAGAGAAAGCATATAGTGATGAACAATCCGACGGCCGCGGCAAGCGCCAGGGAGGTGAGTCGGACGGTGTGTCCAACCGAGTCCCTAATGTCGGCTGTCATTCGCTGAAACATCGTGTTCTCCCCAAATGTCTTCCAATGGCGATCCGATAAGCCATCGGCGCCGAGAGCGGCGCCGATGGTCATTCACCTAAACGCTTCGCGATCGGTTGCGTCAGCTCAGCGCCGCCACGCCGCGCCGATCAGGAAACCGAGACCGAGCGCGAGACCGACCGTTGCGAGAGGACGCTGCGAGATCACATCCTCGAGCCGCTCCTCGAGCGAGTTCGCCGCGTCCTGTGCTGCGCCGAACATCGCGCTACCGCGCTCCGACATGTCGTCGAAGGTCTGGTCCATGTTCTCGCGCGCCTGACGATAGCCGCTGCGGGCCTGCTTGCCGGCTTGACCGGCGAAGGAGTTGAGCACGTCGGTGATCTGATCGGTGAGAGCTGCTATATCGTTTTTCACGGCGTGAACATCCTTCTGCAAGCGTTCATAGTTGGCTTTGTCAGCAAGATCCTTGAGGGCGGTCTCACCATCATGGGGTGGCATCGGCGCCTCCCGGAACGAGACAATGTGCGTCTGCTCGACAAACGCGGCGTCGGGGCCGAAGTTCCTTCGATGAAACCGAATTAGCCTGCTGGCAATTGCGGCGAATTGTCCGGCAGCAGATGCTCCTTCACGATCAGGCCCACGATCAGAAGGGGCGATGCGAGGAAGGCGCCCATCGGTCCCCACAGCCAAGTCCAGAACGCCAGCGCGATGAAGACGGCCAGGGCATTGAGCGCGAGCCGTCGGCCGATGATCGTCGGCGTGACGAAATGGCCTTCCATGAAGGTGATGACGGCGAAGATCAAAGGCGCGACCATGCCACCGCTGAGCGTCGGAAACGCGATGGCGCCGACCACGACAAGAACGACGAACATGGCGATCGGCCCGATGATCGGGACGAAGTTCAGTGTCGCGGCGAGCGCGCCGAGCCCAGCCGGATTCGGCATCCCGGTGAGCGCGCAGGCAAGGCCGGTTGCGATGCCCACGCCGGTATTGATGAGCGTGACGGTCAGCAGGTAGTTGCCGAGGTGCAGCTCGAGCTCGTTGAGGATCCGCAGCGTCCTTAACCGGGCTTCGTGATCGCCGAAAGTCATGATCAGCGCACGCCGCAGATCGCGCCAGCTCGCAATGAAAAGGACCAGCGTCGCGAAAAACAGCAGGAACTCGGTGAATGTCGGCGTCAGGAATTCGAGCGTCGGCTGCACCCAGTCGAACTTCGGCAGCTCCAGGCTGGAAGAGGCTTGCGCGCTCCCGCCGCCGATCGCCGTCTGCATCTCGTGCCACAAGGCCAGTGGCCGGTCGAACACGTGCAGCTTGGCCTTGAGCTGCGTCGCCAGCTCGGGCAGCCGGTTGGTCCAGTCGAGCACCGGCGCCGAGATCAGGCCGATGATGAAGGCGAGGCCCGCCGCGACCGCGATCACGATCAGCACGGCGCCGACGCCGCGCGGCACGCGATAACGCTCGAGGAAATTGGCTGCCGGCGACAGCATCGTGCCGACGACGAATGCCATCACAATGGGAAGAAAGAAGCCCCTCGCGACGTAGAGTACACCCGCGATGCAGATGGCCGCGAGGATGACGAGCGCGATCGCAACGACCTCCGCCCGCCTGATGACTGGAGGCAGCTCGTGCGGGCTGTCTTGCACGGCGGCGGCGTCTTTTCCGCTCGCGAGGAGCCGCTCGGTGGGAAGGACACGCACCATGATTTCCCCCGAGGGAGTTCTTCGCGCAACTCGCGCTCATGGCGCTCACGCCCACAACAACGTAGGCCGGCTTCGGGTTCCGTCGCGAGAACGTGAGAGCCGTCGCGCTTGACTGACGCAGCGCGATCACATCCGGGCCGGAACTGCGGCGAGCCGTTTGGCGTTTGAGGAAGCAATCACGCATCGCACCGCGATGCCTTCCGACAGGGGGCAAGTCATGACACGTCTCATTTCCGGCCATCGCTCGTCTTCGTGGCGAGGCGCAACATTGATCGCGGGCGCGGCTGCGTTTCTCCTTGCCGGCGTCACCGTGGCGCAGGCGCAGAGCCTCGGCTACGCGCCGGTCGAGCAGCAGGCATTTCCGCCGAACGACACGGTGGCCCCTGGGACGGAGTCGGACGAGGACAGCCTGCTGCCGGATCGGCTGCGTCGCACGATCGTGACGCTCGACACGCGTGAGGCGCCGGGGACGATCATCATCGATACCGGCAACACCTACCTTTACTACGTGCTTGGCGGCGGGCGCGCGCTTCGTTACGGCGTCGGCGTCGGCCGCGAGGGCTTCACCTGGGCGGGCGTGCAGACGGTCACCCGCAAGGCGGAGTGGCCGGACTGGCATCCGCCGGCGCAGATGATCGCGCGCCAGCCCTATCTGCCGCGCTTCATGGCCGGCGGCCCGGGCAATCCGCTCGGCGCGCGGGCGATGTATCTCGGCTCCAGCGAATATCGCATTCACGGCACCAACGATCCGACGACGATCGGAAAGTTCGTGTCCTCGGGCTGCATCCGCCTCACCAATGAGGACGTCTCCGATCTGTTCAGCCGCGTCCAAGTGGGCACGAAGGTCGTCGTGCTGCCGAAGGCCGCATCCGTGCAGGCGCGTGCCTCCGCCCCCCGCGTGACGTCGCTGCCCTCGGGGCGGCAGGCGATGTCGCTGCCGGTTGCGGCCGTCTACTGATTGGAGAGTGAGATCATGACCAGCCGACGGGCCCTCGCAGCCATCGCCGCCGCGACCATCACCGCCGCAGGCGCTCTGGGCGGGCCGAGCGCCGCCAGCGCGCAGGACTTCTTCTCGCAGCTGTTCGGCGGCTTCAACGCCCGTCCGGCGCCGCAGCCCTACGTCCGCATGCCCTTCGCCGACGAGGCACCGCCGCCGCCACGCCCGGCGCCGCGCGGCGATGTCAGCTACCGCGGCGGCAGCAGCAACGTCGCCTGGTGCGTTCGGACCTGCGACGGCCGCTACTTCCCGCTCGGCGCCACCGGCGATCAGAGCAAGGAGGGGGCCTGCAACAGCTTCTGCCCGGCGTCCAAGACCGAAATCGTCTATGGCAGCTCGATCGACAGCGCCGAGACCGACAACGGCAAGCCGTATTCGGCGCTGCCCAATGCGTTCAAGTACCGGACCGAAATCGTCGACGGCTGCACCTGCAACGGCAAGGACCATTTCGGTCTCGCCAAGGTGTCGATCGACAACGATCCGACCCTGCGCAAGGGCGACATCGTCGCCAGTGACGATGGCCTGAAGGTGGCCAACCGCACCGGCAGCGGCAAGCGCGCCGAGCTCAACTTCTCGCCGGCGCCCGCCGCGCTGCGCGCGAAGTACGAGCGCGCGCCGGTGATGGCGTCGGAGTGATCCGGTGCGGTCGTCAGGCCGCGCGGATCTTGCCGAGGAAGTCCGTGACCTGATGGCCGAGGCTCCTGCTCTGGCTCTCCAGCGTCTCCGAAGCATTGCGCACGTTGTCGGCCGCCGCAGCGGCGGCATCGGCATCGGACTTCACGCCGGTGATGTTGTCGGACACGTTCCTGGTGCCGTCGGCCGCGAACTGCGTGCTGCGTGAAATCTCCTGCGTCGCCGCGCCCTGCTGCTGCACGGCGGCGGCGATCGCGGTCGCGACCTCGTTGACCTCGCCGATGATGCCGCCGATGCGCTGGATCGCATCGATCGCGTCGTTGGCGACGCGCTGGATGTCGGAGATCTGCTCGGAGATCTCGTCGGTCGCCTTCGCGGTCTGGGTCGCGAGCGACTTGACCTCCGAGGCCACCACGGCAAACCCCTTGCCGGCCTCGCCCGCGCGCGCCGCCTCGATCGTGGCGTTGAGCGCGAGCAGATTGGTCTGCGAGGCGATGCTGTTGATCAGCCCCACCACCTCGCCGATGCGGTTGGCCGATTGCGACAGACCCTGCACGGTGCCGTCGGTCATGCGAGCCTGCTCGACGGCGCGGCTGGCGATGCCCGCCGCATGCGAGGCCTGCTTGGAGATGTCGGCGATCGAGGCGTTCAGCTCCTCGGCCGCGGATGCAACGGTCTGTACGCTCATCGAGGCGTCGCTCGACGCCTTCGAGGCCTCCTCCGCGCGGGCATTGGTCTGGCGCGACACGTTGGTCAGGCCGGTCGATGTCGCCTGCATGTCGGTCGAGGCCCGGCCGAGCTGATCCAGCGACTGACGCACCAGGCCTTCGAACTCGGCGACATGGCTCTCGATCGCACGCTGACGCGCCGCCGTCGCGGCATTGCGCTCGCGCTCCTGCGCCTCGATCGCGAGCTTGTCCTTGGCCTGCTGCTTGAATGTCTCGAGCGCATTGGCCAGCGCCCCGATCTCGTCATGGCGCTGAGCGTAGCCGCTGTCGACGTTGAGGTCGCCACCGGCGACGGCCAGCATGGCATCACGCATCCGGTGCAGCGGACGGATGACACGCCCGCTGACCGCGGCCATCGCTGCGCCGCTCAGGACGACCGCGGCGAGCAGCAGCGTCAGCTGCAGGATCAGCGCTTCCGTCGCAGCGGTCTGCTGCGCGGCCGAATGCTCCTTTGCCGCGTCGAGCGCCGCCTCGGCCAGCGCGACCGCGCTGGTCATCTTGCTGACCGAGAACGGGCTCCACTGATACGGCGTCATCTCGGGCTTCTCGCCCTTCTGCAGGGCGGCCAGCAGGCGTTCGCGCAACCCGGCGTATTCCGCCGTGAATAGGCCTTCTCCGCGTTGGCCATGGCGGCCGTCAGGGCTGACGGCAGCTCCATGCCGGAGGTCGCGAGCTGCACGGCCTTCCAGGCGGTGTCGATTCCGCCGACCAGCTTGTTGTAGGCCAGCACCGCTTCCGGCGACACCTTGCCGGACGTCAACCCGTTGCTGATGATGAGAGAGGCCTCGCCGGCGGTGTTGCGCATCAGCCAGGCCATCTGCTTGATGACGAGCAACTGATCGATGGTGGCGCTCTGGTGATTGACGCTCGCCGCCACGCCGGACGCAATCTTGTCGAGCAGCGCCAGCAGCGCGTCGAACGTCTCACCATATTCCTTGGCCAGGCCAGCCCGGCGCGCCGCCTTCGGCTTGACGATCTCGGTCCAGAATTCAGCATGCTCGGCGGTGATCAGCTTGTTGAGCCGGTCGAGGTCGGCCACCAGCGTCGGCTTCTGGGTAAAGTCGATGCCTTGCAGCAGCTCCAGGCTGCGATTCAGCGCGGGGACGTAGATGTCGCGCGCGGAGCGCAAAAACTTCTCGGTATCTCCATCCATCGCCTGATCGGCATTCAGCACGCGGATCGTGGTCGAGCGATCGCTGCGCATGCTGTTCATGCCCTTGAACATCACGCCGGAAACGTCGGCAACCTGGGCCAGGCGCTTGGCGGACTGCAGGCTGTTCCAGGAGCTCAGGGCATTGAGCGAGAACAGCACGACAACCGCCAATGCGGCCGTGACGATCACCGTCATCAGCAGTGAAGAAATGGTGAGGCGGTTCAGCATGATGGTCTCCGATTCCCGTGTATTGGACCGCAAACGGGTAAAACTTGGATTAGGACCTGCTCCGTGAAACCACGGAGGAAACGTCCAAACAGCTCAGTTCCGGCCAGGGAACCAGCCGCGGCTTGGTGGGTTAGCTGCCCAGCGCCAGCGCATCCTCATTCCTAGTCAGGGGCTCACCATGCTCATCAGTGCTCTCGTCACCTTCCTCGTCGTCATCCTCATTCTGTATTTGATCAACCTGCTGCCGCTCGATGGCCGGGCCAAGCAGATCTGCCGGGTCATCGTCATCGTGCTCGGCGTGATCTCGCTGTTGCGCTACATCGCGGTGATCTAGTTGCGGATCATCGTACCTCTCTTAGATCAAAAAAAGCCCCGGCGGATGGCCGGGGCTTTGCTTCGTCAGGCCTGGGCTTTCGCCTCGCGCCGCCGCGCGGTCAGGATGTATTCGGTGTAGCCGTTCGGCTGAGTGCGACCTTCGAACACGAGGTCGCAGGCCGCCTTGAAGGCGACGCCGTCGAACGACGGCGCCATCGGCTGATACAGCGCATCGCCGGCATTCTGCTTGTCGACCACGACCGCCATGCGCTTCAGCGAGTCCATCACCTGGTCCTTGCTGACCACGCCGTGGTGCAGCCAGTTGGCGAGATGCTGGCTGGAGATGCGCAAGGTCGCGCGATCTTCCATCAGGCCGACGTCATGGATATCCGGCACCTTGGAGCAGCCGACGCCCTGGTCGATCCAGCGCACGACATAGCCGAGGATGCCCTGGCAGTTGTTGTCGATCTCCTGGCGGACGTCGTCCGGCGCCCAGTTCGAGTTCGACACCGGGATGGTGAGGATGTCGCCGAGCTTGGCGCGCGGGCCGCCCTTGGTGAGCTCATCCTGGCGGGCGTGCACGTTGACCTGGTGATAGTGCAGGGCGTGCAGGGTCGCCGCGGTCGGCGATGGCACCCACGCGGTGGTCGCGCCGGCCGAGGGGTGGCCGATCTTCTGCGCCAGCATGTCCGCCATCTTGTCCGGCGCCGCCCACATGCCCTTGCCGATCTGGGCATGGCCGGGCAGGCCGCAGGTCAGGCCGTTGTCGACGTTCCAGTCCTCATAGGACTTGATCCAGGGCTGCGCCTTCATCTCGTTCTTGCGGATCATCGGACCCGCTTCCATCGAGGTGTGGATCTCGTCGCCGGTGCGGTCGAGGAAGCCGGTGTTGATGAAGACGATGCGCTTCGAGGCGGCCTGGATGCAGGCCTTGAGGTTGACCGTGGTGCGGCGCTCCTCGTCCATGATGCCGACCTTCATGCTGTTCTCCGGCAGGCCGAGCAGCTTCTCGACGCGGGCGAACAGCTCGACCGTCAGCGCGACCTCGTCGGGGCCGTGCATCTTCGGCTTGACGATGTAGATCGAGCCAGTGCGGCTGTTCTTGGTCTTTGAGCCGCCCTTGAGATCGTGAATCGCCAGCAGGCCGGTCACGGCGGCGTCGAGAATGCCTTCCGGCACCTCCTCGCCATCGGCGCCGAGCACGGCGTCGGTGAACATGTGATGCCCGCAATTGCGGATCAGCAGCAGGCTGCGGCCGTGCAGGGTCAGGGTGCCGCCGGACGGCGTCGTGTAGCTGCGGTCGGTGTTCAGGGCGCGGGTCAGCGTCTTGCCGCCCTTCTCGAAATCCGCCGACAGCGTGCCGTTCATCAGGCCGAGCGTGTTGCGGTAGACCAGCACCTTGTCCTCGGCGTCGACGGCGGCGACCGAGTCCTCCATGTCGAGAATGGTCGAGACCGCGGCCTCCAGGACCATGTCGGACACGCCGGCCGGATCGTCCTTGCCGATGACATGGCTGCGGTCGATCACGACCTCGATGTGCAGGCCGTTGTTGGCGAGCAGGATCACCGTCGGCGCCTCGGCTGAGCCCTGATAGCCGGCGAACTGGTCGGCGTTCTTCAGGGCCGTGGCGTTGCCGCTCTTCAGCTTGGCGGAGAGCTGGCCCGCGATGACGCTGTAGGCGGTGACGTCGGTGTGGCTGCCGGTGGCGAGCGGCGCGGCGGCATCGAGGAAGGCCTTGGCCTTGGCGATCACCTTGTCGCCTCGGGCCTTGTTGTAGCCTTTACCGCCCTCGCTCGGATCATGCGGGATGGCGTCGGTGCCGTAAAAAGCGTCGTACAGCGAGCCCCAGCGCGCGTTCGCAGCGTTCAGCGCATAGCGGGCGTTGGTCAGCGGCACCACCAGCTGCGGGCCGCAGATCTTGCCGATCTCCTCGTCGACATTGGCGGTCTCGACCTTGTGGGTGGCCGGCTCGGGCAGCAGATAGCCGATCTCCTTCAGGAACGCCGTGTAGGCGCCGAGGTCGAACGCCTTGCCCTTGTTGGCGAGGTGCCAGGCGTCGATCTTGTCCTGCAGCGTGTCGCGGACCGCGAGCAGCGCGCGGTTCTTCGGCGCAAGGTCATGCAGGATCGCGGCGACGCCGGCCCAGAACGCGTCCGGATCGATCCCGGTCTTCGGCGCGGCCTCCTTGGCGATGAAGTCGAACAGGACGGGGGCGATCTTCAGTCCATGGGCGTCGATACGGGTCATGATGAGACGTTTCTCTCGAAAAAGGGCGACGTTGCGCGGGATCCGGGCAGGCTGAAATAGCCGCCTCCGGGGCAGCTTGTGCAGTGCATTTAGCGCCAAAGCGGGAGCCAAGGAAGGGGGGAGGGGTATCGCAGTTGGTCGGGGGCAGGGTACTGGGACCCGGGGATGCGGCCCGAAAAAGACGGGAAAGCCTGATCGCGCCCCCTCGTCTCGCCCCGGTGCCACCCTCCCCTGGAGGGGGAGGGTCGCCGGGCACCGAGCGAAGCGAGATGCGCGGCGGGGTGGGGTGATCTCTCCACATGCGCCGTCGCCCGTGGCTCCACCCCACCCCGCCGCGCATCGCTGGCGCGACGCGCGCCGACCCTCCCCCTCCAGGGGAGGGTGACAGCGCGCAGCTTGGCTCGAGCGACCTGCAACGTACACGGAGCTGCTTTGGCCAGCGTCCTTCTCGAACACGCGGGAGGATTGTCCGCTCCATCGACGTTGAACGCTTAGGGGGCGCCGGAGCTTCCATGGAGAAGGCGAGCCGGGCGATGACGGCAGTGGGAGGGGATGCAGCGCCCAATTCATCGAGCCATCACTCATGCGGAAATAATCTCGCGGCGCCTGTTCGCGTCCGAGCTTTGTTCTTTTGTCGCCCCTCGGTCACGAGAGGCGCAGGGAAGGCCGGGTGCTGGCTGCACCCATGGCCCGCCTGCAGAAAAAAATGCAGGCGGCAGTCACCACAGGTACGAGCCGGACATCCGGCCTCCCCTGCGCGATGGCTTTACGGTTGCTCCGTGGTCTCCCCGGTGCGCCGGGCTTTCTGGTCACCGTTGCCCACGCAGCGCGTTGGCACTGTCGCAGACGTGGCATCAGCGTCGGGATGCCAGGACCCCACGGCTTGGCCGTGCGCCCCGGGACTGTCCGTCGACATGACTGAACACGCCGCAGCCCGAAACGCCCACCGCATCCCGCACCCGACGTCCGTGACGGTCGCGAACTGTCCCTCGTGTGGGACGGGATGCGCAGAGAAAAGCATGATTTCGGAAAAAATGAAAGAGGAAAATTTTTTCAGCAGGGACTGGACAGGGCAAATCGGGTTGATACGGTTCAAAAATTCTGTTTTTTCGCATTTGTGCTGTGCATTGAAATTTGTAGCACTGGGTGCTACATTAGAGTTGGTGGACGATGGGCGTTTTCAAGACGGCATGGTTCTCGAAAGCAGCCCGCAAGGCGCGCATCAGGGATGCCGAGCTTTGTGAGGCCATCCAGGAGGTCAAGATAGGACAGGCTGACGACCTCGGAGGAGGCGTCTTCAAAAAGCGTCTGAACAAGAACATGTACCGAAGCATCATCCTGGCAAAGAGTGGTCGCAGCTGGATCTACGCGTACCTTTTTGCCAAGAAGGACAGAGCGAACATAGCGGACGATGAGCTGGATGATTTCCGAACGCTCGCCAAGAGCTACGCCGCCTTGGATGACGCACAGCTCGCTGAGCTTCTAGTAGACGGGGACTTGGTGGAGATCTGCCGTGAAGAAGAAAAATAGGTTCAGATCCGATCTCTCGGAAGCGCTGCATTCCTCCGCAGCGATGCTGCACAAGGTTGGCGCGCTCGACAAGGCGACCATGAGAGACTTCGATGCCCGGCACTTGGTCGTCACCGACGAGATGAAGCCTTCTCAGATCAAGAAGATCCGCGAAGCCAACAAGGTCAGCCAGCCCGTGTTCGCCCGATACCTCAATACGAGCGAAAGCACTGTCGAGAAATGGGAGAGCGGTGCCAAGCGGCCGAGCGGCATGGCGCTGAAGTTGCTCACCGTCGTGCAAAAGCATGGGTTGAAGATCCTGGGTTGAGCACGGTCGTTCTACAGACCTGGCAGTGCTCAGGGTGAGCCAAATGGAGGCAAATCGCGAACGAGCGGCGTGCCTACCATGGGCTCTCGCGATGAGAGGCTGCTCGCCTGACATCGCATTCGGAGCGAACATCGATGGCTCGTCTGACTGACCGATATCAAGTTGATCTTCTGCTGCCGGAAGATGCGTATCGTACGGAGCTCTTGGGCCAGATCGACAACGTCTGCCCGAGCGGATCGATCTATCAAGTGTTGAGTTCGATCCCCGAGCAGTGCGAAGACGTCTACACGATCCTCGTCGACGACCACACCGTCGTAAGCTTCGATGTGCTCCGTGGGGGACGGCCGATGGTTCTGACGGAGGTAACGATTCAGAGCTTCGCGGACTATCGAAACCAGATCGGTCAAGGCAAGGAGCGCATCAAGCTCCAACGCGCGGCACAGCGCGCCAGAGAGATGATCGACAATGGGAGAGCGTAGGGTGGGCAAAGCCGAGCCCGCGCAGCGCGCGGGAACGGCGTGCCCACCGCAGGCTTGCTCGGCAAGAATCGGCAAGAAACGGTGGGCAGGCGCCGCCTTCGGCGTCGCTTTGCCCACCCTACGTGATGTCGCGATACGGAGCCGTCGTCCCGTTCGGCCAGCGCTTCTGCCTCGCGGCGTCGACGAGCGTTCCGACCGTCAAGGGCTGCGGCGAAGGGCGCAAACGAAGAACGGTCAGGATGAGCCCGGTCAACGATAAGCCCTCCGGGCCGAAATGTCGGTCGAATGCGAAGCCGGACAGGTCGACCTCGAAGGCGCGCTGAAATGCGATCATGAATTCCTCTGCCTCGACGCCGTCGACGCCGAGGTCGCGGGCGATGTCGGTCTGTTCGGAGAGTTCGACGTGCGCTCCGGTCTGCGCTGCGACGAAATGCAGAACGCGTTGATGGAGCGGGTCTGAGATCGGCGGTGTCATCTGGTGCCCGTTTCGACTCGCTGCCACGCGCGAGCGGCAATGCAGCTTTGCTTCGTCTTCGGCAACGGAGCTACGCCCAAGCCAAGCCGGTCACGATGGCTGGACCGTCGCTGTCCTTGTTGGATGCCTCGATTGCCCGCTTCCGGATGCTCGCGCCGCGTGCGCGCCGATGTCGAGCATCCAAGCGTCTCGCCACGGCGATGAGGCCGTTCGTCGCGCGCCCGAGTCGTGCTGTGGCCTGCTTGACGACGAACACAATCGTCGAGACGCGGCTGAGGAGTCCGACCAGCAGCACGACCGAGAAGACATCGATATAGGCCAGGATATCGCCGACGAGCATCAGTTCGGGCGGGATCGGGATGCTGTGATAGTACGCCAGACCTAGAATGATGACCGGCAGGAAGGCGATGGCCCGTCGCCACGTCAGCCGATCCAGCAAGGTGGCGAACTGGACGACAAGAACGTCCCACAACCAGTCACCCAGGAGGGCAGGCTTGTCGATCGTCCATGTCCGCCAAAGCGCTTTCCACATCGAGCCGCTCCGCATGCGAGTTGAGCAAGCGGGGCATGATAGCACGAATACACGGACTTCGGATGCACCGGACCACGCGGCTGCTGTGGCGACAGATCACTCGACTGTCATAGTGCCCCCGACGTCACCAGCCCGAACTTCAGCCACGCGGACGGCGGCACGTCGGTGGGGCGTTTGTGGTCGGCCCAGTTGCGGTCGACGATGTCGAGGATCGCGGGGTCGACGCCCATCTCACGCAGGTACTGGCGGGCCTGGCCGCCGTAGTACGTGGTCAGTCCGGCGCGATGTTCGGCGGAGACGTTCGGCGCGAGCCGGTTGCGGATTTCCATGCCGACCAGTTCGACAGACGCATCCGGCGGCAGGCTGCGGTGCACGCCGCCGGCCAGCATCAGCACGCAGGCATTGTCGCAGGGCATCCGCGTGGCATCGAGCCTGGCGTCGAGCGCGCCGCCGCTGCGCTTCAGGGCCAGGCAGTCGGCCTGCGGCTTGTTGCGGCAGGCGTCGACCAGTGTGCGTCCAGCGCTTGCATCCAGGCCGCGGTCGCGCAGGATGCGGCCCATGCTCACGGCGACGTTGAGGCTGGCTTCACCGCTGGCATTGATCACGACCGGCAGCTTGCGGCCGGACTGGCGATCGAGAATGGCGATCAGGCGCTTGAACGTATCGAACTTGATCGCACCCTCGGCGGCGATCCAGTCGGCGCAGCCGGGACCGCAGGACTCCGGCGGACCATGCGCGACGTAGAAGATCATGGCGTCCGGCAGCGCGCCGAATTCGGCGATCGGCGCCGGAGGCGTCTTTGATGATTGGGCACCAGATGCTGCTGTCCCGATGATCAGTATCATCGCGGTCATCAACAAGACTCGACACGGTCTCGCAGCCATCGGCATCACCCCCCAGCAATCCCGTCCTGATTGTCACAGCCGGGGCCAGGTTGTGCAAGGGTGTGTGTGCACGCGCGTGTTAGCCGCGCCCCTGCTGAAAGGCACTTATGCGGTGCCGTGGCCGAATGGGCAGCATATGACGCATCGGCGCCGACTCATTGCCCCTGCACAGTCCCACTTCGGACGTAAAGGCTACCGATAACGATTTGCAGCTATAAGATGTCGAAGAGGCGGGCGATGTCGTTTACGGGGCTCAAGTCAGTCGTGCTGTGCCTGAGCTTGCTCGCGCTGCCTGCACTTGCGGCGGATCACGCGGCAGCACCCTATGTCCAAGCGGCCGAAAAACAGCCGTCGCTGCTACAGCGGCTCGCGGCGGCATTGAAGCCAAAGCCGGTGCATGTCGCCGCCGTAACGCACAAACGCTCCGTGCACAGGCCCTCCGCACACGGGATCAGGACCTCCGCGCACAGGGTGAGGATCAGGCATGCGGCCGTAGCGCCGCGCAAGCGGAAGACCACGCCCGCCGTGGTTGCGGCTGAGCCGCCGATGGCGCAGCCTTTGACAGTAACGCAGCCTTTGACGGTGGCGCAGCCGGTGGCAGTGACGCAGCCCGTAACGGTCGGAGCGGCGCTCGCTGCACCGGCGCAGCTTTCCGAAGCGGACCTCGCCGCAAAGGGGCTGGACCTGTTCAACGACGTCAACCTTTCGGCGGGCGGCAAGGCGTCCTGCGCCACCTGCCACTTCTCGACCGGGCATACCAACAACAAGACCTATGTCGGTCTCGACGTCGTTGCCGATGGCGATCCCAACGGCCGCAACACGCCGACCTTGTGGGGCGTCGCCGAGCGCTCGGTGTTCGGCTGGGCCGGCCAGGCGGCGACGCTGGAGGACAGCATTCGCGGCATCATCGTCAACCGCATGAAGGGGCCGGAGCCGTCGAAGGAGACGCTCGCGGCGCTGATCGCCTATGTGCGCACACTGAACTATCCGGCCAACTGGCAGGTCAAGGAAGACGGCACGCCGAGGGCCGATGCGAGCGCGGCCGTCAAGCGCGGCTACGACCTCTATGTCAATGACGGCGGCTGCGGCACCTGCCACCAGCTGCCGACCTTCGACAAGAAGAGCAAGGACGACATCGGCACCGGCGGCAAGTTCAAGGTGCCGAGCCTGCACGCGGTCTCGTCCACCGCGCCGTATTTCCACGACGGCCGCACGGGCTCGCTGCGCGAGGCGGTCAAGATCATGTGGGAAGTCTACGCCAAGAAGCTGGAATCGCGGCTGCCGACCGAGGACGAGCTCGACGATCTCACGGCGTATGTCGGCGCGCTCTGACGCCGACGTAGTAGCCAAGTCCTGCGCGAGCGTTTCCAGGTCGTGGTCACATTGACCTGGAGACGTAGACTTCCGCTGTCATCGTCCGCGAAGGCGGACGATCCAGTACGCCGTGACATCTCGGTTCAAAGTCCTCTGCCGCGGAATACTGGATGCTCCGCCTTCGCGGAGCATGACAGCGGTGGAGTCCGCGAGAGCTCACCCCAGAAGCAATCGCCACTTCTGGCGAGCGCTGTTCTAGATCAAATATTCGCGCCGAGATCGGCGATGTCGTCGAACAGCACGCCAGTCCGCGAGAGCAGCGCCTCGAGCTCGTCGGTGGCGTCGGCGATGCCGCGGGTGGCGGTGTCGATGATCAGCTCCGCATCGAGCGGCGGCTCGTAGTCGGTGCCGATGCCGGTGAAGTTCTGCAGGTTTCCCGCGCGGGCCTTGGCGTAGTGGCCCTTGGGGTCGCGGCTCTCGCAGATCTCGGCGGCGGTGGCGACGTAGATCTCGCGGAACAGATCGCCGGCGACGCGCCGCGCGGCGGCACGATCCTCGCGCGCGGGTGACACGGCCGCCACGATCGCAATATGGCCGTTGCGGGCGAGATGCGTTGCGACCTCGGCGAGGCGGCGGATGTTCTCGGCGCGATCCTCCGGCGTGAAGCCCAGATCCTTGTTGAGGCCGGCGCGCACGGTGTCGCCGTCGAGCAGCACGGGCGCGCCGCCGCGGCTGAACAGCCGCCGCTCCAGCGCCCGCGCCAGGGTCGACTTGCCGGCGCCGGGCAGGCCGGTCATCCACACGACAGCGCCCTTGTGGCGATAGCGGTCGGCGCGCTCCTGCGGCTGCAGCGCGGATTCGACCGGCATGATGTCGACAGGCTGAGCACGCTTGCCGGCTGCGATCGACAGCACCAGACCACCGCCGGCGATGCGGCCCTGCACCTCGATGACGAGGCGGCCGGTGCGCGCGTTTTCGGTGTAGGGATCGACGGCGACCGGCTGGGTCAGCGCGATCTCGATCTCGCCAACATGGTTGCGCGCGATCGACGCGTTCTGCTCGTTGGACAGCGAACCCGGATCGACGGCCTTCTCGATCGCGACCACGCTGCCGCGCGCCTCGCGGGTACCGAGCCGCACCAGGATGCTGTCGCCCTTGGCGAGCGGCTGGTCGTGCAGCCAGAAGATGCGGGCATGCAGCCGGCGCGCCGCCTGAGGCTCGCGGCCGACATGGGCGATGACGTCGCCGCGCTCGATGAACAGCTCGCGGTCGAGCGTGATGCCGACCGAGCGTCCCGCGCCCTGCGCTGATGTCACTGGCGTCTGCGGCCAGCCCTCGACGGTCTTGATCTTGGCGATCTTGCCGGAGGGCATGATCACGATCTCGTCGCCGGAGCGCAATTCACCAGCCTCGACGCGGCCGGCGACGATGCGGCGGTCGTCGAACTTGTAGATCGCCTGCACCGGCAGGCGCAGCGGCAGGCTCGACAGCGGCTTGGCGGGCTCCAGGCCGTCGAGCGCCTCGACGACGGTCGGGCCGTTGTACCAGCCGATGCGCGAGGTGAGTGCTGCCACGCCGTCGCCGTCGCGCGCGGAGATCGGAATGACGGCCACCGGCTTGACGCCGAGGCCTTGGAGATGCGCCGAGATCTCGGCCTTGATGTCGTTGAAGCGGTCCTCGCCGAAATCGACGCGGTCCATCTTGTTGACGACGACGGCGACTTGGCGAACGCCGAGCAGATGCAAGAGATAGCCGTGGCGGCGGGTCTGGTCGCGCACGCCTTCGAGCGCGTCGATGATCAGCACTGCGCCGTCGGCCTGCGAGGCGCCGGTGATCATGTTGCGCAGGAATTCGGCGTGGCCGGGCGCATCGATCAGCACGACTTCGCGCGCATTGGTGCGGAAGCGGATCTGGGTGGTGTCGATGGTGATGCCCTGGTCGCGCTCGGTCTGCAGCGCGTCGAGCAGAAACGACCATTCGAACGGCATGCCGCGGCGGGCCGAGACGGCCTGCAGCATCTCGAGCTTGCCCTCGGGCAGGCTGCCGGTCTCATGCAGCAGGCGGCCGACCAGCGTCGACTTGCCGTGGTCGACATGGCCGACGATGACGATGCGGACCTGCGGGCGGGTGGTGCCGTTCGGCGTGGCGGGGGCGGCGGCCGGGACTCTCATGTTCATGACCTCAGGCTCCGCTCAGAGATAGCCGGCGACGCGGAGACGCTCGAAGGCGTCCTCGGTCTCGTGGTCGAGCGCGCGTCCCGCGCGCTCCGGCACCTTGGTGCTTTCGAGCTCGGCGAGAATCTCGGGGATGTTGGAGGCGTTGGACGCCACGGGGTTGGTGATGTCCTGGTCACCCAGCGAGCGATAGCGCTTGCCGTTCCTGGACAGATACAGCGGGATGATCGGAATGTTCTCGCGCGCCGTGTAGGCCCAGATGTCGGCCTCGGTCCAATGCAGGATCGGGTGGATGCGCAAATGCGCGCCCTGCGGCGGCGAGGCGTTGAAGTGATCCCAGAATTCCGGCGGCTGGTCGCGGACGTCCCAGTTGCCCTCGGCGCCGCGCGGCGAGAACACGCGCTCCTTGGCGCGCGTCGCCTCCTCGTCGCGGCGGATGCCGGCAATCAGGCCGTCGAAGCCGTGCTTGGCGAGCGCCATCTTCAGGCCCTCGGTCTTGCGCGCAGCCGAGCGCGCGGCGGGCGGCAAGGTCGGATCGACGGCATCGATCGGCGGGCACGGCTCGATGCGGAGATCGAGACCCCATTCCTTCGCGTAGGTGTCGCGGAAGGCGTACATCTCGGGAAACTTCTTGGCGGTATCGACATGCATCGCCGGGAACGGCACGCGGCCGAAGAAGGCCTTGCGCGCCAGCCAGATCATCACATTCGAGTCTTTTCCCAGCGACCACAGCAGCGCCAGCTTCTTCAGCCGTGCAAAGGCCTCGCGGAGAATGTAAATGCTCTGCGCCTCCAGCTGATCGAGATGGTCCATCGTCGGCGCGGCATTGAGGACGCGCGGCATGGATGATGCTTGCTCGATCTCGGAGGAGGGCAACCGGTCTCTGGAAACGTCGTTTGTGAGAATGTGCATGCTATCAGCCATCGCCTGCTTGGGAGAAAATTCTATGGCGAAGCCAAGGAATATTTTTCTCTTTACGTCCGCGACGTGACACTTATATAGAAAATAATTCCAGTCAACCCCGAAGAATCGAAGTCGACGGACGCAATGCAATATCTGCCGGTGTTTCTCGATCTGAAGACCGGTCCCGTGCTGCTGATCGGCGCGGGTGAGCTCGTTCGCGCCAAGCTTCGGGTGCTGCTGTCGGCCGGCGCTGATATCCGCTGGTACGCGACCGATGGCGATTTCGATCTCGGCGGGCTGCGCGATGATCACGGTCAGATCGAGCGGGCGGAGGGCGATCCGCTGAGCGCCGATCTCACGGGTGTCATCGCGGTGCTGTGCGCAGGCGCCGGCGACATCGGCGTGGCGATGTCGGCGCGGGCTCGGTCAGTCGGTCTGCCGGTCAATGTGATGGACGACCTCGCGCATTCCAGCTTCATTTTTCCGGCGATCGTCGATCGCGGCGACGTCGTGGTGGCGATCGGCACCGGCGGTTCGTCGCCGGTTGTCGCGCGGCGTGTGCGCGAGCGCATCGAGGCGCTGCTGCCGGCGCGGATCGGCGAGCTCGCGGGCTTCATCGGCGATTTCCGCAAGATCATCAATCCACGTATCGCGGAGATGCCGCTGCGCCGCCGCTTCTGGGAGCGCATTGTCGACGGCCCGATCGGCGCGCTGGTGCTCGCCGGCCGCAAGCAGGAGGCCGAGGCGGCGCTGCACGGCATTGCCGATCCCACCGCGTTCGCGGGCGCGGATCAGGCCGGACGCGGCGAGGGCCACGTCACGCTTGTCGGTGCGGGCCCTGGCGATCCCGATCTTCTCACCATCAAGGCCCTGCGCGCGCTGCAGGACGCCGACGTCGTGTACTACGACGAGCTGGTGACCCCGGAAATTCTCGACCGCATCCGCCGCGATGCCTCGCGCGTGCCGGTCGGCCGTCGCGTCGGCAAGCCCGGCATCGGCCAGGATGCGGTCAACAAGCTGCTGATCGACGCCGCGCGCGAAGGCAAGCGCGCTGTCAGGCTCAAGGGCGGCGACGCCTTCGTGTTCGGCCGTGGCGGCGAAGAGGTCGACGCGCTGCGCAAGGCCGGCGTGGCCTACACCATCGTGCCCGGCATCACCGCGGGCATCGGCGCCGCCGCGCAGTTCGAGGTGCCGCTGACCTTCCGCAGCAAGGCACTGCGCATCACCTTCCTCACCGCGCACAAGGAGCGCGACGCCGAGGCGGTCGATTGGTCTGTTCTGACCGACACCAAGATGACCGTTGTCGTCTACATGGGCATGACCGCAGCGCCCGCCGTTCGGACCGGCCTGCTTGCCGCCGGCCGCTCGCCGCAGACGCCGGTCGGCGTGTTTGCGCGCGTGACGCGGCCGGATGCGCAGGCGGCGGTCGGCACGCTCGATCAGCTGCCTGACCTCGTTGCGAAAATCGATGGCGGCCCGGCCATCCTCATCATCGGTGACGTCGTGGCGCATTCGGCGCCATGGCGTCAGCAGAATCTCAGTGGCGTGATTGCTCAACTCCTGGAACCCGTCTGAATGACCTCCCCGCTGCAACAGAAGATCAAGATCACCGGTCCCTCGATCATCACCGCGAACCGGACCTGGGATGGCGCGGTGATCTACCGCACCAAGGCCAACAGCTGGTCGGACGCGCTGACGGATGCCGCGATCGTGCGCACCGCCGACGAGGCGCGCGCGCTGCTGACGGAAGCGGTGGCCGATGATCTCGGCGCCATCGGACCCTATATCGCACCGGTCGAGGTCGCCGCCGACGGCGCGGTCAAACCCGGCAACATGCGCGAACACATCCGGCTGACGGGCGCCACCATCGCGCTCCCGGCTCAAGCCTGAAGGCCCTCTCATGTACGCTTACGATGAAATCGACCGCACGCTGGTCAACGAGCGCGTCGCCGAGTTCCGCGACCAGGTGAAGCGCCGCCTCTCGGGCGAGCTCACCGAGGACGAGTTCAAGATGCTGCGGCTGCAGAACGGCGTCTATCTGCAGCTCCACGCCTACATGTACCGCATCGCGATTCCCTACGGCACGCTGTCCTCCGAGCAGCTGCGCCGGCTCGCGCATGTCGCGCGCCGTTATGACCGCGGCTATGGTCACTTCACGACCCGGCAGAACATCCAGTTCAACTGGATCAAGCTCGCCGAGCTGCCGGATGCGATGGCCGATCTGGCCGAGGTCGGCATCCAGTCGATGCAGACCTCCGGCAACAACATGCGCAACGTCACCTCCGACCAGTGGGCCGGCGTCGCGCCGGGCGAGGTCGAGGATCCCCGCATCTGGGCCGAGCTGCTGCGCCAGTTCACCACCCTGCATCCGGAATTCTCGTTCCTGCCGCGCAAGTTCAAGATCGCGATCACGGCGTCCGAGCATGACCGCGCCGCGATCAAGATCCACGACATCGGCCTGCGTCTGCTGAAGAACGCGGAAGGTGAGACCGGCTTCGAGGTGCTGGTCGGTGGCGGCCTGGGCCGCTCGCCCTTCATCGCCAAGACCATCAAGCCGTTCGTCCACGGCCACGACATCCTCAGCTATGTCGAGGCGATCCTGCGCGTCTACAACCAGTACGGCCGCCGCGACAACATCTACAAGGCGCGCATCAAGATCCTGGTCCACGAGCTCGGCATCGAGAAGTTCGCTGCTGAGGTCGAGGAGGAGTGGCAGCAGATCCGCGACGGCGTGCTTAAGATCGACGACGGGATCATCGAGGACATCCGTTCGCGCTTCTTCTATCCGGCGTACGAGACGCTGCCGCACATGCCGGACGAGCTCAAGCAGGCCGCGGCCGATCCGAAGTTCGAGGCCTGGCGCAAGAACTCGGTGTTTGCCCACAAGACGCAGGGCTATGCGATCGTCGTGGTGTCGCTGAAGCCGATCGGCAAGCCGCCGGGCGACGCGACCGCCGACCAGATGGATGCGCTCGCCGCCATCGCCGACAAGTACTCGTTTGGCGAAATCCGCGTCGGCCATGAGCAGAACCTGGCGCTGCCGCATGTCCGCAAGCGCGACCTGCCGGCGGTGTGGAAGGCGCTCGAGGACGTCGGTCTTGCCGTCCCCAACGTCAATCTCGTCTCCGACATCATCGCCTGCCCGGGCCTCGACTATTGCTCGCTGGCCAATGCGCGCTCGATCCCGATCGCGCAGGAGATCACGCGCCGCTTCGCCAACCACGACACGGCGAACCTGATCGGCCGGCTGCACATCAACATCTCCGGCTGCATCAATGCCTGCGGCCATCACCATGTCGGCCACATCGGGATCCTCGGCGTCGAGAAGAACAACGAGGAATTCTACCAGATCACGATCGGCGGCCGCGCCGACGAGGGCGCCGCGCTCGGCACCCTGATCGGCCCCGCGGTGCCCTATGCCGAAGTTGCCGATGTCGTCGAGGACATCGTCGAAGCCTATCTTGCGCTACGCGCGAGCCCCACGGAGCTGTTCGTCGACACGGTGAAGCGGCTCGGGGTCGAACCATTCAGGGAGCGGGTTTATGCCACTCGTTAAGGGCGGACACATCATCGCGGACGAGTTCGTCCGCGTCACCGACGATGCCGAGCTGCCGGCGCAGGGCGCGATCCTCGTCTCCGAGACGCGCTTTCTTGCCGATCCGCAGGCGCTGCTCGGGCGCGCGAACGGCAAGCTTGGCGTGATCTGGCCGAACAATCGCGACGTCGACGATCTCGTGCCCTATCTCGACCGGATCGCGCTGGTCGCGCTGGTGTTCCCGAGCTTCCGCGACGGCCGCGCCTACACCCAGGCCCGCCTGCTGCGCGAGCGCTACGGCTACCGCGGCGAGCTGCGCGCCACCGGGCAGGTGCTGCGCGACCAGTTCGTGTTCATGCTGCGCGCCGGCTTCGATACGTTCGACGTCAAGAAGCAGGCCGATGCCGAAGCCTTCGGCGAGACGGTGAAGCGCTATTCGGTGTTCTACCAGCCGGCCGGCGACGGCCGCATCTCGGCGCTGCATCAGCGGCTGCAGCTGCGCCATTCGGAGAGTGCCGGGCTGTGAGCACCTTGGCTGCATCGAGCGAGGTTGCGGGGGCGCCGGTCGCGGCGCTCGACGCCGCGTTGCGCAACGCGACGCCGCAGGAGGTCATCGCCGCTGCGCTGCAGGCGATTGGCCGCGAGCGGCTCGCCGTGGTGTCCTCGTTCGGCACGGAATCCGCGGCGCTGTTGAAGGTGACGGCGGATGTCGATCCGGCGATCCCGGTGATCTTCCTCGACACCGGGCACATGTTTGCAGAGACGCTGGCGTATCGCGACCAGCTGATCGAGATCCTCGGCCTGCAGGATGTGCGCTCGATGAAGCCGGATGCGTCAGCGCTGGCCCGCGAGGATGCCGACAACGAGCTCTGGTTCTCCGATCCCGACGCCTGCTGCCGTATCCGGAAAGTCGAGCCGCTGGCGCGCGCGCTGTCGCCGTTCGCGGCCTGGGTCAACGGCCGCAAGCGCTTCCAGGGCGGACTGCGCGCGGCCATCCCCGTCGTCGAGCAGGATGGCGCGCGGGTGAAGTTCAACCCGTTCGCCAACGTCACCCGCGAGGACATTGCGGCGATCTACCGCTCGGCCAATTTGCCGCAGCACCCGCTGGTCGCCTCCGGCTTCCGCTCGATCGGCTGCATGCCCTGCACCAGCCGCTCGGACACGGGCGAAGGCGAGCGCGCCGGACGCTGGCGCGGTCGTGACAAGACGGAATGCGGCATCCACACGGTGGCGACCTCGGCGGTGTAGTTGGGACCGTCGCCGCTGGCTGCTTCGAGCCGCGATGACGACATTGTGTCGCGGCAAAGAACAGCTCTCTCGATGCCGAATGCCTTGTAGCAAAATGCCTATGCCGGGCCGCAAACAAGAAAATCCGGTTTCGTTGACTCCGACGTGCACATCCGGCGATCTGCAGGACGCGCCTGCAACATCGCAGGCCCTAGGAAATGGAGAGCTTGGATGATGCGGCGTGTTCTGGCTGTTGTCGCTGGTCTGGCCTGGGCGGGAGCAGCCTATGCTGCCGACGTGAACCTGCTCAACGTGTCCTACGATCCGACGCGCGAGCTTTATGTCGAGTTCAACAAGGCGTTTGCTGCGAACTATCAGAAGGAGACCGGCAAGTCGGTCGAGATCAAGCAGTCGCATGGCGGCTCGGGTGCGCAGGCGCGCAGCGTGATGGACGGCCTGCAGGCCGACGTCGTGACCCTGGCGCTGGCCTATGACATCGACGCCATCGCGGGCAGGGGCCTGCTCGACAAGGAGTGGCAGAAGCGTTTGCCGCAGAACGCCTCGCCCTACACCTCGACGATCGTGTTCCTGGTGCGCAAGGGCAACCCCAAGGGCATCAAGGACTGGGACGATCTGCTCAAGTCGGGCGTCGACGTCATCACCCCGAATCCGAAGACGTCCGGCGGCGCGCGCTGGAACTACCTGGCCGCCTGGGGCTATGCGCTGAAGAAGACCGGCTCGGCCGACAAGGCCAAGCAGTTCGTCGCCGACCTCTATAAGCACGTTCCCGTGCTCGATACCGGCGCCCGCGGCGCCACCGTCACCTTCGTCGAGCGCGGTGTCGGCGACGTGCTGCTGGCCTGGGAGAACGAGGCCTACCTGGCGTTGAAAGAATTCGGTAAGGAAAAGTTCGAGATCATCTCACCGTCGCTGTCGATCCTGGCCGAACCGCCAGTTGCCGTCGTCGACAAGGTCGTGGCCAAGAAGGGCACGCAGGCGGCTGCCGAAGCCTATCTGAAGTACTGGTATACGAAGGAAGGCCAGGAAATCGCCGCACGCAACTTCTATCGTCCGCGCGATCCCGACGTGGCCAAGACCTACGCCGACGCGTTCGCCAAGGTCGATCTGTTCACGATCGACGATGTGTTCGGCGGCTGGACCAAGGCGCAGAAGGATCACTTCGGCGAGGGCGGCATCTTCGATCAGATCTACAAGAACTGATGATCCGGCACGGATAGGGACATCGGAATGAGCCAGGTGGCTTCTTGAGCGTACTTGCACCCCGACGCAGCACCTTGCCGGGCTTCGGTCTCACCATGGGACTGACGCTGACCTGGCTGTCCCTGATCGTGCTCATTCCCCTGGCTGGACTGTTCGTCCGCTCGACCGACCTGAGCCTGGCGCAGTTCTGGGACATCGTCACGAGCCGGCGCACCCTGAGCGCGCTGAAGATCTCGTTCGGGCTGTCGTTTGCGGCGGCGCTCGTCAACCTGGTGATGGGCACCATCGTGGTCTGGGCGCTGGTGCGCTACCGCTTTCCGGGCCGCCGGCTGTTCGATGCCATCGTCGACGTGCCGTTCGCGCTGCCGACGGCGGTGGCCGGCGTGGCGCTGACCGCGCTGTTTGCGCAGAAGGGCTGGCTCGGCGCGCCGCTGGCGGCGATGGGGATCAAGGTGGCGTTCACGCCGCTCGGCATTTTCATCGCGATGATCTTCATCGGCATCCCGTTCGTGGTCCGGACCGTGCAGCCGGTGCTGATCGACCTCGATCCGGAGATCGAGGAGGCGGCGGCCAGCCTCGGTGCCAGCCGTTGGCACATCGTCACCAAAGTCATCCTCCCGAGCCTGACCCCGGCGCTGCTGACCGGCTTCGCGCTGGCCTTCGCCCGGGCCGTCGGCGAGTACGGCTCGGTGATCTTCATCGCCGGCAATCTCCCGAACGTGTCCGAGATTGCCCCCCTCCTGATCGTCATCCGCCTGTCCGAGTTCCGCTATGCCGACGCCACGGCCATTGCAGTGGTGATGCTTGTGGTGGCATTCGTGATCATCTTCGCGGTGAATCGCCTGCAGCGCTGGGCTCAGTCCCAGGCGTCCACCTGAGGCCGCGACATGAGCATCGAGATGACCCTGCAACGGACGCCCGACGCCTCGGCGCGCAGCCTGGCCGAAAGTGCCGCCCGGCGTGATCCGCGCGCCGAGCCGACGGTCGTCCGCATCGCCATCATCACGCTGGCGGTCGCCTTCCTGTCGATCTTCGTCGTGTTGCCGCTCGTCGTCGTGTTCGTCGAGGCGTTCAGCAAGGGCGTGATGGCCTATCTGTCTGCCCTGGCCGACCCCGAGGCGTGGTCCGCCATCCGTCTCACGCTCGGCGTCGCGGCGGTCTCGGTCGGCAGCAATTTGGTGTTCGGCCTCGTCGCCGCCTGGGCGATCACGAAGTTTGACTTCCCCGGCAAGACCGTCCTGATCACGCTGATCGATCTGCCGTTCTCGGTGAGCCCCGTCATCTCGGGCCTCGTCTTCGTGCTGCTGTTCGGCGCCCAGGGCTTCTTCGGGCCCTGGCTGCAAGAGCACGATCTGCAGATCCTGTTCGCCTTCCCGGGCATTGCGCTCGCCACCATCTTCGTGACCTTCCCGTTCGTCGCACGGGCGCTGATCCCGCTGATGCAGGAGCAGGGCACGCAGGAGGAGGAGGCGGCGATCTCGCTCGGCGCCTCGGGCCTGCAGACCTTCTTCCGCGTCACGCTTCCCAATATCAAATGGGGCGTGCTGTACGGCGTCCTGCTCTGCAACGCGCGTGCGATGGGCGAGTTCGGCGCGGTCTCGGTGGTCTCGGGCCACATCCGCGGCGAGACCAACACGATGCCGCTGCTGGTCGAGATTCTCTACAACGAGTACCAGATGGTGGCCTCGTTCGCGATCGCCTCGCTGCTCGCGATGCTGGCGCTGATCACGCTGATCGCCAAGACCATTCTCGAACGCAACATCGACGGGGACCTGCCTCATGACCATTGAAGCAAGAGGCGTCGTCAAGACCTTCGGCTCCTTCAAGGCGCTCGACGGCGTCGACCTCAAGGTCGCCAATGGCGAGCTGCTGGCGCTGCTTGGACCCTCCGGCTCCGGCAAGACGACGCTGCTGCGGATCATCGCCGGGCTGGAATGGCCCGACGCCGGCGAGATCCTGTTCGACGGCGAGAACGCGCTCGACCGCGGCGCGCGCGAGCGTCATGTCGGCTTCGTGTTCCAGCACTACGCGCTGTTCCGGCACATGAGCGTGTTCGAGAACGTTGCCTTCGGCCTGCGCGTGCAGCCGCGCAGCATCCGCAAGAGCGAGGCGCAGATCCGGGCGCGCGTGAAGGAGCTGCTCGACCTCGTGCAGCTCGACTGGCTCGCCGACCGCTATCCGAGCCAGCTCTCCGGCGGCCAGCGCCAGCGGATCGCGCTGGCGCGTGCGCTGGCCATCGAGCCGCGCATCCTGCTGCTCGACGAGCCGTTCGGCGCGCTCGACGCCAAGGTGCGCAAGGAGCTGCGGCAATGGCTGCGCACCTTGCATCATTCGATCAACGTCACCTCGATCTTCGTCACGCATGATCAGGAGGAGGCGCTCGAGGTCGCGCACCGCGTCGTCGTCATGGACAAGGGCCGCATCGAGCAGGTCGGCTCGCCCAGCGACGTCTATGACAGTCCGGCGACCGCCTTCGTGCACGGCTTCATCGGCGAGTCGATCATGCTGCCGGTGGAGATCACCGGCGGTGCCGTGCATCTCAACGGCCGCCCGCTGGACCTTGCGGCGGAAGGCGTGGCCGCTGGCGCTTCGACCCTGTTCGTGCGCCGTCACGACATGCTGATCGGTCCCGCGGACAGCGGCACGCTGCACGGCGCCGTGACTCACGTCCGCAGCTTTGGCCCGGTGCAGCGCGCCGAGATCGCGCTGACCGAAGGCTCGACGATCGAGATCGACGCCCCCCGCGACCGCGACCTCCGCATCGGCGACCGCATCGGCCTGAAGCCGCGGCACTATCGGATCTTTGCGGGCTGAGCGGGCGGGCTCACGCTTTGATCACGGATAATTAGTCCCTGACAGCGAGCCAAAAAGGTGGTGTCGTCCCGGCCTCCGCGCCGGGATCCATACTCCGTGCAGCCTGTTGGAGGCACGCCGGAGCGGCATCGCATTCAACACGACAGCCGCGGCGTATGGGTCCCGGCGCGGAGGCCGGGACGATACCGAAGGTGTGGCACCGTCCTTGGCACCAATACCGTCCTTGGCACCAACAGACTTGACCGCGCGGCTGCCATGGTTGACGAACCGTTACAAGGCCGAAACGGCTCAAATTGCGCCGATGGAACTTACCGTCGATTCACCTTTCAGCCACGGTTGATGTGCAACAACCCGCTTCTCGTATCCGCATAGGGACTGGTTCATTGAAGCATCGGGCACTCGCGTTCTCCTTGGCACTCCTGCTCGCCGGCTGCGCGGCCGAGACGCCGGTGGTGCAGGCGCCGACCATGTATGCCGACATGGCGGTTGCGGGCGCCAGGCTCGATGCTGCCGCTGCGGCGACGATGATTTCGCAATACCGCCAGAACAACGGGCTCGGGATGGTCGAGGTCGATCCGGAGTTGATGCGGCTGGCGGAGTCGCAGTCGCAGGCGATGGCCGACAAGAACAAGCTCGATCACGACGTCCGCGCGCCGCTGGCCAAGCGGCTGAATGGTGCGGGCTATGACGCGACCGTCGCAGTCGAGAACGTGTCTGCGGGCTACCACACGCTGGCGGAGGCCTTCTCCGGCTGGCGCGACTCGCCGCCGCATCGCGCCAACATGCTCAAGAACGGTGTCACAAAAATAGGCATCGCGGCGAGCTATGCTCCGAACACCAAGTACAAGGTGTTCTGGACCATGATCCTGGCGACGCCGGACAGCAAGAAGCCGTCCTGACAGTCAGCTCTGCCGCGGGCTTGCGCAGTCCGCGCCCAAGTGCGTCCGAGCCGGGACCCCTATGCTTTGGGGTGGATTGACGTCACCGCGAAGTGACGCCACGTTGGCGCTTGTTTTGCTAATGACCGGCGCAATGACACACCATTCATTTCCCCCGCAGCCTGCAACCCCCACCTGTTCGCAACGAGTCCTGGTCCTGCAGGGCGGCGGTGCGCTCGGCTCCTACCAGGCCGGTGCCTATCAGGCGCTGTGCCACTTCGATTTCGAGCCGGAATGGATTGCCGGTATTTCGATCGGCGCCATCAATGCCGCGATCATCGCCGGCAATGATCGGGACAAGCGCATCGACCGTCTGAAGGAATTCTGGGAGATGGTGTCGTCGCCGGTGCCGTGGAAGCCGCTGCTCAACGGCGACCATCATCGCTCGGCGTTCAACGAAGTCAGCGCCGGACTGATCGCCGCCTTCGGCGTGCCCGGCTTCTTCACGCCGCGGTTTCCGCCGGCGCCGCTGTGGCCGGCCGGCACGGCGCAATCGGTGAGCTATTACGACACCGCGCCGCTCAAGCGCACCCTGGAGCGGCTGGTCGATTTCGACCGCATCAACGATCTCAAGACGCGGCTGTCGGTTGGCGCCGTCGGCGTCACCACCGGCAACTTCACCTATTTCGACAATGTCGAATTCAACAAACAGGGCAAGCGCCTCACGCCCGAGCATATCATGGCCTCGGGCGCGCTGCCGCCGGGCTTTCCACCGGTCGAGATCGACGGCGAGTATTACTGGGATGGCGGCATCGCCTCCAACACGCCGCTCGACTACGTGCTCGACACCGAGACAGATCGTGATCTCCTGATCTTCCAGGTCGATCTGTTCTCCGCCCGCGGCGAGCTGCCGCGCACCTTGCTGGAGGCGGCCGAGCGCGAGAAGGACATCCGCTATTCCAGCCGGACGCGGATGAACACCGACAAGAACCGGATGATCCACAACACCCGCAAGGCGCTGCGCGAGCTTTATGCCAGGCTGCCGGACGAGCTGCGCAACGATCCGTCGCTCGAGATTCTGTGCAAGGCGGCGCAGGAGAACACGGTCACGGTGGTGCATCTGATCTATCGCAGCAAGAGCTACGAGAGCTCGTCGAAGGACTACGACTTCTCCCATGTCGCGATGGTCGAGCATTGGGAGGCGGGCGTGCGCGACGTGCATCAGTCGATGCGCCACAAGGATTGGCTCGAGCGGCCGCAGTCCGGCGAGACCATGGTCACCTACGATCTCACGCAGGACGGCAGCTTGGCTGCCGCCAAGAAGGAGTGAAGCAATGACGACGAATCTGAAGGGCAAGACCGCCGTGGTGACCGGCTCGACCAGCGGCATCGGGCTTGCCATTGCGCGCGGCTTCGCCAGCGCCGGCGCCAACATCGTGCTCAACGGCTTCGGCGCGCCGGCCGATATCGAGAAGGAGCGCGCCGGCATCGAGAGCGAGTTCAAGGTCAAGGCGGTGCATTCGCCGGCCGACATGAGCAAGCCGGCCGAGATCGCCGGCATGATCGCGCTCGGCGAGAGCACGTTCGGCAGCGTCGACATCCTCGTCAACAATGCCGGCATCCAGTTCGTCTCGCCGGTCGAGGAATTTCCGCCGGAGAAGTGGGAGCAGATCATCGCGATCAACCTCTCCTCGGCGTTCTACGGCATCCATGCCGCGGTGCCCGGCATGAAGAAGCGCGGCTGGGGCCGCATCATCAATACGGCGTCCGCGCATTCGCTGGTCGCCTCGCCGTTCAAGTCGGCCTATGTGTCGGCCAAGCACGGCATCGCCGGCCTCACCAAGACCGTCGCGCTGGAGCTCGCCACCTTCAAGATCACCTGCAACTGCATTTCTCCGGGCTACGTTTGGACGCCGCTGGTCGAGAAGCAGATCCCGGACACGATGAAGGCGCGCAACCTGACCAAGGAGCAGGTCATCAACGACGTGCTGCTGGCGGCCCAGCCGACCAAGGAGTTCGTGACGGTCGACCAGGTCGCGGCGCTGGCGCTATTCCTGTGCAGCGACGAGGCGGCGCAGATCACCGGCACCAATCTGTCGATCGACGGCGGCTGGACGGCTGCTTGATCCTTCCGTGGTCATCGCCCGGCTCGATGTATGGCCCGGACAGATGCCTTACAGGTGTTCGGAGACATACACATCACAATGGGCTGGATTGGTCCGAACAGGTGCCGCTATGTCTCCGGGCTAAATATCAAGCCGGGCGATGACAGTTGTGGTGAGGCGAACAAGCCTGCCACAGCGTCATTGCAAGGCGCCCTTGCGCCGAAGCAATCCAGGGGCTCTGACGGCAGACTGTCTGTGTGGCCCCTGGATCGCTTCGCTACGCTCGCGATGACGGAGGAGGGAGCCTCCGTTGTCATGCCCGCGCAGGCGGGCATCCAGTACCCGCCGGCACCCGTGATCGACCGCGACGCCGCGGCGTACTGGATTCCCCGCCTGCGCGGGGAATGACCGCCGGGTGAGGCGAGGGCGTGCGCCAAACGTCAATGAGCTCTGCGCCGATGCGGGTTTCGCTTCGGCGCGCATCGTTCTACAAGCGGGCTTCTTTCGAACGTACGTCCACGGACCTCATCTTGCTGACCACCCTCATCGGCCTCGCCGCCGCCATCTGCACCACGTGCTCGTTCCTGCCGCAGGTCATCAAGGCCTGGCGGTCGCGCTCGACCGGCGACATCTCGATTGGCATGTTCGTGCTGCTGACCACCGGCAATGCGATGTGGCTGCTGTACGGCGCGCTGATCGGCGACCTGCCGCTGGTTCTCGCCAACGTCATCACGCTGGCGCTGGTGGCCGCAATCCTCGGCCTGAAGCTGCGCTATGGCTAGGAGCGGACGATGGCGCCGGACGCGGTTCGACTGAGCAAGTTCTTGAGCCTGGTGCTGCGGCACCAGCCTGACAAGATCGGCCTCACGCTCGACGCCCAGGGCTGGACTGCCATCGATGCCCTCATCGCCCGCGCGGCCGCGGCGGGAACGGCGTTCAACCGCGCCGATCTGGAGCATGTCGTTGCGACCAGCGACAAGAAGCGCTTCACCATCTCGGAGGATGGAACGCGCATCCGGGCGGCGCAGGGACATTCCGTAGGGGTGGAGCTTGGCCTGACCCC
The DNA here is from genome assembly GCF_051167715.1 of Bradyrhizobium sp. HKCCYLS20291. Classification (NCBI taxonomy): domain Bacteria; kingdom Pseudomonadati; phylum Pseudomonadota; class Alphaproteobacteria; order Hyphomicrobiales; family Nitrobacteraceae; genus Bradyrhizobium; species Bradyrhizobium sp. HKCCYLS20291. The sequence continues at coordinate 60,238 of NZ_JBNPTO010000020.1, read as the reverse complement.
GTGCGAACCGCCTGCCGTGCTGTTTCACGGCACGGCGACCCGGTTCGTCGCGGCCATCATGGCCGAGGGCCTGAAGCCGCAGTCACGCCAGCAGGTGCATCTGTCTTCGGACGAGACGACAGCCGTCAGTGTCGGGCAGCGCCACGGCAAGCCCATCGTCCTGCGCGTCGATGCCGCCGCGATGCATCGCGCGGGCCTGCGATTTTACCTTGCTGACAACGGCGTCTGGCTGACCGATCTGGTGCCGCCTGAATTTCTGAGCGTCGCCGCCGCGCCCTGAGCGGGGCACGTTGCGGCGGGCGTGCAGAACGTCGCGGCGCTCAGCTGCGCCGGGCGAAGATGCTGGTGTTGGTCGCTGCGACGCTCTGGCCCGGCGGCAGCACGACCACGGTCGATCCGAGCTGGACGCGGCCATAGAGGTCGGCGACATCCTGGTTGGTCATGCGGATGCAGCCGGACGAGATCGCCTGGCCGATATATTCCGGCTGGTTGGTGCCGTGAATGCGATACAGCGAGTCGCGGTTGCCGTCGTACAGATAGATCGCGCGGGCGCCGAGCGGATTGGCCGGGCCGCCGGCAACGCGCTTCGGATACGGTCCGAGGCGGGCCTGGATCTCCGCGGTCGGAACCCAGTCCGGCCACTCCGCCATCTTGCCGACCGTCGCAATGCCGTGAAAGGCCTGCGCCTCCTCGCCGACGGCGACGCCGTAGCGAACGGCCTTGCGATCCGGGAGCACGTAGTAGAGGAAGCGCGCGTCGGTATCGACGACGATCGTGCCCGGCTGTTCCTGCCGCGTGTACTCGACGATGTGGCGCTGGAACTGCTCGGGGATCTGCGCCTCGGCATAGGGCGCACGCGACAGCAACTGACGGTCGCGCGGGGTCAGCGCGGCATCCGTGGTCGGCGACAACGTCGCCTCCATGCAGCCGGCCAACAACAACGGTGCTGCGAGCACCACTGCGAGCCCCAGTCTCGGCATCTCGATCTCCCCCAACGCGCGGTCGGAAACCATGTGCTGGGAGGATCGCGCCAATATCAAGGCGTTGCACCCAACACTTGCGTGATCGCTGCGCGCTGAGAGCTGCGCTCTCAGTTCCGTCAAGCGGCTGACAAGATGACGCAACAGATGCGTCGAGACCGGTTCCTCAGGATGCCTTGCCGAAGGCAAGAACGTGCAATCCCAGCCGCTGCTTGACGATGCGGAACAACAATACCGTCTCGAAGGCGAGCGAGAGCGAGGTCGCGGCTGCGGCGCCATGGCCGCCGAAATGCGGCACCAGCAGGATGCACAATACGAGGTTCATGACGAACGCCGCCGCATAGGCCATGGCACAGGCGCGCTGCTGACCCAGCATGTTCAGGAGCCGCTCGACCGGCCCGATCGCCGCGCGCACCACGAGGCCGATCGCGGCGACGAACATGATGTCGTAGCCGGCGGTGAACTGCGCGCCGAACAGCCACAGCAGCGGCTTGCCGAGCGCGAGCAGCACCAGGGTCGCGGCGAGCGATGGCCAGAACGTCCATTTGATCGCGTGCGCGACATAGGCCGATAGCCGCGCCTTGTCGCCGAGCGCGTGATATTCGGCGAAGCGATGCGCTGTGGTCGCCGACATCGCGTAGTGGATGAACGAGACCAGCGCGAGCGTCTTCACCACCGCGAAGTAGATGCCGACCTCCTCGGACGAACGGAACTGCTGCAGCACCAGCACGTCGGTGTAGGACAGCAGCAGATAGAAGCTCTCGACCAAGAGGATCGGCAGCGACACCGCGAGCCAGCCGCTGACATCGTACTGCTTCGGCCCGGCCGGGACGTGGCGGCCGAGCCGGCGGTTGAGCACCAGCATCTGGCCGAGCATCGCGACCCAGACGGCGGCGGCGCTGGCGGCCATCGCCGCGGTGGCGCCGAGCTGCAGGCCGAGCACGAAGGCGCCCGCGGTGAAGCCGATGATCAGGCCCTGGCGGATGATGAATTGCGGCATCAGCCCCAGCGCCATCCAGTCGTGCGAGCGGGCGATGCCGTCCTGGGTGTTGGCGACCACGAAGGCCGGCAGCGTGAGACAGCCGATGTAGAGCGGCATCCGCTCGCTCGGATCGATCCACGCTGACAGCAGCGCGATCAGGCCGGCGAGCAGCAGAGCGGCGAGCGTGGAGGTCGTAAGCGTCAGCCAGCGGCCGCCGGACAGGAAGCCGCGCAGCAGCGCGTGCTGGCCCGCCGTGCGATAATCCGGAATGATCTTCTGCGCCGACGAGGCGATGCCGAAATCGAGCATGCTGCCGAGCAGCAGCACCCAGGTCCACACATAAACGTAGACGCCGTAATCCGAGCCGCCCATCCAGCGCGCGAGCACGATCTGGGAGAAATAGGCGAGGCCGGCGCTGAGCACGCGGATGACGAAGATCAGCGCCGCCAGCCGCTGCGTCAGCGACGCCTCGCCGCTGCCGGCGAGTGCGCGCAGACGCGTCATCAGCCGCGCTGCGAGGCCTGTGGGTGCGGGTGCGTTGCGGGCGTCGATGAGAGCCACGGCTCGGGTCAAGCTCCACGGCCGCGTGGAGCGCGGCGATGCCTCTGTCCTATCAACCCACCGTTAAGAATGGGTTGGATCGGACCGGCTGGGGCGGGACGGGAGCGTCAGGGCAGGTTCACGTTGAATTCGTAGGCCTTGTCGGGCGCGACGAGCGTGAATTTGAGCGCCGCGCCGTCGGGCTTCACGCCCGGCGGAACGCCATCGAGCTCGAAAGCGAAGCGCATGATGCCCGGAATACCGCTGTCGCGCAGGGTCGGAATCGGCAGCGCCCAGTCCGGCGTCGGCCCCTCGACATAGAGGTTGATCCCGCGTGTGCCCGGCGCTGCCACGTCGACGATGACGTCCTTCTTGCCGTCGCGCTTGACGTCACGGATCGTCAAGGCATTCGGATCGCCGACATTGGCGGGTTTCGGCACGGTGTCGAGCGCGGCCGACAGCGCCGAATCCTCGGTGCTCGCGACGCTGGTGAAGGCGAGCTCGGCCTTGGCGTCGACCGGAATGCAGATCTTCTCGCACACCGCGTAGCTGATCTCGGCGCGCAACGTCATCGGCTTGTCGGCGCTCTTGGCGACGATGCGCAGCGGCAGCACGACGGCATCGTGATAGCCGAGTGAGTGGCCGCCCGCGCCGTCGTCAAACTTGGTCGGCGCCGGCCACAGGACCGTCACGGCTTCGACGTTGTCGGACTTGGAAAAGTCGAACCGCGGCGGCACACCGGAGTCGCCCGGCGAGCGCCAATAGGTCTTCCAGCCCGGCTGCAGCTGAAAGGCGATGCCGCCGAGCAGCACCGGACCGCTGCGCGAGCCCGCAAGCAGTCGGACCGCGGAGTGGCCGTCGCGCTGCCATGGCGAACTATCCTGTGCCCAAGCGCCGGGCGGGCAGGACACGAGAAGGGACGCGGCGAACAGCGTGGCGGAGAGACGAGGAACCAAGGCGGACATGAGACGTCTTTAAGGTTTGGTTCGGGTGCAAACCATTGAATTGCTTGTGAGCGGATTCCGGCGCGGAGGCCTGAACCTTGATTGACAGATGCGCATCCCAATATCAGGATATCAACCATCATGAGAGTCCTCGCGGATGAATCCTGAAGCAAAAAGGCTCGGCGACATTCGCCGCAAAGTGACCGGGATCGGGGACCAGGCCTCTCACGGCGGTTATCTCGACGGTCAATTGCTGGTCGCAATGCCCGTGATGGGCGACTCCCGGTTCGAGCGCTCGGTGATCTATCTGTGCGCGCACTCCGCCGAGGGCGCCATGGGTATCATGGTGAACCGGCCGGCCGGCAGCATCGATTTCCCGCAACTGCTGATGCAGCTGAACATCATCGAGAAGGGCGACCAGATCCATCTTCCCGACAGCGCCGAGACGATGAAGGTGCTGAGCGGCGGTCCGGTCGATACGGGACGTGGCTTCGTGCTGCATTCGAGCGACTACTTCATCGCCAACGCGACCTTGAAGATCAACGACGGCGTGTGTCTTACGACGACCATCGACATCCTCAAGGCGATCGCCAAGGGCAACGGCCCGAAGCATGCCATCCTCGCGCTCGGCTATGCCGGTTGGCGCGCCGGCCAGCTTGAGGAAGAGATCCAGGACAATGGCTGGCTGCACTGCGACGCCGACGCGGACCTGATCTTCGGCGACAATGTCGGCGACAAATACGATCTCGCTTTGCGCAAGATCGGCATCGACCCGGGCATGCTGTCCAACGCCGCGGGGCATGCGTAGTTCGCGCTCGGCCTCTTGTTCTGCCGCAAGACCGCTCAAAATTCATTGCGCGTCGTCCCGGCCTCCGCGCCGGGACCCATACGCCGCGGCGGGCGTGGTGACGCTCGATGCCGTTAGAGCGGGTTCAACAATAGACTTCGCGGAGTATGGATCCCGGATCTTCGCCCGACAACGCTCGCGCGTTGCCGGGCTTGTCCGGGACGACACTGGTGTTGGTGAGACGCAGTCTGCGAAACTCTGTCCATGACGCTCCGATATCAGGAGCGCCGAGCGCAGCCAGCAAACACCGTTGCTTGCTACGTAGTAGAGCCATCTGGAATCCCGCGATGAATCTGGATTGCTTCCGCCTTCACCCGATGCGCTTCGGCGGACACGTCGTCGCTGCGCTCCTCGCAATGACGGCGGCGTTCGCCGAAGCCCGCTACTCCGCGGCCTGCTGCGCCACCGTGGGCTCGGTGCCGGCGACCGTGGCGCGGCGCATGTCGCGGGGCTGCGACTGGTCGTAGCGGCGCACGCGGTGCATGGTCTGGCGATTGTCCCACATGATCAGATCGTGCAGCGTCCACCGGTGAACGTAGACGAACTCTCGCTGCGTGGCGTGCTCGGTGAGATCGCGCAGCAGCAGCCGTCCTTCCGGCACGCTCATGCCGACGACGGCGCCGGCATGCGACGACAGATACAGCGACTTCCGCCCGTGCGCGGGATGCGTCCGGACGAGACGCTGCTGCACCGGCTTGAACATCTCCTTCTCTTCGTCGGTGTAGTCGAGGAAGCCGAGCGAGCCGCGCGAATACATCAGCGAATGTTCGCAGACGAGATTCTCGAGCTCGGCCTTGGTTTCCGGGTCGAGCGCGTCATAGGCGGCGCGCATATCGGCGAACTCGGTGTTGCCGCCCTTCGGGTTCACGACCCGCGCCGACAGGATCGAGTACTTCGCCGGGATCGGGCGAAACGAGCTGTCGGAATGCCACAGGCAGTTGCCGAGATTGAACAGATGCGTGCGATGGTCACGCGGCAACGGCTTGCCGTCCTTGCCGAGATTGGAAACGTCGTTGAGCCCGGTGGTGAGGCGATAGTCCTCCTTCTTCGTGACGGTGCCGCCACGCGCCTTCTCGCGGTCGCCGAAGTTGAGCGCGAAGGCGAGCTGCTGCTCGTCGGTGATGTCCTGATCGTGCAACACCAGCACCGCATAGTGATCGATCGCGGCCTGCAGTTGCGCGACCTCGTCCGGCGTCAGCGGCTTGCGTAGATCGACGCCCGAGACTTCGCCGACGAATTGGGGATGCAACTGCCGGATGGCGATGGCCATGGCGTCCTCCTTGCTAGTCCTCTCACGGCGGATCTGTGAGCCCGCGCTGACCAGAGGCTACGCCGGACGTGCATGAAGTCAACGCGAGCGCGCATCGCCCTCGCGCACGTCTGTCATGCCGTCACGCGTTGCGGGCCATCAGTCCGCCGTCGACCGGGATCACGGCGCCGGTGATGAACGAAGCGGCCGGCAGGCACAGGCTTAGGGTCATATGCGCGACCTCTGCTGGATCACCGTAGCGTCCGAGCGCGGTGCGCCGTCTGGCATAGATCGCCTTCTGCTCGTCGGGAATGCGCGCGGTCATCGCGGTGGTGATCGGCCCCGGGCAGATGCAGTTGACGGTGATGCCGTCGCGCCCGAGTTCGACCGCGAGCGAACGCGTCAGTCCGGTGACGCCGGCCTTCGCGGCGGAATAGGCGCTGTGCAGCGCGGTCGCACCGAGCGCCTCGGTCGAGGCGATGTTGACGATGCGCGGGCTGCTCGACCTCAGCAGATGCGGCAGCGCAGCGCGAATGACGCGCTGCTGCGCCGTCAGCATGACCGCGATCCCCCTAGCCCAGGCGTCGTCATAGGCGTCATCGTCGATCGCCACCCGCACCGAGATGCCGGCATTGTTGACGACGATGTCGAGGCCGCCGAAATGCGCGGCGGCCGCGTTGACCACGCTGCTGATCGCCTCGCGATCGGCGAGATCCAGCCGCCACGCGCGCGCGACACCGCCGGCCCCTGTGATCTCGTTTGCCACGGCCTGCGCGCCGCTCTCATCGAGGTCGGTGACGGCGACCTGCGCCCCTTCGTCTGCGAACACGCGTGCGGTCGCGCGGCCCATGCCCGACGCGGCGCCGGTGATCAGGACGGTCAATCCTCTCACGGATCGGCTGAGTTGCTTGTGGTCCTGCATTTTGCGGCTCACGGAAATATGCGCACCTTGTGGTCCCGACCGGGGTATCACCAATCCGACCCATTCGATAGGCACCGATCGCGGGCGTCCGCATTCACGCACTGCGATGAGGATCAACAGACGGGAGTCACCATGGTGCTGCACCGGACATTCATGACCTTGGCGGCGTTGGCTGCAAGCCTCGTTGCCGCAGCGGCCGCGCAGGCCGACAGCATCAATGCCGGCGGCCGCAAGGTCAGCGCAGTCCAGCCCTTCTCCGCCCAGAACGTAGCCGAATTCGATACGCCGTGGGCCATCGCCTTCCTGCCGGATGGGCGGATGCTGATCACCGAGAAGCCGGGCCGGATCTACGTGGTGACTCAGAACGGCCAGAAGATCGAGGTCGGCAACGTGCCCGCCGTTGCCGCGCGCGGACAGAACGGCCTGCTCGACGTCGCGGTCTCGCCGAGCTTCGCAACGACGTCGCAGATCTACATCACCTACACCGAGCCAAGCACCGACGGCAGCCGCCTGGTGCTCACGCGTGCCGTCTTGTCTCTGGCGAACGATCGCGCGACGCTGAACGAGCCGAGCGTGATCTGGCGCCAGACGCCGGCGGGCGGCGGCGGTCAGCCCGGCGGGATCATCGCGTTCGATCCGCAGGGAACGCATTTGTTCCTCACCGTCGGCGACCGCATGCAGCCGAACAGCGCACAGGATCCGCGCCAGGCGCGCGGCAAGGTGCTCAGGCTCGATCTCGACGGCAACACACCCGCGGACAATCCGATGGCCGAGGACAAGGGCGTGCCGGCGCAGACCTGGACGACGGGCCATCGCAATCCCTATGGGCTTGCGTTTGCCGCGGATGGCCGGCTCTGGCTGCACGAGATGGGGCCACGCGGCGGCGACGAGCTCAATTTGATCGAGCCGGGAAAGAACTATGGCTGGCCGCTGGTGTCGAACGGCGACAATTATAACGGCACGCCGATCCCGCGGCATGCGACGCGTCCGGATCTTGCGGCGCCGCCGCTGTATTGGGATCCGGTGATCGCGCCGGCCGGGCTCGCCTTTTATGACGGCGCGATGTTTCCGCAATGGAAGGGCTCCGCGCTGATCGGCGGCCTGCGGGTGCATGCGCTGGTGCGTGTGCGCTTCACGGCCGACGGCCAGCCCGACGAGGCCGAGCGCTGGGACATGGGCGAGCGCATCCGCGACGTCGCCGTCGCGCCCGACGGCGCGGTCTGGATCATCGAGGACAATTCGCCGGGCCGCCTCAGGCGGCTGACGCCTGCGAAGTAGCGTCACATCTCCGGCACGTGCGCGAATAGCGTCACGCGGTGTGCCGTTGACAGCAGCGGCGCCGCTCTCCACACAGGTCGACAAACAACATGGAGAGGGCAGGGGAGATGAACGCGCTCGACTTCTCGGGGCGGCAGGTGCTGGTGGTCGGCGGCTCCAGCGGCATCGGCAACGGCATTGCACAAGCATTTCGCGCGCAGGGGGCCAATGTCGCGGTCTGCGGCACGCGCGCCAGCCCGGCCGACTACACGGTTGACGAAGGTTCCGATCTCGACGGCCTGCACTATCAGCAGCTCGACGTCAGCAACGCCGCCGCCATCGAGGCGTTCGCACCGGGCTTCGACCAGCTCGACGTGCTGGTGCTGGCGCAGGGCGCGGTGCTCTACCGGCGCGGCGAGTTTGCGATGGATGGGTTTCGCAAGGTCATGGAGGTCAACCTGATCAGCCTGATGGCCTGTGCGACGAAGTTTCACAACCTGCTGCGCGATGCCAAGGGCGCGCTGATCATCGTCTCGTCGACCGCGGCCTATCACTCGACGATGGGCAATCCGGCCTACAACGCCTCGAAGACGGGCGCGGTCGGACTGACGCGGACGTTGGCGGAGGCGTGGGCGGCAGACGGCATTCGCGTCAACGGCATCGCCCCGGGCCTCGTCGACACCAAGATGACCAAGGTGACGACCGCCAATCCGCAGCGTCTCGAGGGCGCCCTGCAGCGCATTCCGCTGAAACGTCTGGGCACGCCGCAGGATATGGCAGGCGCGGCGCTGTTCCTGGCTTCGCCGCTGTCGTCCTACATCATCGGCCAGACTATCGTCGTCGATGGCGGGCTGATTTTGTAGTCGCTCGGAACCGTCGCTGTCCGAGCCGGTTAGCAGGAGGGAAGCCCGCAAACGCGAGACAAGGAGAGGCGGCAATGGATACGGATCGGTTGACCGGAACGGCGAAGGATGTCGCAGGCAAGGTCGAGAGCGGCATCGGCGAGATGACCGGAGACAAGAGCACCCAGGCCTCGGGTCGCGCGCGAGAGGCATCGGGCGTCGTGCAGAATCTGTACGGCCAGGCCAAGGACGCCGCGCGCGAGGCTGGCGATGCTGCGATGGACTACGCCAAGGATACGTTCGGCAGCAGCACCGACTCGCTGCGTGACGGCACCCAGGCTCTGACCAAGCGGGTGCAGGACAATCCGATGGGCGCGCTGCTGGTCGCCGGCGGCATCGGTTTCATGCTCGCGATGCTGATGCGTCCGTCGAGCCGCCCGCAGCCGCAGCGCTGGCGCTACTGAGCCACCCACGACTCAACAAAGCTCATGAAGCAATCAGCCCGCATTCGAGATCGAATGCGGGCTGATTTGCTATGTCTCAAACGCGGAGCCGCAGAGGCGGCCGCTTGTGCGATCAGCGCGGCGGCGCCTCGAGCACGGCGGCGGAGCGGCCGACCGCCGCAGGCGGGCGCGGCGGGGCATTGGGATTGCGGGCCGCGGGCGGCCTGGGCGGCTGTACCTGCGGCTGCTGCGGCGCTCCGAAGCCGAAGAAGTCGCGGACGCTCTGGCCGGCCTGAGCCGGCTGCTGGGCCTGCGCGGGCGGCGTCTGGCTCGGCGCACCCGGCGTCGTCAGCCGCCTCGGCCGCTGCTGCGCGGGGAGCTGGCTTGGGGCAGCCGGTGCGGATTCGGTCGGCGACGTCGCGGCAACGGGCGTGTCGGGCTTCGCGAGTTCCTTCGGCGGCTCCTTGGCCTGCTCGCGGCCGATCTCGCGGCGCGGCCAGATGTAGTCGTCGGCGCGGCCGGCGGGCGGGCTCAGCGCCTCGCCCTTGACCAGCGTCCGGGCGGCCAGTGCATCGACGGCGGCAGGGCGCGAGCCCGGACCGCCGAGCAGTTGATCGGTGCCGACGGAGGAAGCGACCAGCGGCAGGATCGGTCCGGCCACCGGGCGCGGCGCGGGCTGGCCCGGGACGGCGTTGGCGTCGGGCGTTGCCGGCTCGACCGGCAGCTCCAGCGGCGACGAGCGCGCCGCAAGCAGGCGGTTGATCTCGCGCTCGGCATAGTGGGCGAGCTTGCGGGCGCCGGGCTTGGTGAAATAAACGCCATCATAGGACCGCAGCTGGCGGATCTGGCCTTCGAAGTCCGGGCCCTTCTGCAGGAAGCGGCCGGCTTCATCGACGAAGCCATCCCAGACATCGACATAGGTGATGCCGGCCTTGCCGGCGGCGTCGCGGTAGAGGGAGTCCAAGAACAGCGCGTCGGCGGTGCCCTTCGGGCCACGGATCGCGGGCAAGCCGACCCACAGCACGGGCACGCCCTTGCTCTTGGCCGCCGCGATCATCTCCTCGATCTTCTTGGTATAGAGCTCGACCCAGCGCTCGTCGCGGAACTCATAGAGTCCGTTGGGCGACCGGGCGGTCTTTTCCGGCGCGGCGACCGCGGGCGTGTCGTTGTCGGCCTCGTCCTGCGGCAGCTCGCTGTCGGCCGGCTTGGCGGCCGTGTCGGATTTTGCGTCCGTCTTGCCATCCGGTTTGGCATCGCCGGCCTTGGTCTCGCCTGGCTTGCCGTCGGCGGGCTTGGTCTCCCCAGGCTTGGACTTGGCGTCCGTCTTAGTCTTGTCGCCCTTCTTGTCGTCAGGCTTGACGGCCTTATCCACCGCTGGCTCGCGGATCGAGAGGCGGTCGTTCAGGCCGAGCATGATTACGATGGCGTCGGCGCGCTCGCCGGCCAGGATGCCCTTGGCGGCGGCGGCCCAGTCGGCCGGCTCACCCTTCGGCTGGTACTTGATGAGGCCCGAATTGGTCTTGATCCTTCGGGTCACGCCCATGTCGGGCTGCTCGGCATAGGCGTCCTCGAGGCCGTAGGCGAGCCAGTCGGCCATGCCGTCGCCGAGCACCAGCACGTAGCGCTCCGGAGCATTGTCGCGCTTCTCGGGCGGCGGCGCCTTGGAATAATCCTGGGTCACCTTCTTCGGCTGCTGCGGCTGGAATGGCGTGAAGAAGTCGTTGCCGAACCAGCCGCCACCACCGCCGCGCGGTACCGGCCGCGGCGAGGAAAACGGGTTGAAATTGAAGAACTGGGCCGAGGCCGGGCCGGCGATGCCGACGAGCATGGCGATGACGACCGCCAGCACGACCATCGGGCCGGGCTCGTTCAACAGCTTGAGGAAGGACTTCAGCTTTGACATGCGCACCCGTCCGCACCGCCGCGCGGCGAAATCGTGACAACCCATATAATAGGACCCGAATCAGGCCGCAAACGGGCATTCACCGGATGGTGTTGATGGGGCCTGCAATCGCCCCAAAAGGTTACCAGGGCGGGCAGAATCGTCGCAATCAGCGCCCGCGCAGCCGCTCCAGCACGTCCGTGGTGGCAAAACCGTCCGCAGGTGCCCCGATCGAGGCCTGGAAGTTCCGCAACGCCTCCCGCGTCTGGCCGCCGAACTGTCCGTCCGGCATGCCGCGGTAGAATCCGCGCGCAGCCAGCAGTTGCTGCAGCTCGAGCCGCTCGGCCCGGGACAACGTCCGTTCCTCCCGCGGCCAAGCCTGCACGAACGGCGGCGCGCCGCGCAGCCGGTCGGCGAAATGCCCGATCGCCAGCGCATAGGCCTCGGCCGGATTGTATTTCATGATCACGCGGAAATTCTGCAGCATCAGGAAGCCGGGCCCCTGGGCACCGGCCGGTGCCAGCAGATAGGCCTTCTCGGACGTGGCCGGGAACGGCTGGCCGTCGGCGCGTCGCAGCCCGAGCTGTCCCCACTGGGCGAAGCTCATGGTCTTGGCGCGGTCGGCCAGCATGAAGTTGAAGCCCTGCGGCAGCACGACCTCGTAGCCCCAGCTCTGGCCGGTCTGCCAGCCGTCCTTCTTCAGATTGTTGGCGGTCGAGGCGATCAGGTCGGCCGGATTGTCGACAACGTCGCGGCGGCCATCGCCGTCCGCGTCGACCGCGAATCGCTTGAAGGCGGTCGGCATGAACTGGGTGGGGCCGAACGCGCCGGCCCAGGAGCCGCGCAACTGCTCGGGGCGCAGGTCGCCGCGGTTGAGGATCTCCAGCGCCGACAGGAACTCGTCCTTGAAATAGGACTGGCGGCGGCCGATGCAGGCCAGCGTCGCGGTCGATTGCAGCACGCTGCGGTCGCCGATCTGCGTCGAGTAGTTGGACTCGATGCCCCAGATCGCCGCGATGATGAAGCGATCGACGCCATAGGCGCGCTCCGTGGCATCGAACTGCGGCTTGTACTTCGCCAGCACCTCGCGGCCCTTCGCGAGCCGATTGTCGTTCACCAGGATGTCGAGATAGTCCCAGATCGACTTGGTGAATTCAGGCTGCGCATCGAGCAGGTCCATGATGCGCAGGTCCGGCGCCATGCCGGCGGTGAAGCGCTGGAAATTGTCCTGCGTGATGTTGCGCCGCGCGGCATCTGGCCACATGCCTGCGACGCACGCGTCGAAATTGCCGGCGGCCTCGCGGATCGCGGCCGCCGTCATCAGCGGATGACCGGAGGCGCCGTCCTCGCCGCTCCACGGTTGCGGCCCGGATGGCGCGGGGGACTGGGCCGGCGCCGCCTGACCCGGGTTTCCCTTGGTCTGGGAGCCGTTGAACAGGCTGTCGAGGAGGTTCAGCGGATTGCCGCCGGATTGGGCTGATGCGGAACCGGACACCGCTGCCACCATTGTGACCACCACAGCGGTCCGCGCTCCGGCCTTCAGCGCCGCCAGGACTTCGTTCCGTTGCACCATGTCTCAATCCAGATCGTAGGAAGACCGGCCTTCACGAGGCCCAATCCTGCTTAACGGGAGATTAACGAGGTTCATCATTTCCGCAGCGAAATTTAGCCGTTCCCGCTGCCTCCGGCGGAACACCGGACCAACATCCGCCTTTGTTCTCGGCTGCAAACCAGCTACCAACATGCGATCGGTTTCGCATTCATTCGTCACAAGGTTTAATCAGCGCCCATGAAGATCCGCAAAGCCGTATTTCCGGTCGCCGGTCTCGGCACCCGCGTCCTTCCCGCCACCAAGGCGATGCCGAAGGAGATGCTGACGATCGTCGACAAGCCGCTCATCCAATACGTCTTCGACGAAGCCAAGGAAGCCGGCATCGAGCATTTCGTGTTCGTGACCGGGCGCAACAAGACTGCGATCGAGGATCATTTTGATCGCATGTATGAGCTCGATGCGACGCTCGCGGCGCGCGGCAAGAAGACCGAGATCGAGATCCTAGCGCGCGACCAGCCGGAGGCCGGCGCCGTCAGCTTCACCCGCCAGCAGGCGCCGCTCGGTCTGGGCCATGCGGTGTGGTGCGCGCGTGACATCGTCGGCGACGAGCCGTTCGCGGTGGTGCTGCCGGACGAGTTGGTGCTGAATTCGCCGGGCTGTCTGGCGCAGATGATCGCCGCCGCCAACAAGCTGCCGGAGAAGAGCAACGTGCTCGCGGTGCAGGAGGTGCCGGCCGACCAGACGCATCAATACGGCATCTGCGGCGTCGGCAAGCGCGACGGCAAGATCTTCGAGGTCGACGGCATGGTCGAGAAGCCGGCGAAGGGCACCGCGCCGTCTAACTTCTCGATCACCGGGCGCTACATCCTGCAGCCGGAGATCTTCAAGATCCTGGAGACGCAGGAGCGCGGCGCCGGCGGCGAGATCCAGCTCACTGACGCGATGATCGGCTTGTCGAAGACGCAGAAGTTTTATGGCGTCGATTTTGACGGCGAGCGGCACGATTGCGGCTCGAAGTCCGGCTTCCTGAAGGCCAACATCGCCTTCGGCATGGCGCGTGCCGATCTGCGTGACGGCCTGCGCGATGACATGAAGCGCTATCTCGAGACCAAGGGCTGAGCAGCCCGCTCGAAAGACGCGACGGCTGGCGGCGTCAGGCCGCCAGCGCGGCCGCCTCAGCCGGCTTCGGCACGGCCACGGCGACGCAGCGGTTACGGCCCGCCGCCTTGGCCATGTACAGCGCCTTGTCGGCGGCGTTCAGCAGGCTGGTCCAATCCGAATCCCGCGACGGCGTCACACTGGCGACGCCGATGCTGATCGAGGCGTTGCCGGCATCGCCGGCCCAGATCGCGACCTTGGTGCGGATCGTCTCGGCTACCGCGAGCGCCGCAGTTTCCGAGCTTCCGGGCAGCAGCACCGCAAACTCTTCGCCGCCATAGCGCGCCGCGCAGTCACCGGCGCGCCGCACCGAGTCGGAAATGCACACGGCGATGCCGACCAGCACCTGGTCGCCGGCCTGGTGCCCATGGGTGTCGTTGTAGCGCTTGAAATGATCGGCATCGATCATCAGCAGCCCGATCGGAGCCGCTGTCCGCTGCGCCCGCCGCCACTCGGTCTCGATCGTCTGATCGAACTTGCGCCGGTTCTTCAGGCCGGTCAGCGGGTCGGTCGTTGCAAGCCGCTCCAGCCGCGCCTCGACCTTCGCGCGCAACTGGATCTCGCGCGCGGCGACCTGGGTCGCGGCCAGCACGAACACGCTGAGCGCCAGCATCATTGCGCCGATCTGCGCGGCCTCGTTGCGCCAGACCGCGTAGACACTCTCCCACGATTTGCTGGCGACCACCACCAGCGGCTCGGTGCCGTTGCGCCAGACCAAGAGGCGCGGCAGATCGTCGAGCGCGCCGTAGCTGCTCGACCAGCCGGACGGCTCGGTGAGCGCGCGCGTCACGGCCGGCGCTCGCGCCAGGTTGCGGCCGATCGCATCGGCATCGAACGGTGCGCTGACGATCAGTGTGCCGTCGCGGCGAAAGACGGTGAGGCTGTCGCCGGGGCCGAGCGTGAGCCGTGCGAACAGGTCGCGGAAATAGCTCAGCCGGATCGAGCCGGCGACGACACCGGCGAAGCGCCCGTCGGCGGTCGAAATGCGACGGCTGAGCGTGACAGCATATTGGCCCTGATGGTTGGCGGGCCTGCCGACATAGAGGCCGGCGTCGGGCCGGTCGCGATGCACCTGAAAGAATTCGGCATCGCTGCGATCCTCCGGGACCGGATCGAGCGTCGAGGAATCGATCGTGAGCCGGCCGCTTGCGTCGAACACCTGGACGTTGCCGAAATTCCTGGCCGTCGAGGCGCGATCGAACAGGATGAGCTGGCGGACCGTCTTGCTGACACCGCTGATTTCGGGCAGCAACATGTTGCCGGCGACCGCGCGCAAAGAGAGATCGTAGAGCTCGATATTGCGGCTGATGTCGGCGCCGATGCCGGCGGCCATGTTGTCCAGCGCCTGGCGGGCGCGAACCTCCTCGCCGCGGCGCAGGTCGATCATGACGCTGGCGCAGATCGCGGAGAAGCCGATGATGGTCGAGATGGAGCAGGTGATCAGCGTGCGCGCCGACAGCCGCCAAGGCTGCGTCGCCCGGCCTGATCGGCGTTTCCAGCGCATCGGCTTGCCCCGTCCCCGTGAAGTCCCGTCCGTAGAGCAACGGATACGCCGAAGTAACCTGTGTTAGGTTAACGAGTGGTTGCGGAAGCGGGCTTCGACTCGCCGAGGCTGCCTTGTCTGATGGAGTCCAGATTTGCCCGACTATGATGCCCTGAGTGCCTATCTCAAGCGGCAGACCCGCCCCGAGCTGGTGCTCAGCCTCGAGGAGATCGAGGAGATGATCGGCGACAGCCTGCCGCGCGCCGCGCAGCGGGCGTCGTGGTGGGACAGCCTGCGCAGTCCGCAGGAGAAGATGCCGCAGCGTGAGGCCTGCCTGGCGGCCGGCTATGTCGCCACCCGCCTTCCCGACGGCAAGGGTGTTCGCTTCCGCAAGCTGAAGCCGCCGCGCTGAACCGTTGCCGCGGCATTTGGCCCGGATCGTGCGTTCGGCGTGAAGACGATGACATCGGGGGACGCCGAGCCTTGAAGGCGCGCCCGACACGAGTTTCAATTGCGCCGATCTGGAGGGGCACTGATATGAACGAGCACGAACTGCGTCGCGCGGTTGCCGCGGTCAAGAACGGGCGGCTGTCGCGCCGCGACTTCGTGCAGCAGATGCTCGCGGTCGGGCTGACCGCACCGCTGGCCGGCATGATGCTGGCGCAGTCCGGCGTGGCGATGGCTGCGACGCAAGCCTTTCCCTACAAGCCGACCAAGGCCGGCGGCGGCGGACCGTTGAAGCTTCTGTTCTGGCAGGCGCCGACCCTGCTCAATCCGCATTTTGCGATCGGCATCAAGGATCAGGAAGCCGCGCGCGCCTTCTACGAGCCGCTCGCCGGGTGGGACGCCGAGGGTAATCTCGTGCCCGTCCTCGCGACCGAAATTCCCAGCGTGGCCAACGGCACGCTGGCGGCCGACGGCACCTCCGTGGTCTGGAAGCTCAAGCCGGGCGTGAGATGGCACGACGGCGAGCCTTTCACGGCTGATGACGTCATCTTCAACTGGCAGTACGCCACCCATCCCGAGACCTCTGCGGTCACCATCGGCGACTACAAGGACATCAAGGCGATCGATCGGATCGACGACCATACCGTCCGTCTCGTCTTCGCCCAGCCGACGCCGTTGTGGTTCACGCCGTTCGTCGGCGGCCGCGGCACGATCATCCCGAAGCACCTGTTCGGCGCCTACATCGGCGCCAAGTCGCGGGAGGCGCCGAACAATCTGAAGCCGGTCGGCACTGGCGCCTATCTGTTCGTCGACTTCAAGCCCGGCGACACCGTCACCGCCCGGCTCAATCCGGACTATCACGTGCCGAACCGGCCGCATTTCGACACGCTGGAGATCAAGGGCGGCGGCGATGCGGTGTCGGCGGCGCGCGCGGTGCTGCAGACCGGGGAATTCGACTACGCCTGGAATCTGCAGGTCGAGGACGAGATCCTGGCCAAGCTCGAGAGCGGCGGCCAGGGCGTGGTCGAGATCGTGCCGACCGGCAATCTCGAATTCATCCTGCTCAACGCCACCGACCCCAACATCGAGGTGGATGGCGAGCGCGCGAGCCTGAAGACCAGGCATCCACTGTTCTCCGATCCTGCGGTGCGCGAGGCCGTCAACCTGCTGATCGACCGCGCCTCGATCCAGAAGTTCATCTATGGCCGCGGCGGCATCGCCACGCCGAACTGCATCAACAATCCCGAGCGCTACCGCTCGCCCAACATGCGCTTCGAGTTCAATGTCGAGAAGGCCAATCAGATCCTGGAGACTGCCGGCTGGAAGAAGGGCGCGAGCGGCCTCCGCGAGAAGGACGGCAAGCCGCTGAAGCTGGTGTTCCAGACCTCGACCAACGGCCCGCGGCAGAAGAACCAGGCGATCATCAAGCAGGCCTTCCAGAAGGCCGGCATCGAGGTCGAGCTGAAATCCATCGTCGCCTCGGTGTTCTTCTCCAGCGACACCGCCAATCCCGACACCGCCGCGCATTTCTACTGCGACATGGAAATGTACCAGATGACGATGTCGTCGCCCGAGCCGCAATCCTTCATGAGCCAGTACGTGTCGTGGGAGGCGGCCAGCAAGGCCAACAAATGGCAGGGCCGCAACATCGCGCGCTGGCAGAACGAGGAGTACGACGATCTCTACAAAGCGCTGACCCGCGAGCTCGACCCGGTGAAGCGCGCCGCGCTCTACATCCGGCTCAACGACGTCGTCTGCGCCGGGCGCCACGTCCTTCCCGAGCTCAATCGTCCCCGCATCTCGGGTATCCGCAAGGGCCTGCAGACCCACTCCTCGGGCTGGGACAACGACCTCTGGCAGCTGCCGAACTGGTATCGGGAGGCGTAACCTCTACCCCAGCGATTATTGGTGTCTCGGCGCATCCTCTCAGTGTGGAAAGGTAGCGGTTCCATACTTCGGGATGCTGTGCAGCAATCCCGTGCGGCAGTCGCGAGGTGCGGCGACAAATCTCAACCTCGATCGGCAGTTGGCCCGGATTCTGCTTTGACAGTCGCTTCGAAGGCTGATCCAATTTTGTGCAGCCCCGCGACGAAGCTTGGCGGGGCGCTTTTTTTGGCATTCAGCACCACCCTGGAGTCGATGAATGAACGAGCGTGACCTCCGTAGCCAGATCGCTGATGTCAAAGCAGGGCGCCTGTCGCGGCGCGATTTTGTGCAGCGGATGATTGCCGTCGGGCTGAGTGCGCCGATGGCCGGTGCGATGCTCGCCCATTCCGGCGTCGTCCATGCGGCTGAGCCGATTCAGTACAAGCCGACCAAGGCCGGCGGCGGTGGTCCGCTCAAGCTGCTGTTCTGGCAGGCTCCGACCCTGCTCAATCCGCACTTCGCCAACGGCACCAAGGATCAGGAGGCCAGCCGCCTGTTCTACGAGCCGCTCGCCGGCTGGGACGCCGACGGCAATCTGGTGCCGATCCTCGCCGCGGAGATTCCGAGCAAGGAAAACGGCCTGCTCGCTGCTGACGGTCTGTCGGTCACCTGGAAGCTGAAGCAGGGTGTGAAGTGGCACGACGGCAAGCCGTTCACCGCCGACGACGTCATCTTCAACTGGGAATACTCGGTCAATCCGGATACCGCCGCGGTCTCCGTCGGCAGCTATCGCGGGATCAAGTCGATCGACAAGATCGACGACCACACGGTCAAGCTCAACTTCAAGCAGCCGACGCCGTTCTGGGCCGATCCGTTCGTCGCCGCCTACGGCCTTGTCATCCCGAAGCATCTGTTCGCCGACTATATCGGCGGCAAGTCGCGCGAGGCGCCGGCCAATCTGAAGCCGGTCGGCACCGGCCCCTACGTCTACGTCGACTTCAAGCCGGGCGATTCGGTCTCCGCCAAGCGCAATCCCGACTACCATCAGGCCAACCGGCCGTATTTCGACACGGTCGAGGTCAAGGGCGGCGGTGACGCCGTGTCAGCGGCGCGCGCGGTGCTGCAGACCGGCGAATACGACTACGCCTACAATCTGCAGGTCGAGGACGAGATCCTGACCAAGCTGGAAGCTGGCGGGCAGGGCAGGGCGCAGCTCACGGTCACCGGCCACATCGAGTACATCGCGCTCAACGTGACCGATCCCTGGACCGAGGTCGATGGCGAGCGCTCCAGCGTCAAGACCAAGCATCCGGTCTTCACCGATCCGGCGGTGCGAAAGGCGATCAACCTCCTGATCGACCGCGCCTCGGTGCAGAAGTTCATCTATGGCCGCGCCGGCATGGCGACGGCGAACTTCCTCAACAACCCCGAGCGCTTCCGCTCGCCGAACAACAAGTTCGAGTTCTCGATCGAGAAGGCCAACCAGATCCTCGAGGAGGCCGGCTGGAAGAAGAACTCCTCCGGTATCCGCGAGAAGGACGGCAAGCCGATCAAGCTGGTGTTCCAGACCTCGATCAACGCGCCACGCCAGAAGAATCAGGCGATCATCAAGCAGGCGTTCCAGAAGGCCGGCATCGAGGTCGAGCTGAAGTCGGTGGTGGCGTCGGTGTTCTTCTCGTCCGATCCGGCCAACCCCGACACCTATCCGCACTTCTATTGCGACATGGAGATGTACCAGACCACCATGCCGCAGGCCGACCCGCAATTCTTCATGAATCAATTCACCTCGTGGGAGGTCTCCAGCAAAGAGAACAAGTGGCAGGGCCGCAACATCTCGCGCTGGCAGAACAAGGACTACGACGAGACCTACAAGCAGGCCTCGAGCGAGCTCGACCCGGTCAAGCGCGCAGCATTGTTCGTCAAGCTCAACGACCTCGTCGTGCAGGACAACTACATCCTGCCCGAGATCAACCGCCGCAACTGCATCGGCCTGAAGAACGGCATGGTCGCGAACAAGAGCGGCTGGGACAACGACCTCTGGCAGATCGCCAACTGGTATCGCGAGACCTGATCGCAGCCAGCATGATCAGCCAGACATCGTAGAGGTGGAGCGATGGGAAACTACCTTCTCAGGCGCCTCATCGTGGCCGTGCCGAGCCTGCTCGGCATCAGCCTCATTCTGTTCGTGCTGCTTGCGCTCGCGCCGGGCGATCCGTTCGGCGAGCTCGCGAGCAACCCGAACATTCCGCCGGAGGTCCGCGAGGCGCTGCGCATCAAGTTCGGCATGGATGATCCGATCATGGTGCGCTATTTCCGCTGGCTGGTCGCCATGCTGCATGGCGACTGGGGCTTCTCCTTCGCCAGCCGCGTCAACGTCGACACGCTGATCCTGCAGCGGATTCCGGCCACGCTCTACGTGGTCGGCACCGCGCAGCTGCTGGCGCTGATCGTCGCGATCCCGGTCGGCGTGCTGGCGGCGCGGCGGCCGTATTCGATTTTCGACCAGGTCGCCAACACCTTCGCGTTCATCGGCTTCTCGCTGCCGACCTTCTTCACCGGCCTGCTCTTGATCCTGATCTTCAGCGTCAATCTCGGCTGGTTGCCCTTTGTCTATCGGGCGGACATCCCGGCCACGGGTTGGATGTGGTGGTGGGAGAACTTCAAGCAGGCGGTGATGCCGGTCACCGTGCTCGGCCTCTACCAGGCCGCGTCCTATACGCGCTACGTCCGCTCGGCCGTGCTCGACGTCATCAAGCTCGACTATGTCACGACGGCGCGCTCCAAGGGGCTCGACGAGAGCAAGGTGATCGTCAAGCACGTGGTGCGCAACGCGCTGATACCGGTGGTCACGCTGGTGGCGCTGCAGATGCCGACCGTGTTCGGCGGCGCCATCGTCACCGAGCAGATATTCCGCATTCCCGGCATCGGCTCGCTGCTGATCAGCGCGATCCTCGCCAACGATACGCCCGTCATCATGGCGGTGACCTTCGTGTTCGCCTGCCTCGTCGTCCTGTTCAACCTGATCGCAGACATTTTGTATGGCTGGCTTGACCCACGCATCTCCTTCCGTTGAGGCGGCCGTCGCGCCGGCTTCGACCAAGCGCCGCTTCTCGCCCGGGCGCGACGCGGTCAGGCGCTTCCTGCGCCATCGCCTGGCGGCCGTCAGCATCGTCGTGCTGGCGCTGCTGGCGCTCGCCATCATTGTCGGCCCGTGGATCTGGCGGGTGCCGATCAACGAGATCGACTTCACCGCGCGGCTTGCGTCGCCGTCATGGGAGCACCCGTTCGGCACCGACGATCTCGGCCAGGATCTGTTGTCGCGCATGATCTATGGCGGACGCATCTCGCTCGCGGTCGGCTTCGCGGCGATGGCCGTCGGCCTGTTCGTCGGCGTCGTCATCGGATCGGTGGCCGGCAACTCCAAGGGGCCGGTCGATGCCGCGCTGATGTGGCTGACCGACCTGTTCCTGTCGCTGCCGCAACTGCCGCTGCTGTTGCTGGTGATCTATCTGTTCCGCGATCTCCTGAAGGGCATCGTCGGTCCGGAGGGCGGCACCTTCGTGCTGATCGTGCTGGTGATCGGCGGCTTCCGCTGGATGCCGGTGGCGCGGCTGGTGCGCGCGCAGTTCCTGTCGCTTCGCGAGAAGGAGTTCGTCGAGGCTGCGCGTGCGCTCGGCGCGTCGAACTTCCGTCTCGTCGTCCGCCACATCCTGCCGAATGCGCTGGGACCGGTGATCGTCGCCGGCACGATCGACGTCGCGGCTGCGATCATCGCGGAATCGACATTGTCGTTCCTGGGCCTCGGCTTCCCGCCTGATATCCCGACCTGGGGGCGCTTGTTGTTCGACGCCAAGGACTATCTCGACATCGCGCCGCATTGGGCGCTGTTCGCCGGCGGCGCGATCTTTCTCACCGTCATCGCCATCAACTTCATCGGCGATGGCCTGCGCGATGCGCTCGATCCGCGGAAGGTGATGTGATGGACGCGCGAGTCGCACCGCTCCTCGAGATCAAGGGGCTGAAGACCTATTTCAACAGCGACGACGGTCAGGTCCAGGCCGTCGACGGCGTCGACATCACGATCAATCGTGGTGAAACGCTGTGCGTGGTCGGCGAGTCCGGCTCGGGCAAGACCGTCACCGCGATGTCGGTGCTGAAGCTGATCGCGATGCCCCCCGGGCGCATCGCCGGCGGCCAGATCCTCTGGCAGGGCCGCGACCTCGTGCCGCTACCGACCTCCGAGCTCAATAAGATCCGCGCCAGCGAGATCGCGATCGTGTTCCAGGAGCCGATGACCTCGCTCAACCCGGTCTACACCGTCGGCGACCAGATCGCCGAGGTGATCCGGTTGCATCAGGGCCTGTCGAAGAAGGCGGCGATGGATCGCGCCGCCGAGATGCTGGCGCTGGTGCAGATCCCCAATCCGCAGCGCCGCGTGCACGACTATCCGCACCACTTCTCCGGCGGCATGCGCCAGCGCGTGATGATCGCGATGGCGCTGTCGTGCAATCCGAAGCTCCTGATCGCCGACGAGCCGACCACTGCGCTGGACGTCACGATCCAGGCGCAGATCCTCGACCTGCTGCTCGACATGAAGGAGCGGCTCGGCATGTCGATCATGCTGATCACCCACGCGATGGGCGTGGTCGCCGTGGTCGCGCAGCGCGTCGTCGTGATGTATGCCGGCCGGGTGGCCGAGGAGGCGCCGGTCGACCGCCTGTTCGCCAATCCGCGTCATCCCTACACCCAGGGCCTGATCCGCTCGATCCCGCGCATCGATCTCGCCGCGGTCAAGAAGAGCCGACTGGAGAGCATCCCGGGCAGCGTGCCGAAGCTGATCAATCCGCCCGAGGGCTGCCGCTTCGCTTCGCGCTGCCGTTTCGTCATTCCCGACTGCAAGGCCGCGCAGCCGCCGCTGCGCGAGATCGAGCCCGGCCACAAGGTGGCGTGCATCCGCGCCGAAGAGACGTTGCTGTGATGACCGAAGCTGCCACTGCTCCCGCCGCCGCGCCGGCGCCGCTGCTCAGCGTGCGCAACCTGACCAAGGCGTTTCCGATCCGGGGCGGCTTGTTGAAGCGCCAGGTCGGCAGCGTGCGCGCGGTCGACGGCGTCAACTTCCACATCGATCCGAGCGAGACTTTTGGCCTCGTTGGCGAGTCCGGCTGCGGGAAGTCGACCACCGGCCGCTGCGTGCTCCGCCTGATCGAGCCGAGTTCGGGCGAGCTCACGTTTGAGGGCAAGGACGTGATCTCGCTGTCCGGCGAGAACCTGCGTGCGCTCCGCCGCGACATCCAGATCATCTTCCAGGATCCCTACGCCTCGCTCAACCCGCGCATGACCATCGGCGCGATCATCGGCGAGGCGCTGACGATCCACGGGCTCGCGGCGTCGCGCCAGCAATATGAGGCGCGCATCGTCCACCTGCTGGAGACCGTCGGTCTCCAGGCCGATCACATGACGCGCTATCCGCACGAATTCTCCGGCGGCCAGCGCCAGCGCATCGGCATTGCGCGGGCGATCGCGGTCGAGCCGAAGCTGATCATCTGCGACGAGCCAGTGTCGGCGCTCGACGTCTCGATCCAGGCCCAGGTCATCAACCTGCTCGAGGACCTGCAGCAGAAGTTCGGCATCGCCTATCTGTTCGTCGCGCACGATCTGTCGGTGGTCGAGCACATCAGCCGCCGCGTTGCCGTGATGTATCTCGGCCGGATCGTCGAGACCGCGCCGTCACGTCAGCTCTATGCGACGCCGAAGCATCCGTACACCGAGGCGCTGCTGTCGGCGGTGCCGATTCCCGACCCGAGCGTAAAGCGCAAGCGCGTCCGCCTGAAGGGCGAGGTGCCGAGCCCGATCAATCCGCCGTCGGGCTGCCATTTCCACACGCGATGCCCGATCGCGAAGGAGGTCTGCAGCAAGGAAGTGCCGCCTCTGAAGGCCAGCGACGAAGGACACCTCGTCGCCTGCCATTTCCGCTGAGACGGATTGCGGGGCGTTACGCCGCCTGACGATCCGAGACCAGGGCCGTCAGGCGCGCGCTCTGCTCGGGATTGAGCGTGAACTGCACCAGCGCCGTCCGATCGCCGACGCGTGTGACCGTGCCCGGCAGATCGGACACCATGCCGGCGATCGCCAACGTGACCGGCGTGTTGACAGCCAGCCGGACCGGTATCTGCTCGAGCAGCGCGCCTCCAAGCGACAGATTGCGCACAGTCATGCTGATCTGCTCGCCATTGGCCTGGAGCGTGCCGGGGCGATTGATATTCAGCCGCGTCGAGAGACGGCGATCGACATCAGTGGTCGAGGTCCGGATCACCCGCACCAGCTCCGTCCGCAACTTCTGCACCTTGTCGGCGACAACCGTCGAGCCGTCGCGAATGTCCGTGGAGCGGCGGCCGGCCTCGCTGGCCTCGCGCGACACCTCGGCAATCTGGCTCGCCACCTCGCGCGCGGCGGCCGAGGTTTCCTCGACCGTGCGCGAGATCTCGATGGTCACGCTGTTCTGCGCCTGGATCGCGTCGGCGATCCCGGACGACACCGCCTCGACGTTGCGGATGACCTCGCCGATCGCGCCGATCGAGGTCACCGACGCGCGCGTCGAATCCTGAATCTCGGCGATCTGCTGCGCGATCTCGCTGGTCGCCTTGGCGGTCTGCTCGGCGAGCGACTTGACCTCGGATGCGACGACCGCGAAGCCGCGGCCCGCATCGCCGGCGCGGGCCGCCTCGATGGTCGCGTTCAGCGCCAGCAGGTTGGTCTGCCCGGCGATCTCGCTGATCAGGCTGGTCACCGCGCCGACCTTGTCGGCCGCTTCCGACAGCTTCGCGATTGTCGCCTGGGCTTCTGACGAGGCTGCCACGGCCTTGCGCGTCAGCTCGCGCGACGAGTTCACCTGGCTGGAAATCTGCGAGATCGAGGCGGCGAGTTGCGAGGACGCCCTGGCGACGGTCTGCGTGGTGGCGAGCGCCTGTTCGGCCGCGGCAGCGACGCTGCTCGAATTGCGTTCCAGGGTCAGCGCGCTATCGGTCATCGACTTTGCACTGTTGGCCATGTGACCGGTGCCTTCGGCGACCTCGCCGACGGCCGTGCTCGCCGCCTGCTCGACAGCCTCGGCCATCTCCTTCAGCGCCTTGCTCTTGATGCGCTCGGCGACCTGGCGCTGCTCGTCCTCGAGCAGCGCAGTCTGCCGCGCCTTCTCTTCGGTCTTGATTCTGAACTGCTCGATCGAACGCGCCATGTCGCCGAGCTCGTCGCTGCGAGTCTGTCCCGGCAGCTTGATGTCGAAATTGCCGTGACCGAGTTCGTTCAGCGCGCCGCTCATCGCCGCCAATGCCGACGACATCCGCCGCGCAATCACGAGCGTGATCGAGCCGATGATGAGCATCACCAAGACAGCGGCGATGAACACGCTGCGCTTGCTCTCCCACATCTGGGCTTCGAGATCGTCGACATAGACGCCGGTACCGATGATCCAGCCCCAGGGCTCGAAGCCGGCGACATAGGACATCTTGGGCTGCGGCGCATCCTTGCCGGGCTTCGGCCACATGTAGTCGACGACGCCGGCCTTCTGGCGCTTGACGACGTCGACCATCTCCATGAACAGCCGCTTGCCGGTCGGATCCTTGTTGTCGGCAAGGCCCTGGCCATTCAGCTCCGGCTTGATCGGATGCATGACCATCTTCGGAGCCATGTCGTTGATCCAGAAGTAGTCGCCGCTGCCGTAGCGCAGCTTGCCGATCCGCTCGGCCGCCTTCTTCTGCGCGGCCTCCGGCGCGACCTTGTCGCGCGCGATGGAGTCATATTCTTCGCGGGCGATGCTGAGTGCGGTCTCCGTCAGATGCGTCAGCTCGCTCTGCCGCTGATCCTTCAGGGCCGTGCCGAGATTTTGGCTCTGCGTTGCAGCAAGGCCGGCGAGCCCGCAGAAGGACAGGCCGATGATTGCGTAGATGCGAAGAGCGAGCGAGAAACGCGGCTGAGCCATTGATTGATCCGGAAGTGAGACCTCGGGCAACTACGAGCGATTTTAAGAAGTTACCGTTTATGGCCCGTTAATGCAGGCGGTTCCGCGCTACCGGATCGAGGCGCTCGGCAGGTAGTTCTACGGGGGCGCGACTAACACTTGCTAAGTCGCCTTCGATTCCGCTGTGTAGTTGATCTGCCTGCCGAGCAGGGCCGCTCGGAGCTGCCGCCTCCTTGCTGGTCCGTCGTTCGAAGCCAGGCGTTGCACTCGGTCCGGAGGAGCTGCGGCGTCTCGTGATGCCGCATCTCAAGCCCCGCCGGCAAAAGCATCGAGCCGTCACGCTCGATGGTACGAGGTCCGCTCCGCCTCGAACCATCCGATGCGACATCGCCGCTCTTGGCCGGTGCTCAACCGTGCGAGATCGGCCTGATCAGGTCGGATGCCGCGTCGTCCTGCAACCGCGCAACAAGATTGGCGCGTCGGGAGAGCACGGCCCGCTGGTTGATGTAGGCCTTGTCCGTGATCTCGCCGGCATCGAGCGAGGGCGGCTCGGCCATCAGCAGCGCCCGCGTCGCATAGCGCGACGACCCGACAGCCTCGGTGCGCAGCTTCGCCAGCCCGTGCGCAACGCCATCGCGTACGGAAGGATGGGCGAGCACGTCGCCGACCGAGGCCGCATCCGGCAACCCCGCCTTGCTGCGGCAGGCGGCGATGTTCGGCACGATCAGGAAATGCACCTCGTCGGTGCCGTGACCGGCGATCACGATGTCCTGTGCCAGCGGCGCCAGCGCGGCGATGCCGGCGACGCGCAATGCGCCGACGTTCACCCACGTGCCCGAGCTGAGCTTGAAATCCTCGGTGATGCGGCCGTCGAAGAACAGGCCGCGCTCGGGATGCGCGGGATCTGCAAGCTTCACCGCGTCGCCGATCTTGTAGAAGCCTTCCTCGTCGAAGGCGGCGGCGGTGATCTCGGGCGCCTTCCAATAGCCCGGCATCACATTCGGCCCGCGCACGCGAACCTCGAGCTTTTCGCCTGTCGGCACCAGCTTCAGCTCGGTGCCGGGGATCGGCACGCCGATGTTGCCGGCGCCCTCGGCGAAGAAGTGGCAGTCGGTCGCGAGCGGCGACGTTTCGGTCGCGCCCCAGGCCGAGACCAGCGGCGCCGGCCGGCCGATCGTCGCCAGGCTCATCTCGTTGAGCGCGTCCCACAGGTTCTGCGGCAGGGCGGCCGCTGCATAGAGGATGCACTTCACACCGGTGAAGAACTTCTGCCGCAACGCGTCGTCGGTCTTGAGGGCCGCGACCAGCATGTCGAAGCCGCGCGGCACGTTGAAATAGATCGTCGGCACCATGCTTCTGAGATTGGCGAGCGAGGTCTCGAACAATCCGGGTGCCGGCTTGCCGCCATCGATGTAGATCGAGCCGCCATGGGCGAGCACCAGGTTGAAATTGTGGTTGGCGCCGAAGGTGTGGCTCCAGGGCAACCAGTCGACGATGACCGGGCCGCCCTCGACCTCGCGCAGGAACGTCCACAGCTGGCCCTTGGCCTGCTGGCTCATCGTCAGCATCCGGTGCGTGTTGATCACGGCCTTGGGTTGCCCGGTGGAGCCCGACGTGAACAGCAGTTTTGCAATTGTATCCGGCGTGACAGCGGCAAAGGCGCGGTCAACCTCCGGGCCTGGCTTTGTCGCCAGCAAGGTTTGCAGCGGCACGGCGCTGGTCCCATCGCCATCGCCGGCCACGATCCTTGCGCGATGCAAGCCCTCGATTGCTGCAAGCGCACGGGCAAATGGACCGTGCGAAGCGACGAAGATCGCGCCGGGATCGAGCAGCTGGATCATCGCCCGCAGCTTTTCGTGATCCGTCGACATCAGCGAATAGGCCGGCGAGATCGCACTGACGGGAATGCCGACATGTTGCGCGGCGAGCGCCAGCACCGCATGCGCGATGCTGTTGTCCGAAAGGATCGCGAGCGGACGATCCGGACCGAGGCCTTGCGCCAGCATCCAGGCGGCGGCGGCACGGACCTCTGTCATCGTCTCGCCATAGGTCAACCAGGTCCAGCCGCCGTCGCGGCGCTCGGCCAGGAAGGTGCGGTCCGGCACGGTGCGCGCCCAATGCTCCAGCCATTCGCCGGTGCAGCGCGCAAAGGGCAGGAGCGGCATGCGCGAGCGCAGGATGATGGCGCCGTCATCGCGCTTCAGCGCCTCGATGGAAGGTGCGGCGAACATCGCCGGTTCGGGCTGAGGATGGCGTTCTGCGTTAGTCATGGAACGCCCCCGTCACGTGCGAGACTGCATCGGAGGGAACATTGCCGGTTGATACGTGCTCCGACTGCTGAGTTGGGACCGCGCCGCGATCGGCTTGTGCGCGCTGCCGCATTGCTGCCGCAGTGCAGACCGTCGTCGTCATCTGTAACGGCATGGCTCTCCCTCCCACGTGTATTCATTGTCCGGCAGCCTAGCAGAATAGTTGCAGTTTGCAATTATTGTGGATGTGACCAATTGTGGCTGCTTGTTCTCGCAACGGCTCCGGTCTAGGCAGGAGCGTCTCATGTCAGCGAGCCAGCATGTCCAAGAGCGCACGAACCCAACGAGCCGCCGTCGGGCCGGAGGCCGGGATCGGCCTCGGCGAGCTCGAGAACCATCTCGGCTATTTCGTCCGCCGCCTGCAGCACTGGATCTTCCGCGACGTCAACGCCGCGCTCGCGGCCGTCGATCTCGACGTGATCCTGTACTCGATCCTGGAAACGATCGCGGCGAATCCCGGCACCACGCAGATCGCCATCGCCGGTGCGCTCGGCATCGAGCGCGCGCGCATGGTCGGGCTGCTTGATCATCTGCAGAAGGCCGGACTGATCGTGCGCGAGCGCTCCGAGCAGGACCGCAGGGCGCATGCGCTCGGGCTGACGCCGCGCGGCCGCGTGATCCTCAGGAAGGCGAATGTCGCCGTCGCGGCGCACGAGAAGCGCGTGGCCCGCCGGCTCGGCGCCGACAACTATCGCCGCGCGCTGGCCGCGCTGTCGCAATTCGAGACCGACTAGACTTGTCGCTGACGGCACTGTCGCGAGCCTCCTGCTGCATCAGTGCGCGCATCGGCAACACGTAGCCGGCACGCCAACACGGTACTGAGGTAAGTCTACCTCAAGATTTCAAAAAGAAAAGATGCATCCGGAAGCTGTGGGAAGCGCTCGCGCGGCGTCCGTGGTCGGTTCGGATCCGATCAAATGTCCGGATCGTGTCAGCTCGCCGCTTCCAGCCGCTCTTCCGTCAGCAGCCGCATCGCGGCGTCGGCATCCATCGGCTCGCCGAAGGCGTAGCCCTGCGCGTATTCGCAACCGAGCTGATAGAGCTCGACTGCATCCGAATCCGACTCTGCGCCTTCCGCGACCACGTCCATGCCGAGGTCGTGGGCCAGCGCAATGATCGACTTGAGGATCACCGGGCGGGTGCCGCGCGTGGTGGTGCGGACGAAGGACTGGTCGATCTTCAAGGTGTCGAACGGGAAGCGCTGCAGATAGGCCAGCGAGGAGTGGCCGGTGCCGAAATCGTCGATCGACAGGCCGACGCCGAGCTCGCGGATGCGCGCCAGCATCTGCGCGGCGTGCTCCGGATTCTCCATGACCAGCGATTCCGTCAGCTCGATCTTGAGCGTGCCGCGCGCCACCGACGAGCGCGCCAGCACCGAGCGGATATCGTGGATCAGGTCGTGCCGCAACAGCTGGCGCGAGGAGACGTTGACGCTGGCAAAGATCGGCTCGCGCAGCCGCGTGGCACGCTGCCACACCGAGAGCTGGCGGGCGGTCTGGTCGAGCACGAAGGTGCCGAGATCGACGATCAGGCCGATCTCCTCGGCAATGGTGATGAACTCGCTCGGCGACATCCGGCCGAGCTTCGGATGATCCCAGCGCGCCAAAGCCTCGAAGCCGGCGATCGAGCGATCCTCCAGCCGCACGATCGGCTGGTACAGGATGGTGATCTCCTGGCGCTCGATCGAGCGGCGCAGCTCGCTCTCCAACGTGAGGCGGTCGTTCTTGCGGGCGCGCATCGCCGGCTTGTAGACGTCGATGCGGTCGCCGCCGATGCGCTTGGAGTGATACATCGCGAGCTCGGCATCCTTGATGATGTCCTCCGACAGCTGCGTCTGCGGATCGGACAGCGCGAGCCCGATCGAGGCGGTCAGGAAGATCTCGCGCTCGTTGAAGGCGATCGGCGCGCGGATGGTCTTGCGGATGGTCTCGGCAAAGGCGGTGATGCGGGCGGGGTCCTGCTCGGACAGCAGGATCAGGCCGAACTGATCGCCGGCCAGCCGGGCCAGCGTGTCCTGCGGTTTGAGGATGCGCGACAGCCGCCGCGCCAGCGTGAGCAGGATGGAATCGCCGACCGCGATGCCGACGGAATCGTTGACCTGCTTGAAGCGGTCGAGATCGATCACCATCAGAGTCGGCCGCAGGGTCGGCATCGTCTTGGCGAAATTGGCCACCGCAGCGAGGCGGTCGATGAACAGCTTGCGGTTGGGCAGGCCGGTCAGATTGTCGTGCACGCTGTCGTGGAGCAGGCGCTCCTCGGCATTCTTGAACTCGGTCACGTCGGTGAGCGTGCCGACCACGCGCGAGACCTCGCCGTCGGAGCCGACCACGGGGCGCGCCTTCAGCGCGAACCACATGAAATGACCGTCGGGCGTGCGCAGCCGGAAGTCCTGAACGAGCCGGCCGCGACGCTGGTCGAGCACGCTGTCGAGCGCGGCGCGGAAGCGGTCCTGGTCGAGTGGATGCAGCACCTCGAGCCATTTCGCTGCCGGGCCTTCGAGCGTGCCGCGCTTGAGGCCGAGCAGGCTCTCGGTCTCCGGGCTGGTGAACACCTTGTCGGCGGAGACGTCCCAGTCCCAGATCAAATCGCCGGAGCCGGCCAGCGCCAGCGCGCGGCGCTCGACGTCGGAGACGATGCCGGTGGTGGCGCCGCCGCCAGCAAAGGCGTGCTGCATCACCGTGAAGCCGATCAGCATCACGATCAGCACGAGGCCGCCGAGCAGCGCCGGGCCGACGATGTCGTTGGTCACCTGGCCGGCCACCGTGAGGCCGGCAGCGGCGACCCACACCGTGAGCAGGAACCAGGTCGGGATC
This sequence comes from Bradyrhizobium sp. HKCCYLS20291, assembly GCF_051167715.1. Classification (NCBI taxonomy): domain Bacteria; kingdom Pseudomonadati; phylum Pseudomonadota; class Alphaproteobacteria; order Hyphomicrobiales; family Nitrobacteraceae; genus Bradyrhizobium; species Bradyrhizobium sp. HKCCYLS20291. Next base: position 29,765 of record NZ_JBNPTO010000020.1, on the reverse strand, counting down.
AGCAGCACGGCACGGTCGAAGCCGTGGCTGGAGAGATAGACGATCAGCGCGAAGCCGAGCGCCGCGATCAAGAGCAGCGACATCCGCGCGATGCCCGAAGCGACCGCCGGATCGAACAGCGCCACCGCGACCAGCGATCCTAGGAAGAACAGCCAGCCCAGCGTGATGTGGGAATAGCGCACGTGCCAGCGCGACAGGTTGAGATAGGCGAACAGGAACACCAGCAGGGTCGCCGCCAGGATCGCCTCGCCGGAGGCGCGCCAGACACGCTCGGCGTTGTTCGACATGTCCAGGACCTTGCCCCAGAAGCCGAAATCGACGCCGATATAGACCAGCACCGCCCAGGCCAGCGCCGCGGCGGCCGGGAACATGATGCTGCCCTTGACCACGAACAGAATGGTCAGCACCAGCGCAAGCAGCCCTGAGATGCCGATCACGATGCCCTGGTACAGCGTGAACGAGTTGACCTTGTCCTTGTATGCCTCGGGCTCCCACAGATAGAGCTGCGGCAGCTTGTCGGTGCGTAGCTCGGCGACGAAAGTCACGACCGAGCCGGGATCGAGCGTGACGCGGAAGACGTCGGCGGTCGGGCTCTCCTGCCGCTCCGGCAGGTCGCCGATCGAGGGGGTAATGGTGGCGATGCGCGACAGGCCGAGATCGGGCCACATCACGCCGGAGCCGACGACGCGGTAGTGCGGCGCCACGATCAGGCGGTCGAGCTGATCGTCGGTGTTGTTGGCCAGCGCGAACACGATCCAGTTCTGGCCGCCTTCGCGGGCCCGCACCTCGATGCGGCGGACGATGCCGTCGGTACCGGGGGCGGTGGAGACCTGGATGCGGTCGTTCTCGCTGCGCTGATGATCGAGGATGCCGGTCAGGTCGATGGCAGGCGCGTCGCTGCGAACGCTGACGGCGTCAACGGCCTGAGCGGGGGCAACGGCACCACACATCACCAGGCCCAGCGCCACCAACGACGCCAGGCACCTGCTCAGACGCAATGTCATTCTCCGCGTTCGACGTCCAACCACAGCGAAACAGAACAAACTTGAAAGCGCGTTCGCAAAGGTTTCGGAGCCGTTTCAGGCACGGTTCAGATGTGCGCGATCATTGGCACGAAAGCGAGGAAAATCAAAGAGTTTCCAAACACGCTCTATTTAGAGGGAGGCTAGATTTCCAACACAATTTTGCCAATATGCTGGCTGGTCTCCATACGCGCATGGGCTTTCGCTGCATCCACCAGTGGAAACGTCGAGTCCATCAACGGCTTGATGCGGCCCTCGCGCAGCAACGGCATCACCTTGGCCTCGATCGCCGCCACCATCGCCGCCTTGTCGGCATTGCTGCGGGGCCGCAGGGTCGAACCGGTATGGGTGAGCCGCTTCACCATCAGCTTGACGAAATTGACGGTCGCCTTGGGGCTGGACAGGAAGGCGATCTGGACGATGCGGCCATCGGTGGCCGCGGCGTCGTAATTGCGCTCGATGTAGTCGCCGCCGACCATGTCGAGGATGACGTTGGCGCCTTTGCCGCCGGTCGCCTCCCTGACCACGGCGACGAAGTCCTCGGCCTTGTAGTTGATCGCCCGGTCGGCCCCGAGCTTGACGCAGGCGTCCGCCTTGTCCTGCGAGCCGACCGTGACCAGCACCGTGGCGCCGAACGCCTTGGCGAGCTGGATCGCCATGGTGCCGATGCCCGAGGAGCCGCCATGGATCAGCAGGGTCTCGCCGGCCTTCAGGCCGCCGCGCTCGAACACGTTGTGCCAGACGGTCATCAGCGTCTCGGGCAGGGCACCGGCCTGCAGGATCGAGAGCGCCGGAGGCACGGCCATCGCTTGCGCGTCCTGTGCGATGCAATATTGCGCATAGCCACCACCGGCCACCAGCGACATCACGGTGTCGCCGATCTTGTGCCGCACGGCACCCTCGCCGAGGGCGACGACCTCGCCGGCGACTTCCAGGCCGGGCAGATCGCTGGCGCCGGGGGGCGGCGGGTAGCTGCCGGAGCGCTGCGCGACGTCGGGACGGTTCACGCCGGCCGCCTTCACCCTGATCAGGATCTCGCCGGGGCCGGGCTTCGGCAGCGGCCGCATCTCGGGCTTCAGCACCTCCGGTCCGCCCGGCTGGCTGATGGCGACCACGGTCATTTGCGCGGGCAGCGGTTCCATGAGAAATCCTTGAACGAGTGATCGAGCGGGTGCTGCGGCGTGCTTAAGCCAGCCCGGGCCCCGCTGGCAACCGGGAGACGGCGAGATGGCAAACGAGGACGACGACCGGCCGCGCCAGGCCAAGGCGCACGAGATCGGGCAGGATCTCTCGATGCTGTCGGTCGAGGAACTGACCAGCCGAATCGCCCTGCTGCACTCCGAGATCGAGCGGATCGAGCAGGCGGTGGCCAAGAAGCGGGCGTCCCGCGATGCAGCGGCCAGCATCTTCAAGTCATGAGCCCATCCAGGCGCATGGGATTCACGTAGGACTACGGTCGGCCAGTGGCCGACATGGCTAACGAAGTTTGAAAAATCGCTGCCATTTACGGTTGATTAAGCTTTCGCAATTACAACCGAACCGTCCTCGTTTGGACACCGAGTGGCTCCTGTCCACTCTGTTTGACGCCTCCCTGTTATCAACTTCAAAGCCGCCGGAAACGGCGGCTCTTTTTTTGCGTTGCCCTGCTACTGCTGCGAGCGGTGCGGGCTGATGTTCGCCCCACGCCGTAGAAACCATAAAAGGCGTTGCTGCTGGACTCTGAAAAGCCGTCGCGCAATGATTTGTTCATCATACCGGCGCGGTTGCCGGGTTGCGTAACAGTCGCGTTAAAGAGGCGTTCACCATGTCGGACCGTTTGCTGGGCGATGGCGCTCTTGTTCAGTTCAATGAGCGGCTCACCAACTCTGCCGCTTTCGGCGCACTGTTCCGGGAAGGCATGGATCTGGTCGAGGAGACCGCGGCCTATCTCGACGGCGAGGGCCGCAACGAGGCCAAGGCGCTCGACCGCACCGTCAGCCTGACCTACGCGACCGAGAGCATGCGCCTCACCACCCGGCTGATGCAGCTGGCGTCCTGGCTGCTGCTGCACCGGGCGGTGAAGGAGGGCGAGATGACCCTCAGCCAGGCCAACCGGGAGAAGACCAAGGTCAAGCTCACGGCCGCCGACCCGGGCCCGACCGACCAGCTCGAGAAGCTGCCGCAGCAGCTGCAGGACCTGATCACGCGTTCGATGAGCCTGCAGACGCGCGTCCGCCGCCTCGACCAGACCATCCATTCGCCGCCGCCGGACCAGATGGCGATCGGCAATCCCCTGGTGCCGCATCTCAACCGGCTGAAGGCCGCTTTCGAGCAGTAAGCGGCCCGATGCTCCGCGGCTCGGTTCGCCGAGCCGCTCGAGCAGAGCCACCCCGGCACAAACAAAAACGCCCCCGTTTCCGGGGGCGTTTTGCTGTGACCGACCCATCCGGGCGGGCCTGAAGGCCTGCGCCCAACGGGCTCGAAGGCATCAATCCTTCTTGAGGAAGCCCTGGAACTTCTTCTGGAAGCGCGACACGCGGCCGCCGCGATCCATGAGCTGCTGGGTGCCGCCGGTCCAGGCCGGGTGCGACTTGGGGTCGATGTCGAGGTTGAGCTTGTCGCCCTCTTTGCCCCAGGTCGAGCGGGTCTGGTACTCGGTGCCATCGGTCATCACGACCGTAATCGTATGATAATTCGGGTGAATGTCGGCTTTCATGGCAGTTCCTGCGGCGTGATGCGACGGCATGACGGGGCGCGGCCGCGCCTGATCCTGTCGTCACTGAAGGGGGACAATTGGCGCGCTCTATAGCCCAAGGTCCCGCCCAAAACAAGCCAAGGTCGCGAAACAAGCCAGGGCGCGCGCCGGCACCTTGGTATGTTACCGGATTTGCCAAGTCCGGTGCCGCAGGCCTATCAGAACGGCAGATTGGATGAATTCTCAGGTGGCCCCAAGGTGATCCCATGAGTGCAGTGGAACGGCTTGACGAGCGGCAGAGCGCTGCCCCCTCGGCGCAGGAGGCGGTGGAGGATGCCGTTGCCGCGGTCGAGGCGCTGACCGAGCCGGCGACGCCGGTCCGCCGCTCCAAGCTGCGTCCCCTGCTGGCGCTCGCACCCTATGTCGCGCGCTATCGCGGCCGCGCCGTTCTCGCGCTGATCTCGCTGACGGTCGCGGCACTGACGACCCTGCTGGTGCCGATCGCGGTCCGCCGCATGATCGATTTCGGCTTCACGCCGAAGGGAATCGAGCTGATCAACAGCTATTTCAGCGTCATGATCGCGGTGGTCGCCGTGCTCGCTCTGGCCAGCGCCGCTCGCTACTATCTGGTGATGACGATCGGCGAACGTATCGTCGCCGACATCCGCCGCGATGTGTTCGCGCATCTGATGTCGCTGTCGCCGTCGTTCTTCGATTCCGCGCGCTCCGGCGAGCTGGTGTCGCGGCTCACCGCCGACACGACGCAGATCAAGTCGGCCGCCGGCGCCTCGGTGTCGATCGCGCTGCGCAATCTGCTGCTGTTTCTCGGCGCTACGGCGATGATGGTGTTCACCAGCCCGAAGCTGTCCTTGTTCGTGCTGCTGGCAATTCCGCTGATCGTGCTGCCGCTGGTCGCATTCGGCCGCTGGGTCCGCCGCCTGTCGCGCAATGCGCAGGATACGCTGGCCGATGCCTCGGCCTATGCGTCCGAACTGGTCGGTGCGATCAGGACGGTGCAGGCCTATACCAGCGAGAAGCTCGCCGCGGGGCGCTTCGGCGGCGAGGTCGAGCAGGCCTATGAGGCGGCGCGGGTCTCGACCAAGGCGCGCGGCGTGCTCACCGCGATCATCATCTTCATCGTATTCTCCAGCGTGGTCGCGATCCTCTGGGTCGGATCGCACGACGTGCTGACCGGCAACATCAGCGCCGGCCGGCTCGGCCAGTTCGTGCTCTACGCGGCGTTCGCGGCGGCCGGGCTCGGCCAGCTCTCCGAGGTCTGGGGCGAAGTCTCGGCGGCCTCCGGCGCCGCCGAGCGGTTGTTCGAGCTGCTGCACGTGCAGCCGGAGATCACCGCACCGGCGCGGCCCGCGGCGCTGCCGGAGCCAGCGCGCGGCGACATCGGCTTCGACCGCGTCAGCTTCGCCTATCCGAGCCGTCCCGATGTCCGCGTGCTCGAGGAGGTGTCGTTTGCGATCCGTGCCGGCGAGAAGGTTGCGATCGTCGGCCCGTCCGGCGCGGGCAAGAGCACGCTGTTTCATCTATTGCTGCGGTTCTACGATCCGGCCTCCGGCGTGATCTCGGTCGATGGCGTGCCGGTGCGCTCCGCCGATCCGCGCAAGGTGCGCGAGCGCATGGCGCTGGTGCCGCAGGAATCCGTCGTGTTCGCCGCGAGCGCGCGCGAGAACATTCGCTTCGGCCGGCCCGAGGCGACCGATGCCGAGGTCGAGCGCGCCGCCGATCTCGCCCATGCCACCGAGTTCATCCGCCGGCTGCCGGAAGGTTTCGAGGCGCAGCTCGGCGAGCGCGGCGTCACGCTCTCGGGCGGCCAGCGCCAGCGCATCGCGATCGCGCGCGCCATCCTGCGCGATGCGCCGCTGCTCCTGCTGGACGAGGCGACCTCGGCGCTCGATGCCGAAAGCGAGACCCTGGTGCAGACCGCGCTCGAGGGCCTGATGAAGGACCGCACCACCTTGGTAATCGCGCATCGCCTCGCGACGGTGCTGTCCTGCGACCGCATCCTGGTCATGGATCGCGGCCGGATCGTCGAGCAGGGTACGCACAGCTCGCTGGTCGCCGCCAATGGCCTCTATGCACGGCTGGCGCGGCTGCAATTCGAGACCGTGTAGTTTGGGCAACAATGTGGGTTGCCGGCAACACTGCGAATTCTCAAGCCGGAGCCTGCAACCTTTCTCCAGCCTTGTACGTTCCCTGCCGGAACCGCGGGCACGCGACGATCTTGCGTGTGCCCGCTACCAACAGGAGCAACGGACATGCCCTATCGTCGTGGCAGTTTTGCCCTCACGCCCCCTTCTTTCGTGATCTTCGCCATCGCGCTCGTGCTCGCCTTGGTCGCGATGCTCGCCCACTACATGCACGCCTCGATCCCGCTATTGTCGACCGCGCACGCCTTCGACGCGCTGGCGATCGCCTTCGTGGTGCTGACCATCGGCGTGCTGTTTCGCGGGGTGTAGTTGCTGACAGCCACACACTCGGTGTCGCCCCTGCGAACGCAGGGGCCCATAACCCCGGTAGAATCTGTTGTGGGCAAATGCTCGCAACATCGTTCTTCGCAACAGTTCTGCTGCGGCGTATGGATCCCGGATCTGCCCTCGCTGCGCTCGGTTGTCCGGGACGACAGCGGTGGGTGTAGCTGCGGTGTGGGCTGTCAGCGTTAAGGCACCCACGCCATCCGCAGCACCGGACGGCCGGAGGTCGGGTTGACGTCCTCGCCGGCTTCGACGAAGCCGCTGCGCTTGTAGAAGCGGATGGCGCGGGCGTTGTCCTTGTTGACCAGCAGCGTGATGCCGCGAGGCGATCTCTGCTTTGCGGCATCGACCAATTGCGTCGCGAGTGGCGAGCCCCAGTGCTGCGGCGACACCACCAGCTGGTCGAGATAGCCTGATGCATCGATCGTGACGAAACCCGCGAGCTCGCCTTCACACTCTGCCACGATCACCTCGGCCTTCGGCACCAGCTCGCTGCGCCAGCGCTCACGCCACCACGGCACCCGTGCGGCGAAGTCGATTGCGGGATAGGCCAGCTGCCACGTCTCCTGCCACAGCGCGATCGCCGCGTCCTCGTCAGCGGCGCGATAGGGACGCAGAGCGACGGTCGACGTCACCGCTCCGTCAGCTTCAATTCGATGCGGCGATTGCGGCGGAAGGCTTCGTCGGTATTCGCGGTGTCGAGCGGCTGGAATTCGGCGAAGCCGGCGGCGACCAGGCGCTGGGCGGGAACGCCGAGCGAGATCATATACTGCACCACCGAGATCGCGCGCGCCGACGACAGCTCCCAGTTCGACTTGAACACCGGGCTGTTGATCGGCCTGACGTCGGTATGGCCGTCGACGCGCAGCACCCAGGAGATCTCGGCGGGAATCTGCTTGTCGAGATCGACCAGCGCCGTCGCCACCGAGTTCAGCTCCTGCTGGCCTTCCGGCAGCAGGGTGGCCTGTCCGGTGTCGAAGAACACCTCCGACTGGAACACGAAGCGGTCGCCGACGACGCGGATGTCGGGCCGGTTGCCGAGGATGGCGCGCAGCCGGCCGAAGAATTCCGAGCGGTAGCGCGTCAGCTCCTGCACCCGCTGCGCCAGCGCGACGTTGAGGCGGGAGCCGAGATCGGCGATGCGGCTCTGCGATTCCTTGTCGCGCTTCTCCGAGGCGTCGAGCGCATCTTCCAGCGCGGCGAGCTGACGGCGCAGCGCGCTGATCTGCTGGTTGAGCACCTCGATCTGCGCCAGGGCGCGGGCCGTGACCTGCTTCTCGGACTCGAGCGCCCGGTTGAGCTCGTTGGCGCGGCCGGTCGCATTGCTGCCGACATTGGCCAGGCCGTCGTAGAGGCCCTTGATCCGGTCACGCTCCGCCTCGGCATTGGAGAGGCCGGCGCGCAGCTGCGCGACCTGGTCGTCCAGAGACAGCTTGCCGAGCTTCTCCAGCGACAGCATCTCGTTGAGCTGCGCGATCTTGGCGTTCAGCTGCTCCAGCGCCTTGTCCTTGCCGGTGACCTCCTGCGACAGGAAGAACTGCACCACCAGGAACACGGTCAGCAGGAACACGATCGACAGCACCAGGGTCGACAGCGCGTCGACGAAGCCCGGCCAGTAGTTCAGGCCGGAGTCCCCCCGGCGGGATCGCGCAAGCGCCATCAGTGTCTCCTACTCGTCTCGGGGCTGTCGACGGCGGTCAACTCTTCTCCGTCTGCCGCGCCAGCCGTTCCAGCAGCCGCTTGATCTCGCGGTTCTGCTCGCCCTGGCCGTCGGCCCATTCGCGGATCATCTGCTGCTCGGTGCGCATGTGTCCGACCAGACCCTGGATGGCTTCAGCCAAATTGGCCATCGCCGCCGTCGCGCCGCGGGCCGAGCCTTCCTCCATGGCCGTCCGCAACCGCTCGACCGCGACCGCGAGGTCACCGCCGGCCCCCTCGCCGCCGGCGCCATATTCGCGCACGGTCCCGGCCAGCCAGTCCTCGAGGTCGGTGTAGAAGCGGTTCTGCGCCTGGCTCGACTGCAGGTCGAGGAAGCCCAGGATCAGCGAACCGGCAAGGCCGAACAGCGACGACGAGAACGAGATGCCCATGCCGCTGAGCGGCGCCGCAAGGCCGCCCTTGAGCGTGTCGAACAGCGCCCCCGCGTCGCCGCCGACCTTGAGCCCGTCGATCACCTTGCCGACCGAGCCGACCGTCTCGATCAGACCCCAGAAGGTGCCGAGCAGGCCGAGGAAGACCAGCAGGCCGGTCATGTAGCGCGAGATGTCGCGGGCCTCGTCCAGGCGGGTGGCAATCGAATCGAGCAGATGGCGCATCGTCTGCTGCGAGATCGACATCCGCCCGGTGCGCTCGCGGCCGAGAATGGCGGCCATCGGCGCCAGCAGCACGGGGTGGCGGGGCACCGCAAGGCCGGGATCGGCGATGCGGAAATTGTTCACCCAGGACACTTCCGGATACAGCCGCACGACCTGCCGGAAGGCCAGGATGACGCCGATCAGGAGCACCGCCCCGATCAGAGCGTTGAGGCCTGGATTGGCGAAGAACGCCATGATGATCTGCTTGTACAGCACGACGCCGACCAGGACGCACAGCACCAGGAAGACTAGCATTCGCACCAGGAAGATCCGGGGCGTGGACAGTTTGGTCGGTTCGACTGACATCGCGGAGCGGGAAGGGGAGCCTTGAGGCATTGTCGATGACATCCGTTGCGGGGGAACCGGTCCCGAAAATCCACTATGGCATAGCAGCGCCGGGAGAACAGCCGGGATCGGCGCACTCCCTTCCCTGCACGGAACCAGGGCTGAAACCGGCGGAGATCCGCGGCGTAGTTAGTCCCATCTCCATATTTAGCTGGAATGCCCGGGCTTTGTCATGACGATCGTTGATTATCTCGAGGCCCTGGCGGCGCTGGCGGTGGCGCTCTCCCTGCTGATGGCCAAGGCCTGGGTGCTGCAGCAGCGCACCGGGAATTCGGGCTGGGTCGACACGTTCTGGACATTTTCCGTCGGCCTGGTCGGGGCCTTCGGCGCGATCTGGCCCGTGGCCGGCATCCTTCCCGGCACGCGGCAATGGCTGGTCGCCGTGCTGGTCGCGGTCTGGGCGCTGCGCCTGGGCGGACATATCGTGCTGCGCAGCCGCGGCAGCGCCGACGACCCCCGCTACGCCGAGCTGACCCGGCAATGGGGCGATGCGGCGCCGTGGCGGATGTTCGTGTTCCTGCAGCAGCAGGCCTGGGGGGCGATCCCGCTGGTGTTTGCGGTGTTCGTCGCCGCCCACGCGCCGGCCCCAGAGCTCCGCCTGCAGGACTATCTGGGTATCCTCGTGCTCGTCCTGGGCATCGCCGGGGAGGCGGTCGCCGACGCGCAGCTCAAGGCCTTCCGCCGTGATCCAGCGAACAAGGGCAAGGTCTGTGATGTCGGCCTGTGGCGCTGGTCGCGGCACCCCAACTACTTCTTCGAGTGGGTGTGCTGGCTGTCCTATCCCGTCATCGCGCTGTCAGCGGATCATCCCTGGGGCCTGGCCAGCCTGCTTGCGCCGCTGATGATGTACTGGTTCCTGGTTCACGTCACGGGCATTCCGCCGCTCGAGGAGCACATGCTGCGCTCGCGCGGCGAGCGCTACCGGGCCTACCAGGCGCGTACGAGCATGTTCTTTCCGCTGCCGAGCCGGTTCCTGCTCTCCTCGAAGCGGGTCACATAGTCAGGAAAGCCCCGGCCAAGACGGCAAGATTCAGCCCGCGATCCGGTACGCATAACGAGGGATCTGATCGTCGATCCCGAACGAAGTAGATCACCGCACCAAGTCGAGCTGTGTCGCCCTTTGTCTCTGCCTATGCGGCGGGTTCGTGAGTTGGCTCCGACCGCCAGCAGGTGGATGATTCGAATCTTCGTTGGCTGTTAGGACCGAGCTGGACTGAGCGAGTTTGTAGATCTTCAGAGCCGGATCTTTGTAGTTGCTCGCGGGATCAAATGCCGCCGACGATAAGGTCCAATGGTGTGGCAGGACGTCACAGGTCCTGGCGAGATCCAAATTCGAACTCCGTGGTCACGCTCCTGAACTCATCGCCACAATGCGCTCACAATCCGGTGAATCAGAAAAATGCCTGTTCTTTCAGTCCTATAGGTTCGTGTGACATCTGGCCGCCCGGTTCCGCGTTGCGTCGCACCACTTGCCTTCTATGTTGGCCAGCAACACGGGTGCCAGAAAGGCGCCATGACCGGGCCATCCGGTCGACCGCTTTTCATCATCATCGAGGGGGCTTTCCTACCCAATGTCTCGTTTCCGTGCGCCGCTGGTCGGCAGTGCCTTGATGCTCGCGGCGGCCGTGCCGCTTCTGGCCGGCTGTAACGAAGCAACCCAAGCTCAGGCCTCCGCCAACGACCAGATCGTCGTTCCCGACGTCGGCATCATCACGGTTGAGCAGAAGTCGCGGGCGATCGTCCGCGAGCTGCCCGGCCGCATCGCGCCGACCCGCGTCTCCGACGTGCGGCCGCGCGTGTCCGGCATCATCGTCGAGCGGCTGTTCCGCCAGGGCAGCGAGGTCAAGGCGGGCGATCCGCTCTATCGCATCGATCCGAAGCCGTTCGAGGTGGAGATCATGTCGAGCCGCGCCGCTCTGGCCAAGGCCGAAGCGGTGCATGAGCGCGCCGTGCAGCAGGCGAACCGCATCGCGCAGCTGTTCAAGGAGCGCGCGGCGCCGGCCGTCGAGAACGAGAAGGCGATCTCTGGGGAGCGCGAGGCCGCGGCCGACATCGAGGCCCGTAAGGCCGATCTCGCCCGTGCCCAGCTCAATCTGGACTACGCGACCGTCCGCGCGCCGATCGATGGTATCGTCGGCGCCGCCCAGGTCAGCGAGGGCGCCATCGCGGTCCAGAACGAGACGTCGCTGGTCACCATCCAGCAGCTCGATCCGATCTATGCCGACTTCACCCAGTCGGTGAGCGAGCTCAACCGGCTCCGCCGCGCCTTCGAGTCCGGCGATCTCGATCAGATCGCGCCGGACGCGATCAAGGTCCGGCTCGTGCTCGACGACGGCACGCCCTATTCGATCCCGGGCAAGTTGCTGTTCTCCGACGCCAAGGTCGATGCCGCGACCGGCCAGGTGACCTTGCGCGGCGAGTTCGCCAATCCCAAGCGTGAGCTGCTGCCCGGCATGTATGTGCGTGTCCGCATCGAGCAGGGCATCGACAGCGACTCGGTCGCGGTGCCGCAGCAGGCGGTGCAGCGCAACGCCGCCGGCGGCTCCGAGGTCTATGTCATTCGCGACGATCATCGCGCGATCACGCGCCCGATCCGCACCGGCCCGGTGCAGGACGGCCTGGTGCTGATCACCGACGGGCTGCGTGCCGGCGACAAGGTCGTGGTCGACGGCTTCCAGAAGTTCGCCGCGGGCGACAAGGTCGCGCCGCAGGCCTGGACCGAGGTCAGCGTCGCGACCCAGCTCGAAACCAAGTCAGCATCGCGGTAAGTCCTGATGCCGAGCTTCTTCATCGACAGGCCGATCTTTGCCTGGGTCGTCGCGCTGTTCATCTGTCTGATCGGCGTGATCGCGATCCCGCTGCTGGCGGTGGCGCAGTATCCGATCATCGCGCCGCCCTCGATCTCGATCTCCACCAGCTATCCCGGCGCCTCGCCGGAGAATCTCTACAACAGCGTCACGCGGCTGATCGAGGAGGAGCTCAACGGCGCCTCAGGCATTCTCAACTTCGAATCGACCAGCGACTCGCTCGGCCAGGTCGAGATCACTGCCAACTTCGTGCCGGGCACGTCGACAAACGACGCCTCGGTGGAGGTGCAGAACCGCTTGAAGCGCGTCGAGGCGCGGCTGCCGCGGGCGGTAATCCAGCAGGGCATCCTGGTCGAGGAAGCCTCGGCCGCGGTGCTGCAGATCATCACCCTCAAGTCGACCGACGGCAGCCTCGACGAGGTCGGCCTCGGCGACTTCATGATCCGCAACGTGCTCGGTGAAATCAGGCGCATTCCCGGCGTCGGTCGCGCCACGCTGTATTCGACCGAGCGCTCGCTGCGCGTCTGGCTCGATCCGGCCAAGCTGATCGGCTACGGCCTCACCGCCGACGACGTCACCAAGGCGATCGGCGCGCAGAACGCCCAGGTCGCCTCCGGCAGCATCGGCGCAGAGCCGGCGACGACCGTGCAGCGCACCTCGGCGCTGGTGCTGGTCAAGGGCCAGCTCGATTCCCCGGACGAGTTCGGATCGATCATCCTGCGCGCCAATGCTGACGGGTCGACGGTGCGGCTGCGCGACGTCGCCCGCATCGAGATCGGCGGCCTGAGCTATCAGTTCAACACCCGCCTGAACGGCAAGCCGACCGCCGGTCTCTCCGTGCTGCTGTCGCCGACCGGCAACGCGCTGGCGACCGCAAGCGCGGTCGAGGCCAAGATGAAGGAGCTGTCGCGCTTCTTCCCGTCCACCATCGCCTATGAGATTCCCTACGACATCACGCCGGTGGTCAAGGCCTCGATCAAGCGCGTGCTGATGACGCTGGTCGAAGCCGTGGTGCTGGTGTTCGTGGTGATGTTCCTGTTCCTGCAGAACATCCGCTACACGATCATCCCGACCATCGTGGTACCAGTGGCGCTGCTCGGCACCTGCGCCACGCTGATGCTGGTCGGCTACTCCATCAACATGCTGACGATGTTCGGCATGGTGCTCGCGGTCGGTATCCTGGTCGACGACGCCATCGTCGTGGTCGAGAACGTCGAGCGCATCATGACCGAGGAGGGGCTGTCGCCGAAGGAGGCGACGCGCAAGGCGATGGGCCAGATCACCGGCGCCATCATCGGCATCACGCTGGTGCTGATGGCAGTGTTCGTGCCGATGGCGTTCTTCCCCGGATCGGTCGGCATCATCTACCGGCAGTTCTCGGTCACCATGGTCGCGGCGATCGGTTTCTCGGCGTTGCTCGCGCTGTCGCTCACGCCGGCGCTGTGCGCGACCCTGCTGAAGCCGGTGCAGGCCGGTCATGGCCACGCCAAGAAGGGCGTGTTCGGCTGGTTCAACCGCTTCATGGACGGAAGCCGCAACCGCTACACCGGCGTGGTCGGCGCTTCGCTGAAGCGCACCGGACGGCTGATGCTGATCTACGCAATCTTCATCGTCGGCCTGTCGTGGGCGTTCATCCAGTTGCCCGGTGGCTTCCTGCCGGTCGACGACCAGGGCTTCATCACGACCGACGTGCAGACGCCGGCGGATTCGTCCTATGCACGGACGCAGGCGGCCGTCGAGGCGGTGGAGAAATATCTGGCGAAGCGCGCTGGGATCGAGGACGTCACCTTCCTCACCGGTTTCAGCTATGCCGGCCAGGGCGTCAACACCGCGCAGGCGTTCATCTCGCTGAAGGACTGGTCGGAGCGCGGCAAGAACGACAGCGCAGCCGCGCTGGTCGCCGACATCAACCGCGATCTCGCCGGCCTGCGCGATGCCAAGATCACGGCGCTGCAGCCGCCGCCGATCGACAATCTCGGCAACTCTTCCGGCTTCAGCTTCCGCCTGCAGGACCGCGGCCAGAAAGGCTACGCCGCGCTCGTCGCGGCCGCCGACCAGCTGATCGCGGAGGCCAATGCCAGCCCGGTGCTGCAGAAGGTCTACATCGAGGGCCTGCCGCAGGGCCCGCAGGTCAACCTGATGATCGACCGCGAGAAGGCGAGCGCGTTCGGCGTCACCTTCGAGGACATCAACAACACGATCTCGACCAATCTCGGATCCAACTACGTCAACGACTTCCCGAACCGCGGCCGCATGCAGCGCGTCGTGGTGCAGGCCGACCGCATCAGCCGCATGAACGCGGACGACATCCTCAACTACAGCGTCAAGAACGCCAAGGGACAGCTGGTGCCGTTCTCGTCGTTCGCGACCATCCAGTGGGCCAAGGGACCGAGCCAGATTGCCGGCTTCAACTACTATCCGGCGATCCGCATCTCCGGCGAGGCGAGGCCTGGCTTCACCTCGGGCGACGCGCTCAACGAGATGGAGCGGCTCGCCGGCAAGCTGCCGCGCGGCTTCGGCTATGAATGGACCGGCCAGTCGCTGCAGGAGAAGCTGTCGGGCTCGCAGGCGCCGCTGCTGCTGGGATTGTCGGCGCTGGTCGTGTTCCTGTGCCTCGCTGCGCTTTATGAGAGCTGGACGATTCCGCTCGCCGTCCTGCTGACGGTGCCGCTCGGCATCCTCGGCGCCGTGGTCGCGGCCAATCTGCGCGGCCTGTCCAACGACGTATACTTCACGGTGGCGCTGATCACGATCATCGGCCTCGCGGCGAAGGACGCCATCCTGATCATCGAGTTCGCCAAGGATCTGCGTGCCCACGGAAAGCCGCTGGTCGCGGCGACCATCGAGGCTTGCTCGCTGCGCTTCCGCCCGATCATCATGACCGGCCTCGCCTTCGTCTGCGGCGTGCTGCCGATGTCGATCGCGACAGGCGCCGGCGGCGCCAGCCAGCAGGCGCTCGGCACCAACGTGATGGGCGGCATGATCGCGGTCGTGATCCTGGCGCTGCTGATGGTGCCGGTGTTCTTCGTCTCCGTGCAGCGCGTGCTCGCCGGCGATCGCGAGAAGGCGCCGGCGCAGGCGGAGGCTTATGGGCCGCCGGCGCCAGTGAAGTCGTAGACGGTCACGATTGCGATCACGATGACTCGCTCGACCTTTTGAGCCGCAATCCCACCGCGCTGTCGGTGCGCTCCCCTCCCCCACTTGCGGGGAGGGGTCGGGGGTGGGGGCCCCGATTCCGCTCGACTTAATGGAATCCGTTCCAAGCTCACAACGCGCGGTTCATTTGCGCTTAGCTCGAACACAAGATTCGACGTTCATTCATGTCCGCTAGGAGGGCGTGCAATCCACGAACGTCAGCGCCCGTGGACCCCCACCCCCGACCCCTCCCCGCAAGTGGGGGAGGGGAGCGCACCGGCCGAGTGGCGTGGACGGAGCCTCACCTCGTGACTGGAGTTCGACGCTCGGTGCGTGTATGATTTGCCGACACGTGACGGGTACGCATGTCGATGGTCTTTCGCAAATCTGCTCTCGTATTCGCGCTTGCTGGTCTTTGCCTCGGTGCTCCAGCTGCTCGCGCCCAGTCAGGCCCGGTGCAGTATTGGCTGCCGGGCTGGCCGATCGGGTTCAGCACCGATCCGGGCGTTGTCCAGAGCCTGGATTCCTACGGCAACGTCCCGAGCTTCACGACGAGCGGCAGCAACGCCGGCTTCTTCTCGCGCAGCTACAGCGTCACCAACAACTGGTCGAGCCTCTCGGGTGTCGGTCTGAGCTCGAACATCGTCAACCGCTATGGCTCGCTCGGCAGCTACACCACCCAGGGCGCGCAATACGGCTACACGTTCAAGAACGGCGTCAGCTTCTATGGCGGCTTCGATACGCTGAAATTCAATCCCGGCGTCGGCGGGCCGTTCGCGACGTTCGATTCGCGCTCCACCTCGACGCCCGCCTACGCCATCAATGGCGGCGTCGAGTTCAAGCCGAGCTCCAACGTCAGCCTGTCGCTCGGCTTCAGTTATGCCGGCCAGTCATCGAGCCGCGTCGATAGCGACATCAACTCGCCGGCGCTGCCCGGCGAGACGCCGCAGGCGTTCACCAGCGGCCGCAGATAGCCTTCACCCAATAAAGCTCAGCCGCCGACCACACCTTCGGCGTCGTCCCGGACAAGCGCGCGGCACGCGCGCGCCGATCCGGGATCCATAACCCCAGGGAGATGTGTGAGGCACGCTGGTCGACGAGTGCTGCCTGGCCACGGCCGCCGGTGGCTAAGGGTCCCGACTCGAGGCCGGGACGACACCGTGGGTGAGGCGCGAGTTGTGGCAACGCCATTCACGAAGGTTAAACGCGATGGCGCGAATTGACTACGCCGCCGCCTTCAGCACCTTCACCAGCTCGCGGTGGATGATCTCGTTGCCGCAGATGACGTGTCCCGTGGCCAGCGCGTCTTCCTTGCCGTCGATGCCGGAGACGGTGCCGCCGGCCTCGCGCACCATGATCATGCCCGCCGCGATGTCCCAGGGCTGCAGGTCGCGCTCCCAGAAGGCATCGAAGCGGCCGGCGGCGACGAAGGCGAGGTCGAGCGAGGCGGCGCCGAAGCGGCGCAGGCCCGCGACCTTGACCTGCAGCGCGGTCATCTCGCGCAGGAACAGCTGATGGTCGCCGCGGCCGATATGCGGCAGGCCGCAGGCGATGACGCATTCGTGCAGCTGTTTGCGGGCTGCGACACGCAGCCGCTGATCGTTGAGGAACGCGCCCTTGCCGCGCTCGGCGATGTACAGCTCGTCATTGGCCGGATTGTAGATCACGCCGGCGATCACGGTGTCCTCGCGCTGGAGCGCGATCGAGATCGCGAATTGCGGGATGCCGTGCAGGAAGTTGGTGGTGCCGTCGAGCGGATCGACGATCCAGGTGTGCGACTTGTCGCTGCCTTCCCGCTTGCCGCCTTCCTCGCCAAGGAAGCCGTAGCCCGGACGGGCCTTGGAGAGGTCCTCGTAGAGCATCTCCTCGGCCTTCTTGTCGGCGCGGGAGACAAAGTTCGCCGGTCCCTTCAGCGACACCTGCAGGTGCTCGATCTCGCCGAGATCGCGCTTGAGGTTGCGGCCGGCCCGGCGCGCGGCCTTGACCATGACATTGATGAGGGCGGAATGAATCATATGCTCGATGCGCTGGGCTGACCGCACCTTGCGGTGCGCGCCTCGCCCGGAAGCGGGGGAGGCGGGTGAAAATGGCTGGTTGTGGGTGCCCTGAAGGGGCCGCCGCGTCAAGGCCGGATCAGGCGCCGGCCGATGTCGCGGTTACCTGATGGTGCCGAGCCAGCGCTTGGCCGCCTGCTCGCCCTTGGCGCGGTCCTCGGGCGGCATGTCGGCGAACTTCTCGTCGAGCTTGGGGTCGCCCTTGCCGGCGGTCTTGGCCACCAGGTGCCACTTGTACGCCTCGACTTTGTCCATTGGCGTGGCAATGCCGTACAGCAGCACCCAGGCCAGCCGGTTCTGGGCCAACGGGCTGTTCTGCCGGGCGGCCCTGCGCAGCAGCGATATTGCCGCCGGCTGGTCCTTCGGGACGCCGGTGCCGTTGAACAGCGCAATGGCGTATTCGACCTCGGCGTCGATATTGTCGGCGATCGCGGCCGCCTGCAGCAGCCGGGCGGCCTTCTCCAGATCCTTCGGCACGCCGGTTCCCTCCTTGTAGAAGGTTGCCAGCGCGTATTGCGCCTCGGCATTGCCGGCCTCCGCCGCCAGGCGCAACAGCTCGGCCGAGCGCCGCAGATCCTGCGGGAACGTCTGGCCGTCGAGATAGAGCAGAGCGAGATTATAGGCGGCCTTGGGCTCGCCGAGCTTGGCAGCGGACGCCAGCAGCTTCACCGCCTCCAGCTTGTCGACCGGGCCGCCGCGTCCTGCCAGCCGCATCATCGCCAGCGCGAACATCGCCTCGCGGTCGCCGGCCTCGGCGGCACGCTTGTACCAGATTGCCGCCTTCTCATAGTCACGCCGAATGCCCTGGGCGTTTTCATAGAGCTGCCCGAGCATCGCCATCGCCTTGGGATCGCCGGCCTGCGCGCGGGGCGTCGCCAGGTCGAACGCGGTCTTATACTGGCCGCGCTGATAGGCGCCGTAAACCAGGTCCACATTGGCGGCCGGTGGCGGCGCCGGTGCCGGTGCCGGTGCCGGGGGAGCCGGCTTGGCGGCTGGGGCAGGAGCCGGCTTCTTGGCGGCCACCGGTGGGGCCGGGGGCTTCGGCCTCTCAGCCGGTCGTTCGGCGGGTTTCGGCTTGTCGGCCGGCGGCTGCTGCTGGGCGGGAGGCGTCAATGAGATCTGCGCGCGTGCGCTCGGCGTCGCCATTGCGAGCGCAGCCACGAGACATGTCAGGCGCCGGATCGTCATGCGTCGTTCAGCTCTGTGCCGCCGTGACGGCAGGGGCCGCCGCATGGACCTGGCGCAGCGCCGCGCCGATCTCAGCGAGGGCCGTGGCCGGGCCGCGTTCGTCGTTCCAGACGAGGTCGTCGACGAGCACGAAATCGGCGCCTGCAGCGACGAAGTCGGCAGCCTCCTTCAGCGAGATCGCATAGCCGACGCAAGGCGGCTCGAACAGTTCGGCCCACCAGGCGAGGCGCTCGTTGACGGCGTCGGGGGACGGGCGGCGTCCCTGCGCATCGCGTTCGCCGAACAGCACATAGTCGGCACCGAGTTCGCCCGCGCGCATCGAGTCATGCCGCGTCGACAGGCCGCCGCTGCCGGCGATGCGATCCGGCTTCAAGCCGGGCATGGCCTCCTCCAGTGCGGCGATACCGGTCAGATGTGCGCCATCCGCACCGGCGCGAGCGACAATGTCGGGATGGCCGTCGATCAGCAGCGCCGCGCCGGTGTTCTGGATCGCCGGCGCGAGCGTCTTGACCGTCGTGATCATGCTGCGCGGATCGCTCTCCTTGAGCCGCACCAGCACCGCGGCGACGTCGGCGCTGGCGAGGATCGCGGGCAGGCTGGCGGCGAGCGCCGCCGCGTCGGTCACGATCGGCGTCGCCAGATAGAGGCGCGGCTCGGGCCGCGCTGAAGTCGTCTTGCCGGACACTTATGCCGCCTTCTCGTCGCGCCGCGTCACCACGTAGCGGCAAATCATGTCATTGTCGATGCAGTGAGGCACGGCATGCCATCGGTTGCGGCGTGCGCCCTGCGGGTAGTACGTGATGCGATGATCCGCAAGCCCGGCGAGCCGCGTGGTTCGGTCAGCGGCGTAGCCCAGGCCGGGTACCACCGCGGCAACGGCAACAGCGTTGAGTGCGAAGATGTCCATCATCTGCTCCAGACGGCACCTGCCCTGCCGGTCAAACTAGACGGTTCTCAGGCGGTTGCCGAGCAAACATTGGTCGCAGCTGAGGCAGCCTCTCGCAGAGGTGAATGGGACGTTGATGGTGAGCACCCTGTCACCGCGCCGGCAGTCGGCTCCCCTCCGCCTCGAAACAATACAGAGATAGGAGGCTGTCGCGACGAACGATCCTGCCAGTTAGTTACTCCGTCATGCCCGGGCTCGTCCCGGGCATCCACGTCAGACTCAGGGTGCCGAACGACGTGGATGGCCGGGACAAGCCCGGCCATGACGACGTGGAGACAGGCGAGCCCAAGACTCCGATCGTCAACTGCGATAGCCCTGCAAAGGGGGCGGCTCACGCCACCTTCGGATCGAGCTCGCCCTTGGCGTAGCGCTTGGCCATTTCGGCGGTCGTCAGCACGCGCTTGATCTTGCCGGCCTGGCCTGCGGTGTTGAACTCCTCGAAGCGCTGCTTGCAGAGCTTGGTCATCGCCTCCATGGCCGGCTTCAGGTACTTGCGCGGATCGAACTCTTCGGGGTGCTGCGACAGCACCTTGCGGATCTGGCCGGTCATCGCCATGCGGTTGTCGGTGTCGATGTTGATCTTGCGCACGCCGTTCTTGATGCCGCGCTGAATCTCCGCGACCGGCACGCCCCAGGTCGGCTTCATCTTGCCGCCGAAGGAGTTGATGATCTCCTGCAGGTCCTGCGGCACCGACGACGAGCCGTGCATGACGAGATGCGTGTTCGGCAGCTTGCGGTGAATCTCCTCGATCACGTTCATGGCGAGGATGTCGCCGTCCGGCTTGCGGGTGAACTTGTAGGCGCCATGCGAGGTGCCCATCGCGATCGCCAGCGCGTCGACCTGGGTCGCCTGCACGAACTTCACCGCCTCGTCGGGATTGGTCAGCAGCTGGTCATGCGACAGCTTGCCCTCGGCGCCGTGGCCGTCCTCCTTGTCGCCCATGCCGGTCTCGAGCGAGCCGAGCACGCCGAGCTCGCCCTCGACCGAGATGCCGCCGAGATGCGCCATGGTGGCGACCGTCTTGGTGACGCCGACATTGTAGTCCCAGTCGGCCGGGGTCTTGCCGTCGGCCTTGAGCGAGCCGTCCATCATCACCGAGGTGAAGCCGGACTGGATCGCGGTCATGCAGGTGTCGGCGCCGTTGCCGTGGTCAAGATGCACGCAGATCGGGATCTGCGGATAGATCTCGGTCAGCGCATCCATCATGTGCTTGAGCATGATGTCGTTGGCGTAGGCGCGGGCGCCGCGCGAGGCCTGGATGATCACCGGGGCCTCAGTGGAGCTCGCCGCCTCCATGATCGCCAGCGCCTGCTCCATGTTGTTGATGTTGAACGCCGGGACGCCGTAATCGTGCTCCGCCGCGTGATCGAGCAATTGACGCAAGGTAATGCGGGCCATGGCTGGAACTCCCTGATCAAGAATTGGACGGTGCGGCGGCTGACGCACGCGCCGAAACTGCTGCACCGTGCATAACGCGGTGAGGGGCGGAATCCAAGGGTGGCAGCGACGCAGGCGGCGTGAGGGTGCGATCAGGCACTGTTTAGGTTAGCAGACGGAGCGACAGCCGTTGGCTCACGACCTCGTAGGCGCCAGCTCAGGTCTTCCTGGCTTCGAGAGCCGCGATCCGCTCCTCGACCGCGCTGACCCGCTCGTCGAAGTCGCTGGCCGCCGCGCGCATCATAACCAGCATGCCCGCAGAATCGCGACGCTGCTTGCGGATCAGAGTCTCCAGGCTGTCGAGCCGCGTCTCAGTCGATTGCCTAAACGAGCCAAGCTCAGATCGAAACTCACCCCGGAGCGCAACAATGCTTTCCTGAATTTTGATCAGGATCGAATGGACGGCGTCTGTCGGGGTGTCAGCCATGAATGGAACATAACGGAAACATCCATGGCTGACAAGCGTTCCAATATCAGGCTTTCAGCACCTCGACGCCCGGCAGCGGCTTGCCTTCCATCCATTCCAGGAAGGCGCCGCCGGCGGTCGAGACGTAGCTGAAATCGCCGGCCACGCCAGCCTGATTGAGCGCCGCAACGGTATCGCCGCCGCCGGCCACCGAGGTCAGCTTCTTGGCCTTGGTGCGCTCCGCCGCGTGCTTGGCGGCGACCATGGTGCCGCGGTCGAACGGGTTCAGCTCGAACGCGCCGAGCGGGCCGTTCCACACCAGGGTTGCGGCGTCGTCGATCGCCGAATGGATGCGCGCGGTCGATTGCGGGCCGACGTCGAGGATCATGCTGTCGGGCGGGATCGCGTCGAGGCCGTAGGCGAACGACGGCGAGTTGGCCGCGAAGTGATAGGAGACAGTCGCGTCCACCGGCAGGATGATGGCGCAGTTCGCGGCTTCCGCTTTTTCCATGATCCGCAGCGCGGTGGCGGCGAGATCCTTCTCGGCCAGCGACTTGCCGATCTGCACGCCCTGGGCATGCAGGAAGGTGTTGGCCATGCCGCCGCCGATCACCAGCGCGTCGACCTTCGACACGAGGTTTTCCAGCAGGTCGATCTTGGTCGAGACCTTGGCGCCGCCGACGATGGCGATGACCGGCTTGGCCGGGCGGCCCAGCGCCTTGTCGAGCGCGTCGAGCTCGGCCTGCATGGTGCGGCCGGCATAGGCCGGCAGCTTGTGGCCGAGGCCTTCGGTCGAGGCATGGGCGCGGTGGGCGGCGGAGAAGGCGTCGTTGACCCAGATGTCGCCGAGCTTGGCGAGCTCGGCGACGAAGGCCGGATCGTTCTTCTCCTCTTCCTTGTGGAAGCGGGTGTTCTCCAGGCACAGCACGTCGCCGTCCTTCATCGCGGCGATCGCGTTTGCAGCAGGCTCACCGATGCAGTCCTCGGCGAACGCGACCGGACGCTTGATCACTTGCGCCAGCGCTGCTGCGACCGGCTTCAGCGACTCCTTCGGGTCGCGGCCCTTGGGCCGGCCGAAATGAGCGAGCAGGATGACCTTGCCGCCCTTGCTCGCGAGCTCATTGATGGTCGGCGCAACGCGCTCCAGGCGCGTCGCATCCGTCACGTGGCCGTTCTCCATGGGCACGTTGAGATCGACGCGCAGCAGCACGCGCTTGCCCTTGGGATCGACGTCGTCGAGGGTGCGGAATTGTTTCATGTCATGCTCGCTTGTTGGCCGACATCACGAGGGGCCCGGGGGCTGATGCTCTGGCGGGTTGCCCTCTTGTTGGGACGTCACCTTCCGCCCTTGGCGAAACCCGTAGACGATGATCCCGATCAGCAGGATCACGCCGGGAATTCCGAGCCAGTGCGGAAGGGTCATGATGTTTGCTCAGCAGTCATTCCGGGTTCGCCTCTGCGAGGCGCCCCGGAATGACTGAGAGAGTTAGTTACAGCAGCTTGCCCATCGCGACGGCCGTGTCGGCCATGCGGTTGGAGAAGCCCCACTCGTTGTCGTACCAGGACATCACGCGCACGAGGTTGCCGTTCATGACCTTGGTCTGGTCCATGTGGAACGTCGAGGAGTGCGGGTCGTGGTTGAAGTCGATCGAGACGTTCGGCGCGTTGGTGTAGCCGAGCACGCCCTTGAGCTCCTGCTCGGCGGCGCGCTTGATCGCCTCGTTGATCTCCTTCGGATCGGTGTTGCGCTTGGCGACGATCTTGAGATCGACCACCGAGACGTTCGGCGTCGGCACGCGGATCGCGACGCCGTCGAGCTTGCCCTTGAGCTCCGGCAGCACCAGGCCGATTGCCTTGGCGGCACCGGTCGAGGTCGGGATCATCGACATCGCCGCCGCGCGGCCGCGATAGAGATCCTTGTGCATCGTGTCGAGCGTCGGCTGGTCGCCGGTGTAGGCGTGGATCGTGGTCATGAAGCCGGTCTCGATGCCCACGGTGTCGTTCAACACCTTGGCGACCGGCGCCAGGCAGTTCGTGGTGCACGAGCCGTTGGAGACGACGAGGTGATCCTTCGTCAGCGAGGTGTGGTTGACGCCGTAGACGATGGTGGCGTCGGCGCCGTCGGCCGGGGCCGAGACCAGCACGCGCTTGGCGCCGGCGGTCAGATGCGCGGAGGCCTTGTCCTTGGCGGTGAAGATGCCGGTGCATTCCAGCGCGATGTCGACGCCGAGGTCCTTCCACGGCAGCTTCGACGGATCACGCTCGGCGGTGACCTTGATCTTGCCCTGGCCGATGTCGATGGTGTCGCCGTCGACGGTCACGGTGTGCGGGAAGCGGCCGTGCACGCTGTCGAAGCGCAGCAGGTGGGCGTTGGTCTCGACCGGGCCGAGATCGTTGATGCCGACCACCACGATGTCCTTGCGGCCCGATTCCGCGATGGCGCGCAGCACGTTGCGGCCGATGCGGCCAAACCCGTTGATCCCGACCCGGACTGCCATTTTCGTCTCCTTCAATGACGTTTCTCATCCCCGTCTGCGTCCTCCTTTGGAAGGGCGCCACGAGGGTTTTGGAACTAATGCCGACCGGTTCTGCCGGACGGGAGCGGACGATAAGGCCCTTTTGGTAGACCTTTTTTGCGCCGATCTCAACCGTCTGGTGGCGATTCTGCTGATTTAGGACCGCGCCGCTGCTATCAGCGCCAGCAGCTCGTCGCCATAGTGCTCGAGCTTCTTGTCACCGATCCCTGGTATATCACGCAGCTGGCCGAGCGTCGCCGGGCGGGCGCTGGCGATGCCGTCGATGGTGGCGTCGTGCAGCACCACGTAGGCTGGTACGCCACGCTTGCGCGCAATCTCCGAGCGCCACGCTCGCAGGCTGGCAAGCAGGTTGGCATCACCAGCTGCAGCCGGCCGCGCCACCAGCTCGCCGCGCCGTGATTTGCTGCGGATCGCGCGTGCGGCGCCAGCCGTCTGCTCGCGGAGCATCACCGGAATCTCGCCCTTCAATACGGCCCGCGAGGTGTCTGTGAACTTCAGCGCACCATAGGCTTCGCTGTCCGGCGCCAGATGTCCCATTGCCACCAGCTGGCGCAAGGCCGCGCGCCATTGCTTCTCATTGAGCTCGCGGCCGATGCCGAACACCGACAATTGATCGTGTCCGAACTGCTTGACGCGCTCGGTCGCGCGCCCGACCAGCACGTCGATCAGATGCATGGCGCCGAAGCGCTGGCCGGTGCGATAGGCACATGACAACAGCTTCTGCGCGATCACCTTGCCATCGTGCATTTTCGGCGGCGACACGCAGTTGTCACAATTGCCGCAGTTCTCGCCGGCCGGCGTCTCGCCGAAATAGCTCAGTAACAGCTTGCGCCGGCAGCCGGCCGTCTCTGCCAGTGCGACCAGCGCGTCGAGCTTGCGGATCGACATCCGCTTGAACGCCTCGGCGCCGGTGGACTTGTCGATCATCCGGCGCTGCTGCACAATGTCGGAGAGGCCATAGGCCATCCACGCGGTCGAGGGCTTGCCGTCGCGCCCGGCGCGCCCCGTCTCCTGATAGTAGGCCTCGATGCTCTTCGGCAGATCGAGATGCGCGACGAAGCGCACGTCGGGCTTGTCGATGCCCATGCCGAAAGCGACGGTCGCCACGACCACCACGCCGTCCTCGTTGATGAAGCGGTCCTGGTTGCGTGAGCGCACGCCCGGGTCGAGTCCGGCGTGATAGGGGATCGCTGTGATGCCGGCCTCGTTCAGCGCCGCCGCGGTGTCCTCGACCTTGGCGCGCGACAGGCAGTAGACGACGCCGGCGTCGCCCGCATGGCGCTCCTTGATGAAGGCCTTGAGCTGCGCGGGGCCGTTGTGCTTGTCGACGATCTCATAGCGGATGTTGGGACGGTCGAAGCTCGCGACGAATTGCGGCGCGTCGGTCAGGCTGAGCCGCTCGGCGATCTCCTTGCGGGTCAGCTCGTCGGCGGTCGCGGTCAGCGCGATGCGCGGCACGTCGGGGAAGCGCTCGGCAATGATCGAGAGGCCGATATATTCAGGCCTGAAATCGTGCCCCCATTGCGACACACAATGCGCCTCGTCGATCGCGAACAGCGCGATATCAGCGCGCTCCAAGAGCGACAGGCAGCGCGGCGTCACCAGCCGTTCGGGCGCGACGTAGAGCAGATCGAGATCGCCGACGATCAAGCGTCGTTCGACCTCGTCAGCTTCCTCGCGCGACAATGTGGAGTTCAGCACCGCGGCATTGACGCCAGCCTCGATCAGGCCGGCGACCTGGTCGCGCATCAGCGCGATCAGCGGCGACACCACGATGCCGCAGCCTTTGCGCAGCAGCGCCGGCAGCTGATAGCACAGCGACTTGCCGCCGCCCGTCGGCATCAGCACCAAGCAATTGCCGCCCTCGGCGACATGCCGGACCACCTTCTCCTGCGCGCCGCGGAAGCCCGGTAGCCCGAATACGGAATGCAGCACCGCCAGCGCGCGATCGGCCGTATCGGTCGTGGCGTTGGGGGCTGAGGGCATGGGCTGTGCGGAAGCTTCCGAAGGTCAGGCGAACCGGCGCGTCAAGCCGCGCCTGTTCTCGTATTGTCCACTTCTCGGCGCGTCATAGTCAATGCCGCTCCTCACCCTGAGGAGCCCGCCGCAGGCGGGCGTCTCGAAGGGCGAGGCCCGAACTCTGGCCTCACGGTTCGAGACGGCGCTGCGCGCCTCTCACCATGAGGGTCGAGATCTGAGGCTGACGATGCAGCCGCTGAGGCAGAACGCTCAGCCCAGCCGCTTAACGGCCGCGTCCACCGCGGCTTCGGCGGTGATGCCGAAATGCTTGTAGAGCTCCTTGGCCGGGCCGCTCTCGCCGAACGAGTGCATACCGACGAAGATGCCGTCCTGGCCGATCACGGCGTCCCAGCCCCAACGCACCGCGGCCTCGATGGCGATCTTGACCGGCGCGTGGCCGATGATCTTCGCCTTGGCCTCGGCCGGCTGCTCCAGCAGCAGCTCGAGCGAGGGCACCGAGACGACGCGCGCGGCGATGCCGCGCTCGGCGAGCTGCTTCTGCGCGGCGACCGCGATCTCGACCTCGGAGCCGGTCGCGAACAGCGACACCTTGGCCTCGCCTTGGGCTGCGACCAGCTCATAGCCGCCCTTGCTGCAGGGATTGTCCGATGGTGCCGAGGTGCGCAGCTGCGGCAGGTTCTGCCGCGTCAGCGCCAGCACGGTCGGGCCGTTGGTGCGGTTGAGCGCCAGCTCCCAGCACTCCGCGGTCTCGACCGCATCGGCCGGGCGGAACACGCGCATGTTCGGGATCGCGCGCAGCGCCGCGAGATGCTCGACCGGCTGGTGCGTCGGGCCATCCTCGCCGAGGCCGATGGAGTCGTGGGTCATCACGTAGACCACGCCGGCGCCCATCAAGGCCGACAGCCGCATCGCGCCGCGCGCGTAGTCCGAGAACACCAGGAAGGTGGCGCCGTTCGGCGCGAAGCCGCCATGCAGGAAGATGCCGTTCATGCACGCCGCCATGCCGTGCTCGCGGATGCCGTAATGGATGAAGCGGCCCTTCGGCGTCTTGGCCGAGAACGAGGTGGCCGACTTCGCCTTGTTGTTGTTGGAGCCGGTGAGGTCGGCGGAGCCAGCCACGAACTCGAACGGCATCGCCGCGGCGATCACCTCGATCGCGGCCTCCGACGACTTGCGGGTGGCGATGTTGAGCGGGTTTTCCAGCAGCGCCTTCTTGTGATCCTTCAGCGCCTTCGAAAGCGCCGCGGGACGCTCATGGCGCAGGCGGCGTTCGAACTCCGCCCGTTTGCGCGGGCCCATTTCGCCGAGCCGCGTCTCCCATTCGGCACGCGCGGCCGCGCCACGGCGGCCGGCCTCGCGCCAGGCGGCAAGCACGTCATCGGGCACAGAGAACGGCTCCTGCGAGAGGCCGAGCTTCTCCTTGGCGCCCTTCAGCTCCTCGGCGCCGAGCGCCTCGCCATGCACCTTGGAGGTGCCGGCCTTGGTCGGCGCGCCGTAGCCGATCGTGGTCTTGCAGGCGATCAGCGACGGCCTGGAGGATTTCTGCGCGCGGGCGACCGCCGCGGCGATCGCCTCCGGGTCATGGCCGTCGATCAGCTCGGCGGCCCAGCCGGCCGACTTGAAGCGCTTCACCTGGTCGACCGAGTCGGCGATCGACAGCGGGCCGTCGATCGAGATGCCGTTGTCGTCCCACAGCACGATCAGCTTGTTGAGCTTCCAGTGCCCGGCCATCGCGATCGCTTCCTGGGAGATGCCCTCCATCAGGTCGCCGTCGGAGGCCAGCACGTAGGTGTGGTGGTCGACGATCTTCTTGCCGTACTCCGCCTGCAGCATCTTCTCGGCCAGCGCCATGCCGACCGCGGTCGAGATGCCCTGGCCGAGCGGGCCGGTGGTGGTCTCGATGCCCTTGGTGCGGAAATTCTCCGGATGGCCGGGGGTCAGCGAATCGACCTGGCGGAAGCGCTTGATCTGGTCGAGCGTCATCTCCTCGTTGCCGGTCAAATACAAAAGCGCATAGAGCAGCATCGAGCCGTGGCCGGCCGACAGCACGAAGCGGTCGCGGTCCGGCCAGGCGGGCGCTGCGGCATCGTATTTCAGCACGCGGGTGAACAGCACCGTGGCGACGTCGGCGGCGCCCATCGGCAGGCCGGGATGGCCCGATTTCGCCTTCTCGACGGCATCCATTGCGAGCGCGCGGATGGCATTGGCCATGCGGGAATGTTCGACCTGCGTCATGCTGGAATCCGTCCAAACGTGAAGTGCTGCTGACTGGGGAAGCCGCCGGTTCTGGGCTGGCGGACCGGGATTTTGCGGGCTGATTAGCACCTCGGTTCCGGGAATCAAAGGCAATGCAACGCCTCCAGACGCCCAAAAGTTGCTTAGTAGTGCATAGTTTCGGCCAAGCGTTGCACTCGGCTCGCCCAACACGTAAGATTTTGCCCATAAACGCTTGCCGGACAGCGGCTTTTGTCGCATCTCCGGGGGCGGTGGAAGGGCCTCGCATCCGCATCATGAACGATCACCCTGCCAATCTAGCCGGTCAGGTGGAACCCGGCGCTGCCGATCTGGAGGCGGCGACGCGGCGACTCATGACGGCGCTCGACGCGCTGGAGAGCGCGGTCGAGCGGCGGCGCGAGGCGGATCGTGACGAGGACGAACTGGCGACGCGGATCCAGGCGCTCGGCGCCGACCGCTCGCGCCTCGCCGACGAGCTCGACGGTTCGCTGATGAAGACGCGCCGGCTCGAGCGCACCAATCGCGAGATCGCCGAACGCCTCGATGCCGCGATCGGCACCATCCGCGCCGTGCTCAATGGCGGCGAGCAGGACGGTGCGGAAGGTGATGCTGAAGACGACGAGCATGACGACGACGAGGATGACGAATGAGCCACATCAACGTCACCATCAACGGCCGCCAATATCGTATGGCCTGCGAGGAGGGCCAGGAGCTCAGGCTGCTGAAGCTCGCCGAGAATCTGGAGACGCGCATCACCAATCTGCGCGGCAAGTTCGGCGAGATCGGTGATGCCAGGCTCACCGTGATGGCCGCGCTCACCGTCTGCGACGAACTGATCGACGCCAACCAGCGCGTGCAGATGCTGGAGCAGGAGCTCGACAGCCTGCGCAACGTCCGCAGCCAGTCCGCCGACCGCGCCCGCGCCACCCAGGTCGCCGTCGCCAAGGCCCTGAACGCCGCCGCCGAACGCATCGAGCGCACCACGCAGGTGCTGAACCGCACGATCGGCGGCGGCGTGGCGATCGGGTGATGTCATTCAAGCGCGAAGGCGTTCATGCGATCGCAATGTTAGCTTGCTGCCGGCGTTTGAGCGTGTTGCACGTTTGGCGAGCCCGCTGTCTCAAAAACGGTGTCGTCCCGGCCTTGAGCCGGGACCCATACCGCGTGATCTCTCGGTTGGGCAGGTGGCCGACATCGATCGCAACAACAACCAGCGGTAGTTGCAGGGCCCTGCGTTCTCAGGGACGACGGCGGTAGGCTTGGCGACGGCTTCGGTCTAAGTCATGCTTGCGAGTCCGTAAGAGTGGCCAAAGGCGCGCATTGAACCAGGATGCTTTGTGATCTGACTCTTTGTCGTCGGTGTAGATGCGCGTGAGCGTCAGATGACCTGTCGAGCCCTGATCCTGTTGCTGGTGGTGCTGACGCTTTCGACCGGCCATGCCGCCGCGCAGGGCGGCGCAGCTCCAGCGCCTGCGAGCTGCGGCACGATCGGCGAGTAAAAATGGGGAGACAAGGAGGCAGCCTGCCTGCGCGAGCTGCGCGGCCGTGTCAGCCGCAAGGGCGAGGTGCTCACCATCCGGCTCGAGAACGGCAAGCCGAAGACCTACAAGAACGATCAGAAGGCATGCGACAGCGACGACGCGCAGCATTGCATCAGCTACATCCTGATTGGCTATCATCCGGAGTCGCGGGTCTACGCGATCGGCATTTTCTACTATGAAGGCAGCAGCGTGGAGCTGCTCAGCGCGCGCACCGGCGCGACGCTGGGGCTGCGAGGCATTCCCTACTTCACGCCGGATGGCTCCCGCTTCGTCGCGATCGACAATGACGAGGCCTATGGCGGCGAGCACGCGTTATCGATCGGCTCTGCCATGAATGGCGAGCTGTCCTTACAGTGGGAATCTCCGCCGCCGAATCTGCCGCGGGAGTGGAGATTCGAGCGCTGGGTCGACAATGATCATGTCGCGATGCAGGTGTTTCCCGTCGACGGCGCGCACAAGTGCCCGGTAGACGACTGCAAGGCGTTTCTGGTGCGCTATGGTGACGGCTGGATCGTCCGGCCGTCGCCCCTGCCATGGTAGGCCGTAGAGCCCGTGAGCCAATTGAGTTTTTGGGCTCATTGATGGCGAAGATTGTGACAGCCGCAGGATGACCGTGC